>NZ_JBIASW010000008.1:82396-468027 GCF_042891215.1 Streptomyces sp. NPDC001914
CGCCCGGCCCGCGTCGGGCGACAGCCGGTCGACGGCGCAGGGCGGCACGGACGTGCCCCGTGAGGGGCGCGAGGAACGGCGCGCCCGGCCCGCGTCCGGCGGCACTCGGTCGACGGCGCAGGGCGGCACGGACGCGCCCGGTAAGGGGCGCGAGGAACGGCGCGCCCAGCCCGCGACGGCCGGCACCCGGGCGACGGCGCAGGGCGGCACCCCACCTCCCGGCGGCGAAGCCGGCAAGGCACCCGCGGAGCGGGGAGACACCGGCCGAGCCGGAGAGTCTGGTGACGCCGGCCGAGCCGACAAGGCGGAGGACGACAAGCGAGCCGCGAGCAACGTGGCCACCGGCAAGCCCGCCGCAGGCTGGAGCGCACCGCCGGACATGGGCGCCCCCGCCACCTTCGTCCTGCTGCGCCACGGCGAGACCCCCCTGACCCCGCAGAAGCGGTTCTCGGGCAGCGGCGGCAGCGACCCGTCCCTGTCCGACGCGGGCCGCGAACAGGCCGAACGCGTCGCCGCGGCGCTGGCCGCCCGCGGCACGATCCAGGCGATCGTGGCCTCCCCGCTGGCCCGGACCCGCGAGACCGCGGGAGCCGTCGCCGCCCGGCTCGGCCTCGACGTCGTCATCGAGGACGGTCTGCGCGAGACGGACTTCGGCGCCTGGGAGGGACTGACCTTCGGCGAGGTGCGCGAACGCCACCCGGACGACCTGACCGCCTGGCTCGCCTCACCGGAGGCCGAACCGACCGGCGGCGGCGAGAGCTTCGCCGCGACGGCGCTGCGCATGGCGGCCACCCGCGACAAGCTGATCGCCGCCTACGCGGGCCGCACCGTCCTGCTCGTCACGCACGTCACCCCGATCAAGACCCTCGTACGGCTGGCCCTCGGCGCCCCGCCGGAGTCCCTGTTCCGGATGGAACTGTCGGCGGCGTCGCTCTCGGCGGTGGCGTACTACGGGGACGGCAACGCGAGCGTCCGCCTGTTCAACGACACCTCGCACCTGCGCTGACCCCGGCAGCACGGCTCCTGCCACCGCGCGTCGGTCCTCAACTCCCGCCCAGATCCCGTCGGGAGGCCCGGTCACGCAGGATCCCGGCGGTCCGGGGGTCCGCCGGGAGGAACGCCTCCAGATGGAGTTCGGCGAGCGTGACGTCCACCGCGGTGGCGAATGACGTCAACGTCGTGAGCAGCCTCAACTCGCCCTCCGGGCACCGCAGTCGCAGCGGAACGGCGAAGCCGAGATAGTCGGCGCCGGGCTCGCTCGCCGGCACGTACGCCGCCAACTCCTCGACCAGCGCGTCGAGACGGGGGTCGGGGCTGCGCAGGGACCGCGCCCGCAGGTTCTCCACGATGTGCCGCCCCCAGGCGTCCAGGTTCAGGACCCGTGACGCCATCCCGCGCGGATGCAGGGCCAGCCGCAGGACGTTCACCGGCGGTTCCAGCAACCCGGGGTCAGCGCCTTCGGACAACACGTCGAACGCCGCGTTGGCGGCGACGAGTTCACCGTGCGGCCCCGCCACCGCCGCCGGATACGGCAGATGGCCTTCGAGGATGCTGTCGAGCGCCTCGCGTACGGGCTTCAGCGCGGCCGCGTCGAGCGGCGACTCGGTGAACGCGGGAGCGTAACCGGCCGCCAGGAGAAGCGCGTTGCGCTCCCGCAGGGTCAGGTCCAGCGACTCGGCGAGCCGGATCACGATCTCCCTGCCGGGGACCGAACGCCCGCGCTCGATGAAGCTGACGTACCGCTGGGTCGTGCCCGCCCGGGAGGCGAGCTCCAGCTGGCTCACCCCGCGCGCGTGGCGCCAGCGCAGCAGCTCCCGGGCGAAGGGCGGGGGCTCGGTGGTGATACCGGTCGTCATGCGGTCAGTTGTACGTCACGGGACGGCCATGGCACGACGTCACGGGTACGGCTACGGCACGACGTCACGGGTACGGCCGTGACACGACGGCACTCGCTCGACCCGCCGGACGGACACACCCGTCATACCCTCCCGGGAATTGAGCGGGCTCCCCGGCCCGAACAGCATGGACGCATCCACGCAGGAGCCCACCCAGGGAGCGGACATGCGCGCCTACCACCTCGAAACCCCCGGCACCGTCGACGGGATCGTGCCGCGCGAGTCGGCCCGCCCGGAACCGGGGCCCCGGGACATCCTCGTCCGGGTGCGCGCCGTCTCCCTCAACAAGCGCGACCTGCTGATCCTGAGAGGGACCTATCCCCTGAAGGCCGTGCGGGACGTGATCCCGCTGAGCGACGGAGCGGGGGAGGTCGTCGCGGTGGGGGCGGAGGTGACCCGGTTCGCGGTGGGCGACCGGGTGGCCGGCACGTACTTCCCGAACTGGCTGGACGGCCGGATCACCCCGGACCGGTTCGACCAGCCCGGTGCCACCCTCGACGGCATGCTGACCGAGTACGCCTGCCTGGGCCAGGAGGCCGCCGTACGTGTTCCCGGCCATCTGACCTGGGAGGAGGCGGCCTGTCTGCCCTGCGCCGGGGTGACCGCCTGGCACAGCCTCACCGGCGGCGAGCCTGTCACCCCCGGTCGGACCGTCCTCACCCTCGGCAGCGGCGCGCTGTCCCTCTTCGTCGTGCAGTTCGCCAAGACGATGGGGGCCGAGGTGATCGCGACGACGTCGAGCGAGGCCAGGGGCGACCGCCTCAAGGCCCTTGGCGCGGACCACGTCGTCGACTACGTCCGGAACCCCGAATGGGGGCAGGCCGTGAGGGAGTTGACCGGAGGGCGCGGCGCGGACCTCGTGGTGGAGACCAACGGGCCCGACACCATCGAGCAGTCGGTGCGCGCCGCCGCGCTGTACGGCCGGATCGTGCTCCTGATCACCGGCAACGGGCGCGGTTCCGGGATCGGGATCTCCAACGCGGCGTACGCGGCGAGTCTGGCCACGATCGGCCGGGTCTTCGTGGGCAGCCGCGCGCACTTCGAGTCCATGAACAGGGCGCTGGAACTGCACGGCACCCGCCCGGTCGTGGACCGCGTCCTCGGCTTCGACGAGGTGCGGGAGGCGTTCCGGTACTACGAGAGCGGCGCGGCCTTCGGCAAGGTGGTGATCCGCGTGAGCTGAGCCGAACGGGGCGCTCGGCGTGACCACCGCCAGGAGGGGTGCGACCGTCGCCGACGGGGGGCGACCACCGGCACTCAGGATGCGAGCACCCGCACGCAGGGGCTGCGACTACCGGCGCAGTGCCGAGGCCGCCCGGGCCAGGTCCTCCACCCGGCGCCAGTCCCGTGCGGCGACCGCGTCGGCGGGGAGCATCCAACTGCCGCCCACGCAGCCGACGTTGGAGAGCGCGAGGTAGTCCGGCGCGGAGTCGGGGTCGATGCCGCCCGTCGGGCAGAAGCGGGCCTGGGGGAGGGGTCCCGCCAGGGACTTCAGGTAGGCCGTGCCGCCCGCCGCCTGCGCGGGGAAGAACTTCATCTCGCGCACCCCCCGCTCCAGCAGCGCCACCACCTCGGTGGTCGTGGACACCCCCGGCAGGAACGGCAGCCCGGACGCCTTCATCGCGTCCAGCAGGTGGTCCGTCCAGCCGGGGCTGACCAGGAAGCGGGCGCCCGCCGCCACCGACTCGGCCACGTGCTCCGGCGTCAGGACCGTGCCCGCGCCCACCACCGCGTCGGGCACCTCGGCCGCGACGGCCCGGATCGCGTCGAGCGCCGCCGGGGTCCGCAGGGTCACCTCGATCACGGGCAGCCCGCCGGCGACCAGCGCCCGCGCCAGCGGGACCGCGTCGGAGACGTCGGCGACCACGACGACGGGGACGACGGGCGCGAGATCCAGGACGGAGGCATGCGGAGGCGAGGGCGGTGACGGGGTCATGCCCTCATCCTGCCCGGCATGCACACCCTGCGCAAAGGTCGTTGCACATGCTGCAACGCCGGTACGAACCCTCTCACCGGACGCCCACCCCACTCGGCGAACGACCCCTCTGCGGAGCCGGATCAGCGCGGCCCGATGAGCGGAATCCGATCAGCGGCCGATGACCGAAGTCCGATCAGCGGAGGTTGCCGAGCGAAAGTCCGACGGGAGGACGTCGATCAGTGGCGGCTGTGCAGTGGCGGCCGTTCGGTGGCGACTGTTCGGTGGCGGCCGATCAGTGGCGGCCGATCAGTGGATCTCCCGCACCACCACGTCGAGCGCCCACGGCCTGCCGGCCCGGCCGGGGGCTTCCGCCTCCACCGTGTACCCGAGGTCGCGCAGCGCCTCGACCAGCTCCGCCGGGTTCGTCGGCGCGGCGTTCGCGGTGAGCAGGCTGCGGACGATCCGTCCCTTGGTCGCCTTGTTGAAGTGGCTGACGACGGAACGCTTCTCGACGCCGTCGACCAGTTGCGCGTGCAGCACCCGCACGGTCGCCGTCCGCCCGGCCACTTCGCCCTTGGGCTTCCACGCCGCGGTGTACGCCGAAGACCGCAGGTCCAGCACGAGCCCGTCGCCCGCGGCTTCGGGGAGCGCGGCAGCCATCGGCGTACGCCAGTGCGCGCCCAGCGCTCCGAGCCCCGGGAGTTTCACGCCCATCGAGCAGCGGTACGAGGGGATGCGGTCGGTCACCCGCACCGCGCCCCACAGCCCGGAGAAGACGAGCAGCGAACGACCCGCGCGCCGCTTGGCGGCGGTGTCCAGCGTGGCCAGGTCCAGGGCGTCGTACAGGACCCCCGTGTAGATCTCCCCGGCGGGGCGCGTGCCCGCGGTCCGCAGTTCCGTGTTCTTCGCGATCTCGCCCCGCAGGCCCTCGCTCAGCCCAAGCACCTCGCGGGCCTTCTCCTCGTCGGCCGCGCACAGCTCGACCAGCTCGTCGAGGACCGCCTGACGTGCCTCCGCGAGACCCGGCAGGGACAGCGACTCCGGCTTGAGCGCGGTTCCCCGGCCGGAGGGTGCCTTGCCCTCGGAGGGCGGCAGCAGCACGAGCACGGTGTGTTCTCCTCACCTGAAAACGGACCGCCGCCAGCCTACGGTGTCCCCCAAACCCGTTACCCACCCAACTCCGCCCCCGCATCCCCCACGCCGTCGACCCCACGGGACCCCCAGATTGACCCCGGCCCCGCCCCGACCCCGGCCCCGCCCCGACCCCGGCCCCGCCCCGGCCCCGACCCCGCCCCGGCCTCGGTCCCCGGCTCCCGGTCTCGGTCCCCGGCTCTGGCCCCGGTCCCCGGCCTCGCTCCCGGCCCCCTGGCTTGGCGGGCCCGAGCCTTCGGCCGCCCGGCCCCGGCTCCGGCTCCGGCCTCGGTCCCCGGCCTCGGTCCCCGGCCCCGGCCCCGGCCCCGGCTCCGGCCCCGGTCCCCGGCCTCGGTCCCCGGCCCCGGCCCCCGGGGTTCCTGGCCTCCTGGCCTCCCGGCCTCGGGGCCTGGGAGCCCGGCCCCGGCTCCGGGCCCCAGCTCCACCAGGCCCGCGACCCGTGCCCCAGCCCCACCAGGCCCCCGGCCCGGGCCTCCGGCCCCCGCCCCCTGGGCTACACCCCCGGCTTCTGCCGGGCCCCCTGACCCCCGCCGGGGCGCCCGCCGCCCCGCACCGGCAACGGGGGCGGCGGGCGCACCCCCGGTCCCCTCGCCCGGAGGGCGTCCCGCGTGCTCATCCGTCGGCCCCGGCCTACGCTCGATCCATGCCTCGCCGTCACGTTCGCGTCACCGGTGCCCCGCAGGCCCCGCTGCGAGCCGCTCTCCGCGCGCTGCGAGCCGAGCTCGGCGTTCCCGGGAGTTTCCCGGCCGACGTCCTCGCCGAGGCCGGGCAGGCGGCCCGCCTGCCCGCGTACGACGCGACGGACATCCCCCTGTTCACCGTCGACCCGCCCTCCTCCGAGGACCTCGACCAGGCGATGCACCTCGCGCGCCGCGAACGGGACGGCTACCGGATCCAGTACGCCATCGCGGACGTCGGCGCCTTCGTGGCGCCCGGCGGAGCCCTGGACGCCGAGGCGCACCGGCGCGTGATGACGCTCTACTTCCCCGACGGCAAGATCCCCCTCCACCCGCCCGCGCTCTCCGAGGGCGTCGCCAGCCTCCTCCCGGGCCAGACCTGCCCGGCCGTCCTGTGGACGATCGACCTCGGCGCGGACGGCCGCACGGAGATCGTCGACGTCCGCCGTGCCCTCGTCCGCAGCCGCGCCAAGCTGGACTACGCGACCGTGCAGCACCGGATCGACACGGGAACGGCGGAGGAACCGCTCGCCCTGCTCAAGGAGGTCAGCGAGCGGCGCGAGGCCCTGGAGGTCGAACGCGGCGGCATCTCGCTCAACGTGCCCGAGCAGGAGATCGTGGAGAAGGACGGGACGTACGAACTCGCCTACCGCGCCCCGCTGCCCGCCGACGGCTGGAACGCACAGATCTCCCTGCTCACCGGGATGGCTGCGGCCGAGCTGATGCTCGACCACGGCACGGGAGTGCTGCGGACCCTGCCCGCCGCGCCCGACGGGGCGGTCGGACGACTGCGCCGCACCGCGCACGCCCTGCGCATCGACTGGCCGCACCACGTCTCGTACGCGCAGCTCGTCCGCTCCCTCGACCCGCACCGGCCGCACCACGCAGCCTTCCTCCAGGAGTGCACGACCCTGCTGCGCGGCGCCGGATACACCGTCTTCCGGGACGGAGCACTGCCCGAGGTCACCGCGCACGCCGCCGTCGCCGCGCCCTACGCCCACTGCACGGCCCCGCTGCGCCGGCTCGTCGACCGCTACACCTCGGAGATCTGCCTCGCGGCCGCCGCCGGTCTGCCGACCCCCGAGTGGGTCCTCGCCGCTCTCGACGCCCTGCCCAAGGAGATGGCAGAGGGCAGCAGACGCGCGGGCACCGTGGAGCGCGAGTGCGTCGACATCGTGGAGGCCGCGCTCCTCAAGGACCGGGTCGGCGACCTGTTCGAGGCCTGCGTGGTGGACGTGACGGAACACGACCCCACGGTCGGCACCGTGCAACTGGAGTCCCCGGCGGTGTTCGCGCGGATCTCGGGCGGGACGACGGCACTGCCGCTGGGCGAACGCCTGAGGGTCCGGCTCACCCGGGCGGACCCCGGAACGGCGAAGGCCGAGTTCGAACCCGCCTGATCCGGATGGCACCCTCCGGCATGGAAACGGGCGGCGCGGGTGTTGCTCCCGTAGAGCGGGTGTGGCGGACGCGACCGGCCACGGTGGCGAGGGGGAGTGGAGCATGACCGTACGGGGCGAGGCGACGACCGGGACCGCACGGCACCGGCCGCCGACCGGCGTGCCGCGGGGGACGGCGACGCCCCCGCGGCAGTCCACGAAGCACCTCGTGAAGGAGGAGGCCCGCTGGACCCGGGCCACCCTCGGCCGCGACGGCCGGCCCCTGGACCTGCTGACCGCGCGCTTCGACCAGCACCGCTACGCCCCGCACACCCACGACGAGTTCACCATCGGCGTCAGCGTCGGCGGCTCGGAGCTGATCGGCTACCGCGGCGGCCACATCAGGACCGGCCCGGGGTCCATCGTCGTGCTGGCCCCCGGCGAGATGCACACCGGCGGCCCCGCCGCCTGCGACGGCTACGCCTACCGGGCCCTGTACGCGGAGCCGTCCCTGCTCTCCGAGGGCGCCGTCGGCGGCCTCCCGAACTTCAGGGAAGCCCTGCTCGACGACCCCGAACTCGCCGCCGCGCTGCGCGCCGCGCACACCGAACTGAGCGCCTGCCCCGACCCGTTGGAGGCCGAGTCCCGCCTGCCGTGGCTGCTCGCCGCGCTGACCCGGCGGCACTCCACGGCCCGCCCGGACCGCGACGAGGTCCCCGGCGCCGCGCGCATAGCCGACGCCGTACGGGACCGCCTGGCCGGTGAACTCCAGACCCCGCCCTCCCTCGCCTGTCTCGCCGGCGACCTCGGCCTGTCCCGCTACCAGCTCCTGCGCGCCTTCCGTACGACGACGGGGATACCGCCGTACGCCTGGCTGGCCCAGCACCGGGTGAACCGGGCCCGCCGGCTCCTGGAGTCCGGACTGCGCCCCGCCGAGGTCGCCGCCCTCGTGGGCTTCGCCGACCAGGCGCATCTGACCCGCTGGTTCCGCCGCGTGCTCGGCGTGACCCCGGCGGCGTACCGCGCGAGCGTGCTCCCGCCCCCACCGGCGCGCAACAGCGTTCAAGACGCCCCGTAGGGCGGTGGCCGAGACTGCCCGTATGACTGCACGCGGCTGGTTTCTGTTCTCCCTGATGGGAGTGATCTGGGGCATCCCCTACCTGATGATCAAGGTGGCGGTGGACGAGGTGTCCCCGTCGGTGGTGGTGTTCACGCGCTGCGCGGTCGGCGCCGCGCTGCTGCTCCCCTTCGCGATCCGGCAGGGCGGCCTCGCCGGGACCGTACGGGCCCACTGGCGCCCGATGCTCGCCTTCGCGGTCATCGAGATCATGGTCCCCTGGTGGACCCTCACCGACGCCGAACGTCATCTGTCCAGCTCCACCGCGGGCCTGCTGATCGCCGGGGTGCCGATCGTCGGCGTCGTCGCGGCCCGCTTCCTCGGCGACACCGAACGGCTCGGCGCCCGCCGCGTCACCGGCCTCGCCCTCGGCCTGGCCGGCGTCGCGGTCCTCACGGCACCGCATCTGACCGGCGGCGACACCAGGTCCCTCGTCGAGGTGCTGCTCACGGTCATCGGCTACGCCACCGCGCCGCTCATCGTCGCCCGCCACCTCAAGGACGTGCCCTCGCTCCACCTGACCGCCCCCTGCCTGGCGCTGGCGGCGCTGGTCTACGCGCCCGCCGCGGCCTTCACCCGGCCGGAGGCGATACCTTCCGGGCAGGTCCTGGCCGCCCTCGCGGGCCTCGGAGTCATCTGCACCGCCGTCGCCTTCGTGGCGTTCCTGGAACTGATCAAGGAGGCGGGCCCGACCCGGGCGACGGTGATCACGTACGTCAATCCGGCGGTCGCGGTCGCGGCGGGCGCCCTCTTCCTGGACGAACACCTGACGAGCGGGATCCTCGCCGCCTTCGCCCTCATCCTGGCGGGCTCCGTGCTGGCCACCGCGACCGCCGGTCCCCGGCGTCCCGCCCGCCCGGTAGCATGGTCGGCACGGCAGACGAGCCGGGCGGACGGCCGCGTGGAGGTTCTTGTGGACCTTCCCGAGGAACGTCCGGGCTCCACAGGGCAGGGTGGTGGCTAACGGCCACCCGGGGTGACCCGCGGGACAGTGCCACAGAAAGCAAACCGCCGAGAACTCCGGTTCCCGGTAAGGGTGAAACGGTGGTGTAAGAGACCACCAGCGCCTGAGGCGACTCAGGCGGCTAGGTAAACCCCACCCGGAGCAAGGTCAAGAGGAGCCGCTCTCTCGGAAGAGAAGGCGGCTCTGCGCGGACGTTCGAGGGCTGCCCGCCCGAGTCCGCGGGTAGACCGCACGAGGCCGGCGGCAACGCCGGCCCTAGATGGATGGCCGTCTCCCCGGCCGCCGCGAGGCGACCGGGCGACAGAACCCGGCGTACAGCCCGACTCGTCTGCCGTCTGAGCCCCGACCAGGTGAACAACCTGGCCGGGGCTTTTCCGCGTCCGGCTGGGGTGCCCGCTTCCACCGGTGATTCCCGGGAGTCTTCTTGCGGCCGCGCACCGAATGGGCCGGATGACCCCCACTGCCCGAAAAGAGGGGGCGCCAACGGGCGCGCGACAGGGGCGCGTGCTCGAACGGGGTGCCCTCCGAATGCCTCGCGCTTCCGTGCCGACGACAGGAACCGCGTACTCTAGGCGTATCCGTCTGCCCGCTCCATAGTGTGGTTGCGGTTGTGAGGTCGAGGAACTGCCGAGCGCGCTGTGCTGCCAGGGGGACACGTGCACTCGGCGGGCCGAGGACGCCTCCGTACCCATCGCACACGGCCGACGTCCTCCGTCGTTCTCCCTCTGCGTGCCTCGAACACGGTTCGCGGGGACGCGACGACGTCGGCTCCCGGCCCCGGCCGGAACGATCGACACACAGGGGGCGGGAATGGATCTCACCAAAGAGGAACGGCGTGCTCGGCGCAGGTTCGGCGTCATTCCGAAATGGTTCGAGCTGCTGTGCATCTGTGCCGCCACCATCGCGGCGGGGTTCTTCGGCGGGCGGCAGACGGTCGTCCGGGCGGACAGCCCGAAGCCTGAGGTGACCGTCACGGCGACGGCGACGGTCACCGCGACGCCCGCGTCCGACCCGGCCGCTGAGGCCACCCCGGAGCCCGAGGACACCGCGCAGCAGTCGTCGGACGCGGAGTCGCCCGCGCCCGGTTCCTCCGTCTACCTCGCGGAACGGGACGTGATCGACGGTGACGGCGGCGCGGCCGTCGAGCCCGTGACCATGGGCGGAGCGCACTACGCGAAGAGTGTCCGGCTCGGATGCACCAGCGCCGGCGGGAGCGCCGTCTACAGCACCAGCGGCTACCAGCGGCTGAACGCGAAGGTGGGAATCCTGGCCGACTCGCCCAACGCGATCGGATCAGTGGGTTCGATCCAGGTCAGCAACGCGGCGGGCAACCCGATCGGCAAGCCACTGTCCTTCCGCTCCAGCGATGCCAAGGACCTCTCGGTGGACATCTCGGGCCAGGACCAGATCCGCATCACCTGCGTGATGACCAAGTCCGGTGAGGAGTCGGCAACCTACTTCTACGGCGGCCTGGGCGACGCGGCACTGTCCTGACACGGCCGCCTCACGCGGCCGCTACTCCTCGAACAGTGCCTCCTGCTTGCCCTCCCGTGTCTGGCGCACCCGCTGGTTCCGGAGGCCCACGACGACCGCGGTGACCGCCGCCGTCGTGCCCAGCGCGATGGGCACCATCCAGCTCCGGTTCACCGCGTGGCCCAGCAGATGGTCGAGCGACAGCCGGCCCGGGCCCGTCACCGCGAGACCCGCGGCCGCGAGGCCCAGTGAGGCCGTGTACTCGTAGCCGCCGTTCATCGCGAAGAACCCGTTCGGTACGTGCACCGCCGCCGCGCCCGCCATCGCGCCGGCCGCCGCGGCGCCCGCCGCGGGGGTGGCGAGGCCCAGCGCCAGCAGGGTGCCGCCGCCCGCCTCCGCGAGGCCCGCGGCCGTGGCACTGGCCTTTCCGGGCGCGTACCCCATGGCCTCCATGGCCTGTCCGGTGCCCTCGATGCCGCCGCCGCCGAACCAGCCGAACAGCTTCTGCGCTCCGTGCGCGGCCAGGACACCGCCGGTGCTCAGACGGAGCAGCAGCAGTCCCAGATCACGCCGGTCGATACAGGTCACGGTGACTCCCAGTCCAGACGGCGGCAGCGGTTCCCTCCCCGGTGTCCACTGTCGCACCGATCGGGCGGGCCCGGCGGCCCCGCGCCGCCGTTCGGGTGGCGGGGCCGGAGGGCCGGTGTGAGGGTGACTCCCATGACCATTCAGGTAACGCGCCTCAGCGACCCGGCCGTCCGGGCCTTCGTCACCGCGGTGAACGCCCATGACCGGGACGCCTTCGAGGCGCTCCTCGCGCCGGGCGCCACCATGTCGGACGACGGCTCCGACCGTGACCTCGGCGACTGGACCGACCGGGAGATCTTCACCTCGCGCGGCCACATGGAGGTCGACAACGAGTCCGACGGCGGGCGTTCCCTCCTCGTGCGGTACCGCAACGACACCTGGGGCGAGATGAAGACCAGGTGGAGCTTCACCGTCGACGACGGCGGCAGGATCAGCCGCTTCGAGACCGGCCAGGCGTGAACGCCGGGGGCCGCACACCGTGGTTCGGTGAGCGGCCCGGGAGGCGCGGGAAGGACGCGGGTACGGGGGCCGGGGGCCGCCGCGGGGCTCAGTAGCCCTGGGCGGCCCCGTACTGTTCCTGCGGGTACTGCGCCTGCGCGTACTCCTGCGGCGTGAACTGCTGCGGCGGGGCCAGGTGTCCGGCCCTCTCGGACACGGCCCGGCGGGCACCCTGCTCGGTCAGGCTGATCTGCCCGGCCTTGATGGTCGCGAGGCGCGGCGCGCGGCGGGCGATCGACGAGTCGTGGGTGACCATGACGAACGTCAGCCCGTACTCGTGCCACAGCCCTTCGAGCAGGCCCATGATGTCGTCGCGGGTGCCCTCGTCGAGGTTGCCGGTGGGCTCGTCGGCGAGCAGCACCTTCGGCTTCTTGACCAGGGCGCGGGCGATGGCCACGCGCTGCTGCTGACCGCCGGACAGCTCGGTCGGGACGTGTGTGAGCCGTTCGCCGAGGCCGACCGAGCGCAGCGCCTCCGCGGCACGCTCGCGCCGCTCGGCGGGCTTGACCCCGAGGGGTACGAGGGCGGTCTCGACGTTCTCCTGCGCGGTCAGCGTCGGGATGAGGTTGAACGACTGGAAGATGATGCCGATCTTCTCGGCCCGCAGCCGGGTCAGCTTGGCCTCGCTGATGGCGCCGAGGTCGACGCCGTCCAGCTCGACGGAGCCGGACGTCGGCCGGTCGAGCCCGCCGATCATCTGGAGCAGCGTCGACTTGCCGCCGCCCGTGGGCCCCTGGATGACGAGCTGGTCGCCGTCCTCGATGGTGAGGTCGACGCCCCGCAGGGCCTCGACCGTCTCCTTGCCCCGCGTGTAGCGCTTGGTGACGCCGGTGAGCTTGTACATGAAGGTTCTCCGAGGATGAAGGGGGTGGGGCGCCGCGGCCCGGGGGGAGTGGACGCGGCGCTCCGACTCGTGGGGTGTGCCCGGGGGGTGGGTCAGGAGACGCTGCGGAGGGCGTCCGCCGGGCGCATCCGGGAGGCGCGCCAGCCGCCCATAGCACCGGCGATCAGACCGCCGGTGACGGCCAGGCCCACGGCGAGCGCGATGGTGGTCACCGAGACGGGCGCGGACAGGGCGATGTCGATGGTGTTCTTGGCCGCGGAGGCCGCCTGGCCGCCGGGTCCGCCGCCGGGTCCGCCCATGCCGCCGCCGTTGCCGCCGGTGGAGCCGAGTTCGGCCGTCAGCTTCGGGCTGATCGCGGTGACGGTGTAGGCCGCGCCGAGTCCGAGGGCGATGCCGAGGGCGCCGCCGAGCAGACCGTTCACGATCGACTCGCCGACGACCTGGCGGGTGACCTTGCGGGACGGCCAGCCGAGCGCCTTCAGCGTGCCGAACTCACGCACGCGGCGGGAGACGGCGGAGGAGGTGAGCAGCGCCGCGACCAGGAACGCGGCGACGAGGACCGCGATGGACAGCCACTTGCCGACGTTCGTGGCGAGGTTCGAGGCGGTGGACAGCGAGCCGGAGACGGTGTCCGCGAGGTCGGCGGAGGTGGTGACGGTCGTCCCGGAGATGTTCTTCTGGATGGTCGTCTTGACCGTGGCGATCTGCTTCGAGTCGGTCGCCTTGACGTAGATCGTGGTGACCTTGTTCTTGGCGTCGCCGAGCGTCTGGGCCTGCTTCAGCGGCAGGTAGACATCGGTGGTCGACTCGCTGCTGTCGGGCGTCGCGATGCCGATGACCTTGTACTTCTTGCCGGAGATCTTGAGGGTCGAGCCGACCTTGTACTTGTTCTCCTTGGCGTACGACTTGCTGAGCACCGCGACCTTCGAGGAGCTCTGCGCGGCCGTGAACGTCTTGCCGGTGGTGATCTTCGAGGTGGCCAGCGGGCCGAGTTCCTGGTGGCTCACGTCGACGCCGGCGACGGAGTAGGAGTTCACGTCGAAGGAGGCGCCGCCGCCCTGGACCTGGGGCGCGCCGGTGCCGCCGCCCTGGCCGCCGGGGCCGCCCTGGGAGTTCGACGTCGAGGACTTGGCCTTGCCCTGGGTGAAGGAGCCGTTGACCTTGACGACGTTCAGGCTGAGCGAACCGACCGCGCTCGACACGCCCTTCTGCGCGGCGACTTCGGTGACCAGCGAGGACTTCAGCGTCTGCCCGCCCTGGGTCATCACCCGGTCCGAGCTCTGCTCCTTGCTGCCGCTCGACTTGGCGTCGAAGTCGAACTTCGGGCGGTCCGAGGCGTTGCCGGACGGCGCCGTCTGGGCCTTGGTGACGGTCATGTCCGTGCCGAGCCCGTACAGCGACTTCAGGACTTTCTCCTGGGCCTGCTGCATTCCGGCCGACACCGAGTTGACGGTGATGACCAGCGCGATACCGAGCGCCAGACCCATGGCGATCACCAGCGCCGCCTTCTTGCGCCGGCTCAGCTCACGCTTGAGATAGATGCCAAACATCCCGTTCCTCAAAGGTTCTTGGCGCCCCCCTGTGGGCGCAGCCACAAGCTAGGGAGGAACCTTTGCGCCGGGCTGAGTAAGGGATGTGTGAGGGCTGAGAATCGGCACCCCGGAATCAGAATTGGGTCAGACAGCCTATTCCCAGGCTTACAAGGGCTCTTTGCCAGGAAACGCCTGTTGACTGGCCCCTCGAAGGGGTTTCGCGTGCCCGCCCGCGCGCGTCGGGCGACGGGGCGGCGGGCGGTGCCGACAGGGTGCCCGTGTGGTGTCCGTGTTCTGCCGTGGCTTGTTTTACCGCCGCTTTGGAAGCGCCGTTCCTTCTCTTTGTCACCCCGCTGTCAGGCTTCGCGCAGGGACTTTGTACGGTCCCGGGATGCGTGATTGTTCCGGGCTCTCCCGCCGTGCGGCTCTGGGCCTCGCCGCCGCCGTCCCCCTCGCCGCCGCGACGGCCACCACCGCGTACGCCACGACGACGATCGGCGGTGCGCGACTGGCCCGTGCCGGGATACAGGTGAGCGGAGCGTCGGGGCTGCCCAAGCACCTCACCGCCCGCGCCTGGCTGGTCGCTGACCACACCACGGGCGAGGTGCTCGCCTCGTACAACGCCCACCGGCGTCTCGCGCCCGCCTCCACCCTGAAGATGCTGTTCGCGGACGCGGTCCTGAAGAAGTTCGAGCGCGCCGAGACGTACAAGGTGGTCGACGCCGATCTCGCCGACGTCCCCGCGGGCTCCAGCCTCGTCGGGATCAAGCCCGGAATCACCTACACGGTCGAGCAGTTGTGGCAGGGCGTCTTCCTGCGTTCCGGAAATGACGCGGTGCACGTGCTCAGCCACATGAACGGCGGCATCGAGGCCACGGTCGCCGAGATGCAGGCGCTCGCGCAGGACCTCCAGGCCCTGGACACGCATGTGGTCAGCCCCGACGGCTTCGACCACAAGGGCCAGCTCTCGTCCGCCTACGACCTGACGCTCTTCGCCCGGCACGGTCTCGCGGACGCCGACTTCCGCGGCTACTGCTCGACCAGGACTGCCGACTTCCCGGCCGGCGGCAAGAAGACCTTCCAGATACAGAACACCGACCGTCTGCTGACGGGCGCGTGGGGGATGAAGCCGTACGAGGGTCTGATCGGGGTGAAGAACGGCTACACCAGTCACGCCGGCAACACCTTCACCGGCGCGGCGACCCGCGACGGGCGGACGCTGCTCGTCACGGTGATGCATCCCAAGAGCGGCGGCAACGGGGTCTACGAGGAGACGGCGCAGCTCCTCGACTGGGGCTTCGGCAAGGGTGCCGACGCCGAGCCGGTCGGCACGCTGGTCGATCCGCTCAGCTCGGGCGCCGCGAGCGCGAAGCCGACGCGGAAGGCGGCGAAGGCCGCGGCGGGCGCACCGGCCGCGAGCGGCTCCGGGCAGGGCGGCGGCGTGCCGTGGGGGCTGGTCGGCGGGGCGGGGGCGGCGCTGGCGCTCCTCGCGGGCGGCGCGCTGGCCCTGCGCGCCCGCGGACGCCGGGCGCCCGGGGGGCCTGTGGAGAAGCCTGCGGCGGAGCCGGCAGAGGTGCCGGCCCAGTCACGGGCCGAGGCACCGGCAGAGGCGCCGGCCACGGCACCGGTTGAGGCACCGGCAGCGACACCGGCCGAGATACCGGCACAGAGGCCGACCGGGGCGCCGGCCACGGCACCGACAGGGATACCGGAACAAGCATCGGTCGAGACGCCGGCCGAGATACCGGCAGAGGCGCCGGCCACGGCACCCGCAGAGATACCGGCACAGGTACCGGCTGAGACGCCGACCGATGCGGCGGGCGCGAAGGCCGCTGAGGCGGAGGGCTCCGAGCCGGCCGACGCTGCAGGAGCGGAGCCAGGCGAGGCGGAAGACGTGGAACCGGCCGGGGCGGCAGGCGCGAAGCCCGCGGAGGCCGTTGAGGCGGAAGCCGTGCGACCCGTCGAGGCGGCGGGCGCGGAGGCCGCGGAGCCGACCGACGCGAAGGGCGGCGGCAAGGGCTGACGACGGGGGCAGCCGCTCCGCGGTCCGGTGCACGCCTCGCGGTCCCGCGCGAGGTCGGCCCCCACCCGGGCCGCGGAGCGGCTGCCACCTCCCCCCTCGGAGTGGACCGTGGTCGTACCGAAGTCGTGTGCTTCAACTGTGAAGCTCTGATGGGGAGATGACGAGCATAAGCGCACCAACGGCCTATATGGTCCGGAGAGTCAGCTTCCGTATGTGTGGATTGCGGCGTTTGCCGTTCCTTGGTGAACCGCCGGGCGCCGCCGTACGTGAGGACCGGCCGCCGCCGGTCTCCTACGCCTCCGTCTCGGAGGGGTAGCGGACGCCGATGCGCTCACGGATCGTGTCGAGCGTGCGCATCACGGCGAGCGTGCCGTCGAGGGGGACGAGAGGGGACTCGGTCTCGCCGGCGCGCAGGGCGCGCATCACCTCGGCGGCCTCGTGCTTGAGGCTGGTGCGGGGGCCGGAGGCGGGGTCGGCACGGAAGGTCTCCGGCTCGCGGCCGTCGCGGTGCAGGACGAAGTGCTCTGGGAAGAAGAAGCCGCCCGGGACGTCGATGCGGCCGGCGGAGCCGGTGACGGAGGCGGCGACGGGGGTGCCACCGTTGATGGAGCAGTGCACCGAAGCCAGAGCACCGCTCTCGAAGGAGAGCAGTGCACCCGTCTGGAGATCGACGCCCTCATCGGAGAGCACCGCTCTCGCGACGATGTCCGAGGGCTCCCCGAGCAGCAACTGCGCGAACGACACCGGATAGACACCGAGATCGAGCAGCGCGCCGCCGCCCTGCGCGGGGTCCCGCAGCCGGTGCGAGGGCGGGAACGGACCGGCCAGGCCGAAGTCGGCCTGCACCGTGCGCACGTCACCGATCACCCCGTCGTCGACCAGTGCCTTCAGCCGCCCGACCAGCGGATTGCAGTACATCCACATGGCCTCCATCAGGAAGCGGTCACGCCCGCGGGCGAGCGCGACCAGTTCCCCGGCCTCGCGCGCGTTCAGCGTGAACGCCTTCTCGCACAGCACGTGGCGCCCCGCCTCCAGGCACATCCCGGCGGCCACGCGGTGCGCCGAGTGCGGCGTGGCGACGTACACGACGTCGACGTCCTCGTCCGCGGCGAGCGACGCCCAGTCCCCGTACGCCCGCGGGATCCCGAACCGCTCCGCGAACGCCTGCGCCGGGGCCTTCGAGCGCGAGGCGACGGCCACCACCTCGGCGTCCGGCATGTCCACCAGGTCCGCGGTGAACGCCGCGGCGATCCCGCCGGTCGCCAGAATCCCCCACCGCACGCGTTCACGCTCGCCCGTCATGCCCGCCCCTTGATCCGTGACTCCGAACTCGCTGTCCGAACTGAGAGCATAGGGGCCGCATCTTTAGGAGAGGGGGGCACATGCCCGAGCGTGGCCGCACCGCGCGGGACCAGGAGGACCCGCGGGGGCATATACCGGAGGCAGCGACCGCGGGCACCGCCCCGGCCGCCGCCGGGGAGTCGGAACCGGCCGCCCGGACGCCGTCCGCCGCCCCCGGGACGGAACCCGGCGCCGCAGCGCGAGCGCACGCCGGACCCGGTGGAGCGCGCCGCACCGGACTCCTCGTCACCTTCGTCCTCGGCGGCCTCACCGCCACACCCCCGCTCGCGATGGACATGTACCTCCCCTCGCTGCCGGAGGTCACCCGCTCCCTGCACGCCCCGGCCGCCACCGTGCAGCTCACGCTCACCGCGTGCCTCGCGGGCATGGCGCTCGGGCAGCTCGTCGTCGGACCGATGAGCGACCGGTGGGGCCGCAGGCGCCCGCTGCTCGCCGGCCTCGCCGTCTACGTCGTGGCCACCGCGCTGTGCGCCTTCGCGCCCGGCATCGGCCTCCTCGTCGCCTTCCGCCTCGTCCAGGGCCTCGCGGGCGCGGCCGGGATAGTGATCGCCCGCGCGGTCGTCCGCGACCTCTACGACGGCGTGGCGATGGCCCGGTTCTTCTCCACCCTCATGCTGATCTCCGGCGTCGCCCCGGTCGTCGCGCCGCTCGTCGGCGGACAGATCCTGCGCTTCACCGACTGGCGGGGCGTGTTCGTGGTCCTCACCGCCGTCGGCATCGCGCTGTCGGCCCTCGTCTGGGCGAAGCTGCCCGAGACCCTCGCCCCCGCGGACCGGCACGGCGGCGGCGTCGGCGAGGCGCTGAGCGCCATGCGCCGCCTGCTCGCCGACCGCGTCTTCACCGGTTACATGCTCGCGGGCGGCTTCACCTTCGCGGCCCTCTTCGCCTACATCTCGGCCTCCCCGTTCGTGATCCAGGACCTGTACGGCGCCTCCCCGCAGACCTTCAGCCTGCTCTTCGGCGCGAACTCCGTCGGCCTCGTGATCGCCGGGCAGATCAACGGCAAACTGCTGGTCGGCCGGGTCGCGCTGGAAAAGGTCCTCGCCACCGGCCTCGCCCTCGTCGTCCTCGCGGCGACCGCGCTGCTGCTCATGTCCACCGGCGTCCTCGGCCGGGTCGGGCTCGCCCCGGTCGCCGCCGCGCTGTTCGTGCTGATGTCCGCCATGGGCCTCGCCCTGCCCAACACCCAGGCCCTCGCCCTCATGCGCGTACGGCACACGGCCGGTTCCGCCTCCGCGCTGCTCGGCACCTCCTCCTTCCTCGTCGGCGCGGTCGCCTCACCGCTCGTCGGCGTCGCGGGCGAGCACACCGCCGTCCCGATGGCCGTCGTCCAACTGGTGGCCGCCACGGTGGCCGTCGGCTGCTTCGTGGGACTGTGCCGTCCCCGGCGGACGGGACGCACTTCGAACGGAAAAGGGGCGGAGAACTGAGCGCACCAAGACTGCGGAACGGCACGCCGGAACGCGCGGGACTCGACGCGGGTGAACTGCGCGGGCTCGTCCAGGAGGCCGGCGACCTCACCCGCGGACCCGACCCGTGGGCGGCGGGCGTCGTGGTGGTCGCGGGTCGGGGCCCGGTCATCGCCGTCGAGGCGGCGGCCGGCTGGGCGGTGCGCTACGCGGCCCACGACGAGGCGAAGGACGCCGGCGTCGAGCTGCCGCCGCACGCCCGTGTGCCGATGACCGTGCACACGCCCTTCGACCTGGCCTCCCTCACCAAACTGTTCACGGCGGTCGCCGCGGTGCAGCAGCTGGAGCGCGGCACGCTGGGCATCGACGCGCGCGTCGGCGCGTACCTGCCGGAGTTCCGCGCGGCCCGCGAGCACGGCATCACCGTACGGCAGCTGCTCACGCACACCTCCGGGCTGCGCCCCGAACTCCCTCTGTACGACTGCCCGGACGACACGGCCCGGACGGCGATGCTGCGGGCCGAGGCGCCCTCCTCGGAGCCGGGGGAGTACCGCTATTCCGACGTCAACCTGCTCCTCCTGCAGTACGTGCTGGAACGCGTCACCGGCCGGGGGCTCGACATCCTTGTCAGGGACGGCATCACCCGCCCGCTCGGGATGAACGCCACCACCTTCGGGCCCTGCCCCGGAGCGGCGGCCACGGAGGACCAGCGGCGGCCGTGGGCCAAGGCGGACCGGGGCATGCTGCGGGGCGTGGTGCACGACGAGAACGCCTGGGCGCTCGGCGGGGTGGCCGGGCACGCCGGCCTGTTCTCCACCGCACGGGATCTGGCCGTGTTCTGCCGCACCCTGCTCGCGGGCGGCTCGTACGGCCCGGCCCGCATCCTCGGCCCCGACTTCGTGGAGCTCCTGCTGACCCCGCCCGGCCTCGGGTTCGCCCTGGACCAGCCCTGGTTCATGGGCACCCTCGCGGGCCACGGCGCGGCCGGGCACACCGGGTTCACCGGCACCTCCCTGGTGCTGGACCCGGCGACGGACACGTTCCTCGTCCTGCTCGCCAACACGGTCCACCCCCGGCGCCGCCCGGCGGACAACGCGCCCCGCGCGGCGGCGGCCACCCGGCTGCGCCGGGCGGTGCGCGGCACCTGAGCTGGCGCCCGGCCGGTACGGGGGACGCACGGCACCTGAGAGAATCGGGCCGTGAACGCCCCCGTACCCTCCGCCGACATCCTGCGCAGCGCCCTCGCCGGACTGCTCGACGGCCTGCCGCCGAAGACCGCCGCGCAGGCGGTCGAGCGGCTGATCGCGAACTACCGGGGCACCACCCCGACCCACACGCCGGTCCTGCGGGACCGCTCGGACGTGGCCGCGTACGCCGCGTACCGGATGCCCGCGACGTTCGAGGCGGTGTGCGCGGCACTGGAGGCGTTCGCGGACGCGACGCCCGGCTGGGTACCGGGAAGCCATGTGGACGTCGGCGGCGGTACGGGCGCGGCGACCTGGGCGGTGAACGCCACCTGGGAGGGCGTCCGCCCGGTGACGGTGCTCGACTGGGCCGAGCCGGCTCTCGCGCTCGGCCGGGAGATCGCCGCCGCCAACCCGGAACTGGAGGGCGCGGCGTGGCAGCGCTCTCGTATCGGAGCGGCGCTCACCATCGAGAGCACTGATCTCGTCACCGTCTCCTACGTCCTCGGCGAGCTCACCGAGGACGACCGCGCCTCGGTCGTGGACGCGGCCGCGGGCGCCGCCCAGGCCGTCGTGATCATCGAGCCCGGCACCCCGGACGGCTACACCCGGGTCCTCGCCGCCCGCGAACGCCTGATCGGCGCCGGCTTCCACGTCGCCGCGCCCTGCCCGCACAGCGCCGCCTGCCCCATCGTCCCCGGCCAGGACTGGTGCCACTTCTCCGCGCGGGTGGCCCGTTCCTCGCTGCACCGCCAGGTCAAGGGCGGCTCCCTGGCGTACGAGGACGAGAAGTTCAGCTATGTCGCCGCGACCCGCTTCCCCCCGGAGCCCGCGACCTCGCGCGTCGTGCGCAAGCCGCAGATCCGCAAGGGCCAGGTCCTGCTCGACCTGTGCGAGCCGGACGAGGCGCTGCGCCGGGAGACGGTGACCAAGCGCCACGGACCGCTGTACAAGGCGGCCCGCGACGCCGAGTGGGGCGACGCCTGGCCGCCGCCGGAGGACGCCTCCTAGGTCGTCCCGGGGGCACCTTCGGGTCCCGGATCACCCGGCCGCGTCTTCGGATTCCGGGTCACCCCGGGGTCCCGGGAAGGCCGCGCAGTTCCTGCGTGCAGCACTTCACGCTGCCGCCGCCCTTGAGGAGTTCGCCGAGGTCGACGCCGACGGGGACGAAGCCGCGTTCCCGGAGCGGGTCGAACAGGCCCGCCGCCTCCTGCGGCAGCAGCACGTGCAGACCGTCCGAGACGGCGTTGAGGCCCAGGGCCGCGGCGTCCTCCGGCGTGGCGGTCAGCGCGTCCGGGAACAGCCGGCGCAGCACCTCGCGGCTGCCGGGGGAGAACGCGGGCGGGTAGTACATGATCTCGTCGGTGGCGTCGTCGAGGACGGCGAGCGCCGTGTCCAGGTGGTAGTAGCGGGGGTCGACCAGGTCCAGGCCGATCACCGGGCGGCCGAGGAACTCCTGCGCCTCCCCGTGCGAGAGCGGGCTCGCGCGAAAGCCCCGGCCCGCGAGCAGCCAGGACCCGGTGACGACGAAGTCGCCCTCTCCCTCGTTGACGTGCTCCGGCTCGCGGATGCGCCCGTGGCCGCGGGAGCGGAACCACTCCAGGTGCGCCGCCGCCTCCGCCTCGCGCTGCGGGTAGGCGAACCGGGCGCCCAGCACCCGGCCGTCCACGACCGTGGCGCCGTTCGCGGCGAAGACCATGTCCGGCAGGCCCGGACGCGGGGCGAGTTCCTCGACCGAGTGGCCGAGGGAGCGGTAGCGGTCCCGCAGGTCCTCCCACTGGGCGAGGGCGAGCGGCACGTCGACGGGCTTGGCGGGGTTCATCCACGGATTGATCGCGTACGTGACGTCGAAGTGCACCGGTGGGCACATGAGGTAGCGCCGGGGCGTGGCGCGGCGAAGAGGGTGCAAGGAAGGCTCCTTACGCAACCGCAGGGGCAGTTGATGCTCATGGTGCGGTGCGCCCGGCCCCGGGAGCGGGAGGCGTGCGGGTGGTGTCCACCGGATCCGCCCCGCTCCGGCCCGAGGACGGTGAGGAGCACTGGTGCGCGCGCGGCACGAGTCCGCCGACCCGCGGCGCGTCTTCGCGGCGAGTGGCAGGCGAGTGGCATCGGTCTCGTACGACTACGCGGACGGACCGGCCGGCTACTCCCCGCACGGGCCCGTCCTCCGCCCAGCGCCCGCGAAATCATCCCTAATCATGCAATAACACCTGATCAGGGCCTGGTGGACGCATCGCCCCACCTACCCCGGTTGTCGGCTCCGGCCACCCGGAGCCCAGGATGGTGGGACGATGGGCGAGGACGAGTCGCACAACGGCGAGGCAGGCGAGGGGATAGATGAGCGCAGAGTTCGGCCGCCGCTCCGGCGCGTGGGACAGGTTCTCGAAGTGGCTGCGCGGAGGCCGGCCCGATGCCCCGGCCGAGACATCCGCCGACGGCCGAGAAGCCCTGCTGCTCGCCGCCGCCGCCGCGGGGCTGCCGCTCGCGCAGGCCGCGTACCCCTCCGGCTACCGCTGTTCCTGTGACCGCGTCGGCTGTCCCACCCCCGCGCGCCACCCCGTCTCCTTCGCCTGGCAGACGCAGTCGACGACCGACCGCGCCCAGATCGAGCGCTGGGCCAGGCACCAGCCGAAGGCGAACTTCATCACCGCGACCGGCATGGTGCACGACGTCCTGGACGTCCCCCTGGACGCGGGCCGCGAGGCGCTGGAGCGGCTGCTGGCCTCGGACATCGAGGTCGGGCCCGTCGCGGAGACCGGCGACGGCCGCATGCTCTTCTTCACCCTCACCCGCGGGACGCCCGAGGACGAGGACGAGTGGTGGCCCTGCGAGCTGGACTGCCACCCCGAGACGATGGACGAGCACCCCGGCTTCCGCTGGCACTGCCGCGGCTCGTACGTCCTCGTGCCGCCGGCCCAGCTCCCCGGCGGTCTGAGCGTCGACTGGGTGCGCGGACCCGAGCATCCGCTGCCGGACCCGCTCACGCTCCTGGAGATCCTGACCGACGAATGCGCCCGCTACGCGGGGGAGAACGGCGCGGACCAGCTCGCCGCCTGGCCCCACCGGGGCTGAGCACCCGCCCGGCGCCGGGCACCGCCGGGAGCGAAGACCCACCGGCGCCGGAGACCCGGGTTCCGCCCGGGGCGCGGGCGTGGCCCCGGGCTATTCGCCCTTGGCGCCCGTCAGCCCCTCGACCCGTCCGAGGACGGACACCTGCCCCCGGCCCGAGCCCTTCGGCGGGTCCAGGACGACCTGGTTGGAGACGAACTCCAGGGTCAGGGACTGGTTGATCTCACCGGTCGTCAGGGCCTGGACCTCCGCGCTGGGGGAGGGGATCTCGGTGCCCGCCGCGGCGGTCTCCTTCTCGAAGCGGTGCGTGGCGAAGAAGACCAGCGCCCCGCCGTCCGCGGTGCGCAGCCCCACCGGCGCGTAGTCGCCCGAGGTCAGCGGCTGGTCGATGTACTGCCGGGCGAGGCCGGGACGGCTGGCGAACTTCTCGCGCTGGGCCCGCCACTGCGAGGTGTGGACGCCCTCGGCGAAGGTGTCGCCGCCGTCCTTCAGATAGGTCGCGTACGACCGGCCGAGCTTGCGCGGCTCGACGGCGAGCGCCGCGTCGTCGGCGGCGACGGGCCGCGCCCAGCCGCTCCCGTCCTTCGCGAACTCCGGTACGTCACCGGCCCCGAGGACGGTCAGATACGAGGCCTGCCACTTCTCGCGGGCGTTGTCCCGGGTGAAGACGAGCAGCCAGCGGCTGCCCGACAGGCCCTTGTTGGCGGTCGCGTTCGCGACGAACCAGCGCGGCCAGCCCGCCTTCGCGGGGATGGAGAACTCGGCGTCGTCGAACTCCAGCGCCGAATGCGTGGGATTGCCGGCCGGTTTGGCGGCATGTCCGGCCTTCAGCTTGGCGCCGTCGATGGCCGCGAGCGGACCGGTCACCCGGTCCGCGTCCTTCGAACGGTCGTACGTCGCGTCCGCCTTGTTGTAGGCGTCGGTGAACTCCCGCAGAGCGCGGGCGGCTTCGGCGCGGGTCGTGGCCGGGACGACCTCCCGCTCGCCGTGCACCACCACGCAGCCGCTCGCCGACGCCAACAGCGCGGTCACCGTCGCCGCCAGGGCGAGACGGCCGAGACGGCCGTCCGCCAGGCCGAGACGGCCGAGACTACGAGGCCTTCGAGGGCTGCGACCCGTGCGATCCCTGCTCATCAGGTGCCTTCACCTTCTTCTTCCCGGAGGCGAACCCTACCGGGGCGAAGAAGATCGTGAGCGTCGGGACCAAGTACAGCGCCCACACCGTGACCTGAAGAACCGTCGGGTCGGGCTGGAAGTTGAAGACGCCCTTCAGCAGGGTGCCGTACCAGCTCGTCGGCTCGATCGTGCCGCTGATGTCGAACGCCAGGTTCGTCAGGCCCGGGACGAAGTCGGCCTCCTGGAGGTCGTGGACGCCGTACGCGAGCACGCCCGCGGCGACGACGACCAGCATGCCGCCGGTCCAGGTGAAGAACTTGGCGAGGTTGATCCTCAGCGCGCCGCGGTAGAACAGCCAGCCGAGCAGGACCGCGGTGGCCAGGCCCAGCGCCACGCCGATCAGCGGGCGGGGTGTGCCGTCGCTGGCCGCGTGCACCGACGCCCATACGAACAGGGCGGTCTCCAGGCCCTCGCGGCCGACCGCCAGGAACGCGGTCGCCACCAGCGCGCCGGTGCCCATGGCGAGCGCCGCGTCCAGCCTGCCGTGCAGTTCGGACTTCAGATGCCGGGCGGTGCGCCGCATCCAGAAGACCATCCACGTCACCAGGCCCACGGCGAGGATCGACAGCGAACCGCCGAGCGCCTCCTGGGCCTGGAACGTCATCTCCTGGGAGCCGAACTCCAGCGCGCAGCCGAAGGCGAGCGCCACGGTGATCGCGACGCCGATACCGGCCCAGATCGGCTTCAGGGCGTCCCTGCGCTCCGTCTTCACCAGGTAGGCGATGAGGATGCAGACGACGAGGCTGGCCTCCAGGCCCTCGCGCAGGCCGATCAGGTAGTTGCTGAACACGGCTACGCCTCCTTGGAGAACAGCGCGCGGCCCCACCAGTCGTCCTTGTCGCGGACGCCGGGCGGAACGGCGAAGACCGCCGAACTCACGTGCTGGATGTACTCGTTGAGCGCGTCGGAGCGTGACAGGTTGCGCTGCAGGGGGATGAACCCCTTGCGCACGTCCCGCTGGTAGGCGAGGAAGAACAGGCCCGCTTCGAGGCGGCCGAGACCGTCGGTGCCGTCCGTGAAGGAGTAGCCGCGGCGCAGGATCGTCACCCCGTCGTTGGACTCGGGGTGCGCGAGCCGGACGTGCGCGTCGGGCTTCATCGCCTTCAGGAACGGCTTGTCGTGCTCCTTGGCCTTGCCGACCGGGGCGCCCTCGCCCTTGTCGCGGCCGAAGATGTCCTCCTGCTCCTGGAGCGGCGTACGGTCCCAGGTCTCGATGTTCATCCGGATGCGCCGGGCGACGAGGTAGGAACCGCCGGTCATCCAGGCGGCGTTCGCGTCGTTGTCCTTCTCGTCGGCCCACACGAACTTCTCGAGCCGCGCGGTCTCGGTGCCCGCGATGTTGCGGGTGCCGTCCTTGAAGCCCATCAGGTTGCGCGGGGTCTGCGCGTCCGGGGTCGTCGACGACGTCTTGCCGAAGCCGAGCTGCGACCAGCGGATGGCGACCTTGCCGAAGCCGATGCGGGCCAGGTTGCGGATGGCGTGCACCGCCACCTGCGGGTCGTCCGCGCAGGCCTGGATGCACAGGTCGCCGTCGCTGCGGGCCTTGTCCAGGTTGTCGCCGGAGAACGCGGGCAGGTCGACGAGCGCCTCCGGCCGCCGGTCCGACAGGCCGAACTTCTCGAACAGTGAGGGGCCGAAGCCGATGGTCAGCGTCAGCCGGGACGGCTTGAGGCCGAGGGCCTCACCGGTGTCGTCCGGCGGAGCCTCGGCGAGACCGCCGTACGCGCCCTCGCCGACCGTGTGTCCGGCGGTCATCCGGGCGGCGGCCTGCGTCCAGTCCTTGAGGAGCTGGACGAACGCGGCGCGGTCGTCGGTCTTCACGTCGAACGCGGCGAAGTGCAGCCGGTCCTGCACCGCCGTCGCGATGCCGGCCTGATGCGGGCCGTGGAAGGGGACGGCGGCACCGGTGTCGGCGCCGGCCGGTTCGACGTCGTTGCCGACGCGGGTCATGGCGACGGCACCCCCGGCCGCGGCGGCGCCGAGCGCGAGCCCGGCACCGCCCCAGCCGATCAGGGAACGCCGGGTCGGCGCGGAACCGGCGGGCGCGGCCCCGGCCGCGTCGGCGCCGCTCGTACCGTTCGTGCTGTTCTGGGTGTCCGTCATGGCGCTGCTCCTACTTCACGACGGCGGCGGCGAGCTTGGACAGGGGCTCGGCGAGCGCGTTGACCGCGTCCGAGAGCTCCTTGCGGTCGGCCTCGCCGACCTTGTCGTACGAGGTGAAGTCGTACGAGGTCTTGTCCGCGCGGTACTTGTCGAGCAGCGTGTTCAGCGCGGCGAACTGCTTGTCGAGCTCCGTCGTCAGCGCCGCGTCGTTCTCCGTGGCGACCGGCTTGAGCAGGTCGTACGCCTTCTGCGCACCCTCGACGTTGCCCTTGAAGTCGCTGAGGTCGGTGTGCGAGTAACGGTCCTCCTCGCCGGTGACCTTGCCGCTGGCGACCTCGTCGAGCAGTTCCTTGGCGCCGTTGGCCATGGAGGTCGGGGTGATCTCGGCCTTGCCGACGCGCTTCTGCCAGTCGGTCAGGTCGGTGACGAGCTGGTCGGCGAGCTGCTTCTCGCGGTCGCCGATCTTCTTGTCCTTCCAGAGGGACTTCTCCAGGCGGTGCCAGCCGGTCCAGTCCGTGGCCGGGTCCTGGCCGTCCTCCAGGCCGTCCTCGCGCACGTCGACCTTCGGGTCGATGTCACCGAAGGACTCGGCGACGGGCTCGGTGCGCTCCCAGCCGAGGCGCGAGGTGGCGAACTCCTTCTTCGCGGCCTCGATGTCCCCGGCCTTGATCGCCTTGGCGAACGCCTCGGCCTTCGGCAGCGTGGCGTCGGCCTGCTCCTGGGCGTACTCGCGGTAGGCGGCGACGGCCTTGTCGAGGCGCGGGTCGCGCTTGGCGACCTTGCCGCCGGTCACGGTGAGCTTCTGGCGGACGCCGTGGCCCTTCATCCCCGGACGGCAGGCGATCTCGTACGAACCGGCCTTCACCTCGGCGGTGAGCGTGTACTTGGTGCCCGGGCCGATGTTCTCCTTCTCCGAGACGATCCGGTCGTCGGGGAAGACGATCTCGACCTCGGTGGCCTGGGACCCCTTGTTCTCGATCTTCAGGGTGACCTGGCCGGCCGGCACCGTCTTGGCGGAGGTGTCGCACTTCGAGTCCGCGGCGGTCACCTGGATCGCGTCGCCGTTCTTCGCGTCGCTCTTCTGGGTGCAACCCGTGACGGCGGCCAGAGCGGCCGCGGTGGCGGCAGCGGTGACAACGGACAGTCGGACGGCTCGCATGCAGGCTCCAAGAGAAGTCGGACAAGCCGCACGGCGGGGCCCGTTCGGCATGGTGAGGCTGGCCTAACTTATCTGAGGCTTGCCTGACTGATACCCACCCATGCGGTGATTCACCTCTCACAGCAGCCGTACAGGAACGGCTTGATCACGGCGACTCAAAACGGACCCCATGGGAAGGTCAAGAGAGGGTCAAGGAAGGTGGTTCGTCGCGTTTCGGGGTGATGACCGCTTCGCCGGTCCTGGGGTGCGGGAACACCTCGACCGGCTGCCGGTAGACCTCCGTCAACAACCCGTCGGTGAAGACCTCCAGGGGCCGGCCGTCGGCCGCGACACGACCGGCGCACAGCATCGCGACCCGGTGCGCGTAGGCCGCCGCCAGGCCCAGATCGTGCAGCACCACGACCACCGCGTCACCGGCGTGCGCCCTTTCCCGGCACACCCGCAGCACCAACTCCTGGTGCCGCAGGTCGAGTGCGGCGGTCGGTTCGTCGAGCAGCAGCAGCGGCGCGCGCTGCGCCAGCACCCGGGCGAGCGCCACCCGGGCGCGCTCCCCGCCGCTGAGCGCGCCGAACGGGCGCGTGGCGAAGGCCGTGACCTCGGTGGCGGCCATGGCCGCGCCGACCGCCGCGTCGTCGTCCCGCCGCGTGCGGGCCCAGGGCGCCCGCCCCATCCGGACGACCTCCTCCACGGTGAACGGGAAGGAGAGCGTCGCCGCCTGGGGAAGTACCGCCCGCCGCAGGGCGAGTTCGGTCGGGGACCAGTCCCGCACGGGGCGCCCGTGGAGCCGTACGACCCCTTCCGCGGCGGGCAGGTCGGCCGCCAGCGCGGCCAGGAGGGTCGACTTTCCGGCCCCGTTGGGCCCCACCAGCGCGAGCACCTCGCCCGCGCGGGCGGTGACGTCGACACCGCGCAGCACCTCCCGGCCGCCGAGCCTGACCCGCAGTCCCTCGGCCTCGGCGAGGACGTCGCCGGGTGCGGGCGCCGACGGCGGTACGGGCCGCGCCGCACGCGGGAGCCGCAGGAGCCCGGTGCCGTTGCCTCTGGTCGGGTTCACGCCCAGCCTCCTTGTCTGCGGCGGGTCCTGCGCAGCAGCCACAGGAAGAACGGGCTGCCCAGCAGGGCGGTGAGGACGCCGAGGGGGAGCTCGGCGGGCTGCGCGAGGGTCCGGGCGGCGAGGTCGGCCGCGAGCAGCACCACGGCGCCGCCGATCGCGCTGCCCGGGATGAGGAAGCGGTGTCCCGGCCCGGCCGCCATGCGCAGCAGATGCGGTACGACGAGACCGATGAAGCCGATGATCCCGGAGACGCTGACGGCCGCCGCGGTGAGCAGCGCGATGACCAGTACGAGGACGAGCCGCAGCCGTTCGACGTCGACGCCCAGGTGCCGGGCCGGGCGTTCGCCGAGGGCCAGCAGGTCGAGCCGGCGGGCGTACAGCGGTGCCAGGGCGAGGCCGGTCGCGGCGCAGGGCAGGACCGCGAGGACCTTCGGCCAGGTCGCCTGGGCCAGCGATCCGAGCTGCCAGAAGGTGATCTGGCTGACGGCGGCGGAGTCCGCGAAGAAGAGGAACAGTCCGATGAGGGCCCCGGTGAAGGCGTTGAGGGCGATTCCGGTGAGGATCAGCGTGACGACCTCGGTACGGCCGCCGGAGCGGGACATGGCGTAGACGAGCAGGACGGCGGCCAGGCCCGTGACGAAGGCGACGGCCGGGACGGTGAAGGTGCCGAGGAAGTCGAGGCCGAGCGCGATGGTCGCGACCGCGCCGACCGCCGCGCCCGACGAGACGCCGATGACCCCGGGTTCGGCCAGCGGGTTGCCGAACACGCCCTGCATGAGGGCGCCCGCGCAGCCCAGCGAGCCGCCGATGAGCAGCGCGAGCACGATCCGCGGGAAGCGCACGTCCCACAGGACCGACTCCGGGACCCGGCCCAGCGCGGTGCCCCCGAGACCGGCGCGGTGCGCGACGGAGGCGAGCACGTCGCCGGTGGGGATCGGGTACGCGCCGAGCCCGGCCGCCACCGGGACCAGGACGAGCAGGGCGGCGAGCAGCCCGGCGGTCAGGAGCCAGGGCGCGCCCCGCACCCGTCCGCGCACGGGCGGCGCGGCGGGGCTTCCGCCGACGCCGTGTCCGGTGAGCGGTCCGGTGTCCGGCTTGGGGTCGGGGCCGGTGGCGGGCCTGGTGTCCGGTTCGGGTCCGGACCCGTTGACGGGCGTGGTGGCCGGGTCGGGGTCGGGTCCCGTGACCGGTTCGCTGACCGGCTCGGCGAGGGATCGGGTGTCCGGTTCCGAGGCCGGATCGGTGTCCGGTTCGGCTTCCGGCCCGGCGGGTGTGCCGGGTGCCTCGGGGGATTCGGGTGTCGGGCGGTCGAGGGCGGCGGTCATCGGGTGGCCCCGTACAACTGCCGTACGAGCGACTTCAGTACCTGGTCCGTGCGGGGTCCGTAGTTGAGGAGCACCCCGTCCTCGATGGACACCACCCGCCGGTTCGCGCCGGCCGGCGTCTGCGCCACGCCGGGGATCTTGACGAGCCCGTCGATCCCGCCGACGGAGTCGAGTCCCTTGGACATCACGAGGATCGCGTCGGGCGCGGCCCGGACGAGCGCCTCGGTGGTGATGGCGGTGAAGTCCTTGTCCAGACCCGACTCGGCGCCCGCGTCGACCGCCCCCGCCGCCTCCAGCAGCGAGGTCGCGCCCGAGCCGCGGCCGCCGATGAGGTAGACGGAGGCGGAGCCGCGGAGGTAGAGGAAGGCGACGCGCGGGTGGTCCGCGTGGGCCGGAATCGCCGTGCGCACGGCGGCGATCCGGTCCCGCGACCGCTCGGCCAGCCGCTCTCCCGCCCCCGGTACGCCGAGCGCGTCGGCCACCGTCCGGATGCGGGTGCCCACATCGGCGAGGCCCCGCGCCGGGGCGACGACGAGGACGGGGACGCCTGCGTCGCGGATCTGCTTCATGGCCTCGTCCGGCCCGGTCGTGGACTCGGCGAGGACGAGGTCGGGGTGGAGGGAGAGCACGCTCTCGGCGGAGACGTCGTGGTTGCGGGTGACGAGGGGCAGTTCCGTCGCCTGGTCGAAGGTCGCGGTGATGTCGCGGGCCACCACCCGGTCGCCGAGCCCGAGCGTGAAGGTGATCTCGCTGAGGCTGCCGGACAGCGGAACGATCCGGTCGGCCTTCTCGACGGTCGTCCTCCTTCCGTCGAACGACCGCACCGTCACCGGGAGTCGGGGCGTTCCGGGGGACGTCAGGGGTTCGACGCGGTCGGTGTCGTCCGATGCGTTCGTCCCGGTCGCCGCCGCGGGAGCGGGGCCGTCGGCGCCCCCGCATCCGGTCAGGGCGAGGGTGAGGGCGAGCGCCGACAGCAGCGCCCCCGCCAGTCGTGTGCGCAAGCGTTGCACTGTCCCGTTGTTCCTCTCGGTCCTCTTCCAGCACGTCCGGTCGATAGTTTAGGTTAGCCTTACCTAAGTCGCCAGGGGTTCTCCGGACCCCGGAAACCGGAGGACACCCATGACCGCGCGTTCGAGGGCCCTGGCGGCCGCCGTGGTCTGCGTGGCCGTGCTGGGGGCTCTGCTCACCGCCACGGCAGCGCACGCGACGAGCCGCACCGTGCGGGGCGGGCGGCTCGACTGGGGCATCAAGTCGTCCTTCCAGAGCTATGTCACCGGGCCCATCGCGAAAGGGAGTTACTCCCTGACCGGGGGAGCGGCCACGGTCGGCGCGAGCCGGTTCCGCTTCCACTCCGCCACCGGCTCCTACGACGGCGCTACGGGCTCCTTCGCCGCCGCCTACTCCGGCGGAGTCCACTTCGTCGGGCACCGCAAGAGCGGCGGCGGCTACGAACTCGACCTCACGATCAGCCGCCCCACCGTCCGCATCGCCGGCGGTGGCGGCACCCTCTACGTCGACATCACCAGCAAGGCGAAGGGCACCGGGACGGTCACGACGTCCACGGCGGTGCCCTTCGCCACGCTGTCCCTCGGCGGCATCGACATGAGGGGCGGCGGTACGGCGGTTCAACTCAACAACCTTCCCGCCACGCTCACTTCACAGGGCGCCCGGTCCTTCGCCGGCTACTACACGGCGGGCACGGCGCTCGACCCGGTGAGCCTGGAGGCGGACGTCCCGGCCCCGGCCAGGCCCTCCGCCGCACCCGCCACCTCACCCGCCACGTCCCCGGCGAAGAAGGCCGGGAAGACGGCCTCGGGCGCGATCGAGGACGGAGCCGTCGACTGGGGTGTGCGCCGCACCTTCCGCGAGTACGTCACCGGGCCCGTCGCCGACGGGAAGTGGACGCTCTCCTCCGGGGCCCAGGACGGTGGCGCGCTCTTCCGCTTCCCCGCGGGCGAGGGCACGTACGACAGGAGGAAGCGTGTCCTGAAGGCCGGATTCGACGGAACCCTGCGCTTCACCGGCCGCCACGGACTCGACCTCCGGCTCGGCGGACTGCGGGTCGTCGTCGCCGACGGCAAGGGCACGCTCTACGCCGACGTGACGAGCGCGGACCTCACCGGGAAGCGGGTCCCGCTCGTGACCTTCACGGCCAAGGACCTGACACCCGAGGACGGGCTGCTCCAACTCACCGAGGCGCCGAGCAGGTTGACCACCCGCGGCGCCGAGGCGTTCGGCGGGATGTACCGGGCCGGCACGCCGATGGACCCGGTGACCCTCTCCATCGCCCTCACGGACGGCGCTCGGCTGCCCGCCCTGCCCGACCTCGGGGGGTCCGCCTCCCCCTCGCCCGCGCCGAGCGCGTCGCGGACGCCCGGCACCAAGGCCGCCGCCGCGCCCCGCACCGAGAACACCGCGAGCGGCGGCCCCGCCGGCGGGTCGGCCCTGCCGATCGGTCTCGCCGCCGGGGCGCTGTTCGCGGCCGCGGTCGCCTTCGGGCTCGTCCGCAGGCGCCGCGCGCACACGGACTGACCCGCCCCCCCCGCAACGCCCCACCCCCGAGCCCGACTTGTCCCGCATCCCGCAACCCCGCATCCCCAAGCCCGACTTGTCTCGCATCCCTCAACCCGACCCACCCCGAACCTCCGAGGAGACCCACGATCATGGCCGCCCTTCGTCGCCGCCCTCTCGCACTCGCCGCCGCCGTCGCGGTCGCCCTGGGGGCCGGCGCCCTCGCCGTGACCAGCGCGTCGGCCGCCGAAGCGCCGCTCAAGGACTACGAGTTGACCTGGGGCATCAAGCAGTCCTACCGCTCGTACGTGACCGGGATGGCGGCCGGCTCCTTCACCCCGGCCGACGGGGCGACGCAGGCGGCCGGGAACGGCGCGTTCACCTTCACCGACGGCAGCGGGACGTACGACTCCGGCACCCACGCCGTACGGCTCGGCTTCGCGGGCAGTCTGAAGATCGCCTCCAAGCTGCACGGCTTCGAACTCACCCTCTCGGACGTGAGATTCGACAGTGCCGCGGCCGAGATCACCGCCGATGTGACGAGCGGGGGCACGACACAGAACGACGTGCCGCTCGCCGACGTCACCGTGACCCGCACGATGACGGACATGGAGACCAGGCTGACGAAGGAGGCGGCGACCGTCCTCGGCAGCGCGGGCTACGAGGGCGCCGCGGGCGATCCGCTCACCGTGACGCAGAAGTCGGCCGCGACGCAGACGCCGTCGCCGACGGCGAGCCCGACCGCGACGGATTCCTCGTCCCCGGAGCCGACTGCGTCCACGTCCGCCTCCAGCTCGCCCTCCTCCTCCGCGTCGTCCTCCGCCTCCTCCGCGTCGCCCTCGGACCCGGCCTCGGGAAGCGCGAGCCCGAGCGTCTCGGCCTCCGGGACCGGTGCCGCCCCGCAGGGCGAGATAGCGGACGGCACCCTCGGCTGGGGCGTGAAGCAGTCCTTCCGTACGTACGTCGTGGACGGCGCCGCCCACGGGAGGATCACCGCGTCCGGCGGGGCGTCGCAGGCCGCCGGCAACGGTGCCTTCACCTTCCCGGACGCCACCGGCACCTATGACACCGAGGCCGACACCCTCTCGGCCTCCTTCAAGGGCGCGGTCAACTTCAAGGGCCACGAGTCGAACGGGGCCTACGGTCTCGACCTCACGCTCAGCGACCTCGCCGTGGAGCTCGACGGCGGCTCCGGCGAGCTGACCGCCGACGTCGACAGCCTCGGCGAGACCTCCGACGACGTCGTCCTCGCGGACCTGAGCACGAACACCGCCGACCTGAAGGCGACGGACGACGTGATCACCCTGGACGGGGTGACCGACAGGCTCACCAAGGCCGGCGCGGAGGCGTTCGGCGGCTTCTACGCCGAGGGCGCCGAACTCGACCCGGTCGGCCTCTCGGTGGCGCTGAGCGACGACGCCCAGCTCCCGGACGGGGACGGCGGCTCGGACTCCGGCTCCGGTTCCGGGTCGGGCTCGGGCGGCTCCGGTACGTCGTCGGGCACCACGGGCGGCGCGGGGACGACCGGGTCCACGACGGGCGGTGCCGGCGGTGCGCTGGCCTCCACGGGGTCGGAGGTGCCGGCCGGAATGCTCGGAACCGCGGCGGCCGTGACCGTCGCCGCGGGTGCCGGTGCGGTGGTCGCGATGCGCAGGCGGCGGACCGTCTGATCCGCGCGATCCGGACCGCCCGCCTCCGACCCCGTCCCCGATCGCCGGGGAGCTTTCGGAGGTGGGCGGTCCGATTGTGGGTCACCGATCGGGCGGATGAATGTTTGAATGCCGGAGTGACTGACTACGACGTGCTGCGGGTCTTCTGTGGACCGGGCGGCGGGTATGGCAATGAGCTCGGTGTCGTGCGCGAGGGCTCGGTGATGCCGGACCGCGCCGAACGGCAGGAGTTCGCCGCGAAGCTCGGCTTCAGCGAGACCGTGTTCGTCGACGACCCCGAGCGCGGGATCATCGACATCTACACCCCCTCGCTGCGGCTGCCGTTCGCCGGACACCCGTGCGTCGGGGTGGGCTGGCTGCTCGACGTGCCCGAACTGGTCACACCCGCCGGTGTGGTGGGGGTCCGGCTGGACGGAGAGTTCAGCTGGATCGAGGCGCGGGCCGAGTGGGCGCCGCCGAGGACGCTCCGGCGGCACGGGACCGCGGCCGAGGTCGAGGCGCTGGCCGTGCCGCCGTCGGGGGAGTGGATCTACGCCTGGGCCTGGGAGGACGAGGCCGCGGGCCGGGTGCGGGCCCGTGCCTTCCCCGGCCGCAACGACGGCATCGAGGAGGACGAGGCCACCGGAGCGGCGGCACTGCTGCTGACCCGGCAGCTGGGCCGGGCCCTCAACATCACCCAGGGCGTCGGCTCCCAGATCCTCACCGCGCCACAGCCGGGCGACTGGGTGGAAATGGGCGGCCGAGTCCGCCTGGAACGCTGAAACGACACCACCAGGAACGCAGAACAGGCCTCGCACCGACCGGCGGGCCCACACCCCTCAGGGCCGGGCCAGTTCGAACGAGGGGCGCATTCCGAGCGGCCCGCCTGTTCCCCACAGAGCCGGGTCCGTTCGAACGAGGGGCGCGCATCCCGAGCGGCCCGCCCGCACCCCTCGGGGCCGGTCCGTTACAACGAGGGGCGCGTCCCGAGCGGCCCGTCCGCTCCCTTCGGGGCCGAGCCTGTGCGGAACGGCGCGTCAGCGCCCTTCAGGGGCGCGGGGAACTGCGCGACCAGCCCCCACCGGCCCGCAGACCCACTGACCGGGCCGGCCCTCCCCTCCTGGGGAGGCCGGGGGCGGGGCCCCGGACCACTCCGGCGGCCGGAACCCGGTGATTACCCCGCGCCCGGGGCGAACCTTCACGCGGTCAGCGGGAACTCCTCACCGAGGGCCCTGAACACCCCGGTGTTCAGGGCGAACGCCCGCTTGCACTCCGTCACGATCCGCTGCTTCTCCAGGTCGTCGGCCCGGACCCCGTCCAGCAGTTCGCGATAGCCCCGCTTGAACGCGGCCGGGTTGGAGACGTCCTCGAAGACGTAGAAGCGGACCCCGTCGCCCTTGCGGCTGAAGCCCCACGTCCGCTCCGCCTTGCCGCGGATGATCTGGCCGCCGGACAGGTCGCCCAGGTAGCGCGTGTAGTGGTGGGCCACATAGCCGCCCGGCCAGTCACGGGCGCACTCGGCGACCCGGTCCGCGTACGCGCGGGTCGCGGGCAGCGCGCTGAGCGTGTCCCGCCAGTCCGGGCCCCGCAGATGCGCGAGGTCGCGCTCCAGGGCGGTGCGGCGCAGCAGCTCGGGCCGCAGGAACGGCCCAGCCACCGGATCGGCGGCCAGCCGCTCGACGTCCGCCTCCAGCGCCTCGTACACGAACCACAGCTGCTCGGTGTAGCGCGTGTACGCCTCGACGCCGAGCCGGCCGCCGAGCAGGTCGCTCATGAACGTCGAGGTCTCCGCCTCGGTGTGCTGTTCGTGCGACGCGGTGCGGATGAGCGTCGAGAAGGGTGTGCCCGCCGGGTCCGTGGTGTCCGGCGTGCTCATCGTGTCCGACGTGTCCGACGCGTTCATGGGGCCTCCGGAGCCGATGAGGTGGGGCGTGAGCCGTTGCGGGATCAGTCGAATCTTCTATGGTTAGGCTTACCTAAGTCAAGAGTCTTCCCGACGTCTTGTCGGTAAAACCGTACCCCGTTCGGCGGCCCCGTCCACATGCGAAAACCCGCCCTGTGGACAGGGCGGGTTCAGTGGCTCCGGGTGCTCCGGGCGGCTACGGCAGGGTCAGGATCTCCGCGCCGCTCGCGGTGACGACGAGGGTGTGCTCGAACTGGGCCGTGCGCTTGCGGTCCTTCGTCACGACGGTCCACCCGTCGTCCCACATGTCGTAGTCGTGCGTACCGAGCGTGAGCATGGGCTCGATGGTGAAGGTCATCCCGGGCTGCATGACCGTCGTCGCGTGCGGGTTGTCGTAGTGCGGGACGATCAGTCCGGAGTGGAACGAGGAGTTGATCCCGTGCCCGGTGAAGTCGCGGACGACCCCGTACCCGAAGCGCTTCGCGTACGACTCGATGACCCGCCCGATGATGTTGATCTGGCGCCCCGGCCTGACCGCCTTGATCGCGCGGTCGAGCGACTCCCGGGTCCGCTCCACGAGGAGCCTCGACTCCTCGTCGACGTCACCGACGAGGTAGGTCGCGTTGTTGTCGCCGTGCACACCGCCGATGTACGCCGTCACGTCGAGGTTCACGATGTCGCCGTCGCGCAGCACCGTGGAGTCCGGGATGCCGTGGCAGATGACTTCGTTCACCGAGGTGCACAGCGACTTCGGGAAGCCGCGGTAGCCGAGGGTCGACGGGTAGGCGCCGTGGTCGCACATGTAGGCGTGCGCCACCCGGTCCAGCTCGTCCGTCGTCACGCCCGGCGCGATGAGCTTCGCGGCCTCGGCCATCGCCTGCGCGGCGATCCGCCCGGCGACGCGCATGGCCTCGACGGTCTCGGGGGTCTGCACCTCCGGTCCGGTGTACGGCGTGGGGGCGGGCTTCCCCACGTACTCGGGACGCCTGATGTTTCCGGGCACGGGGCGGGTGGGAGAGAGCTCCCCTGGTACGAGCAGCGACTGGCCAGACATGGCAGCGAGTCTAACCAGCGGGCATGGGGGAACATGTCTCTGGCGAAAGGAGCTGGTGATGGCCCTGTTCAAGAAGCGGACGGTCGGCAAGCCCGGCGAGTGGTTCTACTGCCTGGAGCACAAGAAGGTCGAGGAGGGCCCCGACTGCCCGGGCAAGGACCGCTTCGGCCCGTACGCCACCCGTGGGGAGGCCGAACACGCGATGGACCTCGCGCGGGAGCGGAACCTCGAATGGGAGACGGACCCGAAGTGGCACGACAAGTCGGACCAGGCCCCGGGCGCCGACGACGACTGAAGCCCCGGGTGCCAAGGAAGCGTGAGGTCCCGGACACCGAGGAAGCCTGAGGTCCCGGGCACCGAGGAAGCCTGAGGTCCCGGGCACCGAGGAAGCCTGAGGCCCCTGGCGCCGAGGTCGCCTGAGGCGGCGGGCGCCTCGACGGGCCGGACGGGCCGGACGGGCCGGACGGGCCCGTCGGGCGTGCCAGGAGGCCGCCTCCGCTACCACCGGTACGTCGGCGGGGCGGTGAGCCGGTCCGCGAGGCGGGACAGGCGGTCGCGGAAGCGGTGGCGGCCCCGGGGCGAGGGCAGCGCGTTCTCCCCGGCCGCCGCGCTGACCAGATGCTGCACGGTGTCCAGGTCGAGCTCGGGGTCCGGCGGCACCGCGAGCGACTCGTGGGCCAGCGCCGGCAGCTCGCCCTCCCCCTGGGACAGGGCCAGGACGGTCGCCCCGGCCCTCCGGGCGTCGTGCACCCGTTCCAGCAGCGCGTCCCCGGGCGCCTCCGGCGTCACCACGAGCAGCGTCTCGCCGCGCCGGGCCGCCTCGATCCGTCCGAGCCCCACCGCCAGGTGAGCCGGGTCGGACTCGCACGCCCCGTGCCGCACCAGCGTCGGCGACAGCTCCGGCGTACCCGACCAGGCGGCCTCGTCCACCAGGTGCGCCGCGAGGTGCCAGGGTTCGTACGCCTCGGAGCCCACCAGCAGCAGGCCGCCACCGTGCGACACCACGGACCCCCGCAGGGTTCCCCCGAACCGCCGTGTCGCACCCAGCCATTCGGTCCCGGCAAGCACTTCGCGCAGCAATGCGACCCGTACGGCATCCATGGCCGCATCCTGCCGCAACGGGCCACTCGTGACCCGGAGTTCACCACGAATTCGCCCAAGTTGGGCAGAAGTCCGCACCGACGATCCCACGAGCGACCGCAGCAGGGAGCCGGCCATGACACAGTCGAGCGCGCAGACGGGTACCGGGACGGGTACGGAGGCGGGCGCCGGCGCCGCGGTGAGCGTTCCCTTCCGTGCCGGGCGCGAGGGCTACGCCAGCTTCCGGATCCCCGCCGTGGTCGCCACCCGCGGCGGCACCCTGCTGGCGTTCTGCGAGGGCCGGGTCGGCTCCGCGAAGGACCACGGACACATCGACATCGTGCTCAAGCGCTCCATGGACGGCGGCCGGACCTGGGGCCCGCTCCAGGTCGTCGCCGACAACGGCACCGACCTCGCCGGCAACCCCGCGCCCGTCACCCTCGACACCGGCCGCGTCCTGCTCGTCCACGTCCGCAGCGCCGCCTCCGCCACCGAGGACGCCCTGCTGCGCGGCAAGGTGAAGGCGGCCGACGGGCGGCGGGTATGGGTGCAGCACAGCGACGACGAAGGCCGCACCTGGTCGGCGCCCAGGGAGATCACCGCGCAGGTGAAGAGGACGGGCTGGCGCTGGTACGCCACCACGCCCGGGCACGCCCTCCAGCTCGGCTCCGGCCGGGTCGTCGTCCCCGGCAACCACACCGTGCCGCCCACCGGCACCGACAACGGCACCGAGGCGCGGTACAACAGCGGCCACTGCCTGCTCAGCGACGACCGCGGGGCCACCTGGTACCTCGGCTACCTCGACGAGAACACCAACGGATACGTCAACGTCAACGAGACCACCGCCGCCGAACTGCCCGACGGACGCGTCTACTTCAACACCCGCAACGACTCCCCGTCGCCCGGCAACCGAGCCGACGCCCACTCCCTCGACGGCGGCAGAACCCTGGTCAAGCCCTTCCGCCCGCAGGCCGGCCTCGTAACACCGGTCGTCCAGGGCAGCCTGCTCCAGCTCCGCGACCCGGACCTGCTCCTGTACTCGGGTCCCGCGGACCCGGAGTTCCGCGCCCTGATGACGGTCCGCGCCTCGGCCGACGGCGGCACCACCTGGCGGTCCGCGCACACCGTGGACGGACTGCCCGCCGCCTACTCCGACCTGGTCCGCGTCGACACCGGCACGGTCGGACTCCTCTACGAGACGGGCGACTTCGGCGCGTACGAGACGATCACCTTCCGGCGCGTCCCGGTGACCGCGCTCGGGTGACCGTACTCACCCCGGGGGCTCGGCCGCCCCGGGCGCCCCGGCGCCGCCCGCGCACGTAAAGTCGGCCCATGACCTCTACTGACAGTGCACAGAAGGCCCCCGCCAAGGACCCCTGGGACCTGCCCGACGTGTCCGGGCTCGTTGTCGGCGTGCTCGGCGGCACCGGTCCGCAGGGCAAGGGCCTCGCCTACCGCCTCGCCAAGGCGGGCCAGAAGGTGATCATCGGCTCGCGCGCCGCCGACCGCGCGCAGGCCGCGGCCGACGAACTCGGCAACGGCGTGGAGGGAGCCGACAACGCGGAGACCGCGCGGCGCAGCGACATCGTGATCGTCGCCGTGCCCTGGGAGGGCCACGGCAAGACCCTCGAATCACTGCGCGAGGAACTGGCCGGAAAGCTCGTCGTCGACTGCGTCAACCCGCTCGGCTTCGACAAGCAGGGCGCCTACGCGCTGAAGCCGGAGGAGGGCAGCGCCGCCCAGCAGGCCGCCGCCCTGCTGCCCGGCTCGCGGGTCACCGCGGCCTTCCACCACCTCTCCGCCGTGCTGCTCTCGGACCCGGAGATCGAGGAGATCGACACCGATGTGATGGTCCTCGGCGAGGAGCGGGCGGACGTCGAGATCGTCCAGGCCCTCGCGGGGCGCATCCCCGGCATGCGGGGCGTGTTCTCCGGCCGACTGCGCAACGCCCATCAGGTCGAGGCCCTGGTCGCCAACCTGATCTCGGTGAACCGCCGCTACAAGGCGCACGCGGGCCTGCGGGTCACGGACGTATAGGTCGCCCGAGCCGCACACGGGCCGCGGGTGACGGACGGACGGGTCGCGTGGGGGACACTGATGCGAAGCAGTGTCCCCCCGACAGGAGCCGACCCCATGCCCCGCCTCGCTCTCTACGCCCTCGCCGTCTGCCTCCTCTCGGTGGCCGCGGCCGTCGTCTCGTTCGTCCAGGGAAGCTGGCTGGGCATCGTGTGGGTGCTGCTGGCGGGCCTGTCCTCGAACATGACCTGGTACTACGCGCGGCGCGGCCGGGCCTGACGGCACACGGGCACGGCGGTCCCGGCCCGCCCGGTCACGACGTCAGGCGGATCACGACGTCAGGCAGATGTCGTTGTCCGGCTCCCAGAAGCGGTAGAGCCACTGTCCGCAGTCGCTGTCGCGGCCGTCGATGCCGAGGCCGCCCAGGATCGCGTCGATCACGTGGAAGAACTCCCGGTTCACCGAGGGGATCCACAGCAGGGCGAACACCGCGAGCAGTCCGAACGGCGCGAAGGGCTCGACCTGGCGGCGGACGCCGTACGACAGCCACGGCTCGATCACGCCGTAGCCGTCCAGGCCCGGGACCGGCAGGAAGTTCAGGATCGCGGCCGTGACCTGGAGCAGCGCGAGGAAGGCCAGCGCGTAGCGGAAGGCGTCCGGGACGCCGTCCAGGGCGTGCAGCCAGAACGGGGCCGTGCACACGACGGCGAACAGCACGTTCGTCAGCGGGCCCGCCGCCGAGATCAGGCTGTGCTTCCAGCGGCCGTGGATGCGGCCCCGCTCGATGAAGACCGCGCCGCCCGGCAGCCCGATCCCGCCCATGATCACGAAGAGCACGGGCAGCACGATGCTCAGCAGGGCGTGCGTGTACTTCAGCGGGTTCAGGGTCAGATAGCCCTTGGCACCGATCGAGATGTCACCGCTGTGCAGGGCGGTGCGGGCGTGCGCGTACTCGTGCAGGCACAGCGAGACGACCCAGGCCGCCGTCACGAAGAGGAACACGGCCACACCGGGCTGCTCGGCGAAGCCGGTCCACGCCGCCCAGCCGGTCACCCCCATGACGGCCACGATGCCGAGGAAGACGGGGCTGATCCTCCGGTCGCTGCGGCGGGTCGCGGCGGTGGTCATGGGACTCCCTGGACTGGCTGGACTGACGACGTGGTGCTGGGCCTGCCCGACCGTACCGGGCTCACACGGAAAACGTCTCGCCATCGGGCATCGGTTCCGGGGAGGGTGGGGGAATGGGACTGTGGCGGGTGTTCTACGCGGACTGGCAGATGGAGTGCTGTGGTACCCCCTTCTCGGTCGGGGACGAGGTGACCTGGCCGCTCCTGCTGGACGAGGGCGGCGAGTCGCTGGGCGGCGGCTGGTCCGGGCTGCTCGGCTCGATCACGGCGCCGGTGGAAACCGTGCGCGAGGACGGGGCGGAGATCCGGGTGCTGCGCGCGGACGACGGCCTGGTCGCGGCCCTGCACGCCGATCCCGAGGACCGTCCCGAGGGCGAGGGCGAGGGCGAGGGCGATGGTGCCGGTGCCCGAGCCCGTGCCGGGGCGGGTGCGGGCGCGGACACCTGGACCGGTCCGGGGGGCCGGGGGGCGGGGCCGGGTACCGGCCGGCGGGTCACGGTGAGCGGTCTGCTCACCGTCGAGCGGCACGGCGCCCGGTGGCCCGAGACGACCGGCACGGTCCGTACGATCCACCTGGTGCACCAGGACTTCGCGGAGATCGCGCCCGGCTCCCTCACCCGGGAACCGCTGCCCGCGTCCCGCTCGCTGGAGGCCGTCGACCGCAGCCCCAAGTGGTTCGGCGAGGGCCGGGCCGGAGTCCTGACCGAACTGTACGTACCCGGCCCCCGCACCTGACGTCACCAGAGACAATGGACCCCGTGCGCTATCGCATCCTCGGCACCACCCAGGCACTCCGCCCCGACGGCACGCCCGTCCCGGTCGGCGGGGCGCGGCTGCGCGCCCTGCTGACCGTCCTCGCGCTGCGGCCCGGACGGACCGTCTCCGCCGCCGTCCTCGTCGACGAGGTGTGGGACGGCGACCCGCCCGCCGACGCGCCCGGCGCGCTCCAGGCGCTCGTCGGGCGGCTGCGCCGGGCGCTCGGCGCGGATGCGGTGGAGTCGGTCGAGGGCGGCTACCGGCTCGCTGCGGCGTCCGACGACATCGACCTGCACCGTTTCGAGCGGCTCGCGGGCGAGGGCACCCGCGCTCTCGCCGACGGCGACCCGGCCAAGGCCGCCAACGCTCTGGACGACGCCCTCGCCCTGTGGAGCGGCCCCGCCCTCGCGGACCTGCCCGACCGTGCCGCCGAGGCGGCGCACTGGGAAACCCGTCGCCTGCACGCCCGGCACGCCCGCCTCTCCGCGGCGCTCGCCCTCGGGCAGGCCGATTCCGCCCTCCCCGAACTGACCGCCCTGTGCGACGCCCACCCCCTGGACGAGCCGTTCCAGGTCCTGCGTCTGCGGGCTCTGCGCGACGCGGGCCGCACGGCGGAGGCCCTGGCCGCCTACGAGGACGTACGACAGGTGCTGGCCGATCGGCTGGGATCGGACCCCGGCGCGGAACTGCGATCCCTGCACGCGGAGTTGCTCCGCCCGGTCGAGGCCGGCGGCGGAGCACGCGCGCCCCGGGCGGAGGCCCGCTCCGCGGGCGTCGACCGTCAGGTCGCGGAGGAGCGCGTCCGCCCCGCCCCGCCGCCCCCCGGCAACCTCCGGGCCCGGCTCACGTCCTTCGTGGGGCGGGAGAAAGACATCGATGCCATCCGGGGCGATCTCGCGACCGCCCGGCTCGTGACCCTGCTCGGGCCCGGTGGCGCGGGCAAGACACGGCTGTCCCAGGAGGCGGCCGAAGCCCTGGCACCCACCCTGCGGGACGGGGTGTGGCTGGCCGAACTGGCCCCCGTCGACGACCCGAAGGCCGTCCCCGAGGCCGTGCTGACCGCCGTCGGCGCCCGCGAGACCGTCCTGCGCGGAGCCGGTGCCGAGGAGATGCGCGCCGTCGCAGAGCGGCACGACGACCCGCTCACCCGGCTCGCCGAGCACTGCGCCAAACGCCGGATGCTGATCGTCCTCGACAACTGCGAACACGTCGTCGACGCCGCCGCGCACCTCGCCGAGGCCCTGCTGGAACGCTGTCCCGGCGTGACCGTACTGGCCACCAGCCGTGAACCCCTCGGCGTACCGGGAGAGTTGCTGCGCCCGGTGGACCCGCTGCCGGAACCCGTCGCGCTGCGGCTGCTCGCCGACCGGGGAGCGGCGGCCCGGCCCGGCTTCCGTGTCGAGGACGACCCCGAGGCGGCCGCCGAGATCTGCCGGCGTCTCGACGGCCTTCCGCTCGCCATCGAACTCGCCGCCGCCCGGCTGCGGATGCTCACCCCGCGCCAGATCGCCGACCGGCTCGACGACCGCTTCCGGCTGCTCACCTCTGGCAGCCGCACGGTGCTGCCCCGCCAGCAGACCCTGCGCGCCGTCGTCGACTGGTCCTGGGACCTGCTCGACGAGGCCGAACGGGACACCCTCGGGCGGCTGTCGGTGTTCGCGGGCGGCTGCGACCTCGCCGCCGCCGAGGCCGTCTGCGGTCCGGCCGCGCTGGACGTCCTCGGCTCGCTGGTCGACAAGTCCCTCGTCGTCGCGGCCCCTTCGGGCGAGGGGGACACCCAGATGCGCTACCGGCTGCTGGAGACCGTCGCCGAGTACGCCCGCGAACGCCTCGACGCGTCCGGCGCCCGCGAGGCCACCGAGCGCGCCCACCTCACGTACTACCGCGAACTCGCCCGCACCACCGACCCGTTGCTGCGCGGCCCAGGCCAGCGCGCCGCGATCGACAGCATCGAGCGCGAGTACGAGAACCTGCGCACCGCCCTGCGGCACGCCGTCGCCGAACGCGACGAGCAGGAGGCGCTGTGCATGGTCCACTCGCTGGCCTGGTACTGGCAGATCCGTGACCAGCGCGTCGACGCCCGCGCCTGGTCCATGGAGGTGATGGCCCTCGGTCCCGACCCCTTCGCGCCGCCCGTGCGTCCGGCCACCCCGCTCCACGAGCGCTGCACGGACTTCCCGCTGCCGATGCGCGAGGAGGTCCTGGAGGAGGCCCGGCGCGGCGTCCACCTCATCCATCTCGCGTACATGGACATGGACATGGGCGCCTGGCAGACCCCCGAGGCCCAGGAGAAGCTCCGTACCATCAGCACGACCTACGAACCCGGCATGCCGCAGACCTGCCGCACACCCGGCTACCTCTGGTTCTACGCCGTCCTGCTCACCGGCACGATGGAGCGGTTCACCGAGGTGATCAACAAGACGGTCAGCACCTGCCGCGAGCTCGGCTACGACTGGGAGCTGGCCACCGCCCTGCAGATGCGCGCCAACATCCTCGCCAACCGCGCCGACATGGCGGGCGACGCCACCGTCGACGCCGACGAGGCGCTGGAGCTCTTCGGACGCCTCGGGGACGCCTGGGGCGCCGCCGAATCGCTCTCCGCGCGCGGGGAGGCCCATGAGCGCAAGGGCGACTTCCGGGCCGCCGCAGCGGACTACGCGGAGGCGGGGAAGTACGCCGAGCGGCTGGGCGCACGGGCCCAGACCGCGGTGCTCGACGTCCGGCTCGGCTGCATGTACATGGAGCTGGGAGAGGCCGAGCGCGGCGAGCGGATGATCCGGGACGTCCTGGCCAACGGACACGGCGCCCACAACGAGGCCATGCCGGCGGCCCACCTCTTCCTCGCGACCTGGCTCGGCCGCACCGGCCGCACCGACGAGGCGCGCGAGCAGATACGGCTGCTCCGCGAGGACTTCGCGGCCAACACCTTCGGCCTCTTCGACGGGTTCATGCTCGGCATCGAAGCCTGGCTGGACGCGATCGACGGGCTGAGCGAGAGCGCCCTGGACAAGGTGCGCGTGGCGCTGGAGCGGTCCACCGACCGGCTGTCGCGGATGATCGCCCCGCACATGCCCTCCGCCCATCTGACCACGGCCGCCATCGCCCTGAACGGCCTGGACGGCGGTGGCCGAGCCGTGGACGCGGCCCGGCTCCTCGGTGCCGCGGACGCCCTGCTGCCGCCGGGTCACGTCCCCGGTCCCATGGAGGTCGAGGTGCGGGAGCAGGCCGAGACGGGCGCGCGGGCCCTGCTCGGAGACGCGGACTACGCGGCGGCACACGCGGAGGGCGGCGGCCTCTCCGTGGAGGAGGCCACCGCCCTCATCTGACGCGCCGACGCGAACCCGCGCGCCCCGGCCCCGGTGCGCGGGGCCGGTTCCGTACGCCGGACGTCAGCTCTTGGTGCGGAACTTGTGGATGGCGATGGGCGCCATCACCACGGTCAGGCCCAGCGACCAGCCGAGCGTCACCCACAGGCCGTGCTGGACCGGACCGCCCACCATCAGCCCGCGTGCCGCGTCCGCGAGGGAGGACAGCGGGTTGTACTCGGTGAAGTTCTGCAGCCAGCCCGGCATCGAGTTGGTCGGAGCGAAGATCGACGAGCCGAACTGGAGCGGCATCAGCACCAGGAAGCCCATCGCCTGCACGGACTGCGCGCTCTTCATGATCACGCCGAGGGTGAGGAACACCCACATCAGGGCCGAGCCGAAGATCGCCGACAGGCCCACGGAGGCGAACAGACCGGGCCAGTTGGTGATGTGGAAGCCGACGAGGACACCGACGACCATGAGGACCGCGGTGGCGATCAGCATGCGCATCACCTCGACCGCGATCTTGGCGAACAGCACCGAGCCGCGCCCGATCGGCAGGGACCGGAACCGGTCCATGACACCGGAGTTGAAGTCGGTGTTGAAGCCGGTGCCCACGCCCTGGGCCATGTTCATGCCCATCATGGCCATCAGGCCGGGCACGACGTACTGGACGTACGCCTCCTGTCCGCCGCCGAGCGACTGCCCGATGGAGCCGCCGAAGACGTAGACGAACAGCAGCGTGAAGATGACCGGGAACAGGATCGCGTCGAACATCGACTCCGGGTCCTGGCGGATCCACAGCAGGTTGCGGCGGATCAGCGCGCCGGTGTGCCGGGCGTGCGCGCGAAGGGAGATCCGGGGGTCGGCCTCGACGGTGAGGGGGGCTTCGACGGTGGCGGAGCTCATGCGGAGACCTCCTCGTAGACGCGGGCGGGGGTCTCGTCCTGCGGGGCACTGGCCTTGTGGCCGGTGAGGGAGAGGAACACCTCGTCCAGACTGGGCAGTTCGGTGGAGATGGAGGCGATCGTGATGCCGCGCGCGGTGACCGCGCCGACGACGGCGGTCAGCTGCTCGTCGCTGAGGACCGGGACCAGCACGCTGCCGGTCTCGCTGTCCACGATCGTCGTGGCGAGGCCGGTGAGCCCGAGCTCGTCGAACATGGCGGCCAGCGGGCGCAGTTGCAGCGGGTCCACCGGGCGGATCCGCAGCGTCCGGCCGCCGACGCGGGCCTTCAGCTCGTCGATCCGGCCGCCGGCGATCACCTTGCCGCGGTCGATGACCGTCAGTTCGGAGGCCAGTTGCTCGGCCTCCTCCATGTACTGGGTGGTGAGCAGCACGGTGACGCCGTCGGCGACCATGCGCTTGACCTCCTGCCACACCTCGTTGCGGGTGCGCGGGTCGAGGCCGGTCGTCGGCTCGTCCAGGTACAGCACGGCCGGGCTGCCGATCATCGAGGCGGCCAGGTCCAGCCGGCGGCGCATACCGCCGGAGTACGTCCCTGCCGGGCGCTTGGCGGCCTCGGTGAGGGAGAAGCGCTCCAGGAGCTCGTCCGCCCGCCGGCGGGCGTCCTTGCGGGGCAGGTCGAGCAGCCGCCCGATCATGTAGAGGTTCTCCCAGCCGGGGAGCTTCTCGTCGACCGAGGCGTACTGGCCGGTGAGGCCTATCACCCGGCGGAGCTGCCGGGGCTGCCTGAGCACGTCGAAGCCGGCGACCGTGGCCGTGCCGGCGTCGGGGGTGATGAGGGTGGACAGGCAGCGGACGAGGGTGGTCTTGCCGGCGCCGTTGGGGCCCAGCACGCCGAGGACGGTGCCCTCGCGCACATCCAGGTCGACCCCGTCCAGCGCCTTGGTCTCGCCGTAGTGCTTGACCAGCCCCCGTACGGTGACGGCGCTGCGGCCGGTCGCAGCTTGCCGGGGCGTGTTGTCGATTCGCGTCATGTCCATCAAGGTGCCAGCCGCCACCGACAAACGACCGACAGGCCGCCTACAGAACCCGAGCGTTACCGATAGGTCGTCGACAGTCGGCCGACAGGGGGCGCCGGGAACGCCGACATCCCGCCGACAGGACGCGCAACGGCGACAACCCGCCGACGGGGGAAGATCGGCGGGTTGTCCTCGGTGCCGCAGTGGCTCGGAGCCCCGGGATCCGGGGCGTCGGCGGAGGTCAGTGGACGGAGTGCTCCTCCAGCGGGAACGTCCCGCCGACGACGTCCTCGGCGAACGCCTTCGCCGCGTCGCCCATGACGGCGCGCAGGTCGGCGTACTGCTTGACGAACTTCGGCACCTTGCCGCCGGTCAGACCGAGCATGTCGGTCCACACCAGGACCTGGGCGTCGGTCTCGGGGCCCGCGCCGATGCCGACCGTCGGGATGTGCAGGGTGCGGGTGACCTCGGCGGCGAGTTCCGCCGGGACCAGTTCGAGGACGACGGCGAAGGCGCCCGCGTCCTGGACCGCCTTGGCGTCCCGCAGGAGCTGGTGCGCGGCCTCCTCGCCCCGGCCCTGGACGCGGTAGCCCATGGCGTTGACGGACTGCGGGGTCAGGCCGATGTGCGCCATCACGGGGATGCCGGACTCCACCAGCAGCTCGATCTGGCGGTGCGAGCGCTCGCCGCCCTCCAGCTTCACCGCGCCCACCCCGGCCTCCTTGACCAGGCGGGTCGCCGAGCGCAGCGCCTGCACCGGACCTTCCTGGTAGGAGCCGAAGGGCAGGTCGCCGACGATCAGGGCCCGGCTGGTGCCGCGGACGACCGCGGCCGACAGCATGGTCATCTCGTCCAGGGTCACCGGGACGGTCGTCTCGTAGCCCAGGTGGCAGTTGCCGGCCGAGTCGCCGACGAGCATGACCGGGATGCCGGCCTCGTCGAAGACGGACGCGGTCATCGCGTCGTAGGCGGTGAGCATGGGCCACTTCTCGCCGCGCTCCTTGGCGGCGGTGATGTCGCGCACCGTGATACGGCGGGTGCTCTTGCCTCCGTACAGCGCCTTGCCGGCGGTGGCCTTGAGGACACCCTCCGCAGGCTGCTTCTGGGCAGCCGAAAGCTGCGTCATCGCAACGGCTCCTTATGTCATCTCGAGGCACCCTGACGGCGTCCCCGGATCACCCCCCATGGTGGCACTTCGCGCTACGCGCGGCTAGACCGGGCTCGCCGGACCCGGTGTCGTTCACGCCACGTCCCGCCGTCCCCGCCAGCTCCTCTCGCCCCACCACCCGCTTCTCCCGCCATGGCCTCGCTCCTCCCGCCCTGACTGCCCTCGCGTGTCCCGCCCCGACCGCAGCCGCCTCCGCCCGGACCGCCGGGTCCCTTCGTAAGTTCTCCGTAAAGGATTTCCGATACGAGACGGTGCCGTATCGAAATGTCTCTAGGCTGGTCGTCATGACAACTTCCGCTCCTCCGCTCGAACGACGAGTTCCCGAGGCGGTGCACCGGCGCCGCTGGGCGATCCTCGGCGTGCTCATGCTGAGCCTGCTGATCGTGGTGCTCGACAACTCCATCCTGAACGTCGCGATCAAGACGATCTCGACCCCGGCGCCCGTCGGTCTCGGAGCCACCCAGGGTGAGCTGGAGTGGGCCATCAACGCCTACACGCTCGTCTTCGCCGGTCTCCTGTTCACCGCGGGCCTCCTCGGCGACCGCCTCGGCCGCAAGAAGGTGCTGCTCGCCGGTCTCGCCGTGTTCGGCATCGGTTCCGCCCTGGCCGCCGAGTCCGGCTCGCCGGTCCAGCTCATCGCGTTCCGTGCGGTGATGGGTCTCGGCGCCGCCTTCGTGATGCCCGCCACCCTCGCCGTCCTCATGAACGTCTTCGAGCGCGACGAGCAGCCCAAGGCCATCGGCATCTGGGCCGGCGGCGTCGGCCTCGCCATCGCGATCGGCCCGATCACCGGCGGCGTGCTCCTCGACCACTTCTGGTGGGGCTCGGTCTTCCTGATCAACGTGCCCATCGTGATCCTCGCGATCGGCCTGATGATCTGGCTGGTCCCCGACTCCCGCGACCCGAAGCCGGGCCGCCTGGACCCGGTCGGCGTGGTCCTCTCGATCATCGGCCTCGTCCTGCTGGTCTACGGCATCATCAAGGGCGGCCAGCTCGCCGACTTCACCGATGCCCGGGTCCTCGCGACCATCGGTGCCGGTGTCGCCGTCCTCGTCGGCTTCGTGGTGTTCGAGAAGCGCAGCGACCACCCGTCCATCGACGTCACCTACTTCAAGAACAAGGTCTTCTCGTCGGCGATGTCGGCCATCGCGCTGGTCTTCTTCGCGCTGATGGGCGTGACCTTCTTCTCGGTCTTCTACACCCAGAGCGTGCGGGGCTACTCGCCGCTGCAGACCGGTCTGCTGATGCTGCCGCTGGCCGCGGCTCAGATCGTCTTCGCGCCACGCGCCCGGCTCGTCGTCGACCGCTTCGGCAACCGCGCCACCTGCACGGCGGCCATGCTGCTCATCGCCGCGATGCTGGCCTCGTTCGCCACGCTGGAGGCGGACACCCCGATATGGCTGCTGGAGGTCATCTTCTTCCTGATGGGCACCGGCATGGCGCACATCATGACCCCGACCAGCGTCGTCATCATGCAGGCGCTGCCGCGCGAGAAGGCGGGCTCCGCCTCCGCGCTCAGCAACACCTTCCGACAGGTCGGCGGCGCCCTCGGCATCGCCGTCCTCGGCTCCGTGCTCTCCACGGCCTACCGCAACGGCATCGAGGACAAGCTCTCCCTCGTCCCGGCCCCGCTGCGGCACACCGCGGGCGAGTCCATCGAGGCCACCCTCGGTATCGCCGCCAGGCTCGGACCGCAGGGCAAGGCCCTCGTCACCCCCGCGAACGACGCGTTCCTGCACGCGATGCACGTCACCGCCCTGTGCGGCGCGGGTGTCGCGGTCATCGGCGCGGTGGTCGTCGCGCTGTTCCTGCCCGGCCGCCCCGCGGCCCCGCAGAAGAGCGGCGACGAGGCCGAGCTGGTGACGGCCGACCTCGGTCAGGACTGACACCGGCGTACCCGGCCGCGGGCGCCCCCGTGCGGGGTGTCCGCGCCGGGCGCTACGCGTCGCGGGCCCCCGGCACCCGGCACCGCGTGCCGCCCGCGCCGTGAGCGGGGGAGAATATGACACCTGGTCGACGATGGAACGGAGTTCGACGTGAGCCTCGCGGACAGCCGAGACAGGCAGGTGTGCCCCGGCCGGGGACGTCCCCGGAGCGAGGCGGTGGAACGAGCCATCACCGAGGGCGTGATGAAACTCCTGGAGGACGGGGTTCCGCTCGCCGACATCTCCATCGAGCGGCTGGCGCGCACCGCCGGCGTCGGCAAGGCGACGATCTACCGCCGCTGGAGCGGCAAGGAGGAACTCTTCGTCGACGTCCTGCGCGCCGCCGAGCCCGCCGATCCCGAACTCGACGGCGTCTCCGTACGTGACGACCTCGTCGTCCTGCTGGAGTCGCTGCGCCGGCGCGGTCTGGTCAGCCGCTCCTCGGCGATCCTGCACAACGTCTACGCGCAGATGAAGAGCAGCCCCAAGCTGTGGGCCGCGTACGAGGCGACGGTCATAGCGCCGCGCCGCCAGATGGGCTTCGAGGTGCTGCGCCGCGGACAGGAGAACGGCGAACTGCGCGACGACGTCGACGTCGAGCTGCTCAACGACATGTTCGTCGGCCCCATGCTCGTCCGCTCCGTCATGCGCCCCGACACCGAACTCCCGGAAGACCTCGCCGAGCGGATCGTCGACACCCTGCTGGAGGGACTGCGCCCCGCCCGCCCGTGAACCGGCCGCTTTCTGACGGGTCGAATGTGCGCGTTTCGTCACAGAGGCCGCACGTCGTGCCAGGATGCGGAACTCCGGACGCGAAGTTGTACGTCCCCTTGCCTGTACGGCCGTCCCGGACGGCGAGAACCACACCGGACATCCCCTAGGGTCTAAGCCGAGGGGCAGACGGTGCGCACGGCATTTTGTGAGGCGACGGTATGGCGCAGGCGTATATGACGGAGACGGGCAGCGACGGCCGGGGGCCGGAGCGCAGAGAGTCCCGGCTCCGGCGCCTGCTCGACGGCTGGCGCGGCGACCGGGGCATCTGGCGGCGCGGGCTGATCCTCGCCGCCCTCGCGCTGCTGCTCGCCCTGGTGATGCTGACGCACGCGCGGATCCCGAACCGGATCGGCAACCTCGGCAGCCTCACGGAGACGTTCCTGCCGTGGCTCGGGGTGTTCATCCCGGTCCTGCTGGTCCTCGCCTTCGTGCGGAAGTCCGCCAGCGCCCTGATCGCCGTGGTGCTGGCCGGCGCGGTCTGGCTGAACCTCTTCGGCGGACTGCTCACCGACAAGACCGGCGGGGGCGGCGACCTGACCGTCGCCACCCACAACGTGAACGCCGACAACCCGGACCCGTCCGGCACCGCCCGGGACGTGGCCGCCTCCGGCGCCGACGTGCTCGCCCTGGAGGAACTGACCGCGTCGGCGGTGCCGGTGTACGAGAAGGCGCTCGCGTCGACGTACAAGTACCACTCGGTGCAGGGCACGGTCGGGCTGTGGAGCAAGTATCCGCTCGGTGACGTCCGGCCGGTGGACATCAAGCTGGGCTGGACGCGGGCCATGCGGGCGACCGTGACGGCGCCGGCCGGCCCGGTCGCGGTGTACGTGGCCCATCTGCCCTCGGTACGGGTGAAGATGAAGGCGGGGTTCACCGCCCGGCAGCGCGACAAGAGCGCCAACGCGCTCGGTGAGGCCATCGCCGACGACACGCAGAAGCACGTCGTCCTGCTCGGTGACCTCAACGGCACGATGAACGACCGGGCGTTGAACGCGGTCACCGCGCAGATGCGCTCCACGCAGGGCGCGGCGGGCAGCGGCTTCGGGTTCAGCTGGCCGGCCTCGTTCCCGATGGCCCGGATCGACCAGATCATGGTCAAGGGCGTCGAGCCGGTGGCCTCCTGGACCCTGCCCGCGACCGGCAGCGACCACCTCCCGATCGCGGCCCGCGTGAAGATGGACGCCACGGCGTCTTAATCCGCCCGGCATCACCTTTCAACCTCCCGGAATACTGGTTCGGGCAGACTTTGTTCACCGGCTAAACTTAATCGTCGGTGTCCGGCCGACCGCGTCCCCGCGCACATCGCCGTGCGCGGACGCGCCCGTACCCGCGCGGCCTCCCGCGGACCGCCGCGCGCCCGTACGGAAGTCCCGCTCGCCACCAGTACCCCCGAAAGGCCTCTCATGCCTCTGGCCCTGCTCGCCCTCGCCGTGGGCGCCTTCGGCATCGGCACCACCGAGTTCGCCATGATGGGCCTGCTGCCCGACGTCGCGGGCGACCTGCACATATCCATCCCGTCCGCAGGACACCTGGTCTCCGCCTACGCACTCGGTGTCGTCATCGGCGCCCCGCTGCTCGCCGCGGCCACCGCCCGGATGCCCCGCCGCACGGTCCTGATCGCCCTCATGGGCCTCTTCGTCGCGGGCAACGCGCTCTCCGCGCTCGCCCCCGACGAGAACTGGCTGCTCGCCGCCCGCTTCCTCAGCGGTCTCCCGCACGGGGCCTTCTTCGGCGTCGGCGCCGTCGTCGCCACCGGCCTGGTCGCGCCCGAGCGCAAGGCCCGCTCCGTCTCGCTGATGTTCCTCGGCCTGACCGTCGCGAACATCGCCGGAGTCCCGGCCGCCACCCTCGTCGGGCAGCACCTGGGCTGGCGGGCCACTTTCCTCGGGGTGAGCGCGATCGGCCTGGCCGCCATCGCCTCGCTGTACCTGCTGATCCCGCGGACCCCCGGCCACACCCCCGGCGGCGGCCTGCGCGGCGAACTCGCCGCCCTGCGCCCGCTGCCCGTCTGGCTCGCGCTGGGCACGACGGTCGCCGGCTTCGCGGCCCTGTTCTCCGCGTACAGCTACATCACGCCGATGCTGACCGACGCCGCCGGGTACGCCGAGGGCAGTGTCACGCTGCTGCTGGCGCTGTTCGGGGTCGGTGCCACGGTGGGCAACCTGCTCGGCGGGCGGCTCGCGGACCACGCGATGCGCCGCACCCTCTTCGGTGGCCTGGCCTCGCTGGTGGCCGTGCTGGCCGCCTTCCCGGTGCTCATGCGCACCGAGTGGAGCGCCGCCCTGGCGGTGGTGCTGCTCGGCACGGCCGCCTTCGTCACCGGCTCGCCCCTCCAGCTCATGGTCATGGAGAAGGCCGCCGCGGCGCCCTCCCTCGCGTCCTCCGCCAACCAGGCCGCGTTCAACCTCGCCAACGCGGGCGGCGCGTGGATCGGCGGACTCGCCCTCGCGGCCGGCTTCGGCGCGACCGCACCGGCGGTCGCCGGAGCGGGGCTCGCCGTCCTGGGAACCGGGGTGGCGGGCGTGGCGTACGCGGTCGACCGGCGCCGTGCCAAGCGGCCGGCCGGAACCGCGCGGGTCGTCGCCACGCACGTCCCCGACCGGTCGGAGGCCCTGCACCACTGACACGCCGGGCCCGGCGCCTCGGGGAGGCTCCGGGCCCGGAAGGACCCGCCCCTGAGGGCAGTTCGGGCCTTCGGGAGGACGAGGCGCCCGGGAAGCCCTGAGCCTCGGCAGGTCCCGGGCTCTCGGCGGTGCTTCGGCTTCCGGGAAGTGCGGAGCCTCGGCAAGTCCAGGGTCCCCGGAAGGACTTCTGCCTTCGGGTGTCCCGGGGCTCCGGGAAGTCCCGTGACCCTGGCAGGACTTCGGGCTCCCAGAGGCCCCGGATTCCCCGCGAGGTCCCGGGCTTCCGGCGGGTCTTCGGCCTCTTGGAAGCCCCGATCCCCTGAAAGCCCCGATCCCCTGAAAGCCCCGACCCCCTGAAAGCCCCGATCCCCTGGAAGTCCCGGACCTCCTGGAAGCCCCGGACCTCCTGGAAGCCCGGACCCTCTGGAGGCCCCGGACCCCCTGGGAGTCCTACGGCTTCGGCGGGTCTTCGGGCTCCGGGAGGTCGAAGCGGGACAGGTCGTGCAGCCAGGTGCGGGCCGAACTGTCGGACGGCGCACGCCAGTCGCCGCGGGGCGAGAGCGAACCGCCGGCCGAGACCTTCGGCCCGTTGGGCATGGCCGAGCGCTTGAACTGCGCGAACCCGAAGAAGCGCCGGCAGAACACCTCCAGCCAGCGCCGGATCTCGGGCAGGTCGTACGCGCCGCGCTCGGCCGCGGGGAAGCCGGGCGGCCAGGCGCCGGCGTCCGCGTCGCGCCACGCGTGCCAGGCCAGGAAGGCGATCTTCGACGGCCGGAAGCCGTAGCGCAGGACGTAGAAGAGGGTGAAGTCGTGCAGGGCGTACGGGCCGATCTTCGACTCGGTGGACTGCAGCTCCTCGCCCGGCACGAGCTCCGGGCTGATCTCCGTGTCGAGGATCGCGGCGAGCGTCCGGTCGGTGTCCGCGCCGAACTGGTGGCTGCCGATGACCCAGCGGATCAGATGCTGGATCAGCGTCTTCGGCACACCCGAGTTGACGTTGTAGTGGCTCATCTGGTCGCCCACGCCGTACGTGGACCAGCCGAGGGCCAGCTCCGACAGGTCACCGGTGCCGAGCACGATGCCGCCACGCTGGTTGGCCAGCCGGAAGAGGTAGTCGGTGCGCAGTCCGGCCTGCACGTTCTCGAAGGTGACGTCGTACACCGGCTCGCCGGAGGCGAAGGGGTGGTCCATCTCCTTCAGCATCAGCCGCGCGGTCGGCGTGATGTCCAGCTCGGCCGCCGTGACCCCGAGGGAGCGCATCAGCTCGTGCGCGTTGCCCTTGGTGTGGTCGCTGGTGGCGAAGCCGGGCAGGGTGAAGGCGAGGATGTCGCTGCGCGGCCGGCCCGCCCGGTCCATCGCGTGGGCGGCGACGATCAGCGCGTGCGTGGAGTCCAGACCCCCGGACACCCCGATGACGACCTTCGGGCCACCGATCGCCGCGAGCCGCTGCTGGAGCCCCGCGACCTGGATGTTGTACGCCTCGTAGCAGTCCTGGGCCAGCCGGTCGGGGTCCGCGGGCACGAACGGGAAGCGCTCGATGCGGCGCCGCAGGCCCAGGTCCTCGCTCGGCGGGTCGAGCCGGAACGACAGGGTGCGGAAATCACCGGTGCGGTGCGTGTGGGTGCGCCGGTTGTCGTCGAAGCTGCCGGTACGCGACCGCTCCTGGCGCAGCAGGTCGAGGTCGACGTCCGCCACGGCGAACTGGTCGTCGAGCGGGAAGCGGTCGGACTCGGCCAGCAGCGCCCCGTTCTCGTAGATCATGGTCTGGCCGTCCCAGGACAGGTCGGTGGTCGACTCGCCCAGTCCGGCCGCGGCGTACACGTACGCGGCGATGCAGCGTGAGGACGCCGAACGGCACATCAGTTTGCGGTCCTCGGCCCGGCCGACGGTGATCGGGCTGCCGGAGAGGTTGGCGAGGACGGTGGCGCCCGCCAGGGCCGCCTCGGCGCTCGGCGGCACCGGCACCCACATGTCCTCGCAGATCTCGGCGTGCAGCACCAGACCCGGCACGTCCTCGGCGGCGAACAGCAGGTCCACCCCGAACGGCACGGTCTCGCCGCCGACCCGGATCGTGCCGCCCCGCTCGTCGTCGCCCGCGGCGATCTGCCGGCGCTCGTAGAACTCCCGGTAGTTCGGCGGGTACGACTTGGGCACGACACCGAGGACCCGGCCGCGGTGCACGACCACGGCGCAGTTGTAGACGCGGTTGCGGTGACGCAGCGGGGCGCCCACGACCAGGACCGGCAGGAGCCGCTCCGACCCCGTCACCACCGTCCGCAGCGCCTCCTCGACCTGGTCGAGCAGCGCGTCCTGGAGCAGCAGGTCCTCGATGGAGTAGCCGCACAGGCCCATCTCCGGGAAGACGGCGACGGCGACGCCCTCGTCGGCGCAACGGCGCGCCTGGCGCAGGACGGCCTCGGCGTTGGCGTGCGGGTCGGCGATGACGGTGTGGCCCGTGCAGGCGGCGACGCGCGCGAAGCCGTGCTGGTAAAGGGACCGGAAGTTCAGAGGAGGCACGCGGTCAGTGTAATCGTCAGAGCGACGCGATGGGGGGCGCGGGGTGTGCGGGGCGGCCCCGCGAACGAGCGATGCGCCCGCCTCCGTGGAAGAGGCGGGCGCATCGTCGGTGAACGCCGGTCAGCGACGGCTGAACGACTCGACGTAGCCCGGGGCGGGCGAGCCCACACCGGTGACGTCGTCGTAGCCCTTCACGGCCTTCAGCGAGCTGTCCTGGCCGAGGCTGCGGACCGAGGTCGCCAGACCGTCGGCGGCGTCGAAGCCGTTGACGAAGTCGACACGGGCCACGGCGTACTGCTTGCCGCCGGGCGTGTCGGTCACGTCGTGGTACGCCTTCGAGCCGGCCTTGGCGTAGATCGACGGGTTGGCGAAACCGATCGCCTTGCCGCCGCGCGCCTCCTGGGCGAGCGCCTGGACCGCCGCGATCACCGGAGCGGCCAGCGAGGTGCCGCCGATGCGGTACTCGCTGTACTGCTCGGTCCCGTCCGGGAAGGTCTGCGTCTGGCCGACCTTGAAACCGGTGTTGGGGTCGGCGATCGCCGAGATGTCCGGGACGACCCGGTTGCCCGCCGCGTTGTTGGCCTTGGCCAGCGCGTTCGGGACGACGCCCTTCTGGTAGTAGGGCTCCGCCACGGTCTTGCTCGTGCCGCCGCCCGCACCCGAGGTGAACGCGCCCGGGAACCCGGTCCAGCTCTTGCCGTCCGCGGACAGCGTGGCCTTCTCGGTGCCCCAGCCGGTCTCGAACAGGTACTTGTCGTCCTTGCCGACCGCCAGCGAGGTACCGCCGACCGCCGTCACCCACGCCGAGTTGGCCGGGGTGTCGACCTGCTTCGTACCGGTGTTGGCGACCTCGTCGCCGTTGTCGCCGGAGGAGAAGTAGAAGCCGATGCCCTCGACCGCTCCGAACTGGAACGTCTGGTCGTAGGCCGCGGCCAGGTCCGGGGTCTGGTTGGCCTCGATGTCGCCCCACGAGTTGGAGACGATGTCGGCCAGGTGCCCGTCGACGATCTTGTTGAGCGAGTCGAGCAGATCGTCGTCGTAGCAGGAGGCGGCACCCACGTACGTGATGCTCGCGCCCGGCGCGACCGCGTGCACGGCCTCGACGTCGAGGGTCTCCTCGCCGTACCAGCCGGCCGCTCCGCACTCCTCCGTCTTCGTGTACTTCTTGGGCAGCACCTGACGGAGCTGACCGCTGGAGTACGCGGCGTCGCCGTGCTTGCCGGCGTAGGTGGCCGCGTCGAAGGCGATGGTCGGCGAGGCGTACGCGTCGGTGATGGCGACGCGCACGTTCTTGCCGGTGCGCTTGCCCGCTCCGTACGCCGCGCGGAGCTGCTTGCCGCTGTAGCCCTGGACGGCGTACGGGATCTTCGTCCCGTACGCGTCCGGAAGGGTGCTCGCGACGTTCGAGCCGTAGTACGAGGAGAACGGCCCGGAGTTCTTGAACACCGCGTCCGGAGGCGGCAGTTGATCGGCGTGCTGCGCCTTGTGCGGAGCGTTGTCCAGGCCGGTGACGGTCAGGACGGCGCCGTTCAGGGCGGCGGGCGCGGAAGCCGTCCTGGACGGAGCCCGGTACGTCTTCCTGCCCTTGGTGTAGTTGTGGAGCTGGGTGCCGAACGCCTTCTCGGCGGCGGCCACGTCACCGGTGACGGAGACGTAGTGCTGCGTCGTTCCGGTGACCTTCAGGCCCGCCGACTTCAGCCAGGTGGTCACCGCGGTGACCTGGGCCCTGGTGGCACCGAAGCGCGACTGCGCCTTCTTGGCGCTGAGGTATTTCCCGTACGAAGCCGAGTGCGGGTCGGACACGGCCCTGGCGTAGGCCGCCAGGCCCTTGGCGTCCCGTCCGGCGAGGTACACCCGGGCCGAGACCTGGGAGCTGTCGGAAGCCGCTCCCTTGTCCGCGTTGGCCGTGGCCCACGCGGGTTTGGTGCCCGCGAGCGTGTCCCGGCTCGGGCCGTCCGCGGCGGACGCCGCGGGTATGCCGAGCGCCAGCGCGCCGGCGAGCAGGGGCAGGGTCGCCGCCAGACTCACTCCGGCGCGCGCGGTGGCGCGGTTGGATCTCATAGAACCCCCTGCGATGCGATTCGTCGCATGTAGTGGTTGCGGTGATCCATGCGAAAGCCCCACGTCCTGCCGGAGCGTGAGGAATGGATCACAGATGGGGGCAACTCTTACGGTGAACCGTTCATGCCAGGGGAATGAACAACCCAAGGAAAGACCAAGTGGCGGAAGTTGGCGATCATTTGGGCCGATTTGATGTACACCCTCGCCCAGATTCGAGGGTTTTCCCTCTGTGCCGATCCGAACTCTGTAAAGAGGCAGCCGAGTTCTGTAAGCGGATCGAGTCCGCCGCCGCGGGGGCGGAGGCGGGAACGGGTCCGGGAGCCGAAGCGGAACGGGTCCGGGGGCGCCGCCCCGGACCCGTTCCGCACTCTCGTACCCCGGCCTGTCGGCCCGCCGGGCCCGGCTCCGTCCGCTAGTCGCGGGCCTTCGCGCCCCGGGCCTTCAGCATGTCGGCCATCAGCTCGATCTCCGACTGCTGGGCGTCGACCATGCCCTGCGCGAGCCGCTTCTCCACGCCGACCGTGCACTTGGCGACACAGCCCTCGGCCATGTGGATGCCGCCCTTGTGATGGTCGGTCATGAGCTGGAGGTAGAAGACCTCGGCCTGCTTCCCGTCGAGCGTGCCGAGCCGCTTCATCTCGGTGTTGGTGGCCATGCCCGGCATCAGCGAGCCGTCCTTGCCGGACGCCATGTCACCCATGCCCATCCAGGTCATCGGCGCGTCCGCGGACACCTTCGGCAGTTCCCACAGGTCGAGCCAGCCGAGCAGCATGCCCCGCTGATTGGCCTGCGTCTGCGCGATGTCGTACGCGAGGCGCCGTACCTCCACGTCCTTGGTGCGGTCCCGCACGATGTAGGACATCTCGACGGCCTGCTGGTGGTGGACCGCCATGTCCCGGGCGAAGCCCGCGTCCGCGGAGTCCGCGGCGGGCACCCGCGTCCCGGAGTCGTCGCCGTCGGCGACCGCGTACGTGATCGCCCCGGCGGCGGCCAGAACGGTCGCCGCGGCCCCCGCGACCCACCCGGCGTGCCTCACTGGGACAGGCCGTTGGTGCAGGCCGCGCCCGGCTCGGGCGTCTGCTTGCCCTGCACGAACGCTGAGAGGAACGCGTCGACGTTCTTGTCGCTCGCGCCGGTCACCGAGCGCTGCTTGCCCCAGGCGCTCAGCATGATCGGGTCCTTCTGGTCCTCGACCGGGCTCATCAGCGTGTACGGGGTCTTCCTGACCTTCGCCTCGAGCGCCTTCACGTCGGCGTCGGACGCCTTGCTGTTGTACGTCACCCACACCGCGCCGTGCTCCAGGGAGTGCACGGCGTTCATCGGGTTCACGGCCTTGGCGTAGACGTCGCCGTTGCAGTTCATCCAGACCTGGTTGTGGTCACCGCCGACCGGCGGCTCCATCGCGTACGACACGGTCCGGGTGACGTGGTTGCGCGTCAGGGTGCCCTTCCAGGTCTTCACCCCGTCCGCGCCGGTCACGAAGTGCCCCGACGCCTGCTTCGCGTCGCTCGCCGTGTCCTTCTTGGCGTCGTCCGACTGTGACTGGACGAGCACGACAGCGCCGGCGACGAGGCCGGCGACGACGACCGTGCTCGCCGCGATCACGAGGAACCGGTTGCGCCGTTCGCGGGCGCGCTCGGCACGGCGCAGCTCCTCGATACGGGCCTGGCGCGATCCGGTGCTGGTGTTCTTGGCGGAACCCATGGTGAGTCCTTATGAGGATGGGGCGGTCGGGTGCGCCGATCGTAATCGGGCACGAAGGGGCGTCGGCAGGGAGGGCACGGGATTGGCCCGGTCGGTGCGGGGGGTTGGCCGGGGGAGCGCAGGGGATTGGCCGGGGAAAGGGTGGACGCGGGTGTGGGGGATGTGTGCGGCGCCCGGGGGATGCGGGGCCCCGCGGAAAATTTGAACCGGAGATGCGCATTACCTACCCTGGCGGGTATGCGGTTGCTGCGCTCCACCGACCTGGCCCTTCGCGTCCTGATGCGACTGGCCGTCGCCGACGGCTCGACGCCCACCACGCGCGAGGTCGCGGACGACATGCGGGTCCCCTACACGCACGCCGCCAAGGTGGTCGCCGAACTCCAGCACCTCGGACTGCTCGACGCCCGGCGCGGCAGGGGGGGCGGGCTCACGCTCACCGAAAAGGGGCGCGGGGAGTCCGTCGGCGCGATCGTGCGCGTCTTCGAGGGGGAGGGCGACGTCGTCGAGTGCGAGGGCGACACGCCCTGCCCGCTCGTCTCGGCGTGCCGGCTGCGGGGCGCCCTGCGGCGGGCCCAGGAGGCCTTCTACGCCTCGCTGGACCCGCTCACGATCGCCGACGTCGTCGCCGAGCCGACGGGGCCCGTGCTGCTGGGCATCTCCCGGAGGCCGTAGCGGAGGGCCCGGCTCCGGCCCGGAGCCGGGTCCGGGCCGGAGCCTGCCGCGGTACTAGTCAGGGGCCGCCGCCTGCCGCGGTACCAGCCCCGGGCCGCGGCCTGCCGCGGTCTAGTCCCGGGCCAGCCAGAGGTCCGGGCCGAACACCTCGTAGTGGATGTCGGACGCGGGCACGCCCTTGGCCAGGAGCTGGGTCCGTACCGCCCGCATGAAGGGCAGCGGACCGCACAGGTAGGCGTGCGTGCCCGGCCGCACGGTCACCCCGGAGAGGTCGACCAGGCCGGTGCGCCCGGCGGGGTGCCCCGGCTCGGGCCGCTCGTACCAGAAGTGCGTCTCCGCGTCGGCCAGCTTGCCCGCGAACGCCTCGTGGTCGGCGCGCAGCGCGTGCTCGGCGGGGGAGCGGTCGGCGTGCACGACAGTGACGGGGGCCTTGTGGCCGGAGATCGTGAGCTGCTCCAGCATGGCGATCATCGGGGTGACGCCGATGCCCGCCGAGGCGAGGAGCAGGGGAGCGTCGGTGTCGTCGAGGACCAGGTCGCCGTACGGCGCGGAGACCTGCAGGACGTCGCCCTCGCGGACGTGGGCGTGCAGGTGGCCGGAGACCTCGCCCTCGGGGCCGGTCGCGCCGTTCTCGTCCGCGCGCACCCGCTTGACGCTGATCTGGCGCACCGGGGAGCCGGGCGCGCTGGAGAGGCTGTACTGGCGGATCTGGCGGGCGCCGTCGGGCAGTTCGACGCCGACGGAGACGTACTGGCCCGCGCGGAAGTCCGGCAGGGGCGCGCCGTCGGCCGGGCGGATCCGGAAGGTGGCGACGTCGGCGGTCTCCTCGACGCGCTCGGTGACCACCCAGGGGTGCAGGGAGCCGTCGTCCGCGTTCTCGCCGTACAGGCGCTTCTCGATGGCGATCAGGGCGTTCGCCATGAGCCAGTAGACCTCGTCCCAGGCGGCGGCGACCTCGGCGGTGACCGCCTCGCCCAGGACCTCGACGATGGCGGCGAAGAGGTGCTCGTGCACGACCCCGTACTGCTCGGGCGCGACACCGAGGGAGGCGTGCTTGTGGGCGATACGGCCCAGCATCGCGTCCGGCCGCTCGTCGGGGTGTTCGACCAGGTGGGTGGCGAAGGCGGCGATGGATCCGGCCAGGGCCTGACGCTGGGTGCCCGCGGCCTGGTTGCCGCGGTTGAACAGGTTCCGGAGCAGCTCGGGGTGGGCGCTGAACAGCCCGGCGTAGAAGCGCTCGGTGATCTCGCCGATGGCGGCGCCGACGACGGGGAGGGTCGCGCGCACGGTGACGGCGGATTGTTCGGACAGCATCAGGACTCCTCAAAGCCGGGGACGGAGCGGTGGGTTGCACCCCTCCGCATGGATCGCACACTAATAAAACTTGCATCTGAGATGCAAATTAAGGCTCGGGTGACGGGTGAGTACCGGCCGGGCCTTACGGGTGGGGGTGTGAGCAGGCAGTATGTGCGGCAGAGCAGGACACCTGCCGTACGCGAGGCGTTCAGGCCGGGGTCGCCCGGCCGATCATGGTCCGCAACGCGCATGAAATGGTGTTGTGGTGGGATGCTCAGGTGCGCCGATCGTCTTCGAGGCGTGGGAGCAGGCAGCCTGACCAGCAAGGATGGGGAAGCGGAAGATGGACAAGCAGCAGGAGTTCGTGCTCCGGACGCTGGAGGAGCGTGACATCCGGTTCGTACGTCTGTGGTTCACGGACGTACTCGGCTTCCTGAAGTCGGTGGCCGTGGCTCCGGCCGAGCTGGAACAGGCCTTCGACGAGGGCATCGGCTTCGACGGTTCGGCCATCGAGGGCTTCGCCCGCGTGTACGAGTCGGACATGATCGCCAAGCCGGACCCGTCCACCTTCCAGGTGCTGCCCTGGCGCGCCGAGGCCCCCGGCACCGCCCGCATGTTCTGCGACATCCTCATGCCGGACGGTTCCCCGTCCTTCGCGGACCCGCGCTACGTCCTCAAGCGCGCCCTCGCCAAGACCTCGGACCTGGGCTTCACCTTCTACACCCACCCCGAGATCGAGTTCTTCCTGCTGAAGGACCGCCCGCTGGACGGCTCGCGGCCCACCCCGGCCGACAACTCCGGCTACTTCGACCACACCCCGCAGAACGTCGGCCAGGACTTCCGGCGCCAGGCCATCACGATGCTGGAGTCGATGGGCATCTCGGTCGAGTTCAGCCACCACGAGGGCGCCCCCGGCCAGCAGGAGATCGACCTGCGCTACGCCGACGCGCTCTCCACGGCCGACAACATCATGACCTTCCGGCTGATCATGAAGCAGGTCGCGCTGGAGCAGGGTGTCCAGGCCACCTTCATGCCGAAGCCGTTCTCGGAGTACCCGGGCAGCGGCATGCACACCCACCTCTCCCTCTTCGAGGGCGACCGCAACGCGTTCTACGAGTCCGGCGCCGAGTACCAGCTCTCCAAGGTCGGCCGCTCCTTCATCGCGGGCCTGCTCAAGCACTCCGCGGAGATCGCCGCCGTCACCAACCAGTGGGTCAACTCCTACAAGCGCATCTGGGGCGGCTCGGAGCGCACCGCGGGCGCCGGCGGCGAGGCCCCCTCGTACATCTGCTGGGGCCACAACAACCGCTCCGCGCTCGTCCGGGTGCCGATGTACAAGCCCGGCAAGACCGGCTCGGCACGGGTCGAGGTCCGCTCGATCGACTCGGGCGCGAACCCGTACCTCGCCTACGCGCTGCTCCTGGCCGCGGGCCTGAAGGGCATCGAGGAGGGCTACGAACTCCCGCCGGGCGCCGACGACGACGTCTGGGCCCTCTCCGACGGCGAGCGCCGCGCCATGGGCATCGAGCCCCTCCCGCAGAACCTCGGCGAGGCCCTGACCCTGATGCAACGCAGCGAACTCGTCGCCGAAACCCTCGGCGAGCACGTCTTCGACTTCTTCCTCCGCAACAAGAAGGCGGAATGGGAGGAGTACCGCAGCGAGGTCACGGCCTTCGAGCTGCGGAAGAACCTGCCGGTGCTGTAAGCCCAGGTCAGGGGCTTTTTCTACGGTTCAGCACGTGGGGCCCACGGTCATCGACCGTGGGCCCCACGGCCGTCCTCACCACCTCTGGGCCGTCTGCGGGCCGTCCGCCCCGGAAACTCCGCCCTCAAGGATGCACTCCACGACCCGCCGGGAAATGCCGCAGCGTGTGCATGCCGTGTTCTCACGCCGCCCGGAAGCGCTCACCGGCGCTCGGGTGCGAGGGAGTGCTCAGAAGGTGCTCGGCCTGGACCTGGGCGCGGACGACTATCTCGTCAAGCCCTTCGCCCTGGCAGAACTGCTCTCCCGGCTGCGCGCGCTGATGCGCCGGGGCGCCCGCGAACGGCCCGCCGTCCTCACCGTGGGCGACCTCACGCTCGATCCGGCGACCCGTCGCGTGGCCCGCGGCGCCACGCCGATCACCCTGACCGCCAAGGAGTTCGCGCTGCTGGAGTGCCTGATGCGGCTCTCCGGACAGGTGCTCTCCAAGGCCGAACTCATCGAACACGTCTGGGACTTCACCTTCGACGCGGACTCGAACGTCGTGGAGGTGTACGTGGGCTACCTCCGGCAGAAGATCGACCGTCCCTTCGGAAGGCGGTCGCTGGTCACGAGCCGCGGCGCCGGTTACCGGCTGAGCGACGACCGCAAGGACCGGTCGGGCCGTGCGCAACCCGTCGGCTAGCCTTCCCGTCCGGCTCCGCCTGACCCTCGCCTTCTGCCTGGCCATGGCGGTGGTGCTGACCGCGCTGGGCGCCTTCCTCTACACCCGGATGGGCACGGAGCTGACGGCCGCCGTCGACCTCGACCTGCGCGCCCGCGCCGCGGCCACCGTCGGCTCGCTGGCCCGGAGCGAACGGGCCCCGCTGGACGCGGGCCGCGGACTCATCGACCCCGACGAGTCGTTCGGCCAGATCCTGTGGCCGAACGGCGACGTCGTCGAGACGACCCCGGCCGTCGCGGCCGCACCGATGGTGCCGCCCGGCACCGCGCGAACCGTCACCACGCCGGTCTTCCTCGAGCGTCATGTCGTGGGCGTCGACGACCCCGCCCGGCTGCTCGCGCTGCCCGTCCGGCTGCCGGGAGCCGTCCCCCGCCCGGCCGTCCTCGTCGTCGGCGCGCCGCTCGGCGACCGGGCGGAGGCGCTGGACCGGCTGCTGCTCCTGCTGCTCATCGGCGGCCCGCTCGCCCTGACGGCCTCCTCGTACGCGGGCTGGCTGCTCGCGGGCGCGGCCCTGCGCCCGGTCGAGCGCATCCGCCGGGAGGCCGCCGCGATCTCCGAGGCCGAGCCCGAACGGCGGCTGACCGTCCCGCCGACCGGGGACGAACTGGCCCGTCTCGCGCGCACCCTCAACGCCATGCTCGCGCGCCTGCAGGACGCGCTGGAACGCGAGCACAGCTTCGTCGACACCGCCGGACACGAACTGCGTACCCCGCTCGCACTGCTGCGGGCCCAGCTCGAACTGGCCACGGCACGCCCGCGCGACCGCACCGAGCTCGAAGCCGCCCTGCGCTCCGCCGCCGCCGAGACCGACCGGCTCGTCGGGCTCGCCGAGGACCTCCTCGTCCTCGCCCGTGCCCGGCAGGGCCGGCTCCCGCTGCGCCGCGAGACGGTCTTCCTGCCGGGGCTGCTCACCGACGCGGCCGAGGCGTTCCGCGCCCGCGCGACCGCCGCCGGCGCGACGATCACGGTGGAGACCCGCGGCAGCCGCGAGGCCACCGCCGACGTCGATCCCGTACGGCTGCGCCAAGTCCTGCACAACCTCATCGACAACGCCCTGCGTCACGCCGGCCCCGCCGGGCCGGGCCGCATCACCCTCGGAGTCGAACGCGCGGACGGCACGGTGCGTGTGTGCGTGCGTGACCAGGGCCGGGGCTTCCCGTCCGCCGTGCTGGCCGGACCGCCGTCCCCGCGTCCCGACGCGTCCGCAGGCGGGCTCGGCCTGTCCATCGTCGCGATGATCGCCGCGGCGCACGGCGGCCGGATGGACCTGGCCGACGACCCGATGGGCGGCGCGACGGTGACCGTGAGCCTGCGCACCGCGCCCGCGCGGGACGGTCGGGCCGAGGGCCGCAGTGCCGCGGCCGGCCGGCGGGCGGAACCGGCGGAGAGGGCCGTCGAACGCGCGGCACAGCGCGGCGGAGAGGGCGGCCGGTGCGCCGGGGCCGGCACCGATCCCGGGCGGACCGGCAGCCCCGGGCGCCCTTGACGTCCTCCCGAGAAACAGACGTCCTCCCGAGAAACTGGCGTCCTCCCGAGAAACACCGGTGCAACCTTTGCGGCCCATCGGATGTCCAAGACATGGCCGGACGGCGAAGCTCCGGTCGCCGTCCGGCCATGTTTCGACTAGGAGATCCAACCGTGCGCCAGCGCATCCGCCCCTCGCACCTTCGCAAGCCGGCGGCCTTCGTGGCCGCCGCCGCGTTCGTCGCGGCCGTTCCGGCGGTCGCCGCGGCTCCGGCGTACGCGGATCCGGGCGAGGCCTCCCTGGAGATATCGACCCTGGCGAGCGCGTCGCCCAAGCCGGGCGAGGTGTACGACAGGAACGTCGTCGTCACCAACAAGGGCACCGCGGCGGCGGACGGCTTCACCTTCCGGGTCCGGCTGACCCGCGGGCTCGACTTCCCCGAGCAGGTGAAGGGCTGTACCTACTCGACGATCGCGGACCAGGTCCGGCAGGCCGTCTGCGAGCTCGACACGGTCATCGCGCCCGGCGCCTCGGTCGAGACGCCCGTGCGGTTCAAGGCGCTGCCCAAGGCGCTGATGGAGCAGGTCGAGTACGGCACCTCGGCCACGGGCGCGCTTCCGGGCGAGGGATTCTCCGACAGCTACCGGCGCCTCGACCTGACCGCGGACAGCTCGGCCGACCTCGTCGCGCTCGGCGAGGACACCGAGGCCCTCGCGGGCGGGCGGCAGTCCATCAACGTGGGACTCCGCAACGACGGCCCCGGCTGGATCAAGGTCCAGACGAGCGACGACCAGCCGGCGCTCATGGTGCGGATACCGAAGGGCACCACCGCGAGCCAGGTCCCCGACGACTGCTCGCCGTTCGGGATCGACGGCCCGAACGCGCCCGGGGGTACGCCGGGCAGGCCCGTCTACGTCTGCACGCCCGACGACCACGTCATCGAGGTCGGCCAGACCCTCACGTACACCTTCATGCTGGACGTCGCGAAGGGTACGAAGACCACCGACGGCTCGGTGAAGGCGACCTCGGTCTACGACATCCACCCGGACTTCGACAAGAACGCCGCCAACGACACGGCCAAGATCCACGTCGCCATCCCCACCGACAACGAGGAGGACCCCTCCCCGTCGCCGTCCGCCGCCTCCCCGGGAACCTCCACCGGCGGCAACGACCACGAGGGCCAGTCCACCGGCGGCTCCGGCGGCACGGGCGGTACGGGCTCCACCTCGGCCGGCTCCACGACGGGCGGCTCCACCACCGGTGACGTCGACGGCAGCCTGGCGAGCACCGGCTCCGACGGCACCCCGGTCCTCGCGGCCGCCGCGGCGGCAACCGCCGTCCTCGGCGGCGGGCTGGTCCTGGCCGTCCGCCGTCGCCGCGCGGGCGCCGGGTCCTGACGGTCCCCTGCCCGGGCCGGTCCCGGGCCGCGGTCCCCGGGACCACGGCCCGGCGGACGTCCTAGGTCCCGTCCGCGCCCACGTACGCGGGTGACACGGCCGCGGTGCTCACGCGCCGCGGCTTTCCCGTGCCGTCGGCCGGCAGTGTCCACAGGTCGGCCCCGTAGTCGCCGGGCAGGGCGTAGACGAGGGCGCGGTCGTCGCTCCAGACCACCTGGTCGTCGACGCTGCGCGGCTCGGCGAGCGCCGTCTCGTGCCCGGTGCGCAGATCGAGGACGTACAGGCGCCAAGGGGCGTCCGCGGGTAGGCCTTTGACGCGCTTCTTGAAGGCGACCCGGGTCCCGTCGGGGGAGAGCGACGGGCACTCGACGTTCGTGTGCAGGGTGGTGACCGTGCGGGCGGCGAGGTCGCCGCGGACGAGGTAGGTCGTGCCGTGCGTGGCCATGGTGGCGTAGAACCCGCGGTCGTCGGCCATGAAGGTGACACCCCAGAAGTTGACGTCGGCCGACCGGTAGGTCCTGCCGTCCTTCACCACCCGGTATGCCTCCAGGGACGGCGTCAGCTTCCCCGTACGCGTGTCGACGATCGCCGCCCGGGTGGAGAAGTCCGTGCCCGCGTACGAGTCGCCGCCCACGAACGCCGTCCAGGCGGCGTAGCGGCCGCTGGGCGAGACGCGGGCGCGGGAGGGGATGCCGGGCACGTCGTAGCGGGCCCTCTCGCGCAGGGCGGCGTCGAGGATCACCGCCCGGTAGGTGTCCTGGACCGCGCCGTGCACCGCCCGGAGACACACCCCGGTGCCCGAGGCGGCGTGGAAACGCAGGCACTTGACCCCGGAGGCGGTGCGCGGACCCGACGGGCCGGACGCCGGGACGGACGTCAGCTCGTCGCGGTGCGGGCCCCACGCCATGTTCCGGAACACCAGCCGCCGGGAGTCGGTCAGGGAGACCGTCCCCGCGGTGATCCGCGGGCCGCCCGGCTGCGCCCGGTCGCGGCGCTCCGCGCGGGCCGAGGCGTGCAGCACGGAGGCCGTCGCGACGCCCGCGAGGACGAGCAGCGCCGAGACCAGGACCAGGATGCGGTTGCGCGGCGTCATGCGAGGCGGCCTTCCGAAGGGGTGCGGCGGAGCGGGCGCAGGCTCAGGGAGAACAGCGCGCACAGGGCCAGCGCCGCGGCCGACGCGGTGAGCGCCGTACGGTCGCCCCACGCCGTCCAGGCGGCGCCGAAGGCGAGCGAGCAGGCGAAGCGCGCCAGCGCCTGACCCGTCTGGACCAGGGCGAGCCCGGACGACCGCAGTTCCTCGGGCACGCTGTCCGAGGCCGCGGCCATGAGCACGCCGTCCGTCGCCGCGTAGAAGCCGCCGTGCAGGAACAGGACGGCGAACGGCAGCGCCGTACCGTGCCAGGACGTCAGCAGCAGGCCGTACGCGAGGAGCAGGGCGCCGTGCCCGGCCAGGAACACCCGCCACCGGCCGGCCCGGTCCGCGAGCCGGCCCAGCGGCACGGCCAGCAGCAGGAACGCGGCGGCGGTGCCGACGGGCAGCAGCGCGAACCAGCGGTCCGGCACCCCGAGCCTGTGCTGGAGCAGCAGGAACACGAACGAGTCGCTGACCGTCGCGAGGCCGAGCAGGAGCGCGCACAGCGCGATGCCGCGCAGCTCCGGGCGGCGCAGGAGCCCGAGGGCGGCCCGCAGGGTGGGGCGGGGCGCGGCGGTGCCGGCCGGCCCGCCGGTGACCTCGGCCTCCCCGGGCGGACCCGGGGAGGCCTCGGGGCCCCGCGGCTCACGGGAGCCGTGCGCGGCCGGGGCGGGCGAGGAGCCGGCGGAAGTCGGGGAGCCCAGGGAAGTCGGGGAGCCCAGGGAAGTCGGGGAGCCCGGGGAAGTCGGGGCGGCCGGGGTGTCTGGGGCAGTTGGGGCAGCCGGGGTGGCCGGGGAAGGCCGGGACACCGCGGAGGCCGGGGAGGTCGGGGAGCCCGGGGAAGGCAGGGACACCGGGGAGGCCGGGGATGCCGTCCGGGACACCTGAGACACCTGAGATACCCGGGACCCCCGTGGGGCGCCGCCCGGTACGAACAGGGCCAGGACCAGGACGCCCACCGCGGCGACGCAGAAGCTCACCGTGAACACCGCGTCGTAGCCGTCGACGGTCGCCCGGAGGATCAGGAACGCGACGAACGGGCCGATCAGGGCGCCCGCCGTGTCCATCGCGCGATGGACGCCGAAGGCGCGGCCCCGGGTCTCCGGGTCGCTGGACAGCGAGATCAGGGCGTCGCGCGGCGCGGTGCGCAGGCCCTTGCCGGTGCGGTCGGCGGCGAGGACCAGGCCGATGGGGGTCAGGGTCTGGGCCACCAGGAGCAGCGGCTTGCAGACGGCCGAGAGGGCGTATCCGGCGCCCGCCACCCACTTGTGGCGCCCGCCGCCCCGGTCGGCGAGATGCCCGCCGGCCAGCCGGACCAGTGCCGAGAAACCGTTGTAGATCCCGTCGAGGAGCCCGAAGCCGAGGGGGGACAGGCCGAGGCCCGCCACCAGGTACAGGGGCAGGACGGCCGTCACCATCTCCGAGGAGACGTCGGTGATCAGGCTGACCGTGCCGAGCGCCAGCACCGTGGGTCCGACCGCGGTGAGGCGCCGCCCGGCACGGGGCCGGGCGGCGCTCTCCGCGGACGGCGCGGCGGTCTCGGGTGCACCGGCGCGACTGTCCGCAAGGTACATGTCAGGACGTCCAGATGCCCGTGATGTCCTTGGCGGAGGCGGCGTTGCCGGCGTGCGTGAGGCCGTGCATGTCCTCCAGCGTGCGCAGCAGGTCGTAGTGGTTGTACGTGGTGGAGGACGAGGATCCGGCGGTCACCTGCTGCCCGTACAGCACCGTCGGGATCTTGTTGCCGGCGAGCCGGTTGTCCTCGTCGAAGGTGACGACGAGCAGGCTGTTGTGGGTCTTGGCCCAGGTGGCGTACGCGCCCAGGTTGTTCTTCAGCCAGGTGTCACCCGAGGACACCGAGCAGTCGTGCATGTCGCTGCACAGGTTCGGGACCACGAAGGAGACCTGCGGAAGCGTCGTGTAGTCCGTCGGGAACTGGGCGAAGGTCTTGGCGCTGGACGTCGGTACGTTGCTGAAACCGAACCAGGGGTTGTGCTTGCGCGCGTACTTCCCGCTGCTGCACGTGGTCGAGCCCTGGCTGGGCAGCGTCTCGTTGTAGCTGCCCCAGGTCCTGCCCGCGGCGATGAGCTCGGAGGCGAGGTTCGGGGCGGAGGAGAAGCCGGGCGTGTAGCAGCTGTCGTCGGTGATGCCCTGGGTGGAGCCGGAGAACAGGGCGAAGTAGTTGGGCTGGCTCGGGTGCGTCTCGGCGTACGACTGGGTGAGGTTGGCCCCGCCGGTCCTGAGCGAGTTGATGTACGGGGCGCTGGAGGAGCCGATCACCTGGCTGTACGCGTGGTTCTCGAAGACCACGACGACGACGTGGTCCGGGGTCGGGACCGCGGCCGCGGCGTGCGCGGGGGCCGAGCCGGCGAACCCCGACCACAGCCCGACCGCGGCCGCGGTGAGGGCGAGGGCGGATGCCACGACGGCACGGCTGCGGGTGTACACGTTTCTGCCGGACACTTCAGACCTCCGGTGGGGGGAGAGGCGACGGTGGCGGTGCGGACAGAGCATGCGCACGCCAACATTCCCGCCGCCCACGCCCCTCAACCGGAGGGATGAAGATCGGATGAACTGCTGCCGTCAGCGCTCGCCGGCCAGCTGGGCCAGGACCTGGTGCAACGGCTCCTTCGCCCGCCGGCGGTACTCCTGGATCGCCCAGCTGTTTCCGTCCGGGTCCTTGAAATACATGAAGGTGGCCCCGTCCTGCGGCGTGAACGCGACCGGCTCGCTGACGTCGAGACCGCGGGCGGTCAGCTCCTCGTACGCCGCCGCGGCGTCCTGCACGCACAGCTGCATCCCGTGGTACGTCCCCGGCCGCGGTGTGCCCGTCGGCATCCGGAGCCCGTCGGCGAGCGCGATCGAACACCCGGACCCGGGCGGCGTCAGCTGCACGATCCGCACCCCCTCCATCACCTCACCGTCCAGGTCGACGTGGAAGCCGACCTTGTCCCGGTAGAACTCCTTGGCGCGGTCCACGTCGGAGACCGGCAGCAGGATCACTTCGAGGGTCATGTCCATGGGGTGGCTCCCTTGTCGTACGGCTCACGGCTCTGTCCACAGAAGCCCAGACCGGTGCGGGGCGCCACCCTGGAGACCGGGGTTACGCTCGCTTCGCACGACCTTGATCCGATGATCGGTGAAGTCCGATCCGACAGGAGGCCGGGATGACGGCGCCGGGGCGCAGGAGCAGTACCTTCACGCGGCTGCTGCGGCACGGCTTCACCGATCCGTCGGCGGCCGAGGGGCTCCTGGAGGGACCCGAACTGGCCCCCGTGCGCACCGACCCGGTCCTCCTGGACGCGCTGGGCGCCACCGCCGACCCCGACCTCGCCCTGCTCGGACTCGTCCGGCTCGTCGAGGCGCAGGACGGCCCCCTCGCCCAGCGGGAACTCCTCGACACGCTGATCGCGGCCAAACCGCTGCGGGATCGGTTGCTCGGGGTGCTCGGAGCCTCCGCCGCGCTCGGCGACCACCTGGCCCGGCACCCGCACGACTGGCAGGCCCTCGTCACCTACGAGGCGCGGGACCTGCATCCCGGTGTCCAGGAGTTCGAGCGGGGCCTGGCGGACGCCACGGACCCCGTCGCGCTGCGCGTCGCCTACCGGCGCTGCCTGCTCTCCATCGCCGCGCGCGACGTGTGCGGCACCACCGACCTCGCCCAGACCGCCGCCGAACTCGCCGACCTCGCCACCGCCACCCTGCGCGCCGCGCTCGCCATCGCCGGCGCCGCCGCCCCCGACGACGCCGCGCTGTGCCGGCTCGCCGTCATCGCGATGGGCAAGTGCGGGGGACACGAGCTGAACTACGTGTCCGACGTCGACGTGATCTTCGTGGGGGAGGGCGTCGAGGGGGCCGACGAGGGCAAGGCCATTCAGGCGGCCACCCGGCTCGCCTCGCACATGATGCGGATCTGCTCGGAGACGACCGTCGAGGGCAGCATCTGGCCGGTCGACGCCAATCTGCGCCCCGAGGGACGCAACGGCCCCCTGGTGCGCACGCTCAGCAGCCACCTCGCCTACTACCAGCGATGGGCCAAGACCTGGGAGTTCCAGGCGCTGCTCAAGGCCCGCCCGGTGGCCGGCGACCTGGAGCTGGGCGAGGAGTACGTCGCCACCCTGGCCCCGCTCGTGTGGCACGCCGCCGAGCGGGAGAACTTCGTCGCCGACGTGCAGAAGATGCGGCGCCGGGTCGTGGAGAACATCCCGGCCGCCGAGATCGAACGGGAGCTCAAGCTCGGCCCCGGAGGGCTCCGGGACGTCGAATTCGCCGTGCAGCTCCTGCAACTGGTGCACGGCCGGGCCGACACGACCGTACGCAGCGGAACCACCCTGGACGCCCTGAAGGCACTCGCCGCGGGCGGATACGTGGGGCGCGCCGACGCCGTACAGCTCGACGACGCCTACCGCTTCCTGCGGTCCATGGAGCACCGCATCCAGCTCTTCCGGCTCCGGCGCACCCATCTGGTGCCGACGGACGAAGCCGATCTGCGCCGGATCGGACGGTCGCTGGGGCTGCGCGTCGACCCGGTCGGCGAACTGAACCGGGAGTGGAAGCGGCACGCGGCGATGGTCCGGCGGCTGCACGAGAAGCTGTTCTACCGGCCGCTGCTCGACGCGGTCGCCCAACTGGCACCGGGCGAGAGCAGGCTGAGCCCGGACGCGGCCAGGGAGCGGCTCATCGCCCTCGGGTACGCCGACCCGGCGGCCGCCATGCGCCATCTGGAGGCGCTGGCCTCCGGGGTCAGCCGCAAGGCCGCCATCCAGCGGACGCTGCTCCCGGTGCTGCTGGGCTGGTTCGCGGACTCCGCCGACCCCGACGCCGGTCTGCTCAACTTCCGCAAGGTGTCGGACGCGCTGGGCAAGACCCCTTGGTATCTGCGGCTGCTGAGGGACGAGGGCGCCGCGGCCGAGAACCTCGCGCGGGTGCTCTCGGCGGGCCGGCTCGCCCCCGACCTGCTGATGCGCGCGCCCGAGGCGGTGGCCCTGCTGGGCGACGGCGAGAGCGGCGGTCTGGAACCGCGCGGCCGCGCCCAGCTCGAACAGGAGATCCTCGCCGCGGTGCGCCGGGCCGACGGCGGCGAGCAGGCCGTGACCGTCGTGCGCGGTGTCCGGCGCCGGGAGCTGTTCCGTATCGCCGCGACGGACATCGTCGCCTCGTACGGGACCGAGGAGACACCGGCCGTCGCCGATCAGGGGGCCCTGGTCGACCTCGTCGGCGGCGCGGTCTCGGACCTCACGGCGGCGACCCTCGCGGGCACCCTGCGGGCCGTGGTGCGCGACGGCTGGGGCGACACGCTGCCCACCCGGTTCGCCGTGATCGGGATGGGCCGCTTCGGCGGCCACGAGCTCGGCTACGGCTCCGACGCGGACGTGCTCTTCGTGCACGAGCCCCGCGAGGGCGTGGACGAGCAGGAGGCGGCGCGGGCCGCGAACGCCGTGGTGTCCGAGATGCGGCGGCTGCTCCAGATCCCGAGCGCCGATCCGCCGCTGCTGATCGACGCGGATCTGCGCCCCGAGGGGAAGTCCGGGCCGCTGGTGCGGACCCTGAAGTCGTACGAGGCCTACTACCGGCGCTGGTCGCTGGTGTGGGAGTCGCAGGCCCTGCTGCGGGCGGAGGTCGTGGCCGGGGACGCGGACCTCGGAGGCCGGTTCATCGAGCTCGTCGACCCGCTCCGATATCCGGCGGAGGGGCTGGGCGAGGAGGCCGTACGGGAGATCCGGCGGCTGAAGGCCCGGATGGAGTCGGAGCGGATGCCGCGCGGCGCCGACCCCACCCTGCACACCAAGCTCGGGCGCGGCGGCCTCTCCGACGTGGAGTGGACCGTCCAGCTCATCCAGCTCCGGCACGGCTGGGCCGAGCCGGGCCTGCGCACGACCCGGACCCGCCAGGCGCTGGCCGCGGCGTGCGCGGCGGAACTGCTGTCGACGGAGGACGCGGCGACGCTGGACGAGGCCTGGGTGCTGGCCACCCGGGTGCGCAACGCCGTGATGCTCGTCCGGGGCAGGGCGGGCGACACCTTCCCCTCGGACGGACGGGAGCTGGCCGCCGTGGGCCGCTACCTCGGGTACGACCCCGGGCACGTCGGGGACATGCTCGACGACTACCGGCGCACCACCCGGCGGGCCCGGGCCGTGGTGGACGAACTGTTCTACGGGTCGGCACCCGGAGGTCACTGAACGTGACCGCCCGGGGTCCGGCGACCGCGCGGGCGGGTGGTGTTCAGTCCGTCGCCCGCAGCACCGGCGCCCCGCGCGTCCCCGGGACCCACTGCGGCATCTCGTAGGGCAGCACGCCGTACCACAGGCGCGTCACCAGGAAGCCGAAGGCGAGACAGAGCAGGCCGCCCACGGCGTCCAGCCAGAAGTGGTTGGCGGTGGCGACGATGACCACGAGGGTGGCCACCGGGTAGAGAACGCCGAGGATGCGCGCCCAGGGGGCCTTGGCCAGCGCGAACAGGGTCAGCCCGCACCACAGGGCCCAGCCGATGTGCATGGACGGCATCGCGGCGTACTGGTTGGACATGTGTTTCAGGTCGCCGGAGGCCATCGAGCCCCAGGTCTGGTGGACCGTGACCGTGTCGACGAAGGTACTGCCGGTCATCAGACGGGGTGGCGCGAGCGGGAAGAAGTAATAGCCGACGAGCGCTACCACCGTGGTGGCGAGAAGTGCGAGACGGGCCGCCGCGTAGCGGCCGGGATGACAGCGGTACAGCCAGACCAGGACACTCAGCGTCACCACGAAGTGCAGGGTCGCGTAGTAGTAGTTCATCCCGATGATCAGCCACCCGACCGAATTCACCGCGTGGTTGACCGACGACTCGACGGCGACGCCGAGGTGGTGCTCCATCCGCCAGATCCAGTCGGCGTTGCGGAGCGCTTCGTGTCTCTGCTCCGGCACGGCGTTGCGGATCAGTGAATACGTCCAGTAACTCACCGCGATGAGCAGGACTTCGAACCAGAGGCGGGGGCGACGCGGGGTCCGCATGCGACGCAGGAGCGCGTTCCCCGCCTTCTCCTCCGCGACGGGTTGTGGAGTGGCCTGACGGCCTTCCAGTGACGACACGGTCGTATCACCCATAGGCACAGAGTCTGCCAGAAAAGGCTTCCCTCACCGATGATCCCCGGGTCGGGTCCCGCCCGCACTTTCTACGCCCGTGGGAGTGCTTCGTCCCCTTTGTCATCCTGCTCAGGGACGATTCCGGTCCCCCGGGGCGGAAGCGGTCGAACCTCGTACGACGAGTTCGGGCATGAAGACGAATTCACTGTGCGGCGCGGGCGTCCCGCCGATCTCCTCCAGCAGCGTGCGCACCGCGGCCTGGCCCATCGCCGGCACCGGCTTGCGGACCGTCGTGAGCGGCGGGTCGGTGAAGGCGATCAGCGGGGAGTCGTCGAATCCCACGACCGAGATGTCCTTGGGGACCTCCAGGCCGCGCTGGCGTGCCGCCCGTATCGCGCCGAGCGCCATCATGTCGCTGGCGCAGACGACCGCCGTGCAGTCGCGGTCCATGAGGGCGTTCGCGGCGGCCTGGCCGCCCTCCAGCGTGTACAGGGAGTGCTGGACCAGTCGCTCCTCGATGTCCGCGGGGTTCAGGGCGAACTGCTCCTGCATCGCGCGCACGAAGCCCTCGATCTTGCGCTGCACCGGCACGAACCGCTTGGGGCCGAGCGCCAGTCCGATGTTGGTGTGCCCGAGCGAGGCGAGGTGGGTGACCGCGAGGGCCATCGCGGCGCGGTCGTCCGGGGAGATGAACGGCGCCTGCACCTTCGGCGAAAAGCCGTCGACCAGGACGAACGGGACACCGCGGCCCCGCAGTTGCTCGTACCGCTGCATGTCGGCCGAGGTGTCGGCGTGCAGTCCGGACACGAAGATGATGCCGGCGACCCCGCGGTCGACCAGCATCTCGGTCAGCTCGTCCTCGGTGGAGCCGCCCGGGGTCTGGGTCGCGAGCACGGGGGTGTAGCCCTGGCGCGTCAGGGCCTGCCCGATCACCTGCGCGAGGGCAGGGAATATCGGGTTCTCCAGCTCGGGTGTTATGAGGCCCACCAGGCCCTCGCTGCGCTGCCGCAGGCGCACCGGGCGCTCGTAGCCGAGCACGTCGAGGGCCGCCAGTACGGACTGGCGTGTGGTCGCGGCGACGCCCGGCTTCCCGTTCAGGACGCGACTGACGGTCGCCTCACTGACCCCCGCCTGGGCTGCGATGTCGGCAAGCCGTGTGGTCACAGGATTGGACTGTACCGGTCGCATCTCACCCTGCCCACCAACCAGACGCCGTGTGCGGGCGGTTGCTCGGCCCGCTCCGGGCTGCTGCGTCATCGCGCTCCCTCGTGTTCTGGTCGGCTCGGTGTCCCGTGCTCGCGCCGCGCGGGAAGGGGTGGCTCCTGCAAGGCGCTGACGGGCCGATGATCCCCGTATGTGACATCCGTGGCAAGAGCTTGCAGAGTCTTGCACAGACGTCCGCATGTCCGCTGAGCGGCCTGGTGGCGGGGTTTCGGTACGGCGGCCACGAGGTCACGGGCGCATAACTGATGTCGGCTCTTGCACTTTTTTGCTGCAAGGTCTTTCGCACCGCTTACATGGCTGTTACGTTCACGTCGCCCGGCGGACGCAACGGCGCAGTCGGCAAGTCGGCAAGGGGACCGGGCGGGACCGGTTCCCCACCTACTCGGGCTTTCACCCTCAAGGAGAACTCATGCGGCGTGGCATAGCGGCCAGTGCGCTGGTGGCGTCTTTCGCCCTCGCGGCGACGGCCTGCGGCGGCAGCGGCAGTGACAGCAGCGACAAGGCCGGCGCGCCGGTCACCATCACGTGGTGGGACACGTCCAACGCCACCAATGAGGCGCCGACGTACAAGGCACTGGCCAAGGAGTTCGAGGCCGCCAACAAGAACATCAAGGTCAAGTACGTCAACGTGCCCTTCGACCAGGCGCAGAACAAGTTCGACACGGCCGCCGGTTCCAAGGGAGCCCCGGACGTCCTGCGCTCCGAGGTCGGCTGGACCCCCGCCTTCGCGAAGAAGAGCTACCTCCTGCCCCTCGACGGCACGACCGCCCTCGACGACCAGGCGAAGTTCCAGCCCAGCCTGATCGAGCAGGCGAAGTACGAGGGCAAGACGTACGGTGTGCCGTTCGTCACCGACACCCTCGCGCTCGTCTACAACAAGGCGCTGTACAAGAAGGCCGGCATCACCGAGGCCCCCAAGACCTGGGCCGACCTGAAGAAGAACGCGGCCACCATCAAGGCCAAGACCGGCGTCGACGGCTACTGGGGCTCCACCCAGGCCTACTACGCCCAGTCCTTCCTGTACGGCGAGGGCACCAACACGGTCGACGCCGCCGCCAAGAAGATCACGGTGAACTCGCCCGAGGCCAAGAAGGCGTTCAGCACCTGGCAGGGTCTGTTCTCCGGCAAGGGCCTGCACAAGGCGGACACCACCGCCGACGCGTACGCCCACATCCAGGACGCCTTCGTCAACGGCAAGGTCGCCTCGATCATCCAGGGCCCGTGGGAGATCACCAACTTCTACAAGGGCTCGGCCTTCGCGGACAAGGCGAACCTCGGTATCGCCACCGTCCCGGCCGGCTCCAGCGGCAAGGCGGGCGCCCCGACCGGCGGCCACAACCTCTCCGTGTACGCGGGTTCGGACAAGGCCCACCAGGAGGCCTCGCTGAAGTTCGTGAAGTTCATGACCTCGGCCTCCTCGCAGGCCCAGATCGCGCTCAAGAACTCCACGCTGCCGACGCGTGACGACGCCTACACCGACGAGGTCAAGGCCAACCCGGGCATCGCCGGCTACCAGGGCGTCCTCCCCGCCGCCCAGCCGCGCCCGGCCCTGCCCGAGTACGGCTCCCTGTGGGGCCCGCTCGACACCGAGCTGCCCAAGATCGCGGGTGGCAAGGAGTCCCTGGACAAGGGTCTGAGCAACGCCGAACTGGCGATCTCGAAGCTGGTCCCGGACTTCAGCAAGTAAGCCCGTACGGCCGCCGGATCCTCCCCGGCCCGACCTCGGTCGGGCCGGGGGAACCCCCGAGAACAGGGGGAACGGAACCGGCGGCCACCGGCCGTGTGCGCCCAACTCCTGATCTTGCAGAAGGTGTCCAACCATGACAGTCGCCATCGACCGTGCGACCGGCAAAAGCCGCGGTGACCGAGCACCGCGCCCCGGCCGGATGCAGCGTCTCAAGCACTCGTACCAGAAGTACTGGTACGCGTACGCGATGATCGCCCCGGTCGTCGTCGTACTCGGCGGATTGGTTCTCTATCCCCTGGTACGGGGCTTCTATCTGACGTTCACGGACGCCAACAGCCTCAACTCGGCCCGCACGATCGGCGTCAACCACATCGACGCCACCTACAAGTTCATCGGGCTGGACAACTACAAGGACATCCTGTGGGGCCCGACGTCGTACGACCGCTTCTGGTCGCACTTCATCTGGACCATCGCCTGGACCGTCATCTGCGTCGCCCTGCACTACTGCGTCGGCCTGGGCCTCGCGCTGCTGCTCAACCAGAAGCTGCGCGGCCGCACCTTCTACCGGCTGATCCTGGTGCTGCCCTGGGCCGTGCCGACCTTCGTCACCGTCTTCGGCTGGCGCTTCATGCTCGCCGACGGCGGCATCATCAACTCCATGCTCGACGCGGTGCACCTGCCGTCGCCGGCCTGGCTGGAGGACACCTTCTGGCAGCGCTTCGCCGCCATCATGGTCAACACCTGGTGCGGTGTGCCGTTCATGATGGTCTCGCTGCTCGGCGGACTGCAGTCCATCGACGCGACGCTGTACGAGGCCGCCGAGATGGACGGCGCGAACAAGTGGCAGCAGTTCCGCTTCGTGACCCTGCCGGGCCTCAGGTCGGTCAGCTCCACCGTCGTGCTCCTCGGCATCATCTGGACCTTCAACCAGTTCGCCGTGATCTTCCTTCTCTTCGGCAGCACCGCCCCGGACGCGCAGATCCTCGTCACCTGGGCCTACTACCTCGGCTTCGGACAGCAGCCGCGTGACTTCGCCCAGTCGGCCGCCTACGGCATGCTGCTGCTGGCCATCCTGGTCGTCTTCACCTCCTTCTACCGCCGCTGGCTGAACCGCAATGACCAGCAGCTCGCGATCTGAGGCGGGAGTCTCCATGAGTACCACCACACTGCAGACGCCTCCGGCCGACGAGGCCACCCGGCCCGCCGAGTCGGCCCGTCCCGCCCGCAAGCGCGGTCAGCGCAGCCTCGCCGGCTCGCTCGCCTCCCACGGCATCCTGACCGTCGCGAGCCTGGTCGCGCTGTTCCCGATCGCCTGGCTGGTCTTCCTGTCCCTCGGACCGGACAAGGACGACTACCTGCACCCCGGACGCATCTGGAACACGATGACGTTCGACAACTACACCTTCGTGCTCCAGCACACGAACTTCTTCGAGTGGATGAAGAGTTCGCTCATCGTGTCGCTCGGCACCACGGTCATCGGCGTGATGGTCGCGGCCACCACCGGCTACGCCGTCTCGCGCATGCGCTTCCCCGGCTACAAGAAGTTCATGTGGGTCCTGCTGGTCACCCAGATGTTCCCCATCGCCGTACTGATCGTGCCGATGTACCAGATCCTCTCGGACCTGCAGCTCATCGACAGCTACTTCGGCCTGATCCTCGTCTACTGCTCGACGGCGGTGCCCTACAGCGCCTGGCTGCTCAAGGGCTACTTCGACACCATCCCGTTCGAGATCGACGAGGCCGGCCGGGTCGACGGACTGAGCCCCTTCGGCACCTTCTTCCGGCTGATCCTGCCGCTCGCCAAGCCGGGTCTCGCGGTGGCCGCCTTCTACAACTTCATCACCGCGTTCGGTGAGGTCGCGTTCGCCTCGACGTTCATGCTGGACGACTCGAAGTACACCTTCGCCGTCGGCCTGCAGAGCTTCGTCAGCGAGCACGACGCGCAGCGCAACCTCATGGCGGCCACCGCCGTGCTGGTCGCGATACCCGTCTCCGCCTTCTTCTACCTCGTGCAGAAGAACCTGGTGACCGGACTCACCGCGGGCGGCACGAAGGGCTGATCCGCGAGGACGCCCGAAGAACGCCCAGACTCCCGCGCGCTCATCGCGCGCGGGTGGCGGCCGCGGTGCCCATCCGACCCCGCCAGTACCGCGGCCGCCTCATCCCCCCGCCCCGACGCCTTTCGCCCCGTGCTCCCGGCCTCGCGCGAGCAGGGGTCTGCCCCCACAGCCGAATTCCTCCCCACGCCCCGGCAGCGCCCGGACGCGGGGACCCTCATCGCATCAAGGACGCCATGAGCCAGCACTCCGCCGACCAGGCCCCGAACTCCGTTCTCGCCACCGTCGCCGCGCATCGCGACTGGTGGCGCGACGCGGTGATCTACCAGGTCTATCCGCGCAGCTTCGCCGACAGCAACGGCGACGGCATGGGCGACCTGGAGGGCGTACGTTCCCGACTCCCGTACCTGCGCGACCTCGGCGTGGACGCCGTGTGGCTCAGCCCCTTCTACGCCTCGCCGCAGGCCGACGCCGGCTACGACGTGGCGGACTACCGGGCCGTCGACCCCATGTTCGGCAACCTGCTGGACGCCGACGCCCTGATCCGCGACGCCCACGGGCTCGGACTGCGGATCATCGTCGACCTCGTGCCCAACCACTCCTCCGACCAGCACGAGTGGTTCAAGCGCGCGCTGCGCGAGGGCCCCGGCTCCTCGCTGCGCGACCGCTACCACTTCCGCCCCGGCAAGGGCGAGAACGGCGAACTGCCGCCCAACGACTGGGAGTCCATCTTCGGCGGCCCGGCCTGGACCCGGGTCACCGAGCCCGACGGCACCGCCGGAGAGTGGTACCTGCACCTCTTCGCGCCCGAGCAGCCCGACTTCAACTGGGAACACCCGGCCGTGGGAGACGAGTTCCGCTCGATCCTGCGGTTCTGGCTGGACATGGGCGTCGACGGTTTCCGCATCGACGTCGCGCACGGCATGGTCAAGGCCGAGGGTCTGCCGGACCTCGGCGGCCACGACCAGCTCAAACTGCTGGGCAACGATGTCATGCCGTTCTTCGACCAGGACGGCGTGCACGACATCTACCGCCAGTGGCGCACGATCCTCGACGAGTACTCGGGCGAGCGCATCTTCGTCGCCGAGGCGTGGACCCCCACCGTCGAGCGCACCGCGAACTACGTGCGGCCCGACGAGCTGCACCAGGCCTTCAACTTCCAGTACCTGGGCTCCCACTGGGACGCGGCCGAGCTGCGCGCGGTCATCGACCGCACGCTCGACGCGATGCGGCCGGTCGGCGCGCCCTCCACGTGGGTGCTGTCCAACCACGACGTGACCCGGCACGCCACCCGCTTCGCCAACGAGGCCGGCCTCGGCACCCAGATCCGCACCGCGGGCGACCGCGAGCTCGGCCTGCGCCGGGCCCGCGCGGCGAGCCTGCTGATGCTGGCGCTGCCCGGCTCCGCCTACGTCTACCAGGGCGAGGAGCTCGGCCTGCCCGACGTCGTCGACCTGCCGGACGAGGCGCGCCAGGACCCGGCCTTCTTCCGGGGTGCCGGACAGGACGGCTTCCGCGACGGCTGCCGGGTGCCGATCCCGTGGACCCGTACCGGCTCGTCGTACGGCTTCGGCGACGGCGGCAGCTGGCTGCCGCAGCCGGCCGAGTGGGCCGGGCTGAGCGTCGAGGCGCAGACCGGTGTCGCGGGCTCGACCCTGGAGCTGTACCGCGACGCGCTGGCCGTGCGGCGTGAGCGCGCCGACCTCGGCGCGGGCGACACCGTCACGTGGCTGACCGCCCCGGAGGGTGTACTCGCCTTCCGTCGCGGTGACTTCGTGTGCACCGCGAACACCGGGTCCACGGCCGTGACCGTCCCCGCGTACGGCCGGGTGCTCGTCGCCAGCGGCGAGGTGGCCGTCTCGCCGGACGGCCAGGCGAAGCTGCCCGCCGACACCACCGTCTGGTGGGCCGTCTGACCCACGCGTGACCTGACCCGCGCGTGATCCGACCCGCGCGGAAGCGGTGCTCCGGTCCTGACCACCGGAGCACCGCTTCCGCGCGGGTCTTCCTCTTTTCCGGCCCTACTTCCAGGTGTCGCTCACGGTGTACCCGGAACCCGAGCCCGTCGTGTACGCGCGATTGCTCCCGGACTCCCAGGTCACGCCCGAGGCGTCCTTCTTGATGTACTTGTACGTGAACGACGTCGACCTGGGCACGATCGTGAGCCGGCCCCAGTACGGGTACGACGCCGCGGACAGCGGGATCGCGTCGGCCGTGTTCCATGAGCCGAGCGAGGGGATCGAGCCGACGACGTACACATCGGTGCCGTAGACGGTGGTCGCGGTCACGCCGAAGGTCAGGTCGGTCGCGTCGGCGTCGGCCACGTTCCAGGAGTTCTGGGCCGTCACGGCCGTCGTGCCGGTGGTCAGGGTCCGGTTGGCGTTGGATTCCCAGGTGACGTTCCCCGAGGAGTCCTTCTTGATGTACTTGTACGCGACCGTGCTGTTCGCCGGCACCTGGACGTCCGTCTTCCACACCGGGTAGCCGGACGCGGACAGCTTCACCGCGTTTGCCGTGTTCCAGCCGCCCAGCGCGGCGGCGGAGCCGACCACGTAGACGTCCGTGCCCGACGTGGTCGGCGCGTACTCGTTGAAGGTCGCGGTGACCGTGCCGGTGCCCGGATCGGTGCCGCCGCCCCCGCAGTTGACCGTGCAGACGTAGTCCGGGTCGTAGAACGCGACGGCGCTCTTGGCGGGCACCGTCAGCGAGGCCCTTCCGCCGGTCACCGTGACCGAGGTGGCGCCGCCGTCGACGACGTTCGGGTAGGTGCCGTCGGCGAGACCGGTCGTATACGTGTACGTGCTGGTGCCCGAGCTGTTGTTGATGGCGACGAATCCGGCGCCGCCCCGGCCGAAGCCGATCACATTGGACGCGGGGGACTGCCAGTTGGCGACGGCGTACCCGGCGGCCGCGTTGTGCCAGCCGATCATGCCCGAGACCGCGGTGTCGCGGTCCAGGCAGTACCAGCCGGAGGCGCAGTCGGTGTCGGTGACGAAACCGCCGCCCGAGTTCGGCGGGGCCTGGTCGCTCTGGCCGAACGTCCAGCCCGCGTAGACCGACGGCCGGCCGTAGCCGCGCGCCAGCTGGTAGACGTTGGCGAGCACGGCGGTCGCGCCGTCCTTGTAGCTCAGCGAGTAGCCGTTGCGCTCGGTGTCGTGGTTGGTGACCATGGTGGTGGAGTTCGCCTCGGCGACGAGCCCCCAACTGCTGCCGAAGCTGGACAGGTTGGCGATGTCGCCCTGGAACTGCGCCTTGATCTGGGAGGCGAAGGCGAAGTCGAGGACGTCACCGCTGCCGTAGTACTCGTCGATGGAGGGCGGCGTGCCGGGATAGACCTCCTGGGTGATGTACGGCGCCGAGCCCGAGGTCGTGGTGTGCAGACCGGCGACGATGGCGTTCATGTCGGCGGCCTCGATGTGCTTGGCCGCGTCGACCCGGAAGCCGTCGACGCCCAGGTCGATCTGCTGGTTGAGGAAACCGGTGATCCTCGCGCGGACGTTGCTCTCGGCGGTGTCCAGGTCGGGCATGCCCAGCAGTTCGCAGTGCTGGACCTGGTAGCGGCTGGTCCAGTCGGTGATCGTCGTGGTGCAGTCGTCGCTGTCGGCCGGGTCGTAGTCCGGGGTGTCGTACTTGTTCGTGACGACCGTGCCGTTGTACCCGGTGCCGGTCTGGCCCGCGGTGTGGTTGATCACGGCGTCGGTGTAGACCTTGATGCCGGTCGCGTGACACGTGTCGACCATGGCCTTGAAGCCGGCCGCGGTGCCGAAACGGCTGTTCAGGTTGTACGAGTAGGGCTGGTAGACGTCCCACCAGTAGTAGTTCGCCTGCTTCAACGACTCGGCGGGCGGCGCCACTTGGACGGCCCCGTAGCCGGCCGGGTCGAGGACGTTCGTACACTCGGACGCGACCGACTTCCAGTTCCACTCCCACAGGTTGGCGATCACATCACCGTTGGGGACACCGGTGTCCGTCGCCGCGGCTGCCTGCTGGGCGGGCAGTGCCGCCAGCCCGCCGAGCCCCAGCGCCACGGTCGCCAGCAGCCGGGGGACCCTTCTTCGTCGTAAGACCATCGGGGGTGCGGCTCCTCTCCGGATCGGGCCGGCCTGCCCGCGGGGTGCGGCAGCGGACCCGTGTGGAGCGTGGGGCCGTACAAAAGGTCGCGTCAATAAGGGAGTTGGAAGTTCTTTCGACATCTTGCTGAAACATGATTGCAAGCGGTACGTTCCGATCCCCCCACCCGCACGACGTAGTGCAGGAGTACACACATGGCACGGAAGAAGCTTGCGGCCTCGTTCGCCCTCGTGGCGGGCCTGGCGGTCACGGTGGCCGTTCCCCCCGGTACGGCGGCGGCCTCGCCGCCCGGCACCAAGGACGTCACCGCCGTCATGTTCGAGTGGAAGTTCGACTCGGTCGCCAAGGAATGCACCAACACGCTGGGCCCCGCCGGATACGGCTACGTCCAGGTGTCCCCGCCCGCCGAGCACATACAGGGCTCGCAGTGGTGGACCTCGTACCAGCCCGTGAGTTACAAGATCGCCGGCCGCCTCGGCGACGCCACCGCCTTCAAGAACATGGTCACCACCTGCCACGCGGCCGGTGTGAAGGTCGTGGCGGACACGGTGATCAACCACATGGCGGCCGGTTCCGGTACCGGCACGGGAGGCTCTTCGTACACGAAGTACAACTACCCGGGTCTCTACTCGTCCGCCGACATGGACAACTGCACGTCCAGCATCAGCGACTACACCAACCGCGCCAACGTCCAGAACTGCGAACTCGTCGGTCTCGCCGACCTGGACACCGGGGAGGAGTACGTCCGGTCGGCCATCGCCGGATACATGAACACCCTGCTCGGCTACGGCGTCGACGGCTTCCGGATCGACGCGGCCAAGCACATGCCGGCCGCCGACCTCGCCAACATCAAGTCCCGGCTGAGCAACCCGTCCGTCTACTGGAAGCAGGAGGCCATCTACGGCGCGGGCGAGGCCGTCCAGCCCACCGAGTACACCGGCAACGGCGACGTCCAGGAGTTCCGCTACGCCTACGACCTCAAGCGGGTCTTCAACAACGAGAACCTCGCCTACCTGAAGAACTACGGCGAGGGCTGGGGCTACATGAGCAGCTCGGTCGCGGCCGTCTTCGTCGACAACCACGACACCGAGCGCAACGGCTCCACGCTCAACTACAAGGACGGGGCGAACTACACCCTCGCCAACGTCTTCATGCTCGCGTACCCCTACGGAGCCCCCGACATCAACTCGGCCTACGAGTGGTCGAACATCGATGCCGGACCGCCCAACGGCGGTACCGTCAATGCCTGTTGGCAGGACGGCTGGAAGTGTCAGCACGCCTGGCCGGAGATCAAGTCGATGGTCGCCTTCCGTAACGCCACCCGTGGGCAAGCCCTTTCCAACTGGTGGGACAACGGCAACGACGCGATCGCTTTCGGCCGGGGCAGCAAGGGCTTCGTGGCCATCAACCACGAGACCTCCTCGCTGAGCCGGACCTACAGCACCTCCCTGGCCGCGGGAACGTACTGCAACGTCCAGAACAACACGAGCATCACCGTGAACAGTTCGGGCCAGTTCACGGCGACGCTGGGCGCCAACACGGCACTCGCCATCTACGCGGGCAAGTCCAGCTGCTGAAAAGCCTTTCCGCATGTTGCAAGACTCTTGCTGTAAACCTTGCGTGAGCGATACGGTCACGCGGGCGTTCGGCATCGTGGCCGAAACGCTGCGCGGGGTCGGACCCGAGTACGCCGTAATCGCTAGGAGTTCACGACTGTGGACCTGATACCGAGAGGGCCGGCGGGCCGCACCAGCCGCCCCAGGCTGCGAGCAGCCGTCCTCGCCGCCGCACTGGCCGTATCGCTTGCGCAACCCCTTGTGGCGCGGGCCCAGACCCCGCCCGCACCGCCGTCGGACGCGAAGCTCGCCGCCGAGCCGTCACGGCACGACTCCACCCGTGACCAGTTCTACTTCGTGATGCCGGACCGTTTCGCCAACGGCGACACGTCCAACGACAAGGGCGGACTGACCGGTTCGAGGCTCTCGACCGGCTACGACCCCGCCGACAAGGGCTTCTACCAGGGCGGCGACCTCAAGGGCCTGACGAAGCGGCTCGACTACATCAAGGGGCTCGGCACCACCGCCATCTGGATGGCGCCGATCTTCAAGAACCAGCCCGTGCAGGGCACCGGCTCGGACGCCTCGGCCGGCTACCACGGCTACTGGATCACCGACTTCACCAAGGTCGACCCGCACTTCGGCACCAACAAGGACCTGGAGACACTGATCTCCAAGGCCCACGCCAAGGGCATGAAGGTCTTCTTCGACGTCATCACCAACCACACCGCCGACGTCGTCGACTACGAGGAGAAGTCCTACAACTACCTCTCCAAGGGTGCCTTCCCCTACCTGACCAAGGACGGCCGGCCCTTCGACGACGCGGACTACGCGGACGGCACCCGGAAGTTCCCGTCGGTGGACGCCGACTCCTTCCCCCGCACGCCGACGGTTCCGGCCGCGAAGAAGGACGTCAAGGTCCCGTCGTGGCTCAACGACACGACCATGTACACCAACCGCGGTGACTCCACCTACGCCGGCGAGTCCACCACCTACGGCGACTTCTCCGGCCTCGACGACCTGTGGACCGAGCGTCCCGAGGTCGTCAGCGGCATGGAGAAGATCTACGAGAAGTGGGTCCGGGACTTCGGCATCGACGGCTTCAGGATCGACACCGTCAAGCACGTGAACATGGAGTTCTGGACGCAGTGGGCGACCGCCCTCGACGCGTACGCGGCCCGGCACGGACGCAAGAACTTCTTCATGTTCGGCGAGGTCTACTCCGCCGACGCCTCCATCACCTCGCCGTACGTCACCGAGGGCCGCCTCGACGCCACCCTCGACTTCCCGTTCCAGGACGCGGCCCGCTCCTACGCCTCGCAGGGCGGCAGCGCGCAGAAGCTCTCGTCCCTGTTCGCGGACGACTACAAGTACACGACCGACAAGGCCAACGCCTACGAGCAGGTCACCTTCCTCGGCAACCACGACATGGGCCGCATCGGGTACTTCCTGGACCAGGACAACCCGAAGGCGACCGACGCCGAGCTGCTGAAGAAGGACAGGCTGGCCAACGAGCTGATGTTCCTCAGCCGCGGCAACCCCGTCGTCTACTACGGCGACGAGCAGGGCTTCACCGGCTCCGGCGGCGACAAGGACGCCCGCCAGCCGATGTTCGCCTCCAAGATCGCGGACTACCTCGACGACGACGAGATCGGCACCGACCGCACGGCCGCGAGCGACGCCTACGACACGAACGCGCCGCTGTACAAGACCATCAGCACCCTGTCCGAGCTCCGCAAGGACAACCCGGCCCTCGCCGACGGAGTCCAGACGGAGCGGTACGCCGCGGACGGCGCCGGCGTGTACGCCTTCTCCCGTACCGACGCGAAGACCGGTACCGAGTACGTCGTCGCCGTGAACAACGCGGACGAGGCGAAGTCGGCCACGTTCGCGACCGGCTCGGCGGACATGGACTTCCGCGCCCTGTACGGAACCTCGGCCTCGGTGAAGAGCGACGGCGACAAGAAGGTCACCGTCACCGTCCCGGCCGGATCGGCGATCGTCCTCAAGGCCGCGGGCAAGCCCGCCGCCCCCGCGACCAAGCCCACGCTGACGCTGAAGGCCCCCGCCGCGGGCGCCACCGGCACCGTCGAACTGTCGGCGGACGTCACCGGCGGACAGCTCGACCGGGTCGTCTTCGCCGCCCAGACCGGCAACGGCACGTGGCGTGTCCTCGGCTCCGCCGACCACGCCCCGTACAAGGTCACCCAGGCCATCGGCAAGGACGTCCCCGCCGGAACCGCCCTGCGCTACAAGGCCGTCGTCGTCGACTCGGCCGGACGCACCGCGAGCGCGACCGCCGAGTCCACCACCGGCACCGCGCCCGCCCCGGAGGTCCCGACGGCCTCCTCCCGCGATTACGCGGTCGTCCACTACAAGCGCACGGACGGCGACTACACCGACTGGCGCCTCTACGCCTGGGGCGACATCGCCGACGGCGAGGGCACGACCTGGCCCGCCGGACACGACTTCATCGGCCGCGACGCCTACGGCGCCTTCGCCTACGTGAAGCTGAAGCCCGGGGCCTCCAGCGTCGGCTTCCTGGTCATCGACAAGGACGGCAACAAGGACGTCGCGAGCGACCGCACGATCGACGTCACCAAGACCGGCGAGGTCTGGGTCGAACAGGGCAAGGACACCGTCCTCACCGAGCAGCCCGACCTGCCCGCCCAGGACAAGACCAAGGCCGTCATCCACTACCACCGCGCCGACGGCGACTACACCGGCTGGGGCCTGCACACCTGGACCGGGGCCGCGACGCCCACGGACTGGACGAAGCCCCTGGAGCCCGTGCGGACCGACGCCTACGGAGCCGTCTTCGAGGTGCCGCTCGCCGAGGGCGCCGGCAGCCTCAGCTACATCATCCACAAGGGCGACGACAAGGACCTGCCCACCGACCAGTCGCTGGACCTCACGGCCAACGGCCACGAGGTGTGGCTGCTCGGCGGCCAGGAGAGGTACCTGCTGCCGCAGCCCAAGGGCAGCGCCGCCGCACTCGACCTGACCACCTCCAAGGCGATCTGGATCGACCGCTACACCGTCGCCTGGAACGGCTCCGACGCCGCCGTCTCCACCCAGCTCCTCTCCTCCCACGACGGCTCGATCGCCGTCAAGGACGGCGGGCTGACCAGCGACGACGAGCGCTGGCTGCGGCTGCGGAAGACCACCCTCACCGACGCCCAGAAGGCGAAGTACCCCCACCTGAAGGCGTACACCGCCTGGTCCGTCGACCCGCGCGACCGTGAGCGGGTGCGCTCCGCGCTCGGCGGTCAGCTCGTCGCCTCCCAGCGGGCCGCGAACGGCGCCGTGCTCGCGGCGACCGGCGTACAGATCGCCGGAGCCCTCGACGACCTGTACCCCGCGACGAAGGCGCACCTCGGGCCGGTCTACCACGACGGAGTCCCCACCCTCTCGGTGTGGGCCCCGACCGCGCAGTCGGTGAGTCTCGACCTGGCCGGCTCCACCGTCGCCATGAAGCGCGACGGCGCCACCGGCGTCTGGTCCGTCACCGGAAAGAAGTCCTGGACGGGCAAGTCCTACCGCTACGTCGTCAAGGTGTGGGCGCCGACCGTCCGCGAGATCGTCACCAACAAGGTGACCGACCCGTACTCGGTGGCCCTGACCGCCGACTCCAAGCGCAGCCTGGTCGTCGACCTGGACGCCAGGTCCCTCGCTCCGTCCGGCTGGGCCACGCTTCTGAAGCCCAAAGCCGTACCGCTGAAGGACGCGCAGATCCAGGAACTGCACGTCCGCGACTTCTCGGTGGCGGACAAGACCGTCCCCGCGAAGGACCAGGGCACCTACCTCGCCTTCACCGACAAGAACAGCGACGGCTCCAAGCACCTGAAGGCGCTGGCGAAGTCCGGCACCTCCTACGTACACCTGCTGCCGGTGTTCGACATCGCCACCATCCCCGAGAAGAAGGCGGACCAGCAGAGCACCGACTGCGACCTGGCCTCCTACGCCGCCGACTCCGAGAAGCAGCAGGAGTGCGTGGCCAAGACCGCCGCCAAGGACGCCTACAACTGGGGCTACGACCCCTACCACTACACGGTCCCCGAGGGGTCCTACGCCACCGACCCCGACGGCACCGGGCGCACGGTCCAGTTCCGCAAGATGGTCAAGTCGCTCAACGAGGACGGCCTGCGCGTCGTCATGGACGTGGTCTACAACCACACCGCCGCGAGCGGCCAGGCCGACACCAGCGTCCTCGACAGGATCGTCCCCGGCTACTACCAGCGGCTCCTCGCCGACGGCAGCGTCGCCAACTCCACCTGCTGCTCCAACACGGCGACCGAGAACGCCATGATGGGCAAGCTGGTCGTCGACTCGATCGTCACCTGGGCCAAGGAGTACAAGGTCGACGGCTTCCGCTTCGACCTCATGGGACACCACCCCAAGGCCAACATCCTCGCGGTCAGGAAGGCCCTCGACGGGCTCACCCTCGCGAAGGACGGCGTCGACGGCAAGAAGATCATCCTGTACGGCGAGGGCTGGAACTTCGGCGAGGTCGCCGACGACGCCCGGTTCGTCCAGGCCACCCAGAAGAACATGGCGGGGACGGGCATCGCGACCTTCTCCGACCGTGCCCGTGACGCCGTCCGCGGCGGCGGCCCCTTCGACTCCGACCCCGGGGTCCAGGGCTTCGCCTCGGGCCTGTACACCGACCCCAACTCCTCCACCGCCAACGGCACCCCGGCCGAGCAGAAGGCCCGCCTGCTGCACTCCCAGGACCTGATCAAGGTCGGCCTGGCCGGCAACCTGGCGGCGTACCGCTTCACCGACACCGAAGGCAAGGAGGTCAAGGGCTCCGAGGTCGACTACAACGGCCAGCCCGCGGGCTACGCGGCCGCGCCCGGCGACGCGCTCGCCTACGCCGACGCGCACGACAACGAGTCGCTGTACGACGCGCTGACGTACAAGCTGCCCGCGTCGACGAGCGCCGCCGACCGGTCCCGGATGCAGGTCCTGGCGATGGCGACGGCCACCCTCTCGCAGGGTCCGTCCCTCTCCCAGGCCGGCTCCGACCTGCTGCGCTCCAAGTCGCTGGACCGCAACTCCTTCGACAGCGGCGACTGGTTCAACGCCATCCACTGGAACTGCCAGGACGGCAACGGATTCGGGCGCGGGCTGCCGATGGCCGCCGACAACACCTCGAAGTGGCCGTTCGCCAAGCCGCTGCTGACCTCCGTCAAGGTGGGCTGCGAGCAGATCGACGGCACCTCGGCCGCCTTCCAGGACCTGCAGCGCATCCGTACGAGCGAGAAGGTCTTCTCGCTCTCCACGGCCGCGCAGGTGCAGTCGCAGCTCTCCTTCCCGCTGTCGGGCAAGGACGAGACCCCCGGAGTGATCACGGCGCGCCTCGGCGACCTCGTGATCGTCTTCAACGCGACCCCGGAGAAGCAGAAGCAGACCGTCGGCTCGCTGGCCGGTTCCGCGTACACCCTGCACCCGGTGCAGGCGAACGGCGCGGACGCGGTCGTCAAGTCCTCGTCCTACGCGAAGGACACGGGCTCCTTCACCGTCCCGGCGCGCACGGTGGCGGTGTTCACCCGGACCCCGTGACAACGGTCCGACCCGGTGGGGCGGCCCCGGACACCCCGAGTTCGACGGGGGTCCGGGGCCGCCCCCGTCGTCGTACCGGCGCGGGGGCTAGGGTGACCTGGACCTTCCAGGGAACAGGAGCGCCCATGCCGCAGATCACCGTCGAGACCTCCCCGGCCCTCGACCACGTCGACTGGGGCGCCTTCGCGCTCGAACTGCACCCCGTGATCGTCGAGATCGCGGCCGCGCGGCTGGAGGGGTGCAAGCTGCGCACCCTGCGGACCGAGTACGAGGTCGTCGGCGACGAGGCGGCCAGCGGCACGGGCGGTCCCGCCATCGTCCATGTCGGCATCGCCCTGCTGGCCGGCCGCAGCGACGAGACCAAGGCCAGGCTGACCGAGGCCACGCTGGAACTGCTCCGCAAGCACGTCGAGCCCGTCGACGGGGTCACGCTGCACGTGTCGGCCGAGGTGCGCGACCTCGACCCGTCCTACCGGAAGTTCGAGGCGTAGGCCCGGCGGCACGCCCCGTCCGACAGGCCCTGTCGCCCGCCGTTACACCTCGGGCGGCGAGGCGAGCGCGAGCAGCCGGACGACGAGGTCGGTGAACGGCCCGTCGCCCGGTTCGTCCTTGAGGCCCGTGCGCAGCAGCGCGGCGACCTCCGGGTCGTAGGCGGCGCTCACCGCCGCCAGGGCCGCGAAGTCGTGCACGAGCTGCACCTCCAGCTCGCCGCGCGGAATCCGCCGTCCGTCCAGCCAGATCAGCGCGGTCGACTCGACGAGCGAGATCCAGGACCGGATCACCAGCTCCAGCCGGGCGGGCGGTTCCTCGACGTCCAGATGCGACAGGATCTGGAGGTAGGCAGCCTGCCGTACGGCGTCGATGAGTGCGTTGGTGGTCGACGAGCCGACGGCCGGACCGCCCCGCATCAACGCGGCGAAGCCGGGCCCGTGATCGTCCACGAAGTCGAAGAAGCGGCGCATCACCCGCAGCAGCCGCGTTCCCAGCGGACCCTCGCGGGACTCCACGAAGCGGCCCGAGAGATCGTCCGCGGCACGCTGCAACGCCGCTTCGTACAGGCTGAGTTTGCCCGGGAAGTAGTGGTACACGAGCGGGCGCGAGATGCCCGCGGCCGAGGCTATCTCGTCGATGGAGACCTCGTCGGGCGAGCGTCGGCTGAACAGTTCGAGGGCGACGCCGATCAACTGCTGCCGTCGCTCCTCGACACCCATCCTGCGGCGTACCCCGGTTGTCATGCGGATACTTTACCGATCGGATCCGGCCCTGATCAGGCCGGTCCGGGCGGCGGATGTTCACATGTCCAGCACGATGCGCGCACCTCGTGTCCGCGAGACGCAGATGAGCATCGAATCGTCCCGTTCCGCGTCCGTCAGCAGTTCGTCCCGGTGCTCGATCTCCCCCTCCAGGACCCGCTGCCGGCAGGTTCCGCAGAATCCCTGCTCGCAGGAGTAGAGCGTGCCGGGCAGTTCGGCGCGGACCGCGGAGAGGACCGTCGTGCCGGCGGGCACGGTCACCGTGCGTCCGCTGCGCCGCAGTTCGACCTCGAAGGCGGTGTCGCCCCCGTCGGGCGCGCGGGCGGTGAACCGCTCCAGGTGCAGTGCCGCGCCGTCCGGGATCCGGGCCGCGACCGCCGTCATGAGTCCGTCGGGCCCGCAGCAGTAGACCGCCGTGCCCGCGGCGACATCCGCGAACAGCGCGTCCAGGTCCGGCAGTCCGTCCTCGTCCTCGGCTACGACGGTGACCTTCGAGCGGTCCAGCTTCTCGATCTCCTCCAGGAACGGCATCGAGGCGCGGGTCCGGCCGCCGTACAGCAACCGCCAGTCGGTGCCCTCCGGGAGGGCCCGCAGCATCGGCAGGACCGGGGTGATGCCGATCCCGCCCACGACGAAGACGTACGCCGGTGCCTTCACCAGCGGGAAGCGGTTGCGCGGTCCGCGCACCTCGACCCGCACGCCCTCCCTCAGCTGTTCGTGCACCTCGCGCGATCCGCCCCGCCCGTCCTCGACCAGCCGGGTCGCGACGGTGTACGCGGAGCGGTCCTCCGGGTCCCCGCACAGGGAGTACTGCCGGACGAGTCCCGAGGGCAGCACCAGATCGAGGTGGGCTCCCGGCTCCCAGGACGGCAGGGGCGGCAGGCCGGTGCCCTCCAGGCGGGTCAGGACGACACCGTCGGCGACGCGCTCGTGCCGGGCGACCCGCAGCCGCAGGGCCCGGGTGCGGGGCCGGCCCGAGAGGGGGTCCTCCAGGGCGGGCAGCGGCCACAGGGGTGACGCCTCGATCCGGCGGCGCATCGCCCGCCGTACGAGCACGGCCGCACCGGCGACGGCGACGACCGTCCGCAGTCCGGGCCTCACGCGGCACCCGCGTTCTTCTCGGCGGCCGTCGCGGCGGGGGAGGAGGCGAGATAGGCGATCGCCTGCTCGGTGGAGCCCTCCTGGGAGGGGTGGTAGGTGCGGCTGAGGTAGCGCGGGACGGATCTCAGCAGGTCCCCGGTCGGCGGCAGCACACCCCGTTTTCCGCTGGTGTAGAAGTCCTTGAAGCTCGCCCGGCCGTTCACGAGCGTCGGATCGTTCTCCATGAAGAACCGGGCGCCTCGCTGCCACAGGAACACGAGCGCGGTGAACGCGGTCGCCCAGGTCCGCGCGCGCCGGCGGTAGCTGCCGTCGAGGTGCTGGAACAGGTCGAACGCCACGGACCGGTGCTCGACCTCCTCCGCGCCGTGCCAGCGCATCAGGTCCAGCATGACCGGGTCGGCGCCGCGCCGGTCCAGTTCTCCCGCGTTCAGGATCCAGTCGCCGAGGAAGGCGGTGTAGTGCTCGATCGCGGCGATCAGGGCGACGCGCTCCAGCAGCCACCAGCGGCGCGCCCTGCCCGGGGGCAGCGTGCGGTCGCCGAGCAGCTTCTCGAAGAGCCAGTCGACCTGCGCGGTGTACGGGGTCGGGTCGAGCCCCAGCTCCGCCAGGTGGGGCAGCACCTCGTCGTGCGCCTGCGAGTGCGTGGCCTCCTGGCCGATGAACCCGATGACGTCCTCGCGCAGGCGCTCGTCCCGGATGAGCGGCAGGACCTGCCGGTACACGTGCACGAACCACCGCTCGCCGGCCGGAAGCAGCAGGTGCAGCACGTTCATGGTGTGCGTGGCGAACGGCTCGTCGGGCACCCAGTGCAGCGGTGTGTCCTCCCACGAGAACGACACCTTGCGTGCCTTGAGAGCCGTCCGCTCGGACTCGACCGGCCGGGGCTGCCGGTCCTGCGTGTTAGACATGGCGTCAATGTACTGACGGGTAGACGCTCGGAGAAGCCCTCTGCGCCCACTTGTTTACGTCCGTGTCAGCAATCCGCGCCCGGCGTCCGGTCCCTTGTGGAGTATGGAGTACGGGTGCTCAGCGCAGCCCGCCGATGTCCCGGCCGTCCGTCAGGGTTCCCTTCAGCTCGGCCCGCGCCCCCTGCGTCGTCCGTACGGCGAGCTGGGACCCCGCCGCGGAGCCGCGCACCCCGCCCGTCGCCTCGACCGAGGTCGTGCCCCTGCCGCCGGCCGCGAGGAGATACCACGCTCCGGCGCCCGACTTCCACAGCACACCGGCGAGCACGTGCGGATCGCGGGAGCCGCAGGCGGGGGAGTTCTCGGCCTGCGCGGCGACCGCCCCGTACGTTCCGCCCGGGGTGCGGAACTGGGCCATCACCCGGGTACCGCCGCCCCGCCAGGTGTCGGCCCGCGTGCACACCCAGGCGGCCGATCCGCTCCCGTCGGGCAGCGGCTGGCGCGCGTACGCCCAGGCGTTCACGGTCCGTACGCCCTGCGAGCGCGAGGAGGCCAGCGAGCACGCGAAGGGCGCCCACTCCCGCAGGTTCTCCGCTCCCGACGCCTCCCGGGGCGCGCCCGGCCGGCCCGCGGTCAGGTGGGCCGGGACCAGCTCCCCGAGATCGGTCAGCAGCCGGGTGCCCGAGGCGTCCTGGACCTGGAGCACGTTCCACGACGTGCACGCTCCGGTCGCCGGCGGTCCGGCCAGCGGAGAGGTGGAGCCGTCCGCGGACAGGGTGAGGCCCATCGCCCCGGCGGAGGGCTTCAGCAGGTCGCGCTCGGCGGCCTTGGTGACCCAGGGGGCCGTCAGATAGCGGACGTTGCCATCGGCGCGGCCGAGCACCACCGCGCTCGCCTCCGCGCCCCTCGCCCCGTCGACCCGCGCGAAGTCGAGGGCCGCGCCGCCCGTGCCGTCCTTCGGCTCGGCGTAGCGCACGACGCGCAGACCGTCGTACAGGAGCACCACACGGGCCTGGTCCACCGTGCCCGCGTACAGCAGCTGAGGCGGTCCGGGCGGGGCGCCGGAGGGGGTGCCAGGCGTCGCCGAGACCTGGACGGACTCCCCGGGCCTGGCCCAGACGGCGAGCGCGCGGCGCAGCAGCGCGGAGTCGTCGACGAGAGTGCCGCGCGCGGGCCAGACCGAGAAGTCGGTGCGCGCGGAGGACTCCCAGGCCGCGGACGCCACCCGCTGGAGCCTGGCCGGGTCGAGCGCGGCCTCGGCGGCCGGGTTCTGCGCGTAGGAGGGGGCCGCGGCACCGTCCGGGCCCCAGCCGTCGCCCGGCAGCGCGAGCAGCGCCCCGCACACGGCCACGGCGGCGGTGGCGGCGAGGGCGGCCTTCATGTGCTGCCTGCGCCGCATCAGATCGGTGGGCCGGGCCTGCAGCGAGCAGGGGTCGAACTCGGGGGAGTCCAGCAGCGCGTCCCGCGCCTCGACGCCCGCGGCCTCCTTCAGCGCCGCGGCCGTGTCCTCCACCCCGGCGGCCGCCAGCACCTGGCGCAGCCGAGGGTCGGCCAGCTTCTCCAGACCGCGCAGCACGTACGCGGCACGGGCCGGTCCCGAGAGCGCGGACAGCCGCTGGTCCAGGGCGAGTTCGTCGGCTCCGCCCGAGCGCGGGAAGAGTCGCAGGCCCCACACCTGGGGGAGGAACGGCGGAAGCTGGGACCGCTTGGGCCACGCCCACCGCTTCAGCGGCAGCCCCGCCTCCAGCGCCATCCGCACCACCTGGAGGCGTACGAAGGCGTAGCCCGGGTCGCCGTCACGGCCGCCGCCGCTCTGCTGGGCGGGGATCACGGAGGAGTCGCCCGCCGCCCGGCCCCGCGGCAGCGCGCGCTGGGTGAGGGCGTGCGCGGTCAGCACGCGCCGGTTGCGGCCGAGGCTCGGCGGAAGCATCAGGTAGGCGAGCCGGACCAGCCGCGGGTAGTGCTCGACGAGCGCGGCCTCGGCCTGCTCGACGTCGACGACAGCTCCGGAGGAGGGTGCGGGGCGCGGGGCTACATCCTGTGACTGCACGTTCAGCAGAACGAGCGAATCGGCGGATGGTCACCGGCCCCGCCGGGCGGGCGGGGCTTCGCGGACGCGTCCCCGGACTCAGTCCGCGGATTCCCCGGGTTCCACGAGGAGGCGGGCGTAGTTCGCCATCGACCTCTGGTAGCGCGGCAGATGGGGGGCCAGCGCGCCGATCACCAGGGCCAGGCCCTCGCGTTCACGGCCGAGGTCGGCGAGGCAGAGCGCGAGAGTGGCCCGTACGGCGTCGTCCAACTCGTCCGAGGGGGCGACCAGTTCGGGAGTGAGGAGCTTGACGCCCTCCTCGGCCTGTCCGACGTTCCGCAGCGAGCTGGAGAGCTGGATCCTCGCCCGGCGGCCCTTGTACCCGCTCAGGCCGCGGGCGAGTGCCTCGCGGTACAGGGGGACGGCCTTGTCGGAGTGGCCCGTCGAGTCCCAGGCGCAGGCCTGCTCGAAGGGGCCGAGGGGGCTGTCCGCGGGCAGTTCCGCGACCAGCGCGTCGATCACCGCCCGGAAGTCCGCCGCACGCTCTTCCTCGTAGTCGTCGAAGCGGGCCCAGGCCGCCGCCGTACGCTCTTCCCAGTCTTCGTTCACGGGTGCCACCCTCGCACAGCCGTGTCCCGGGCGGTAAGGGGTTCCCCGTCCGCGGCGGGGCCGGATTGAGCACGGCAGTGCCCGCAGCCGTATCGAAGGCAGAGCCCTGGCCGGGGCTCTTCTCGGCGTGAGCGCCGACAGGTACCGGAGGAACGTATGAGGTTGACACGCGGGAAGCTTCTGGCCGGGGCGGCCGCGGCCGCCCTGCTGGCCCTGACCGGCTGCGGCGGCGGATCGGACGGCAAGGACGGTGCCGCGAAGGAGACCGTCCCGGCCACGGCGACCGGCAGTCTGGAGGAGCTGGCCGCCGAGGTGAAGTGCAAGCCGAGCATCCAGACCGACGCGGACGAGATCCGCCAGGGTGTCTGCAAGATCAGCACGGGCAAGTTCATCCTGGCGACCTTCGCGACCGACCGCGGGCAGCGCGAGTGGCTCGACGGGGCCAAGGACTACGGCGGCTCGTACCTCGTGGGCGCCAAGTGGGTCGCCGTCGGGGACCAGAAGATGGTCACGACGCTGCGCGGCCGGCTCGGCGGGACGCTGGAGCAGGGGGCCTCGCACCACGCGGGAGGCGGCGGTGCCGGGGAGACCGGGACCGCGCACTCCGGTCACCACGGCGGCTGACGGGAGCCGGGTCGCGGCCCGGCCGCCTCGGCGGCCCGACCGCGACCCGGCTCCGGGAAGCGCGGAAAGCCGGTGACGGGAGATCCCGTCACCGGCCTTCGCTTCAGGGTGCTACTTGCAACGCTGGCCGTTGTTGATGCAGTTGACCATCTTGTTCATCAGGTTGTCGCTGAAGACGTTGATGAAGTCGTCGTGGTCGGTCGCGGCCTTGTGGAGCTGCTCAGGGAAGCCGTCCACCGCGTAGGCGTTCTTGATCTGCCCGTTGGTGAGGGTCGGGGCCCGGAAGCCGTAGACCAGGCGCATCGTGAGCTGCGGGATCGCCTTGAAGCCGTTGGCGCAGTTGCCCTGGGCGTCGGCGAAGGCCACGTGCGTACGGTGGTTCGCGCTGTCGGCGTTCACGCCGTCCCAGCAGCTCTGGAAGGCGAAGGTGCGGACCACCGTGCTGCCCCGCGGGCAGATCGGGTACTGCTGCGTGAGCTGCACCTTGTTCTCGAAGCCGGTGCAGCTCCAGTGCGCGTTGGCGTTCGCGAGACCGTTGGTCGTGGTCTTCGCGTCACCGGTGATGATGCGCAGGAACTTCGGCATCGCGACGACCTTGGCGGTCGGGCTGCCGACGAACTTGATCTGCGCCTGCTTCACCTGCTGGATCTGGCCGACGTTCAGTTCCTTGCCGCCGCCGTCGTTGTTCTGGTCGAAGTCCTGCGTACCGTTCTGGATACGCACGACCGGCCAGTAGTAGGACGACTTGTCACCCTGGTTGGCACAGGACGTCTGGGCCGCCGCGAAGGTGTCGTTGTTGGCGAAGGCGTCGTTCGACTGGTTGCCGACGTAGTCGTGCAGGTGGTGCGCACCGTTGGTGACACCGGGCGCCACGATCACGTTGTCCGTGTTGAACTTCTTGTTCGCGTTGACACCGCAGGACGAGCTGAACGTACCGGCCGAACCGGCGGAGCCGATCCGGGCCTTGCGGGCGACGTTCGGCTGGACCTTCGTGATGTCGACGAAGTCGGCCGCGACCGGGCCGTTGCCGGCCTGCCCGCCGTTGCCCGCCTGCGCACCGCCTCCGTTGGCGGGGGCGCTCGCGCTCGCGGAGGCACCCGCGCCCGCGTTCGCGCCGCCACCGGCGCTCGCGCTCGCGGACGGAGCCGCCGTGGCGCCGCCGTTGTTCTGCCCGCCGTTGTTCTGTCCGGCGTTGGTCTGCCCGTTCGCGGGCTGTCCCGTGCAGGTGGAGAGACCGTCGAGCCAGCCCGGAGCCTTGCCGCCGACGCGGTTGATCTCCAGCTTGATCCGGTCGATGATCACCGTACGGTTCTGCTTCAGCGGCGTGAGGATGGAGTTCTGGACGAAGCTCGCGTCCCTCGCCTGCGCGTCACGGGTGGTCGCGAGACGCTGGTAGGCGGCGGTGATCTGCTGGTCGAGCGTCGCCAGCTCCCCGTCGACCTGGCCCCGCGCCTGGTTCGGAACGTTGGACAGCTTCTGGCCGACGTCCGGACACTGGATGGTGGCCACCTGCGTGCCCGCGGCCTTGGTGGTGTTCCGGCCCGAGTTGCTCTCGTGTGCCGAGGCGTAGAAATTCGCCCAGACCAGCCCACCCCCGCCGATCGCGAGCGCTGCCGACGCGGCTACGGCGCGAACGGCCAGCGGCGAACGTCGTTTTCGAATGTTGCGTCCCATGGAACTCCTCTGACTTCCTTGCGGGGCAGCGAGGCGCCCGACAGGAGTGAAGCGGCTCCATTCCATACGCAGGAGGTGCGGGAGGTGTTCAGGGGTCTCGAAGAAATCTTGGAAAGTCCTGAGACCAATTCGGTCACAATGGTCTCAGAAGCCCGCGAATTCCCGGGAGTTGATCTGGGAATTCAGGTTTGAGAGTCAATTCTTGACTCATATTCAGTAGTCCGGCGGGTTCGGAGAGTGCTGCGGCCGGGCCGGCGCGGGACCGACCGGGCCCTCAACTGCCCGGCCTGGCTTCCTGGTTCGAGGCCGGCCCGGCCGTCCCGCCGCTTCCGTGCGTGCGGCGGGGCCGGAACGTCCAGGCCGTCGCCGGGTCACGAGGGGCCCACAGCGCCGGCCGCGCCGGAATTACCGGCATTCAGATTCCGAGGACCTTCGCCTCCACTGCCGGATCCAGCCCCACCTCCGGCCGGTCGGTGCGCCGGGGAGCGGCACCGCCGAGTGACCGGAGCCAGCTCCAGGTGCCCTCGACGGTCTCCTCCACGGACCGGCACCGCAGCCCCGTCGACAGGGCCCGCGAGACATCGCCCGAGTACACCGAGGTGTGCAGCTCGCTCCCCGGCGGCACCCACACCGGAAGCTGGGTCCACGGTTCGATCCCGGCGCCGAGCACGGCCTCGGGGTCCGTCCAGCGGAGCTCCGCCCCTGACCCGGTGACCCGGACGCACGCGTCGAGCAGCGCCCCCATCGTGCCGTGCCCCGGAGGGCTCACCAGGTTGTACGCCCCGTCGAGTTCCGCCTCCACCGCGCCGAGCGTCCACTGCGCCAGATCCCGGACGTCGACGTACTGGAGCGGCAGTTCGCGCGGCCCGGGAGCGAGCACCGGACCCCCGGCCGCGACCCGGTTCAGCCACCACGGCAGCCGCCCGATGTTCTCGTACGGCCCGAGGATCAGTCCGCACCGCACGAGCAGCGAACGCCCGGCGCCGAAGGCCTCGACGGCGGCCAGTTCCCCGCCCCGCTTGTCCCGGGCGTAGTCGCTCGCGTCCGCGTCCGCCGACGCGCCCTCCACCAGCGGCGCGTCCTCGGTGAACCCGGCGGCGCGGGGCCACGCGTACACCGAAGCGCTCGACACGTACACGTACCGGGAGACCCGTCCGGCCAGCAGGCGGGCCGTGTCGCGGACGTGGCGCGGCGCCGCCGACCAGGTGTCGACGACGGCGTCCCAGGTGTCCGTGGTCCCGGCGAGCGCCGCGAGCCCGTCCGGCGAGGTGCGGTCGCCCAGCAACGACCGCGCCCCGGCCGGGGGTTCGTGGCGTCCGCGGTGGAAGACGGTGACGTCCCACCCCCGGGCCGGCGCGGCCTCCACGACCGCGCGCCCCACGAACTCCGTACCGCCCAGCATCAGAAGTCTGCGTGTCATGGGGAGGACTCTGCCCCCACGGCCCGTCCCGCCGCACACGAATCTGCTGACAGAAGACGCGGCGGGAGGGTCCGGTGCCCGGCCGAGGCCGGGCCGTTCGCAGGGCCCGGCGGTCAACGACCCGTCGGAGGCGTGTACTTGTACCCCACCCGGCGCACCGTCTGGATCGCCAGCCGGTGCTGGGCGCCGAGCTTGCGGCGCAGCCGCGCGACATGGACGTCGACGGTCCGTCCGTCGCCGACGTGGCCGTAGCCCCACACCGTGGAGACCAGCTGGTCGCGGGTGTGCACGCGGTGCGGGTGGCGGACGAGATGCGCGAGCAGCTCGAACTCCAGGTAGGTCAGGTCCAGTACGCGCCCGTCGACCTCCGCGGTGCGCTGCACCGTGTCGACGCGCACCAGCGGGTCGTCGGCGCCGTCGACGGCGGTGCCGGTCGGGGCGCCGGAGGCCGCCGGGGGTTCGGCCGGGCCCGTCACGGCGAGCGGCAGCAGGGGCTGCTGGTCCGCCGGTACGAGGACCAGGTAGCCGATCATCGGCGGCTGTCCCGGCAGGACGGGCAGCGCGTTCTGCGGAGCGGGCAGCCAGGTGGCGCCCGGCGGAAGGAAGGTGGCCCCGTCTGCGACCTCGTCCCGGTCGACGGCGCGCAGCCGGTGCCGTGCCGGGGCGGTCGAGGGGGTGGGAGAGGTTGCGACGGAGGAGAGGGAACGAGTGGTCGCCATGAGAGGTCAGCTCTTTCGCGCGAGGAGTTCGTCGGGAGGTCCGACGGCCGCGAGTTCGTGGTCGGAGCCGTCGAGGACGTACGTCGTGCGCGCTGGCCGAAGGCCGGGGTGTACGGCTTTAGAGGGCCCGCGCGTTCGTCGCGCGACAACACACCCGGTCGAAGTCGTGGTGCTGACGGGAGGGCCAGAAGGGCTCGAGGTCATGGCGACCCGTCGCGATGCGCTTCTGGAAGATGGACATGCATCCATTGAAGCAGACACAGCCCCGCAACAGGACCCTCCTCTCACTGCTCGGACGCCTTCTTGGCGCGAAGCGGACGCCGGGCCGAACCGCCGGACCCGCCGAGGGGGAGGGGCGGTCGGCGTCCGCGCCCCGGCACTCCGCCGGCGGACGCGAAAGGGCGCCCACCGTCACGGTGGGCGCCCCTCGGGACTGCTTGGGCGGATCAGACCTGGCCGGCCTTCTCCAGGGCGGTGCAGCAGGTGTCGACGATGAGGCGCGTCACGACGTACGGGTCGACGTTCGCGTTCGGACGGCGGTCCTCGATGTAACCCTTGCCGTCCTTCTCGACCTGCCACGGGATACGGACCGAGGCGCCGCGGTCGGAGACGCCGTAGCTGTACTCGTTCCACGGGGCGGTCTCGTGCAGGCCCGTCAGACGGTCGTCGATGCCGGCGCCGTAGTTCTTGACGTGGTCCATCGGCTTGGAGCCCTCGCCGAGCGACTCGCACGCGGTGATGATCGCGTCGTAGCCCTCGCGCATCGCCTTGGTGGAGAAGTTGGTGTGCGCGCCCGCGCCGTTCCAGTCACCCTTCACCGGCTTCGGGTCCAGCGTCGCGGAGATGTCGAAGTCCTCGGCGGTGCGGTAGAGCAGCCAGCGGGCGACCCAGAGCTGGTCCGAGACCTCGAGCGGCGACAGCGGGCCGACCTGGAACTCCCACTGACCCGGCATGACCTCGGCGTTGATGCCGGAGATGCCGAGGCCCGCCTTCAGGCAGTTCTCCAGGTGCGCCTCGACGACGTCACGGCCGAAGATCTCGTCGGCGCCGACACCGCAGTAGTAGCCGCCCTGCGCGGCCGGGAAGCCGCCCTCGGGGAAGCCGAGCGGGCGCGTGCCCTTGAAGAAGGTGTACTCCTGCTCGATGCCGAAGATCGACTCCTGCGCGGCGAACTTCTCCGCGACCTCGGCCAGCGCGGCACGGGTGTTGGACTCGTGCGGCGTCATGTCGATGTTCAGGACCTCGCACAGGACGAGGATGTCGTCGCCGCCGCGGATCGGGTCCGGGTAGCTGGCCACGGGCTTGAGCACACGGTCCGAGGAGTGCCCCTCGGCCTGGTTCGTCGAAGAGCCGTCGAAGCCCCAGATCGGCAGTTCCGCACCCTTGGCGTCGTCGGCCAGGATCTTCGTCTTGGAACGGAGCTTGGCCGTCGGCTCGGTGCCGTCGATCCAGATGTACTCAGCCTTGAAGCTCACGGGCCACATCCTTCGGGGTGGGTCTTGATCGCACTTGCGGGTGCTGCGGCGCTGCGGCACTGGGGCGCCGCCGGGGATGTCCGGAAGCCTGTCAACCAGCGGTTTCCCGGTCATTGCCCGAATGTGAACCCCGTGTTACCTGGGGCGTATGTGCCCGGTCTCACACGGCCCGCTCCACCGCGGCCTTTCGTGTGTGATCGTTCGCGACCGCGATTGTCCGGCCCGTCGCCCGCCCCGGACATCGGAGACCGCGGGAGGCCGCTCGTATGCGATCCGAGTGAGGGCGAACGGAGATGGTGTGCCCACTTTTCAGCCGATTTGTCTCCTGACGGGACGTGCCACGCGGCGGGGCGTGAGGCCGCCCGCCCGCACGAAAGCCCTGCCGCCTCCGACCCGTTCGGGGCCGGAGGCGGCAGGGCTTTCGGTGCGATCTGCCCGTTATCCCACCTTCTCGATGACGGCCCGGCGGATCAGGAACTTGCCCGGCTCCCGGACCTGTTCGAAGGCCGCGTTGTTCAGCAGGGCGCAACTGCCGGAGACCGACGTGACCTCGACGACCGTGGACTTGTTGTTGTCCAGGTTGGTGACCTTCAGCTTCGTCCCGGCCGGGAACTGGTTGCTGGACGCGGCCGGTGCGCCGCCCTCGCCGGAGAGCGTGACGGTCGAACCCTTGCAGACCTGCTGGCCGGTGGCGGCGCCGGCGCCCGCGTTGTTCGCGGGGGCGGTCTGCGCCGGGGCCGTGGTGGCGGCCTGGGCCGGCGCGGACTGCGCGGGCTGGGCGGGCTGCTGGGCGTTCTGCTGGCCGGTCTGGGAGTCCTGAGCCGATTCCCCGACAGCGCAGCCGGACGCCTGCTGCTGAACCTTGATCTGCGCGATGACCGCCTCGCGGTTCGCGATTCTGGCCGCCGACTGGGAGTCGGGGTTGGCCTTCTGGTCCGCGATGAACTTCTGGTTGTTGCCGAGCGCCGTGGCCAGGCCCTGACACGCCACCGAGGTCTGGGCCGTCTGCACGGACGCCGCGTTCGAGGTGGCGGCCAGGGCGAAGGCCCCGCCGCCGGCCACGGTCGCCGCGCTGACCAGCAGAGCGATCTTCTTCTTGGTGCTGAGGGTTCTCCTACGCGACATGCGCGCCTCCAGAGAGTGGGGGAGCGTTACGCCGCTATGTACGAGATCCCGAACGCAGTTACTCAACGGTTACGGCATTCACTTAAGTAACCTGGATCACAGGGGAGTTGGGGAGGCCCGTCCCGGTCAGCGGGACATGGCCTCGCGCACCGCCTCCTCCGTGCGGCCCACCAGCGCCGTTCCGTCGTCCGCGGTGATGATCGGCCGCTGGATGAGCTTCGGGTGCTCGGACAGCGCCGTGATCCACCGGTCCCGCGAACCGGCGTCCCGCGCCCAGTCCGCCAGCCCCAGCTCCTTCGCGTCGGCCTCCCCGGTCCGCGTGATGTCCCACGGTTCGAGGCCGAGACGGTCGAGGACACCGCGGATCTCGTCCTCGGAGGGCACGTCCTCCAGGTAGCGGCGGACGGTGTACTCGGCACCCTCGGCGTCGAGCAGGCTGATCGCGCTGCGGCACTTCGAACAGGCCGGATTGATCCAGATCTCCATGCCGCACACGTTACGGCAGACACCCTCGGGAACTGCCGTCACGGCAGCTCCAAAACCCCTGTGGCCAGCGGCTATTGTCAGTGCCCGGCGGTAGAATAGAAGCAGTGTTCGAGGGTGTCGCCGGGGGGTCCGGACGGCGCCCTGACCGCGACAGGAGGATGCCTGTGCCCGCTGCCGCACTGAAGCCACTGCCCACTCAGTCCACATCCAGGACGGCGGTCCCGCTGGACCTGCCGTACGAACCCGTGGAGAAGCGCCCGCTGCCGCCGGGGCGCCCCCGCGACTGGTACGTCACGCACAACCGCCGTCTCAAGGCGATGCGACTCGCCATAGCCCTGCTCGACTCCGGTGTGTACGTGCCGAACCAGGCCCGCGACGAGAAGATCCGCAGCACCGCCCTGCTCATCGGCGTACACCCGCCGTCGGACACCACGTGCCACATGGTGCGTGCCCTGATGAGGTACGCGCGCTGACGGTCCGAGCGCGCCGCTCACCGGCGCCGGGTGGCTCCGCTTCGTAGCGGGGACACCCGGCACCGGCCGCCGACGCCGACCAGTGCGGGCGGGCGCCGACCGTGCCCCGGCCTCGGGTCGTGTCCCGGCCCAGGTCGCAACCCGTGTCCCGGCCTCGGGCTGCGTCCTGGCCCCGGCTTCGGGCTGTTTCCCGGCCCAGGCGCCCAACCGTGCCCCGGCCCAGGCGCCGACCCGTGCCCCGGCTTCGGGTCGTGTCCTGGCCTCGGCTTCGGGCTGTTTCCCGGCCCAGGTTCCGACCTGTGCCCCGGTTCGGACTGTGCCCCGGCCCAGACGCCGACCGGGGCCCGGGCTCACTCCGCCGACAGCTCCCTTTCCAAGGGGGTTCGGAAGCGTGGGGTGATCCGGGTTTCGCCCACCCAGGCCCGAAGGCGCTCGGCCTCCGCCGCGATCGCGTCCAGAGCCTCGCGGCCGACGCCCTCGGTGACCGGCAGCCGCCAGACGATCTCGCCGTCGGGCCGCTGCGCCCACCCCCCGACCACGCGTCCGTCCCACCACACCGTCGGCCCGACATTGCCGCTGCGGTCGAAGAGGGCGGGCCGCAGGGACGGTTCGAGGTACCAGTCCCGGTCCTGACGGCTCATGGGCGCCGGATCGAGGGCGGGCAGCAGAGCGGCCCAGGGCGCGCCCGGCTCGTCGACCGGACCGTCGTCGCCCGCCGCCACGTACCCCGTGAGCCCGTCGTCGAGCGAGACGGCCACCGCCCCGCTCGCGGCCAGCGCCCGCCGTACGTCCGTGACCTTCCACCCCGTCCACCACTTCAGGTCGGCCTCGGTGGCGGGCCCGCACGCCACGAGCCAGCGGTTCAGCAGCTCGGAGCGTGCCTCGGCCGGCGGGATCGTGGGATGCGGCGGCGCGATCGCCCAGCGGAACTGGCTCGACGTCCAGGACCCGAGCGGACGCCCGCGCACCACGCGGCCCTCGACCCCCAGCACCCGCATCAGCCGCGACGAGACGGTGTGCACCCCCTCGTAGCTCTTCCCGGCCGCGTACGCGAACTGCTCCTTCAACCGCGGCTCGTCGCCCGTGAGTTCGTTCACCGTGGCCTGCCCGCGCCGGGCCAGCGCGGCGAGCGCGGACGCCTCCACCTCGTCGAGCCACGGCTCGGTCAGCCGTCCACCGCTTCCGGCGGCCATGTCCTTGACCAGCGCGGCACGTGCCTTCGCGGCGATGTCCAGCCCCGTCGAGGCGTGCACGACGGCCGCCAGAGCGGTGGGGAACACGAACACGGTGTGCCGCATGCCGTGCATCCGTACGAGCGAACGGTCCTCGTACAGCGCCCGCTCCACCTGCGCCACCGTCCCCCGCGCGTCCGCGAGACGCGCGCCCACCGCCAGGTACACCGTCGCCGGGTCCGTGCCGTGCAGCGCGACCAGGGAGTCCGCCACCTCCTCGGGCGCCGCCCCCCGCGCCCCGCCCGCGAGCCGCTGCCGCAGCCCGAGCCGTGCCCGCCGCTCCGCCACCCCGATGTGCCGCGGCTTCCCCGTCACGTCGTCTCCGTCCGGTCGCTCCGCACTCCGTGCCCCACTGCCTCATCCTCTCGGACGTCCGCCCGTCACGGGGCGGGGTTCACCCGTTGGACGCAGCCGGGCATGCGGCGGCCCTGCCCGCGGCCTTGACTGGGGCCACCGCGAGGAAGCGGGATCCGGAGGAACCAGGACCACGTGGGGAGCGACGATGCAGCACAGGGACGGCATACGAGGACCGGTCCGACTGATCCTGGCCGTGTCCGTGGTGGCGGCCCTCGCCGCGCAACTGACCGCCTGCTCCGACGACAGCAGCCCCTCCAGCACCGCGTCCAAGGCGGCCTCCGCCGCGTCCCGCGCCGCGTCCGCCGTCTCCGAGGCCGCGTCCGCCGCCACCGAGGCCGGCGACGCCCTCGCCTCCGCGACCGCCGAGGCCGGCCGGAAGTTCGACGAGTTCAAGGGCGGCGCGGACGCCAAGGACGAGGTGAAGACCGACGGGGCCGCGAGCCCCGACTCCGACGGACGCGCCACCGTCAAGGTGACCGCCACCAACCCCACCTCCTCGGCGAAGTCGTACGTCGTCCAGGTCGACTTCCGCGACCAGAGCGGCAACCTCCTCGACACGACCGTCGTGACGGTGAACGACGTCGCGGCGAACGCCTCCAAGGATGCCACCGCCCGCAGCAACCGCTCCCTCACCGGTGACGTCAAGACCGACGTCGCCCGCGCCGCGCGGCACTGACGGCCGTGCTCCGCGACAGCGTCACGGCCACCACGGCGGACCGCGCCGCCCGGGGCCGGGCTGCCCGCAAGCGGGTGCCCCGCTCCGCGCACGGCACCTGGATCCCCGCCGCGGACCGCCCCGACCCCGTCGGCCTCCTCCAGGCGCAGGGCAGGGACCGGCTCCCGGAACTGCTGCCGATCCGGTACGCGCGCATGGCCGCCTCACCGCTCGCGTTCCTGCGCGGCGGCGCCGCCGTCATGGCCGCCGACCTGGCGGCCCAGCCCCACACCGGGCTCACCGTCCAGCTCTGCGGTGATGCCCACCTGCTGAACTTCGGGCTGTACGCCGCTCCGGAACGCCCCCTGCTCTTCGACCTCAACGCCTTCGACGAGACCTTCCCCGGCCCCTTCGAGTGGGACGTCAAGCGGCTCGCGGCCAGCGTCGCCGTCGCGGCCCGGGAGAACGGGCACAAGGAGGAGCACGTCTTCGGCGCGGCGCGAGCCGCCGCCGGGCAGTACCGCGAGGCCGTGCGACGGCTGGCCCGGCAGGGCGAACTGACCGTCTGGTACCAGCACATCGACGCCGATCTGCTGCTGCCGCTGGTCCGCTCGGGACGCCGCCGGCGACGCGCGGAGGCCACCCTCACCCGGGCCCGCCGCCGCACCAGCCTGCAGGCGCTCGACAAACTCACCGAGACCGTCGGGGGACGCCGCCGCATCGTCCACGACCCGCCCCTGCTGGAACCGGCCGGATCCATGGACATGGCCTCGCTCCGCAAGATCTTCAGCGACTACCGCTCGACGCTCCCCGAGGAACGACGGCTGCTCCTGGACCGCTACCGGTTCCTCGACGCCGCCCGCAAGACCGTCGGCGTCGGCAGCGTCGGCACCCGCTGCTTCATCGTGCTGCTCGCCGGGCGGGACGCCGACGACCCGCTGTTCCTCCAGATCAAGCAGGCGGGACGGTCCGTGCTCGAAGAACACCTGCCCAGCGGCCCGTACGTCCATCCCGGGCGCCGGGTCGTTGCGGGCCAGCGGCTGATGCAGGCCGCCGGTGACGCCTTCCTCGGCTGGACGACCGGCCCCGAGGGACGCGCCTTCTACTGGCGCCAGCTCCACGACACGAAGGGGTCCGCGGACATCGCCGGCATGAGTCCGGGGGAACTGCGCGCCTACGCCCGGCTGTGCGGCACCGCGCTGGCCCGCGCGCACGCCCGCTCCGGCGACCGTGTCGCGATCGCCGCCTACCTCGGCGGGGCCGACACCTTCGAGCGGGCCGTCGCGGACTTCGCGCTGCGCTACACGGACCGCAACGCCACCGATCACGCGGCCCTGGGCGCGGCGGTCATCGCGGGCGTGGTCCCGGCGGCCCCGGGCGTGTGAGCCGCGGGGCCACGCGGATTCCCGGGCCCTGGTTCCTCAGGCGCCGGCCGCCGCCGGGGCCGGGGTGCCGAGCCCGGTGAGGGCGAGGTCCACGAGCCGGCGCCGGTCCTCTGCGTGGTCGCGGAACCAGAGGCCCAGCAGGTGATCGGCGTCGGGCAGCTCGTAGCGGGTGAAGTCGGCACGAGCGGCGAGGGCGTCCGCGACGGCCCGGGTCACGGCGGGCGGGACGACCGCGTCCGCGGCCGGTACGGCGAGCACCGCCCGTCCCTCGTAGGCCCGCAGGACGTCGAACGCGGGAGCCTGCCGCCAGCTCTCCGGGGTGCGGATGATCCGGCTGAAGCGGCTCTGCGTCTCCGGGCCACCGTCCTGGCGCGGGACGCTCTCCGCGTCCGCGAACGGAAGCGGCCACGCCTCGGCGGCGTACACGGCGGGCGCGCACAGCACGAGCGCCACCGCGCGCTTCCCGTAGTGCCGCGCGAGATCGGCGACCGTCTGGCCGCTCATGCTGAACCCGACCAGGATCAGCGGGGCGCCGGCCGGGACCGCCGCGTCGATCACCGACACGGCCTGCTCGAAACGCAGCCGGAGGCTCAACTCGCCCAGGGTTCCGGTGCTTTCACCGTGCCCGGAGAAGTCGAACGCGAGCCCCGCGCAGCCGCGGGCGGCGAACTCGCCCAGCAGCGGGAGCAGTCGCTCCTTGCTGCCGTTGCCCGCGCCGTGCAGCAGGACGGCGGTCGCCGTGCCGTCGTCGGCGTCGTCGCCGCGGCCGGCGACGCAGCTCAGTCGTTCACCGTCGTGGTCGTGCGTGAAGAGGGAAAGCATCCGCCTATTAACTCCCCTCTCCGGAAGGGGAGTCGACGCGGGGGTGCCGTTCGGGTCAGGGAGCGGCGGGCGTGCCCTTCGAGTCCGCCCCGGTCGCGGCCTCCGGAGGCGTAGGAGGCGTGGCCGCGGAAGCCGCACCGGAGCCCGCGGCGGCGTCCGTCGCGGCGGCGGCCGACTTCGCCTGGGCCGCCGCGACCGCCTCACGCAGGTGGTCCTCCTGCTCCTGGCTCAGCGAGGTCTGCACCAACTGGCCGCCGAACTCCGCGATCTGGGGGATCACCTTGTCCCCGGCCGCCTGCTTGACCAGGACGAACAGCGCGGCCGCGCCCGGCCGCAGATTCTGGCTGAGATCCTTCATGAACTTGTCGTTGATGCCCGTGTCCGTGACGGCACCCCCGGCCGCACCGGCCGCCGCGCCCACCGCCGCACCGAGCAGCGGCGCCAGGAAGAGCAGCCCGATGACACCGCCCCACAGCGCCCCGCCGGCCGCGCCGACCGCCGTGTGGCTGACCGCCTGGTGCAGCTTGATCCTGCCGTCCTCACTCCGCTCGACGACGACCGCGTCCTCCAGCTCGACGAGATGCTGCTTCGACAGCTCGAACAGCTTGTCGCGCACCTGTCCCGCGGTGGCGACATCGTTGTAGGCGACGACGAACAGATTGCTCATGAGGGCACCCCTTGTGTCGATTCTGTACGACTTTATAGGGATATGCGGTGGGGTGCAGTCGGGTCACAGCCCGGGGGCTCCCCAGATCGGGAACCAGCGGGCGAGGTCCTGTTCGATGCGCAGGTCGCCGGCCAGGGCCGCCTTGACCTGGAGTTCGCGTGCGTTGTCGCGCCGCTCGCCCTCGCCGGCGAGCGGCACGAAGGGATAGAACGTTCCGCGTTTGTAGAGGTAGACCAGTCCGAGCCGCCGCTTCCCGCCGTCCTCGAACGCCAGCACGGAACACAGCAGCTGGGGGCCGAAGCCGGTGGATTCCAGGGTGGTGTTGACCGCGTGGAGGTCGCTCACCAGGGCCGGGAGGTCGTCGGGGGCGCGGTGGGAGACCAGCCACGAGTAGCCGTACTCGTCGCGGGCGAGTTCCACCGGGGAGCCCGTCCGTCCGGTGTCCGCGTCCAGCAGGTCCCGCACCTCCCCGTGCGCCTCGGCGAAGGCCGCGCCCTCGACGGTCGCGAAGCACACCGCTCCCGTGCCGGTCGGGGTGAACCCGGCCGCCGCCTGGAGGGTCACGGCCGCCGACGGCAGTCCGAAGAGCCGGTCGAGGTCGGGCGCGGCGGGCTTGCTGCGGCCGAGCAGGATGTCCAGGAACCCCATACGGTCACAGAGCCTCTCCGGTCGTCGGGGCGCTCGCGTCCGGCACGGCGGGCTCGCCCAGCTCGGCGGAGATGCGGGCCAGTTGTTCGAGCCGCTGCTCCAGGCTCGGGTGGGTCGAGAACAGGTTGGCGATGCCCGGCTGCGCGCCGAGCGCGGGGGTGAAGTAGAAGGCGTTGAAGGCCTGCGCGGCCCGCAGGTCCTTCGTCGGGATCCGGCCGATGTCCCCGGTCACCTTGGTCAGCGCGGACGCCAGCGCCGAGGGCCGCCCGGTGAGCAGGGCCGCGGAACGGTCGGCGGCCAGTTCGCGGTACCGGGAGAGCGCCCTGATCAGCATGAAACTGATGGCGTACACGGCCGCGGACACCGCCATGACCGCCATGAAGATCGCGAGGGTGTTCTGGTCCTTGCGGCCCCGCCCGCCGAAGAGCTGCGAGTAGAACGCGAACCGCACGATCAGCCCGGCGAGCACCCCGAGGAAGGACGCCACGGTGATCACGGCGACATCCTTGTGCGCCACGTGCGACAGCTCGTGCGCGAGGACGCCCTCCAGTTCGTCGGGCTCCAGCCGGCGCAGCAGCCCGGTGGTCACGCACAGCACGGCGTGATCGGCGTTGCGCCCCGTGGCGAACGCGTTCGGCATGTCGATGTCCGAGACGGCGACGAGCGGCCTCGGCATGTCGGCCACGGCGCACAGCCGGTCGACGACGCCGTGCAGCTGGGGATACTCCTCCCGCTCCACGATCCGCCCGTGCATGGCGTACAGCGCGATCCGGTCCGAGAACCAGTACTGCGCGATCAGCAGCCCGGCCGCGATCACGACGACCAGCACCCACGACTTCAGCAACACGATCAACGCGGCGACGAAGGCCACGTACAGCAATCCGAGCAGGAAGAGCGTGACCGTCATGCGCACGGTCAGCTCCCGGTCGTTCCGGAATCGGCTCCGCATCTCGCACCACCCCGCAGTCGGGCACTCGTCCCGCTCTCCATTGTGCGCCCGGGGTTCCCCATGAACAGGTGCCGATAGGCCCCGCGGTGGGCAAAGAACCTCCCCGCGGCGAGCGGTCCCGCGTCCGTCGCCCGCGGGGGAGAAACGCGTCGGCCGCGCCCCTCCCGGAGGAAGGACGCGGCCGACGCGTGTGCTGCCGGAGCGACGGGTTTACACGTCGAAGTACAGCTCGAACTCGTGCGGGTGCGGACGCAGCTGCAGCGGCGCGATCTCGTTGGTGCGCTTGTAGTCGATCCACGTCTCGATGAGGTCGGACGTGAAGACGTCGCCCGCGAGCAGGAACTCGTGGTCGCGCTCCAGCGAGTCGAGGACGGCCGGGAGCGAGGTCGGGACCTGGGCGACGTTCGCGTGCTCCTCGGGAGCCAGCTCGTAGAGGTCCTTGTCGATCGGCTCGGCCGGCTCGATCTTGTTCTTGACGCCGTCCAGGCCGGCCATCAGCAGGGCCGAGAACGCCAGGTACGGGTTGCCGGAGGAGTCGGGCGCGCGGAACTCGACGCGCTTGGCCTTCGGGTTCGAGCCGGTGATCGGGATACGCATGGCCGCGGAGCGGTTGCGCTGCGAGTACACCAGGTTGACCGGGGCCTCGAAGCCGGGGACCAGGCGGTGGTACGAGTTCACCGTCGGGTTGGTGAAGGCGAGCAGCGACGGGGCGTGCTTGAGGATGCCGCCGATGTAGTAGCGGGCCATGTCCGACAGGCCCGCGTAACCGGCCTCGTCGTAGAACAGCGGGGAGCCGCCGCTCCACAGCGACTGGTGGACGTGCATGCCCGAGCCGTTGTCACCGAAGATCGGCTTCGGCATGAAGGTCGCGGTCTTGCCGTTGCGCCAGGCGACGTTCTTCACGATGTACTTGAAGAGCTGGAGGTCGTCGGCCGCGGCGAGCAGCGTGTTGAACTTGTAGTTGATCTCGGCCTGGCCGGCGGTGCCCACCTCGTGGTGCTGGCGCTCGACCTGGAGACCGGACGCGGCCAGCTCCAGGGAGATCTCCGCACGCAGGTCGGCGAAGTGGTCGACCGGCGGGGTCGGGAAGTAGCCGCCCTTGTAGCGGACCTTGTAACCGCGGTTGTCCTCGAGGGCACCGGTGTTCCAGGCGCCGGCCTCGGAGTCGATGTGGTAGAAGGACTCGTTCTCCGCCGTCTTGAAGCGCACGCTGTCGAAGACGTAGAACTCGGCCTCGGGACCGAAGTACGCGGTGTCGGCGATGCCGGTCGAGGCGAGGTAGGCCTCGGCCTTCTTGGCCACGTTGCGCGGGTCACGGGAGTACTGCTCACCCGTGATCGGGTCGTGGATGAAGAAGTTGATGTTGACCGTCTTGTCGCGGCGGAACGGGTCGACGCGCGCGGTGGACAGGTCGGCGCGGAGCGCCATGTCGGACTCGTGGATGGCCTGGAAGCCGCGGATGGAGGAGCCGTCGAAGGCGAGCTCCTCCGCCGGGTCGAAGGCCTCGGCCGGGATCGTGAAGTGCTGCATCACACCCGGCAGGTCGCAGAAACGGACATCGACGAACTTGACGTCCTCGTCCGCGATGAACTTCTTGGCCTCGTCGGCGTTCTGGAACATCCAGCTCCTCCTACTCCCGCCCACAGTGGACCGGGGTGGTAGTTCGTTCGTGCGGCCAGTGCGGTGGCACACGCTGGGGCCGACCATAGGGACGGGGGATTTCTCCAGCGTGACCCATTTGTTTCGCCCAAGTTAACCGACCTCGGTCCGTCGGGCCCCTCCTGTCCGTATGGCAAAACGGGCACAGTACCTTGGACGGGTGGACAACAGGCAAGCAATCGGATCGTGGCTCTCCGGTCCCCGCGCGGCGGCGGAGGAAGCCGGGGTCGACTTCGGATACCGGGGTGAACAGCTCGGTCTCCCGGAGCACGGACCGGGCTCGATCGCCCGCCCCGGACGCCGTCTGGGCGCCCTCGCCGTCGACTGGGCCCTGTGCCTCCTGATCGCATACGGGCTGCTCACCGACGGCTATGACCAGGCTACGGGGAACTGGGCCCTGCTGGTCTTCTTCGTTCTCGGGGTCCTGACGGTCGGTACCGTCGGCTTCACTCCGGGCAAGCGGCTGCTGGGCCTGCGGGTCGTGTCCGAGGGCGGGGGCCGGCTGAATCCGCTGCGCGTCCTGCTGCGCACGGCGCTCCTGTGCGTCGCCGTCCCGGCCCTGATCTGGGACCGCGACGGCCGAGGCCTCCACGACCGCCTCGCCCGAACGATCGAAGTCCGCACCTGACCCCACCGACCCCGACACCGAGGCCGGACATAGCTCCCCGCACGGCGGGGGTTACCCCTGCGGGGGAGGGCCCCCTTCGGCGAGGAAGACTCCCTGCGCAGAGAGGGCGCCCCTGCGCGAGGGGCTACCCCTACAGAGAGAGGGCGACCCCCTCCGGGGAGGAAGACTCCCTGTGAGGCGAGGGCGACCTCCTGCGGGAGGGCCTATCCGCGCGGGACGAGCTATCGCCTGCGGGGAGGGCGGCCCCTGCGGGAGGGGCTACCCCCTGCGCGGCGAGAGCGCCCCCTTCGGGAGGGGCTATCCGTGCGGGACGAGCTACCCCCTGCGCGGAGGGCGACCCCCTGCGGGGCCACTACTCCCTGCGGGGCGAGCGCGACCCCCTTCCGGGAGGGAGACGCCCTGCGATGCGAGGTCCACCTCCTACGGGAGGGGCCCCCGCGGGGACGGCGACCCGGCACAGCGACCGCCGGCGGTCGACACCCACGGCTGAGGCGCCCGGCGGAATCGGCGGCGGCCCACCGCCCAGGGTCCCGCAGCGCGGCCCTCAGCTCTGCGGCGAAGCACTCCACGCCGAAAAGCCAGGCACGTCTGACGGCCCCCTTCTGAGGCCCCACCGATCTGAGACCCCACCGAGTGGAGCCGCCCCGGCACGGGTGGTCCTGAGTGGGGCGTGGCTGCGTGGCCGGGTCGGCTCGTCGCGGTGGGGTAGGTCCGACTCAGCGGGAGGGATTCTCTTGGTGGGGGCCGAGCGGTGCGGCGGTGTCCCGGGGCGGTGCGGCGGGGTGGGTACGACGATGGGGCGCCCGGAACTTTCCGGGCGCCCCATCGTCGTAGGACTGGTCAGGCCAGCGCGAGCGTCACCGCTTGGGACCGCCCCGCGGCATCCGCATGCCCTTGGGCATCGGGCCCTTCGGCAGCGGCATGTTGCTCATCAGGTCGCCCATCGCGCGCAGCCGGTCGTTGGTCGCGGTCACCTGGGGGCCGGCCAGCACACGCGGCAGCTTCAGCATGGTCGTGCGGAGCTTCTTCAGCTCGACCTGGCCCTCGCCGGTGCCCACGAGGATGTCGTGGACCGGCACGTCGGCCACGATCCGCGCCATCTTCTTCTTCTCGGCGGCCAGCAGGGTCTTCACCCGGTTCGGGTTGCCCTCGGCGACCAGCACGATGCCGGCCTTGCCGACCGCGCGGTGCACCACGTCCTGGCTGCGGTTCATCGCGACCGCCGGAGTCGTGGTCCAGCCCCGGCCGATGTTGTCGAGCACCGCCGCGGCCGCGCCCGGCTGGCCCTCCATCTGCCCGAAGGCGGCCCGCTCGGCCCTGCGCCCGAAGACGATCGCCGTCGCGAGGAAGGCGAGCAGGAGCCCGAGGATGCCGAGATAGACCGGGTGGCCGATCAAGAAGCCGATCGCGAGGAAAACACCGAGGGTGAGAATTCCGACAGCCGCGAGTACAAGACCGATCTTGGAATCGGCCTTGCGGGTCATTTTGTACGTCAGGGCGATCTGCTTGAGTCGCCCGGGGTTCGCAGCGTCCGCTGCGGGTTCCTTCCTCGCCATGCCCACGAGTCTACGTGGCCCGCGAAGCGCCGACGACGGCAGTACCGGGCGAGCGGGGGCCGCGGCAGCGGGGAGGGGCTGCCGTGGCGGAGACGACCGGCGCCGGTCAGGAACGGACGACGGATTCCAGCACGCGCTGCGCCTCGACCCGGTCCTTGGCGCGGCGGCGGTCCTCCAGGACGGAGGTCCAGGCGTTGCGGCGCGCGGTGCGCTGCCCGCTGCTCATGAGCAACGACTCGACGGCACGCAGTGCATCGGTGAACGACGGAATCGCGGTGGCGCGTACGGGCGCGGCCTGCATGATGGAGATCCCCCCTCGGGATCGACGGCTCGGACGGGGACGGGTGGGACGTGGAACCAGAGTCTCTGATTGGTGTTACCAGTACGTGACCGAGCGGTCAAACACCAATGAAACCTTGATACCGCGGGTCCTTTTCCTGACCCGTTCCTGATGCGGCGTTCAACTGCGGGGATGCCCCGAGGGGGTGTGAACGGGCCGTTGTGAAGAGCGAGTTGCTTGTGCGCGGATTCACACGAAAGCGGTGGCACTGGGTGCCACCGCTTTCCTTTCGCAACGTGTGCCGTTCGGGGGATCAGACCGCCTGGGAGGCGACGTACGCGCCGCGCTTCTCGATGGCCATCTGGTAGAGGCGGCCGGCCCGGTACGAGGAGCGGACGAGCGGGCCCGACATGACGCCGGAGAAGCCGATCTCCTCGGCCTCCTCCTTGAGCTCGACGAACTCCTGCGGCTTCACCCAGCGCTCCACGGGGTGGTGGCGCACGGAGGGGCGCAGGTACTGCGTGATCGTGATGAGCTCGCAGCCCGCCTCGTGGAGCTGCTGGAGCGCCTCGCTGACCTCTTCGCGGGTCTCGCCCATGCCGAGGATCAGGTTCGATTTCGTGACCAGACCGTAGTCACGGGCCTCGGTGATGACCTTGAGCGAGCGCTCGTAGCGGAAGCCCGGACGGATCCGCTTGAAGATCCGCGGGACCGTCTCGACGTTGTGGGCGAAGACCTCGGGGCGCGAGGAGAACACCTCGGCGAGCTGCTCGGGCTCGGCGTTGAAGTCCGGGGCGAGGAGTTCGACCTTGGTGCGTCCGGCCTCGCGGCCCGCCGTCTGCGCGTGGATCTGGCGGACCGTCTCCGCGTACAGCCAGGCGCCGCCGTCCTCCAGGTCGTCGCGGGCGACGCCGGTGATCGTGGCGTAGTTCAGGTCCATCGTGACGACGGACTCGCCGACACGCCGCGGCTCGTCGCGGTCCAGGGCCTCGGGCTTGCCGGTGTCGATCTGGCAGAAGTCACAGCGCCGCGTGCACTGGTCACCGCCGATGAGGAAGGTGGCCTCGCGGTCTTCCCAGCATTCGTAGATGTTGGGACAGCCCGCCTCCTGGCAGACCGTGTGCAGGCCCTCGCTCTTCACGAGACCCTGCATCTTCGTGTACTCGGGGCCCATTTTCGCCCGGGTCTTGATCCACTCGGGCTTGCGCTCGATGGGGGTCTGGCTGTTCCGGACCTCCAGGCGCAGCATCTTGCGTCCGTCGGGTGCGACTGCGGACACATCGGCTCCCTGTAGCTTCGATTCTTCGGCGTACACCAGGGTACGCCCGTGTGGTGCTCGGCCCCCGACGTGGGCAACCTTCGGGAGCGGGGGTGCATTCCCGGAGGCGTTCCGCCGTGGGGGCGTGGGGGCTCGGGCCCGCGCCCCCACGGCGGCGCGGTGGCTCAGGCCGGTGTGCGTTCCACGACGCGCGGCTTCAGGTCCGCGTTCGCCAGGATGTCCCCGAGGTGCTTCTCGGCCACCGGCAGGACCTCGTCGATGGTCACGTCGCGGCCCAGCTCGCCGGCGAGCGAGGCGACGCCCGCGTCGCGGATGCCGCACGGGATGATCCGGTCGAACCAGGCGTTGTCCGGGTTCACGTTCAGCGCGAAGCCGTGCATGGTGACGCCCTTGGCGACGCGGATGCCGATCGCGGCGATCTTGCGGTCCTCGCGGCGCTGGCCGGCGTTGGACGGGGCGTACTCCGGGCCGTTGAGCCGCGGGTCGAACTCCTCGTCCTGGAGCCGGGGGTCGAAGTCGAGGGAGAGGCCCCCGAGCCCGGAGGTCCCCTGGGCGGGGTCCTTGGCGTCGCCGAGGACCCAGACGCCGCTGCGGCCCTCGACCCGGCTCGTCTCCAGGCCGAAGTCGGCACACGTGCGGATGAGCGCCTCTTCCAGACGGCGTACGTGGGCCACGACGTCCACGGGGCGCGGCAGCTTCTGGATGGGGTAGCCGACCAGCTGGCCCGGACCGTGCCAGGTGATCTTGCCGCCGCGGTCCACGTCGATGACGGGGGTGCCGTCCAGGGGCCGCTCGCTGTCCGCCGTGCGCCGGCCCGCGGTGTACACCGGGGGGTGCTCCAGGAGCAGGCAGGTGTCGGGGACCTCGTCCAGGAACCGGGCCGCGTGCACGCGGCGCTGCTCGTCCCAGGCCTCTTGGTACTCGACGGCCTCGGCACCGAATCCCATGCGGACGAACCGCAACTCACTCACGGCAAGCGCCTCCCTAGAAGCTTCCTCGGGCACGTGGTGATCCCCGTGCGGGGCACGCGGAGGAACCTTTCGTCAGGTCCGTGGCGCGCCCACGCCACTGTACGTCCGTCCGATCCGCGTCAGCTCGAAGGCTAATCCTCACACGATCGGATGAATGAATGTCGATGTGTGCGATGACGTGCTCACGCTCCGCTACATTCGCGCCGTTCACGAGGCCATAAGGGCTGCTCACAGGCAATCCGGGCACAGGGGGGCCTCGGGGAGGCGCAAGCACGTTCTCACGCCGCTCCGAGACCCCCTGGAGACCCGAAGGCAGGAGACCGCACCGCAGATGACGGAACGACCCGCGCAGCGCACGCCCAATCGACAGCTCGCCGCGCTCATCGCAGAAGCGGGGTTCTCCAACGCAGGTCTCGCCCGTCGCGTTGACCAGCTCGGACTCGAACACGGACTGGACCTGAGATACGACAAGACCTCGGTGACCCGGTGGCTGCGGGGCCAGCAGCCCCGCGGGACCACCCCCGCGCTCATCGCCGAGGTGTTCACCCGCCGCCTCGGCCGGCGCCTGAGCGCACAGGACCTCGGGCTCGACGCCTGCGCCCCCGTGTACGCGGGGCTGGAGTTCGCCGCGACCCCCGAGGAGGCCGTGGACATCGTCAGCGGCCTGTGGCGCAAGGACTCGGGGAGCCACGCCGAGCTGCGCAAGATCGCCTTCACTCCGGCCGGGCTCGTGGTCCCCAGCCGGGACTGGCTGATCGGCCGGGCGGACGACCGGGTCGCCCGCGGCGAGCAGCCCTCCCGCATCCCCGCCCAGGGCCGCCCGGCCGCGCCCAGGGTCACGGCACCGCCCGAGCAGGCGGGAAGCGCCTCCCGGCGCGGCCGGACCGAGCGGGGCCCCGGCCAGCGGGTCAGCGGCGGGGACATCGCCGCGCTCCGCTCGGTCGGCGAACTGTTCCGCGCCCTCGACCACGCCTACGGTGGCGGACACGCCCGCCAGGCACTGGTCCGCTATCTCGAGCACGAGGCCGAGCCGATGCTGCGCGGCGCGTACGGCGAGCAGACCGGCCGCCACCTGTTCGCCGCCGCCGCCGACCTCACCCGGCTCGCCGGCTGGACGTCGTACGACATCGGCGCGCACGGACTCGCGCAGCGTTACTTCGTCCAGGCGCTGCGTCTGGCGCAGGCCGCGGGCGACCGGGTCTACGGCTCGTACGTGCTCATCACCATGAGCCGGCAGGCCGTCTACCTCGGACACGGGCGCGAGGCCGTGCAGCTCGCGCGGGTCGCGCAGCAGGGCCTCGGCTCGGGGGGCCCGCAGGTCGTGCAGGCGCTGCTGCACGCCGTCGAGGCGCGCGGCCACGGAGTGCTCGGCGAGGTGCGGGCCTGCACGGCCTCCCTGGTCCGGGCCGAGCGGGCGCTGGAGGCGTCCCGGACCGGTGACGAAGTCCCGCACTGGGCCCGGTACTTCGACGAGGCCCAGCTCGCCGACGAGTTCGGGCACTGCCACCGGGACCTTCAGCAGTTCCGGGCGGCGGCGCAGCACGCGGAGCGCTCGCTCCAGCTGCGGGCGCCCGGATACGCGCGCAGCCGGCTGTTCTGCCGGGTGGTGCTCGCCTCGGCCCGGCTCGGGCTGGGTGAACTCGACCAGGCCTGTCTGCTCGGCGCGGAGGCCGCGGGCCAGGCGGCGGAGATGCGGTCGGCGCGGGCCGTCGAGTACGTACGGGACTTCGAGAAACGGCTCGAACCGTACAAGGACGCCGCCCCTGTCCGCGGCTACCGCGACAAGGTGGCCGCGCTGAGCTAGGGCCTGTCCGGTGACCCGCCCGAGGACCCGCCCGAGGACCCGCCCGGGGACCCGTCCGGCGACCTGTCCGGCGGGTCCACGGCGCGGTGGGGGCCCGGGGCATGCGAAGCCCCGCGTCTCCGGCCGGTTCGTCCCCGGTCTCCGGCCTGGGGAACCGGAGACCGGGAAGCCCGACGTACACCCCGGGGGCGGGGCCGCCTCCCGGGGGTGGGGGTGGTCCGTCGGGGACCCGGGGCCGGCGGGCGGGAGTGGGGCCCGCCCACCGGAGCCGGGGGCTGTCCTGCGGAAGACCGGGGCCGCCTTTCGTCAATCGGCCGGAGTGGTGGGGTGGTTCAGGCGGCGGCGGGTTCCAGGGGTTCCGCCGAGGGGGCCGGGGCGTGGACGCCCAGGTCCGTCAGGAGCGCGTGGGCGGCCCGCCGGGCCGAGTGCAGCGCACCCTGCACCGTGCTGGTGTCCCGGTGGTCGCCGCACACGTACAGGCCCGCGAGCAGCCGCACGGGGCGGCGCGGATCGTGCGGCGGGGGCATCGCCGGTACCGCCTCCGGCTCGTGATGGACCGCCAGCAGTTCCCAGCGGCTCGTCGACGTGCCGTACAGGCGGGCGAGCTGGGCGCGGACGGTGGCGTCCAGGTGGGGCGCGGCGGGCGGTGTGCCGAGCACGGTCGAGGAGATCAGGGCGCGGCCCGCGGGTGCCCGGGTCGGGTCGACCTGGCTGACGACCGCCGTGTGCGCCACCGGCCCGCTCCGGTCGGCGTCCAGCAGCAGCGCCGGACCGGTGGGCGGCGGTTCGTCCGTGGTGTGGTGCAGGACCGTCACCGGATGGAAGGCGGGCACGTGCAGCCCGGGCAGGAACCCGGCGGCGGCGCGGGCCCCGGTCGCCAGCAGGATGGCCCGGCAGCGGAGTTCGCCGTGGTCCCTCGTCGTGACCCGGGTCGTCGACACGGCGGTGACCTGGACGCCCGTGTGCACGGTGCCGGGCGGAAGGCCGGCGGCGAGCAGCTCCGGGAGCGCGTCCGCGCCGCCCTCGGGCAGGCACAGCCGGCCGGTCGCGAAGGAGTGCAGCGCGAGGTCGGCGCACCGGCTCGACGTCCGCAGCTCCGGGTCGCACAGCAGGGCCGCGAGCAGGGGGCGCAGAAAGGTTTCGACCGTGCGGGCCGGGAGGCCCCGGGCGGTCAGCGCCGTCGCCGCGGCGAGATCGGGGCGGGCGAGCAGTCGCTCCGGCGTGGTGGCGGCGAGCCGTGCGAGGGCCGCGCCGAGGCGGGCCTGGTCGAAGGGGCTGCCGAGCGGTCCGGGGCGGGTGGTGCCGCGCGCGGGCCGGGGCAGCGGAAGCCGGGGGGCGCTCGCGAAGGCGCGCGCGGTGGTGAGTGCGCCCCTCGCGCTCCGGGGTGTGCCGGGCGTGCCCGTGTGGTGGCGGTGGCCGTCGCTGTGCAGCAGCACGCCCGGCGAGAACGGGCACAGGACGAGGCCGCCCAGGCCCGGGGTGTGGCGCAGTTCCGGGTACGAGGTGGACAGGAGCCGGCCGAGCCGGTCCAGCCGGAAGCCGTCCACCTTCTCCGTGGACATGCGACCGCCCACATGGGGGGCGGCCTCCAGGACGGCGGTCCTCAGCCCCGCCAAGGTCAGATGCCGTGCGGCCGCGAGGCCGGCGACACCGGCTCCCACGACGACGACGTCGACGTCCTCCGTGATCTCCGCCGTGTGCGTGGCGTGGCGTGCGGGCTCTAGCACGTGCCCCTCCTCGAGGTTGCGCGGCCGGTGGGGACGTCATGCCCCCAACACGCTTCTGGAATGCCCGAGTTCGGATCGAGGGTGCGAGGTTCGGCCGCCCGGCGGAACCCGCGCGGCGGCCGTGCACGGGGGCATGGGGGGTGCATGTACCCGCCCGGCGGAGGCGGTTGCCCCTCACCGGACCTGGCCCCGGCGCTTCGGGCGGCCCGTGCCGGGCCCGGTCCCGCCTCGGGTGGGCCGAGGCACGGGACGGCGGCGACCCGGCGGCGATGCCCCCGGGGAGGCCGGGGCATCGCCTCCCCGGCCCCGGGAGATGACCGGAGTTTCCAGGGCCCCGGGGAAGCGAACTCAGCTCAAGGTCGCTCTCAGGGATCCCTCGATCGAGGGGAACGCGAAGGTGAAGCCCGACTCCAGGAGGCGGGTGGGCAGGACGCGCTGGCTGCCCAGGACGTCGTCGGCCATGTCGCCGAGGGCGAGCCGCAGGAGCGGGGCGGGCGCGGTCAGCAGGGTCGGGCGGTGCAGGACCCGCCCCATGGCCTCGGTGATCTCGCCGTTGGTGAGCGGGTCCGGGGCGGTCAGGTTCACCGGCCCGGACAGCGACTCCGTGTCGATGAGATGCCGGATCGCGGCCACCTCGTCGTGCAGCGCGATGTAGCTCCAGTACTGGCGCCCGTTCCCCATCCGCCCCCCGGCACCCGCCTTGAACAGCGGGATCAGCCTCGCCCAGGCCCCGCCCTCGCGGGCCACCACGAGCCCGGTTCTCGGGATCACCGTGCGCACCCCGGCCTCCTGCGCTGGAGCGGTCGCCTCCTCCCACTCCACGCAGACGGACGGCAGGAAACCTTCCCCGGGCGGCGCCGACTCGTCCACCGCCCGGTCGCCGGTGTCGCCGTAGAACCCGATCGCGCTCCCGTTGACGAACACCCGCGGCGGTTCGTCGAGCGAGGCCACCGCCTCCGCGAGCGTCACCGTCCCGAGCACCCGGCTGTCCCGGATCATCTGCTTGTACGCCCGCGTCCACGGCCGCCCCGCGACCGGGGCCCCCGCCAGGTTGACCACCGCCGCACAGCCGATGAGCCCCACCGCGTCGATCCGCTGCCGCTGCGGATCCCAGCGGATCTCGTCCGGCGAACGCGGCTCACGGCGCACGAGCCTGACCACCTCGTGCCCCTCGGCGCTCAGGGAGCGCGCCAGCGCGGAGCCGATCAGGCCGGACGCGCCGGCGATCACGATGCGGGAACCCGGGGACAGCGGTGAGTCGCTCATGAGTCCATCCTGCCCGCGCAGCCCCGGACTTCACGGAAAGGGCCGCAGCGCGGCGGCCGTACAGTGACCGGTATGCCAGCTGCTCCTCGGATACGCACCGCCACCCTGGACGACGACGACGCGCTCGGCCGGATCGACCGCGACACCTGGTCAACGCTGCACGCGGTCATGCCGCGCCCCCGGCCGCCGTACGAACCCTTCTACAGCGAGCGGTTCGGTCCCCGGGACCATCTCGTCGCCGAGCTCGACGGGCGCCTCGTGGGGTACATCCGGATGGGTTTCCCGACCTCGCTGGCCTGCAACACGCACGTCCGGCAGATCCTCGGACTGGCCGTCGCCGACGACGCCCGCGGCGCCGGGGTGGGCCGCGCGCTGCTGCGTGCGGCGGGCGAGGAGGCCCGCCGCCAGGGCGCCCGGCGCATCACGCTGCGCGTGCTCGGTCACAACACCCCGGCCCGCGCGCTGTACGAGTCCGAGGGGTTCGTCGTCGAGGGCATCCTGCCCGGGGAGTTCCTGCTGGACGGCGCCTATGTGGACGACGTCCTCATGGGGCGCCCGCTCTGACCCGCCCTCACGGCCCCGACGGCTCCCGCCCGCCGGTGTGCGACGGGGCCGGACCGGCCAGGAGACGGCGCAGGCAGCGGACGGCCAGCTCGGCGGGTGACTCCGGGCCCCCGGCCGGCGCGTCCGTGCCCGCCCAGGTCTCCATGGCGATCCGGATCGCGGCCGTGGCCGCGGCGGCGGCCAGCCGGGCCTCCAGCGGGTCCGCGCCGCCGCCCGTCAGCCGGGCCGTCACCGGGACCAGCTTCTCCTCCGACTCCTGGTTCACCCGGTACCAGACCGCGCGCAGCGCGGGATCGCCGACGGCCGCCCGCAGCAGCGCGCGGGTCTGCTCCAGCCGCTCGGCCGCGTGCGCGTCGGGGGCGGCCAGCGCCTGCCGGATCGCCCGCTCCAGCGCCACCGGCAGGGCCGTGCCCGGCTCCGTCGCCGCGAGCAGCGCACGCCAGTGGTCGCTCCCCGCGGCGAGCAGCGGGCCCACGGCGTCCTGCTTGTTCCGGAAGTAGCGGTAGAAGGTGCGGGGCCCCACCCCGGCCCGGCGCGCGATGTCCTCCGCCGTGGTGCCGTCCAGGCCGTGCTCCGCGAAGAGCTCGGCCGCCGCGCGTGCGATGTCGAGCCGGGTGGCCGCCTTGCGGCGCTCGGTCAGCGACGGTGCGGGTGCCCCGGGCGCGGGGGACGGCTGGCTGCTCACGGGGGGAGCGTACGCCGGAGCGGGCCGCGGACCGCGGGTCGGGGCCGGAGCCCCGGCGTGCCCCCGGGGTCAGGACGAGACGAGGTCGCCGGTGTCCACGCGGGCCGTGGCGTGGGCCGCCTTGCGGGCGTCGCCCGCGACCTCGTGCGCCGTCAGGACGTAGCCGGTCTCGTCGTCCGAGGTCGAACGGGCGAAGACCACGCCGTACACCTCGCCGTCGGTGGTCAGCAGCGGACCGCCCGAGTTGCCGGGACGGACGGTGGAGCGGATCGCGTAGATCTCGCGGGTGACCGTGCCCGTGTTGTAGATGTTCTGGCCCGTGGCGTTGATGCGGCTCGCGACGGTGGCCGCCTGGAGGTCGAGGCCGCCGTCCTGCGGGTAGCCCGCGACCACCGCGGAGTCGCCGCGCGAGGCCACCCCGTCGAAGTGGAGGACGGGAGCCCGCAGCGCCGGAACGTACAGGACGGCGACGTCCTTCTGCGGATCGAAGAGCACCACCCGCGCCTGGTAGGGGCGGCCGACCCCGCCCACCCGCACGGTCGGCCTGTCGATCCCGGCCACCACGTGCGCGTTGGTCATCACGCGCTGGGGGGCGTAGACGAAGCCGCTGCCCTCGCGGCCCTGGTTGCCCGAGCTGCCCTCGACCTTCACGGTGCTCAGCTTGGCCGCGTTCGTCGCGGAGGGCGTGACGTTGTCCCCGGAGGGCTTGGCGACACCGGCCGTCGGTTCGTTCTCGAACGGGTTGAAGACCTGCGGGAAGCCCGCCTCCGTGAGGGCGGAGGTCGCGCGCGAGAACCAGGCCGGCGTGGTCTCCGGCATCGAGTTCTGCACGGCGCCCAGCAGCGCCGAGTTGCGGATCGACTGCGTCACCACCGTCGACGAGGACGCGCCCAGGACGCTCGCCGCCACCCAGGCCACCAGCAGCACGGCGACGGTGTTCGCCGCGGCCCCGCCGATCCCGTCGGCCACCCGCAGCGGCCCCTGGTCGAGCTCGCGGCGGAGCTTCAGCGCCAGCCGCCCGGCCAGCTCGTGGCCCACGACGGCGGGCACCAGCACCGTGAGCACCGCCGTGACCGTCGCCGCCGGTGTCCCCGCCGTGACCAGCTCCATCATCCACGGCAGCACCCACACGCCGATGACGGCGCCGCCCACGAAGCCGGCCAGCGAGACACAGCCGGCCACCAGGCCGCGGCGGTACCCGGAGGCCGCGTAGACCAGGATGACCAGCACCAGCAGGAGGTCGAGAACGTCCACGGAGCCGCCTTTCTCTAGGGCCCCTTAGTACGCGCCGGACGGGCCCAGTGATCAGCCACGCGCGTTCGGTGCCCGCGCGAGAGGCCACACACCCGTGGACCTGTAAAAACGTCCCGGATACGCACGATGGTTCCACCAGGTGGCACACCACACATCGCGGCCCGCGCGGATCCGGGTCAGGGTGGCTCCATGCGTGTCTTCCGGAATCCGCGGGGGCCTCGAATACGGAGCGGGGAGCGGGTGCCCCGGCACGGGCGGCACGGCGGGCCCGGGCCCCGGGCCCGAGAGAGGCGCACCGGCGGAGCGGCGCGGGCCCCCCGTGCGCCCACGGCGCCCGGTGTGCGCCGGCGTGCGCCGGTGGGGCTGCCGAGGCCCGCCCTCGTCGCCCTCGCGTGCGCGCCCGGTCTGCTCGCGGTCCTGGCGCTGGTCATGTGCGCGGCCGGGGTGGACCGCACGGCGTCCCGGGCGCCCGCCGCCGAGCCCCCGGTCGCGGCCCGGATCACCGTTCCCCGTCCCGTCGCCAGGCCGCCCATCGTGCCGCGGACGGCGTGGCTGGACGCCGCGAGCACGCGCGAACAGCCGCCGCCGCGCTACGACGACCGCGTCGTGGCGGTCTTCATCCATCACACCGACTCGCCGAACGGCTACGACTGCGCCGACGTGCCCCGGATCATCCGTGACGTGTACGCGGGCCAGACGGGCGCCAAGGACTGGGACGACATCGGCTACAACTTCCTCGTCGACCGCTGCGGCACTATCTACGAGGGCCGTGCGGGCGGGATCGACCGGCCCGTCACCGGGGCGCACACACAGGGCTTCAACCATCGCTCCGCCGGGATCGCCGCGATCGGCACCTTCACCGCGGGATCACAGGTGCCGAAGGCCATGACCGACGCGATCGCCCGTCTCGTGGCCTGGAAGCTCGGGCTCAGCGGCGTCGACCCCCGGGGCACGGTCCGTCTCGTCTCCAGCAACAGCCTCAGCCGCTACGCCGCGGGCACCGCCGCCGTGCTCGCCACCGTCTCCGGCCACGACGCGGCCTTCATGACGAGCTGTCCGGGCGCCGCCCTCAGCGACCGCATCCCCGGCATCCGCGAGCTGGCGGCCCGCATCCAGGGCCGCTGAGCCCCCGCGTCCGGCCCCGCGGGTCACAGGCACACCTCCGGCCGCTCACAGGGTCTCCAGAGGCCCGCGGCCTAGCGTCCCCGTACGTCGTCACACGGCGTCGCACGACGTCGTACGCGCTGACCGGAGGCGGGGATCATGAGGATCAGTCGGAGGGAGCCCGCGCGCCGCGCGGGGAGCGGGGCGCACGCGGGGCGCACCGGGAGCGGACAGGACACGCGGGCCGGGGAGCCGTCCCGTGGGCGGGTCGTGACGGTGCGTGGTCCGTGGGCGCTGGTGTGCGCCGTGGCCACGGTCGTCCTGGGCCCGGCGGCGGTCACGGCGTCCGCGCTGGACCAGGCCAACGCCGCCCCGCAGCATCACACGGCACGGGCCGACGGTCCGCGGGCCCGCGTCCCCGCGGACCGGACGGGCCCGCCGGCCGTACCCCGGAGCCGCCCGAGCACCCCCTGACCCCCGGGAGCCCGGCCCCGTCAGTCCTCCCTGAAGCGCTCCCACAGCTTGGGGTAGCGCTCCGCGATGACGGAGTCGTTCTCGAACGCGAGCGGGGTGCCCTCGGGCTCGGCCGCCGCGGCCGGGATGCCCAGCGCGGGCGCGACGGCGCCGGTGAGCTGCTCGTAGGCCTCGTCGGCCGCGTACCCCAGCTCCTCGCCGTCGCCGTCGATCTCCTCGTCGAAGTCGTCCAGGAGTTCCGCGAGCGTGTCGGGGTCGTGCATGGCCCCCTCGAAGACGTCCCGGCCCTGGCCGATCAGCCAGCACCGGAAGAAGTCGAAGGCGTCGTCGCTGGCCCCGTCGAGCAGCAGCCAGGCGGCGCCCCACAGATCCCAGCGGTACGCGCGGTTGTAGCGGGACTCGAAGTGCCGGGCGAAGTCCAGGACGGAGTCCGGATCGAGCTGGACGAGCCGCTCGACGAGCAGATCGGCCTGTTCCTCCGGGTCGCCCTCGGCCGTCTCGCGGGTCGTGTCCACCAGCTCCCAGAACTCCGTCTCGTCCATCACGGGTCCAGCATCGGGCCTGGGCGGGAGGGACGCACGCGGAGCGGAGCAGATTGTTATGCATGCACATGCCGAAGGTAAACCCACCGGGTTCCTACGGATTTCAAGCGGCCGGAGGCAGGCGGTTCCCCGGGGCGCGCCGACACCCGGCGATCACCGGCGGAGCGCCGCCGCCCGGCCCCGGATCACCAGAGGAGCCCGCCGCCCGGTCCCGCGATCACCTGCACAGGGCCGCCGTCCGGTCCCGGGATCACCGGCGGAGCCCGCCGCCCGGCCCGGATCACCGGCTGACCTGGCCGTCCGGTCCCGCGATCACGCGTAGAGGGCCGCCGTCCGGTCCCGCGATCACCCGTAGAGCGCCGCCGCCCCCGCCGCGTCCTCCGCGCACAGCTTTCGCAGGGCCGCCGGAGCGAGCACTTCCACCTCGGGTCCGAGCCCCCGCAGCTGCATGCGGGCGACCTCCTCGGACTCGACCGGCAGGGTGAGGGTCACCCAGCCCCGCCCGTCGGCGGCGCCGGACGTGCCGAGCGCCTCCTTCGCGGACACGGGACCGAGGGCGTACGGCAGCATCCGCACACCCTGTGGGGACAGCCGTACGACGACCTCGGAGCGCAGCACGGACCGGGCGAACTCCTCGGCCCGCTCCTCCCAGAACGCCGGCAGGTCGAACCCGTCGTCCCGCCGGAACCGCTCCGGGCCGGGCTCGACGGCCGTGAACCGGTCGATCCTGTAGACCCGGAAGGCCCCCGCGTCGGGCACCCGAGCGCACAGGTACCAGACCCCCGCCTTCAGCACGAGCCCGTACGGTTCGAGGGTCCGCTCCACCTCCGGCCCGTCGCGCCGGTAGCGCGCGAGGACCGGGCGGTCGTCCCACACCGCGTCCGCCAGCGCGGGCAGCAGCCCGGGCGTGGCCGGCTCGCTGAACCAGGCGGGCGCGTCCAGATGGAAACGCTGCGCCGCCGACCGCGAGGCGTCCCGCAGCGAGGGCATCAGGGCCGCCGACACCTTCAGCCGGGCCACCGACGCCGAGTCCTGGAGACCCATGTCGCGCAGCGCCCCCGGCACCCCGCTCAGGAACAGCGCCTCCGCCTCGCTCCGCGCCAGCCCCGTCAGCCCCGTGCGGTACCCGCCGACCAGGCGGTAGCCGCCGGCCCGGCCCCGGTCGGCGTACACCGGGATCCCCGCCTCCGACAGCGCCTGCGCGTCCCGGGCGACCGTGCGCTCGGACACCTCCAGCTCCCGCGCCAGCTCGGCGGCGGTCATCGACGCGCGGGTCTGGAGCAGCAGCACCATCTTGATCAGACGAGCGGCACGCATGGGTTCATCATGCCGGGCCCCACCGACAGCCGGGAAAGCCGACTAGGGGTACGGCGGCCGCCGTACCCCTACTCCGTGGTCACCCTCCGGGCACTACAGGCCGTAGCGCTCCCGGGCCTCCTTCACGGCCGACGCCTTGACCTCGCCGCGGCGGGCGAGCTGCGCCAGCGCGGCGACGACGATCGACTGCGCGTCCACGCCGAAGTGGCGGCGGGCCGCCTCACGGGTGTCGGAGAGGCCGAAGCCGTCGGCACCGAGCGAGGACCAGTCCTGCTCGACCCACTGCGCGATCTGGTCCGGGACCTGGCGCATGTAGTCGGAGACCGCGAGCACCGGGCCCTCGGCGCCCTGGAGAGCCTGGCGGACGAACGGCACCCGCTCCTCGCCGCGCAGCAGGGCCGCGTCGGCCTCCAGCGCGTCACGGCGCAGCTCGGTCCAGGAGGTCGCGGACCACACGTCGGCGGCCACGCCCCACTCCTCGGCGAGCAGCTTCTGGGCCTCCAGGGTCCAGTGGATCGCCGTGCCCGAGCCGAGCAGCTGGATGCGCGGGGCGTTCGCGGCGGCCACGTTCAGGCCGGCCGACTCCGCCGTGTTGAAGCGGTACAGGCCCTTGACGATGCCCTCGTCGATCCCGAGGCCGGACGGCTTGGCGGGCTGCGGCTTCGGCTCGTTGTAGACGGTCAGGTAGTAGAAGACGTCCGGGTCCTCGCCCGGGGCGCTCTCGCCGTACATCCGGCGAAGGCCGTCCTTGACGATCGTCGCGATCTCGTACGCGAACGCCGGGTCGTAGGACAGGGCCGCCGGGTTCGTCGCCGCGATGACGGGGGAGTGGCCGTCGGCGTGCTGGAGGCCCTCACCGGTCAGGGTGGTGCGGCCGGCCGTCGCGCCGACGAGGAAGCCGCGGCCGAGCTGGTCGCCGAGCTGCCACATCTGGTCGGCCGTGCGCTGCCAGCCGAACATCGAGTAGAAGATGTAGAAGGGGATCATCGCCTCACCGTGCGTGGAGTACGCGGTGGACGCGGCGATGAAGTCCGCCATGGAGCCGGCCTCGGTGATCCCCTCGTTGAGGATCTGGCCGTCCTTGGCCTCCTTGTAGTACATCAGCTGGTCGCGGTCGACCGGCTCGTACGTCTGGCCCTTGGGCGAGTAGATGCCCAGCGACGGGAAGAGCGACTCCATGCCGAAGGTACGGGCCTCGTCCGGGACGATCGGCACCCAGCGGCGGCCGGTCTCCTTGTCGCGGACCAGGTCCTTGACGAGGCGGACGAACGCCATGGTCGTCGCCACGTTCTGGGAGCCGGAGCCCTTGTCGAAGGAGGCGAACGCCTTGTCGGCGGGGGCCGGCAGGGGGGCCAGCGCGTGCGTACGGCGGGCCGGGGCCGGGCCGCCGAGGGCCGCGCGGCGCTCCTGGAGGTAACGGACCTCGGGGGAGTCGGCGCCCGGGTGGCCGTAGGGCACCACACCGTCGACGAACTGGCTGTCGGAGATCGGCAGTTCGAGCAGATCACGCATCTGCTTGAACTCGTCCGTGGACAGCTTCTTCATCTGGTGGTTGGCGTTCTTCGACGCGAAGCCCGGGCCGAGGGTGTGCCCCTTGACCGTCTGGGCCAGGATCACCGTCGGCGCGCCCTTGTGCGCGAGGGCGGCGCGGTAGGCCGCGTACACCTTGCGCGCCTCGTGGCCGCCGCGGGACAGGTGGAAGCACTCCAGGATCTTGTCGTCGCTCAGCAGCTTCGCCATCTCGGCGAGCGCCGGGTCGGAGCCGAAGAAGTCCTGGCGGATGTAGGCGGCGTCGCGGGTCTGGTACGTCTGCACCTGCGCGTCGGGCACCTGGCGCAGGCGGCGGACGAGCGCGCCCGTGGTGTCGAGCTGGAACAGCTCGTCCCAGGCCGAGCCCCACAGCGACTTCACGACGTTCCAGCCGGCGCCGCGGAACTGCGCCTCCAGCTCCTGCACGATCTTGAAGTTCGCCCGGACCGGGCCGTCGAGGCGCTGGAGGTTGCAGTTGATGACGAAGGTCAGGTTGTCCAGGCCCTCGCGGGAGGCGAGTGCGAGTGCCGCCGTCGACTCCGGCTCGTCCATCTCGCCGTCACCGAGGAACGCCCACACGTGCGAGGCGGAGACGTCCTTGATGCCGCGGTTGGTGAGGTAGCGGTTGAAGCGGGCCTGGTAGATCGCCGACAGCGGGCCGAGGCCCATGGAGACGGTCGGGAACTCCCACAGCCAGGGCAGCCGGCGCGGGTGCGGGTACGACGGGAGACCGCTGCCGCCGGACTCCTGGCGGAAGTTGTCCAGGTGCTGCTCGTTCAGGCGGCCGTCGAGGAAGGCGCGGGCGTAGATGCCCGGGGAGGCGTGGCCCTGGATGTAGAGCTGGTCGCCGGAGCCGTCCCCCTCCTTGCCCTTGAAGAAGTGGTTGAAGCCGGTCTCGTAGAGCCAGGCCGCGGAGGCGAAGGTGGCGATGTGGCCGCCGACGCCGTGCTTCGCGCCCCGGGTGACCATCGCGGCCGCGTTCCAGCGGTTCCACGCGGTGATCCGGGTCTCCATCGCCTCGTCGCCGTCGATGGCGGGCTCGGCGGCGGTGGGGATGGTGTTGACGTAGTCGGTCTCAAGCAGCTTGGGCAGCGCGAGACCGTTGCCCTCGGCGCGCTCCAGCGTGCGGCGCATCAGGTACGCGGCACGGTGCGGCCCGGCCGCCTGGGTGACGGCGTCCAGGGAGGCCTGCCATTCGGCGGTCTCCTCGGGGTCGCGGTCCGGGAGCTGGTCGAGCTCGCTCGGCTGGATTGCGGTGGGGTCGGTCATTGCGCCGCCTTCCGGATGCGGAGGGGGGTTCCCTCATCGGCAAGGGGTTTTCGGGGGTGCCCTTGGTCTTTGGCAGGACAGGGCGGCGGGCTCTTGTGGGAGCCCGTCGAGGACTGTAACCCCCTGATCGATGATCGATCAAAGGAATCCGGGGGAAATCCTCTTCAGATCGGAAAGTCGGCACGGGGTGCCTTGGGGGCAGGCACCGGGTGCCTTGAAAATCGATGGTTTTCGCAGGTGGGGGCACGGTTGAGCGGGGGTGTGCTCCCCTGCGCCCACACCGTCGGCGCACCCCTCAGGGGCGCGGGGCGCAGCCGAGGACGTGGGCCTTCACGAGGTCGGCGATCAGCGGGTCGCGCCGCCGGAAGGCGTCCACCAGGGCCTCGTGCTCCTCCGCGTACGACTGCTGCACGGTCCCGAGCCAGCGGATGGACAGGGCCGTGAAGACCTCGATGCCCAGGCCCTCCCAGGTGTGCAGGAGCACGGAGTTCCCGGCCGCCCGGACCAGCTCGCGGTGGAAGCCCACGGTGTGCCGCACCTGGCCGGTCCCGTCGGCCAGCCTGTCCGCCTCGTACAGCGCCGCGACGTGCGGCTCCAGGGCCGAGCAGTCCTCCGCCAGCCGTCCGGCCGCCAGCTCCGCCGCGATGGCCTCCAGACCGGCTCGTACGGGGTAGCTCTCCTCCAGGTCGGCGGCGGTCAGATTGCGCACCCGGACGCCCTTGTTCGGCGCCGACTCGATCAGCCGCAGCGACTCCAGCTCGCGCAGCGCCTCACGCACCGGGGTCTGGCTGACCTCCAGCTCCGTGGCGATGCGCCGCTCCACGATCCGCTCGCCCGGCTTCCAGCGCCCGCTGACGATCCCCTCCACGATGTGCTCGCGGATCTGTTCGCGCAGCGAGTGGACGACGGGCGCGGTCATGAAGGCTCCTTCGGGAGGGGCGGCGAGACCCCCTTGGGCGTTTGACCTTTAGACAATAAGGCCGTGGCTCTGTCGGTGTCGGGTGCATGGCGGCGCTTTCCCGCAGGTGAGACGAGACTTACACGCTGTCAGAGTGTTCCCGGCCGTACGGGCTCGTACCGGGTGAAGTCCGGATTCGTACCGTCGATGTGACGGCCGGATCCGGGGTCCGGAGGAAGAACGGTGGCCGGGGGAACCCCGGCGCGCACAAACACGGCACCCCCGTCCGGAGGTCCGGACGGGGGTGCCGTGTCAGCTTTTCCGCCTGCAGGCGGTGCGGGTCACAGGCCGAGCTCGACCTCGAACTCGCCCGCCTCCAGGATCGCCTTGACCGCGGTCAGGTAGCGGGCGGCGTCGGCGCCGTCCACCAGACGGTGGTCGTAGGAGAGCGTCAGGTAGGTCATGTCGCGGACGCCGATGACGGTGCCCTCCTCCGTCTCGATGACGGCCGGACGCTTGACCGTGGCACCGATGCCCAGGATCGCGACCTGGTTCGGCGGCACGATGATCGTGTCGAAGAGCGCGCCGCGCGAACCGGTGTTGGAGATGGTGAAGGTCGCGCCGGACAGCTCGTCCGGAGTGATCTTGTTGGCCCGGACCTTGCCCGCCAGGTCGGCGGTGGCCTTCGAGATGCCGGCGATGTTGAGGTCGCCCGCGCCCTTGATGACCGGGGTCATCAGGCCCTTCTCCGAGTCCACCGCGATACCGATGTTCTCGGCGTCGAAGTAGGTGATCGTGCCCTCGGCCTCGTTGATCCGGGCGTTGATGACCGGGTGGGCCTTCAGCGCCTGGGCCGCCGCCTTCACGAAGAACGGCATCGGGGAGAGCTTGACGCCCTCGCGGGCCGCGAAGGAGTCCTTCGCCTGCGCGCGGAGCTTCATCAGGCGGGTGATGTCGACCTCGACGACCGAGGAGAGCTGCGCCTGCTCGTGCAGGGCCTTCACCATGTTGTCGCCGATGACCTTGCGGATACGGGTCATCTTGACGGTCTGGCCGCGCAGCGGGGAGACCTCCAGGACCGGCGCCTTCTTGGCGGCGGCCGGGGCGGCGGCAGCGACCGGAGTCTGCGCGGCGACCGCGGCCTTCGCGGCCTCGGCGGCGGCGACGACGTCCTGCTTGCGGATACGGCCGCCGACGCCGGTGCCCTTGACGGTGGCCAGGTCGACGCCGTTCTCGGCGGCGAGCTTGCGCACCAGCGGGGTCACGTACGCGCCGTCGTCACCGGTGGTCGCGGCGGGCGCCGGGGCCGGGGTGACGGGGGCGGGCGCGGCCACCGGCGCGGGGGCCGGAGCCGGAGCGGCGGGCGCGGCCGGAGCGGCCGGCTGGACCGGGGCCGGGGCGGCTGCGGCCGGGGCGGCCGGAGCGGCGGGGGCCGGGGCCGCGGGGGCGGCCGGAGCCGGGGCGGGGGCGGCGGGTGCGGCCGGCGCGGGGGCGGCCGGAGCGGCACCGGGAGCGCCGATGACGGCCAGCTTCGCGCCGACCTCCGCGGTCTCGTCCTCGCCGACCACGATCTCCAGCAGCACGCCGGCGACCGGCGCGGGGATCTCGGTGTCGACCTTGTCCGTGGAGACCTCGAGCAGCGGCTCGTCCTCCGCGACCTCCTCGCCGACCTGCTTCAGCCAGCGGGTGACGGTGCCCTCGGTGACCGACTCGCCCAGCGCGGGCAGCACGACGTCGGTGCCGGAGGCGCCACCGGCGGGGGCGGCGGCCGGCGCGGGGGCGGCCGGGGCCGCGGGGGCCTCGGCGACCGGGGCGGGGGCGGCCGGAGCGGCGGCCGGGGCCGGAGCCTCGGCGGCGGCGGGAGCCGGGGCGGCGGCGGCCGCGCCCGTGCCGTCGTCGATGACGGCCAGCTCGGCGCCGACCTCGACGGTCTCGTCCTCGGCGACCTTGATGGACGCCAGGATGCCGGCGGCGGGGGAGGGGATCTCGGTGTCGACCTTGTCCGTCGACACCTCCAGCAGCGGCTCGTCGGCCTCGACGCGCTCGCCCTCGGCCTTCAGCCAGCGGGTGACAGTGCCCTCGGTGACGCTCTCACCGAGTGCCGGAAGGGTTACGGAAACCGGCATGGTTTCTGTTGCTCCTTATTGGGGTCTCCCCTGCCCGACCGGGATCGAGGGCTCGGGGAAGTGCGGAAGTCTGTGGTCGTCGTCGAGCCCTGCTCGACGCGGTGACTGGGAACGGCCGGTGGCCGGGGGGAACCCCCGGCCGGGCCGGTCAGTCGTGCGCGTGCAGCGGCTTGCCCGCGAGCGCGAGGTGGGCCTCGCCGAGCGCCTCGTTCTGCGTCGGGTGGGCGTGGATGAGCTGGGCGACCTCGGCGGGCAGCGCTTCCCAGTTGTAGATGAGCTGGGCTTCGCCGACCTGCTCGCCCATGCGGTCGCCGACCATGTGGACGCCGACCACGGCACCGTCCTTCACCTGGACGAGCTTGATCTCGCCCGAGGTGTTGAGGATCTTGCTCTTGCCGTTGCCCGCGAGGCTGTACTTCAGGGCGACGACCTTGTCCGCACCGTAGATCTCCTTGGCCTTGGCCTCGGTGATGCCGACGGAGGCGACCTCGGGGTGGCAGTACGTCACGCGCGGGACGCCGTCGTAGTCGATCGGAACGGTCTTCAGACCGGCCAGCCGCTCCGCGACCAGCATGCCCTCGGCGAAGCCGACGTGCGCGAGCTGGAGCGTCGGGACGAGGTCGCCGACGGCGGAGATGGTGGGGACGTTCGTCCGCATGTACTCGTCGACCAGGACGTAGCCGCGGTCCATCGCGACACCCTGCTCCTCGTAGCCGAGACCGGCGGAGACCGGGCCGCGGCCGACGGCGACGAGCAGGACCTCGGCCTCGAACTCCTTGCCGTCGGCGAGGGTGACCTTGACACCGCTCTCGGTGTACTCGGCCTTCGAGAAGAAGGTGCCCAGGTTGAACTTGATGCCGCGCTTGCGGAACGCGCGCTCAAGAAGCTTGGAGGAGTTCTCGTCCTCGACCGGGACGAGGTGCTTGAGGCCCTCGATGACCGTCACCTCGGCACCGAAGGACTTCCACGCCGAGGCGAACTCGACGCCGATGACGCCGCCGCCCAGGATGATCGCGGACTGGGGCACGCGGTCCAGGACCAGCGCGTGGTCCGAGGAGATGATGCGGTTGCCGTCGATCTCCAGGCCCGGCAGCGACTTCGGCACGGAGCCGGTCGCGAGGAGCACGTGGCGGCCCTGGATGCGCCGGCCGTTCACGTCGACGGAGGTCGGGGAGGACAGACGGCCCTCACCCTCGATGTACGTCACCTTGCGGGACGCGATGAGACCCTGCAGACCCTTGTACAGGCCCGAGATGACCCCGTCCTTGTACTTGTGGACGGCGGGTACGTCGATGCCCTCGAAGGTGGCCTTGACGCCGAACTGCGCGCTCTCGCGGGCCTGGTCGGCGACCTCGCCCGCGTGCAGCAGGGCCTTCGTGGGGATGCACCCACGGTGCAGGCAGGTACCGCCGACCTTGTCCTTCTCGATCAGGGCGACGTCCAGGCCAAGCTGCGCTCCGCGCAGGGCCGCGGCGTAACCGCCGCTACCGCCGCCGAGGATCACTAGGTCGAAAACGGTGCTGGCGTCGTTCGCCACGTCACGTCCTCCATGCATGTGCGCCGTTACGCCGGGCACCTTTGTCCCTTGCGGGTGGTTGACCGGTCGGTCGGCTGGTGTCCGGCCGCTCTTTCTACGGCCCTGTGGTGGGGGCCCTGTCCTGCCGAGAACCCATCTTCGCACTTGTCGAGGGCGAGCGAGACGCCGGGCCGGTGTGTGGGACGTCTGATCCATCACGTCGACGGGGTGCGGAGCCGGGTGAACCTGCGGATTTCGTCGTGGGCGAAACCCCGGTTCGGCCATAAGAGCGGCCCCGGGCGCGTGACGCCCGGGGCCGCTGTGCCGTACGGGGACTCAGCCCAGGTCGCCCGCCGCCGTCAGCTCGGCGAGGCGGACCAGGGTGCGGACCGCGGAACCGGTGCCGCCCTTGGGGGTGTAGCCGAAGGGACCGGCCTCGTTGAACGCGGGGCCCGCGATGTCCAGGTGCGCCCAGGTGATGCCCTCGCCCACGAACTCGCGCAGGAACAGGCCGGCGACCAGGCCGCCGCCCATGCGCTCGCCCATGTTGGCGATGTCGGCGGTGGGGGAGTCCATGCCCTTGCGCAGGTGCTCGGGCAGCGGCATCGGCCAGGACTCCTCGCCGACCTCCTCGGAGGCCTCGACGATCGCGGCACGGAACGCGTCGTCGTTCGCCATCACGCCGAAGGTGCGGTTGCCGAGCGCCAGCACCATCGCGCCGGTCAGCGTCGCCACGTCGACGATCGCGTCCGGCTTCTCCTCGGACGCCTTCCACAGCGCGTCCGCCAGGACCAGGCGGCCCTCGGCGTCGGTGTTCAGGACCTCGACGGTCTTGCCGCTGTACATGCGCAGCACGTCACCCGGACGGGTGGCGGAGCCGGACGGCATGTTCTCGGCGAGCGCGAGCCAGCCGGTGACGTTGACCTCGAGGCCCAGGCGCGCGGCGGTGACCACGGCGGCGAAGACCGCGGCGGCGCCGGCCATGTCGCACTTCATCGTCTCGTTGTGCCCGGCGGGCTTGAGCGAGATGCCGCCCGAGTCGTAGGTGATGCCCTTGCCCACGAAGGCGAGGTGCTTCTTGGCCTTCGAGGAGGTGTACGACAGCTTGACCAGGCGGGGACCGGCGGCCGAGCCGGCGCCGACGCCGAGGATGCCGCCGAAGCCGCCCTTGACCAGCGCCTTCTCGTCGAGCACCTGCACCTTGATGCCGTGCTCCTTGCCGGCCGCGGTGGCGACGGCGGCGAAGGACTCCGGGTTGAGGTCGTTCGGCGGGGTGTTGACGAGGTCGCGGGCGCGGTTGAGCTCCTCGGTCACGGCGGTGGCACGCGCGAGGGCGGCCTTGTACGCGGCGTCCCGGGGCTTGCCGCCGAGGACGGCCACCTCGCCGAGCGGACCCTTGCGGCCCTTGGCGGCCTCGTTGCGGCCCGTCTCCTTGTAGGCGTCGAAGCCGTACGCACCCATGCGGGCGCCCTCGGCGACGGCACCGGCGTCGGCGGCGTCCGAGACCGGCAGCGCGAACGCGGCCTTCTTGGCGCCGGCGAGCGCGCGGGCGGCGACACCGGCGGCGCGGCGCAGCGCCTCGGCGTCGTAGCCGGCCTCGTCCTCGGGGACCGCTCCCAGGCCGACGGCCACCACGACGGGAGCCTTGAATCCGGACGGCGCGGGCAGCTTGGTCACCTCGCCCTCGGACCCGGAGGCGCCGAGGGTCTCCAGGATTCCGGCGAGCCCGCCGTCGTAGGCGTTGTCAACGGCCTCGGCGCCCGGTGCGACGACAGGGCCCTTGGGGCCCTTCGCGACACCGACGACGATCGCGTCGGCCCGCAGACCGGACGCTGCGGCGGTGCTGAGAGTGAGAGCAGTCACGGTGGTGAGATCTCCGCTTCCATTGAAAGTTCGTGTGGCCGAGAAGGGGTGGGTCGACCGGGCCCGACGGCTGACCCTAGATCCGTCCTCGGGGGCGGTCCTTGCCGGGGCCCCTGGCGGGCCGGGCGAGTACCCGGGACGAGCCTACGCTCGGGGCCGGGTTTCGCTCATTCCTGCGGTCGTTCACCCACAGGTGGCGCCGTGCCGGAATCCCGCCCCTCACTCCCGGTGACCTGAGACACACTCATCGTGTTCAGTGGGCACGCCGTCCACTGCTTTGCACTATTTCCACAGGTTCCCCATGGTTTCCACCCGTGGGGAATGCTGGAGGGGGAGAAAGCTACATATGGCACAGAGTCTGCATCGGTGGAGAGGGACGGCCGCCGTCCTGGGGGCCGCCGGACTCCTCGCGCTGGGCATGGGGGCGCCCGGCGCGACCGCGGCGGCCACGCCGCGGATCGATCTCAAGGTCCTGGTCGTGGACAACGGCGCGGGCCAGGTCGGAGCCATCACCGCGGAGCTGAAGAACGAGGGTGTCCCGTACACCACGGTCAACCTGGGCGACGCGAACCGCCCGACCATCAACGCGACGTTCCTGAGCGACACGGTGAACGGCGCCCCGCGCGCCAAGTACCAGGGCGTCGTCCTGCCGAACGAGGCGCCCTTCGGGGCGGGTTCGGCCGAACAGACCGCCCTGGAGACCTACGAGAAGACGTTCGGCATCCCGCAGGTCGACGCCTACACCTGGGCCCACCCCGAGGTCGGTCTCGACTACACCGACCAGAACGGCGGCTGGTCCGGCGTGCTGGACGGCCAGACCACCCAGATCACCGCGGCGGGCACGACCGGCCCGTTCCGCTACCTCGACGGACCCCTGACCTTCGAGGACAACGACCCGGCCGTGCAGGAGACCTACGGCTACGCGGCCCACCCGAGGGACGGGTTCACCAGCTACCTGAACGCGCCCAGCGGCGGTTCGATGCTCGGCCAGTACGAGCACGACGGGCGCCGCGAACTCGTGGTGACCTTCGCGTACAACCAGTACCAGAAGCAGTTCAAGGTCCTGGCACGCGGAATCGTCGAATGGCTCACCCAGGGAGTGCACCTCGGGCAGGCCAGGAACTACTTCTCCGTCCACGTCGACGACGTCTTCGCGCCGGACGCCCGCTGGGACTCCGAGCGCAACTGCACCCCCGGCGACATCGACTGCGCCGGCAGCGACGGCGAGGACACCACCACGCCGATCCGGATGACCGCGGCCGACGCCGCCTACGCCGCCCAGTGGGAGGCCGACCGCGGGTTCACGCTCGACATGGTCTTCAACGGAGGCGCGGGCGAGGAGTGGAAGGCCGAGAACGGCGGCACCGACGCCCTCACGGACCGCCTGCTCGCCGACAAGGCCAAGTTCCGCTGGATGAACCACACCTACACGCACCCGTTCCTCGGCTGCGTCCAGGACACCACGACCGTCCCCTGGACCTGCGCGAAGAACACCAACGGCACCACGAAGTACGTGAGCCGGTCCGAGATCTCCGCGCAGATCTCGGACAACAACAGGTGGGCGGCCTCCCACGGCCTGTCCACCGACCGCACCGAGCTGGTGACCGGCGAGCACTCGGGCCTCAAGACGCTGCCCCAGCAGCCCGTCGACAACCCGAACCTCGCCCGCGCCATGTCCGACAACGGCGTCAAGTGGACCGGGTCCGACAACTCCCGTGAGCCCGAGCAGCGTGCGGTCGGCAACGGCGTGATGACCGTCCCGCGCTACCCCATGAACATCTACTACAACACCGGCACGCCCGAGGAGATGGCCGACGAGTACAACTACATCTACACCTCGAAGGCCGCCGGCGGCAGCGGCGTGTGCGAGAACAACGCGACGTCGACCTGCCTGCCGGCCCCGCTGAACACGGCCACCGGCTACGCCGACTACATCGTCCCGGCCGAGGCGCGCACCGCGCTCGGGCACGCCATCGGCAACGACCCGCGTCCGCACTACGTCCACCAGTCCAACCTGGCCGAGGGCCGCATCCTCTACCCGGTCCTGGACAAGGTGCTCGACGGCTACAAGGCGATCTACGCCGACAACACCCCGCTGCAGAACCCCCGCCAGAGCGCCATCGGCACCGAGCTGCAGCGCCGCGCCGACTGGCAGACCGCCCTGGCGAGCGGCAGGGTCACGGCCTACCGCGTCGGCAACCAGGTCACCGTCACCGCCCCGTCCGGGACGCAGATCCCGGTGACCGTGCCCGAGGGGACGACCAAGCAACTCGTGGTCGGCACCACCCCGTTCGGCACGGCGTACGCGGGAGCGCGCAACGACTGGACCAAGCCGGAGCTTCTTCAGTCCGCGGTCAAGCTGAACCTGCCCGCGTAAGCACGGCGGCAACGCGGCTCAGGACGCGCACCCCGGCCCGACCGGCCGGGGTGCGCTCGTGAGCCGTGCGACGGGGAGCCGGGGGGCTCTCCGGAAGAAACAGTCCCAGGGGGGAACCACGCATGATGCGCACCGGCCGTCATGTCACCATGCTCACCGAAGGCACCTACCCACATGTCCACGGCGGGGTCAGCACCTGGTGCGACCAGCTGGTCAAGGGCATGCCGGAGGTCGACTTCCACATCGTCTCGCTCACCGGCAGCGGCCGCGAACCCGTGACCTGGGAGCTGCCGCCCAACGTCTACCGGCACACCCGCGTACCGACCTGGGGACCGCGCCCCGGCCGCGCCCGCCCGCCGCTGGGCCGCGCCCAGCGCCGCTTCGCCGAGATCTACGAACGCTTCCTGCTCTCCTTCCTCGACCCCGACTCGGCCGAGGACTTCGGCGACGCCCTGTTCGAGCTGGCCGCACTCGCCCGCGACGGCCGCCTCTCGGCCGCCCTGCGCGGCGAATCGGCACTGCGCTCGCTGATGTGGATCTGGACCATGCCGCATCTGCCGACGGCCGCCGCCCGGCCCACCGTTCACGACGCGCTCACCGCGACGGACCTGCTGGAGCACGCGCTGCGCCCGCTCGGCGTCAGGATTCCCGAGGACAGCGTCGCCCACGCGGTCAGCAGCGGCCTCGCCACGCTGCCCGCCCTCGTCGCGCACCACCTGGACGGCGTCCCGTTCCTGCTCACCGAACACGGCATCTATCTGCGCGAGCGCTACCTCGGCTACCGCGGCGCCGAACAGCGCTGGCCCGTCAAGGCGTTCATGCTCGGCTTCTACCGCGAGCTGAACTCCCTCGGCTACCGCGCCGCCGACCTCATCACCCCCTGCAACCAGTACAACCGCCGCTGGGAGGAGCGCGGCGGCGCCGACGGGGACCGTATCCGCACGGTCTACAACGGAGTCGACCCGCACGCCTTCCCGCACGCGGGACCCGAACCCGCCGTGCCCACCCTCACCTGGTGCGGCCGCGTCGACCCCATCAAGGACCTGGAGACGCTGCTGCGCGCGTACGCCATGGTGCGCGCCGAACTGCCCGAGACCCGGCTGCGGCTGTTCGGTCCCGTACCGCCCGGCGGAGAGGCGTACCGCACCCGGCTGGAGAAGCTCGCCGCGGAACTGGGCGTCACCGACGGGCTGACCTTCGAGGGCCGCATCACCGAGGTGTGGCGCGCCTACGCGGCCGGCCACGTCGTCATGCTGTCCTCCATCTCGGAGGGCTTCCCGTTCTCGATCATCGAGGCCATGTCCTGCGGCCGTACGACGGTCTCCACGGACGTGGGCGGGGTCCGCGAGGCCGTCGGCGACACCGGCATCGTCGTCCCGCCGCGCGAACCGGAGAAGATGGCCGCGGCCGCCCTCACCCTGCTGCGGGACGAGGAACGACGCCTGGAACTCGGCGAGTTGTCACGCCAGAGGGTCATCGACCGCTTCACCCTGCGCCGTTCCGTCGACGCGTTCAGGACGGTCTACCAGGAACTGGCGGGCCGGCCCACGGTGTACGAACCCGCCGTGGAGACCGTCGACGACTGGACCCTCGAACTGCGCGACCCCTGGTACCAGGCCGTCGCCACGGACGGGACCGGCTGGTGAGCGGCTCCCTGCGCACCCGGCCCGGAGCCCACGAGGCCGTCCGTCCCCTGGTGCCGAGCCAGCGCCGCGCGGCGAGCTGGGGAAAGCCCGACCCGATCGACGAACTCGCCGCCAAGCTGGCGGAGTTCGTCACCGCCGCCGTCCATCCCGACGAGGTGGCCGCGCTCCTCGAATCCGACGGCCTCTCGGACGACCAGATCCGTGAACGGTACGGCGTCACCAACTCCTTCGCCCTCGCCGAGGAGTTGTTCGCCCGGGTCGACCGGGCCTATCCCGAACCCGGGACACCGGCCCCCGACCCCTGGGTGACCGGCCTGATCGGCTGTCTCCTGCGGGGCGTCGTCTTCGCCCTCCCCGGCCTCGGCTACGTCCTCGCCGCACCGCTCCTCGCCGGCCCGAGGGGCGCCTTCGGCCTGCCGGCCGGGACCGTTCCGATGCTCGCCGGGGCGCTGTGCGGCTGGACCTGGAACCAGGGGCTCGCCCACCGCGCGTACACCTGGATGGGGCTCGGCGACCGCTCGGCCGCCCGCCGCGCCCTGCTCGTCGGCACCCCGGCGGGTGTCCTGCTCGGCTCCCTGGTGGCCTTCGCGGCGGCGGGCTCGGCCGGCCCGGGCGCCGTCGCCTTCGCCGCCGGACAGTCCGGCTACCTCGGCGCGGCCACCGTTCTGCTGGTCATGGGCAGGGAACGCACCCTGCTCGCCGCCCTGGCCCCCATGACGGCGGGCGCGGCCCTCACCGTGTTCCACCCGGTCCCCGACCCGGCGCGCGTGACCCTGCTCCTCGGCTCCCTGGCGGCGGTCGCCCTGCTCGGACTCCTCGAAGTCGCCCCGGTGGTAAGGGAGCTGGGCGAGGGAAGCTGGGGTGCGGGACTGATCGCGCTGCTGCCGCAGGGCACCCTGCGGGGCGGCGCCGGGCCGTCCGCGCGGACCGGCGAGCCACGGGCCGCCTCCGCGGGCCGGCCGGCCACGGGGAAACCGGTGACGGCCACGGGCCGCCTCGGCACCCTCGCCGCACGGCTGCGCGCCCGCCGGTCCGCCCCGCGCCGGCACGCCGGAACCGTCGCGTACGCCCTCTTCGGGCTCGGCGGCGGTGTCCTCGTGCTGTACGCGGCGCTCGGCGACGTCCTGACCGGGGCGCGCGCGGCGGTCGCCGCACCGGCCGCGGTCGCCCTGACCCTCAGCATGGGCCCCGCCGAGTGGCTGCTGTTCCGGTTCCGCAGCGGCAGCCTCGCCGGACTGCGCTCCAGCACCTCGGCGAGGAGTTTCCGGCGGGCCGCCGCCGGCGCGCTCCTGAGGTGCCTGACCGGCTACCTCGCCGCGCTGCTCGTGCTCGGTCTCGGCGTCTCCGCGCTGTGGCCGCACGCGCCCGCGGCCGCGGACGGGGTCAGACTCGGCGGACTGCTCCTGCTGGGGGTGGTGATGTGGACCGGGCTGCTGCTCCAGTCCTTCGGCGCCGTCACCGGCACCGCCGCCGTCGTCTGCGCCGCCGCGCTCGTCCAGACCGCGGCGCTGGCCACGCACACGGGCGACGCCCACTGGGTGGGCCTGATCGTCCACGGCGCGGCGGCGGGCGCGCAGAGCGTGCTCGTCTGCGCCCGGCTGGGAAAGGTGACGGCCCACCGGTGAAGACCCTCCTCGTCCCGTACTACGAACACCCGGCCGTCCGCCCGGCCGAGTGGGACGCGCTCGTCGCCGCCGCGCCCCGGCTCCACGGCGTGGTGCTCAACCCGGCCAGCGGACCCGGCGACCGCCCCGACCCGGAGTTCGCGGCGGTCGCCGCCCGGCTGCGCGCGGCGGACGTCCGCGTCCTCGGGTACGTGGACACGGCGTACGGGCGCAGGCCGCTCGGGGACGTCCAGGACGAACTGGCCCGCCACCGCGACTGGTTCGCCACCGACGGCGTCTTCCTGGACCAGGTGGCCGCGACGGAGGGCGAGTTCGGCTACTACCGGCGGCTCTCGACCGCGGTCCGTGGCCTGGGCGGCGGCACCCTCGTCCTCAACCACGGCACGGCACCGCACCCTTCGTACGCCGGAATCGCCGACGTACTCGTCACCTTCGAGGGCACCTGGGCCACGTACCGCAGGAAGCCCCCGCCGCCGTGGAACGGCACCGGCGTGAGGCTGTGCCATCTCCTCCACGCGGCACCGGCCGGAGCCGACGCGGCGGCGCTGGCGCGGGAACGGGGGGCCGCGCTGTTCTGCGCCGTCCCCGGCACCGGAGACCATCCGTGGGGCACCCTGCCCCACGGTCTGGTTCCCGCCCCGTGACCACGGTGATCAGCCCAGACAGAGCACCACGAGCGCGGTCGTCGCCGCCGTCTCCGCGAGGCCGCCGAACACATCGCCGGTGATCCCGCCGAAGCGCCCGGTGCAGTGCCGCAGCAGCAGTTCGGCGGCCAGGACGGACAGCACCACCGCCACCGCGGCCCGCCCGACGTCGTACGTTCCGACGAGCGCGCCGCCGCCCGCCGCCGCCCCGGTCACGGCCGCCGCCACCAGCAGCGCGCCCCGTACCGGCACGGTGCCCGCGACCGCCGCGCCGAGCCCCCCGGGGCGGGCCGCGGGCACCCCGGTGCGGGCGGCGAGCGTCAGGGCGAGGCGGGCCGCCACCGCCGAGACGACGGCCGCGAGGACACCCCGGCCCCACGAGACCTCGTACGCCTGGGCGAGTGCGGCCACCTGGGCGAGCAGGACGAACAGGAGGGTGATCACACCGAACGGCCCGATGTCCGACTGCTTCATGATCCGCAGCGCGTCCTCGGCGGGCTTTCCGCTGCCCAGTCCGTCGGCGGTGTCGGCGAGACCGTCGAGATGCAGGCCCCGGGTCAGCGCGGCCGGTACGGCGGCGGTGGCCACGGCCGCGAGCAGCGGGCCCGAACCCATGGCCAGCAGCGCCACGCCCGCCAGGGCCGCGCCCGCCCCCACCACCAGACCGGCCAGTGGGGCGCACAGCATGCCGCCGCGCGCCGCGTCACGGTCCCAGCGGGTCACCTTCACCGGGAGCACGGTGAGGGTGCCGAAGGCGAAGCGGAGGCTGTCGGGCACGGAGGCGCCGGAGGCGGTCTTGGACATCGGCGCAGGCTACCCGGACGCCCGGAAGGCGGAAACAGCGGTGCTGGATAAAGTTCGCATATGGGTCATTGGTTGTATCGGAACATCGTCGAGCCCGGGAAGCTCCCCCTGTTCCTGGCGCTGGCCTCGTTCGTCGTGACCTTCGTGGTCACCCGCGTCGTCGTGCGGATGATCCGCGCGGGCAAAGGGCCCTTCGGCAACGTCAAGGCCGGTGATCTGCACATCCACCACGTGGTCCCCGGAGTCGTACTCACGGTGATCGGCGGCTTCGGCGCGGTCGCCGGCAGCCGCTACGGATTCTGGCCCTGCGTGAGCGCCGTGGTGTTCGGCATCGGGACGGGCCTCGTGCTCGACGAGTTCGCGCTGATCCTGCACCTCGACGACGTCTACTGGACCGAGGACGGACGCAAGAGCGTGGAGGTCGTGGTGGTCACGGCGGCCCTTCTCGGCCTGATGCTCAGCGGCTTCTCGCCGCTCGGCGTCAACGACGTCAGCGACCAGGAGGCGCAGGACCGCGCGAGCGCGATCGTGACCATCGTCCTGAACTTCCTCTTCGTGCTGCTCGCCCTGAGCAAGGGCAAGGCCCGCCTGGCGATCTTCGGAGTGATCGTGCCCTTCATCGCCTTCATCGGCGCCGTCAGGCTGGCCAAGCCCGCCTCGCCCTGGGCCAAGCGCTTCTACCGGAACAGGCCGCGGGCCCGCGCCCGGGCCAGGCTGCGCGCCTACCGGCACGACCGCCGCTGGTCGGGTCCCGTCCGCAGGCTTCAGGAGTGGATCGGCGGCAAACCCGACCCCGCGCCCGCCCGCTCCCTGTCCGAACGGCGATGACGCGCGGCGGACAGGGCGCACACCACCAGCACCGCGGCGATCGCCGCCAGATGCTCCTTGCCCGCCAGGTTGTCCTTCACGATCACCTCGGCCACCATCGCCCCGATCACGATCCCCGCCGTCACGTACGCACGGTGGCGCCAGCACAGGAACACCGCGAGGCCCACCACGGCCGCCGACGGGCCGGTGTCGACGACCAGCGCGTCCGCCCCGGGCAGCCCCAGCGGACGGTGCGGGCCGAGCGCGATGCCGACGCGGGCGTACAGCGTCCCGGCCAGCGTGGCCACGTACGCGACGACAAGCGTGCGCCACCAGCCCAGGCAGATCTCGGCGATCCCGAACACGATCAGGATCTGCGCGAGCGCGCCCCACACGGGCAGATCCAGTGCCGGCACGAACAGCGACAGCGGGGTGCGGACCAGGGCGAGCCACAGCGGGTCCTCGGCCCGGACGGCACCGGCGTCCTGCACCGGCCCGTAGCCCCAGGGCCGGTTCTGGACGAACTGCAGGACGGCCGTCAGGCACACCGCGCCGAGGGTCATCGGGACCGCCCGCCACCGTCCCGCCCGCAGGGCCCCGCGCACGGTCGCGTACAGCGGACCCCACTCGGCGCGGCACCGGCGGGCGAGCGCGCCCATCACCTCGCCCCCGCGCAACCCCTCGCGCCGCTCCGCGCGGGTCTCATCGGTGCGACTCCAGGTGCTTGCGGTGCAGCCACTTAGGCAGTCCGGGCGCCTCCAGGAACCCCTCGGCGCGCGCCGAGGCGACCCCGATGCGCAGCAGGTCCGCGCTCTTCTCGAAGAGCAGGAACCGCGGTTCCCAGATGGGCCGGTACTTGGCGTTGGCCCGGTACAGCGACTCGATCTGCCACCAGCGGGAGAAGAAGCTGAGCAGCGAACGCCACAGCCGCAGCACCGGACCCGCGCCGAGCCTCGCCCCGCGTTCGAAGACCGACCGGAACATCGCGAAGTTGAGCGAGACCTGGGTGATCCCGATCTCCCGGGCGCGCCGCAGGAGTTCGATCACCATGAACTCCATGAGCCCGTTCTCCGCGTCGCGGTCGCGCCGCATCAGGTCGAGGGAGAGCCCCTCGGGCCCCCAGGGCACGAACGACAGCACCGCTCTCAGATCGCCCTCGGCGTCCGTGCATTCGAGCATCACGCAGCGCCCGTCCCCGGGATCGCCGAGCCGCCCCAGCGCCATGCTGAAACCGCGCTCGGTCGCGCCGTCGCGCCAGTCGTCCGCGCGCTGGAGCAGATACGTCATCTCGGGGGCCGGGATGTCCTCGTGCCGTCGGATGCGCACCCGGTACCCGGCCCGCGCGACCCGGTTGTAGGCCTGCCGGACGGTCCGCATGGCCCGCCCCTCCAGGGTGAACTCCGCCGTCTCGACCAGGGCCTCGTCGCCCAGTTCCAGGGCGTCCAGACCGTGCCGGGAGTAGACGGTGCCGGCCTCCTCGCTCGCGCCCATCACCGCCGGGATCCAGCCGTGCTCCCGGGCCTCGGCGAGCCAGGGCTCGATGGCGCCGGGCCATGCCTCGGGGTCCCCGATGGGATCGCCGCTCGCCAGGGAGACCCCGCCCACCACCCGGTACGCCACGGCCGCCTTGCCGGTGGGCGACCAGACCACGCTCTTCTCCCGGCGCAGCGAGAAGTAGCCGAGCGAGTCCCGGTCGCCGTTGCGCTCCAGCAGCGCGCGCAGCCGCTTCTCGTCGTCCTCGGTGAGCGGGTCGACGGCGCGCCGGGAGCGGAACGCGGCGTAGAGGACGGCGAGGACCAGCAGGGTGCTCAGCACGTTGATGCTGACGTTGACCCAGTTCGGGGTGGCGATCCCGGGGTAGTGGGAGTCGTCGGCGGCGACCGAGACGAGCCGCAGGGTGCCGTAGCGCCAGCGGTCCAGGAAGGTCGAACGGTGCGCTTCGTGCGCGTTGTTGGTGACGGTGACCAGCAGCGCGGCGAGCAGCGAGGCGACCAGGAGCCCGCCGATCGCTACGGCCGCGGCGAGCCGCGGGTTCGACCGGTCGCCCTTGGCGTAGAACTCCCGGCGGCCCACGGCCAGGGACCCCACGAAGGCCGCGGTCAGGGCGAGCGAGACCCAGTTCTGTGCGTACTGACGGATCTCCGGGAACGCCATCGCGACGCCGAACAGCAGCAGGAACAGCCCGCCGAGCACGGAGTTGAGGATCCACGCGGCCCGCTTGCGCCGCCGCATCGTGGTGGCCAGGAACATCGTGAACACACCGGAGGCGAAGCCGGCGGTCAGCAGATAGGGCGTGAAGTAGTTCTCGGTGTTGTGCCGCCGCACGTCCTGTCCGAGGGACACCCAGGCGGCGCTCAGGAAGTTGATGAACGTGACCGCGCGCAGGTACCACACCGCGAAGGCGGCGGCCCGCCGTGAGCCGGCCGTGGACCGCCGTTCCCCCTCACTCCGGCGCCCCGAGGCCCGCTCCGGCTCCACATCAACGGCAACGCCAACGGCAACCCGGACATCTCCCATGAACCGGGATGATATGGGCCAGAAGACCCACTATGGCGGAGGCGACATCAACGCCCCCGACCCCCGAGAGATTCAGCCCTCCGGCGTTTGAGGAGCGAGGTCCGGGGCGGAGCCCCAGGGGCCCGCCTTTCGGGTGCCGTGCAAGATTTCAGCCCCGGCCGGCAAAAGTTCAGCCCCTCCGGCGATTGAGGAGCGAGGTCCGGGGCGGAGCCCCAGGGGCCCACCTTTCGGGTGCCGTGCAAGATTTCAGCCCCTCCGGCGTTTGAGGAGCGGGGTCTGGGGCGGAGCCCCAGGTTCGGGACGGGTAGGGGCGGAGGGGGCGAAAGAAGCCCGTGGTGACCCCGTCCGACCGGAACCGGAACCCGACCCGGGTCCGGCTCCGGCCGGTACCCGATCAGGCCTGCGCGTCGGAGCCGGAGCCCGCCTCGGACTCGGCGTCGGAGCCGGCCCCGGGAAGGGACTCGGCCCCGGCCCCGGCCCCGGAGTCGGCCTCAGAGTCGGCCTCAGAGTCGGAGTCGGAGTCGAGCTTGGAAGCATCCTCCGAGGCTTCCTCCGCCGCCGGAACAACGGCCTCCGGCAACTCCGCCGCCAGGCTCGCCGCAGCCCGCACCAACGGCAACGCCAGCAACGCCCCCACCCCTTCCCCCACCGTCACCCCATGATCGAGCAACGGCTCGAGAGCCATCCGGTCCAACGCCTTCGCCTGCGCCGGCTCCCCGCTCCGCTGCCCGGCGAGCCACCAGTCCGGCGCCCGGAAGGCGACCCGCTGCCCGACCAGCGCGCACGCCGCGGACACCACACCGTCGAGGATCACCGGCATCTTGCGGACCGCGCTCTGCAGCAGGAACCCGGTCATCGCCGCCATGTCGGGCCCGCCCACCGTCGCCAGCAGCTGGAGCTGGTCCCCGAGCACCGGCCGCGCCCGCCGCAGCGCGTCGCGCACCGCGGCACACTTGCGCATCCACGCGAGGTCGTCGATCGCCTGGCCGCCCCGCCCGGTCACGACGGACGCGTCGGTCCCGCACAGCGCCGCGACCAGGACGGCCGCGGCCGTGGTCCCGCCCACGCTGATGTCACCGAGCACCACCAGGTCCGTACCGGAGTCCGCCTCCTCGTCCGCGACGGCCACCCCGGCCCGGAACGCGGCCTCCGCCTCCTCCAGGGTCATCGCGTCCTCGACGTCGATCCGCCCCGAACCGCGCCGGACCCGGTGCCGTACGACCTCGTCGGGCAGCCCCTCGGGATCCGACTCCAGCGACATGTCGATCACGCGCACCGGCACGCCCAGCCCGCGGGCCAGCACCGACGCGGGGCTCGCGCCCTCCAGGGCCGCCCGCACCAGCCGGCCCGCCCCGCCCGCGGGGCGTGCCGACACACCGAGGGCGGCGACGCCGTGGTCGCCCGCGAACAGCACGGCGCGCGGGTGCTCGATCGGCCGTACCGGAACCGCGGACTGCGCGGCCGCCAGCCATTCACCCAGGTCGTCCAGGCGGCCCAGCGCCCCGGGCGGAACGATCCGGCGCTCCCGGTACGCCTCGGCGTCACGGCGTACGCCTCCGTCGGGACGCTCGATCAGATCGGTGAAGTCGTCGAGATTAAGCGAGCTCATTCGCCGAACAGTACCGGCACTGATCGAACGCGTCCGCGCCACGTCGTTGCGCCCCGGATCCCCATCGCATACGTACCGTTTGTGTCGGATTGTCGTACGGCTCGCCCCCGACAGGAGTGTCCATGCCCCCCACCCCGCAGCCGATCGCCGAACGCCGTGCCGCCTACGCGGCCGAACTCGCCCAGGGCACCGCCCGGTTCCACGAACCACGCCGCGCCGACTGCCCGTGGTGCGGCTCCAAGCGCCTGCGGACCCTGCTGCGCACACCGGATCTGCGCCAGCGCAAGCCGGGCACGTTCGTCGTCGACGCGTGCGGGGACTGCGCCCACGCCTTCCAGAATCCCCGCCTCACCGCCGAGGGACAGGCCTTCTACCGGCGGGAGCCGCGCGAGGACGCCCACGACGGCCTCGCCGAACGGCTGCTCGGCGCCCGCGGCGCGGCCGGACGCCACCGCGCGGCGGCCCGCGCCCTGCTGCCCTTCGCGGAACCGGAGAGCTGGCTCGACGTCGGCACCGGGCACGGCCACTTCCCGGCGGCGGCCAAGGAGGTCCACCCGTACACGTCCTTCGACGGCCTCGACCCGACCCGGCGCGTCGAGCGGGCGCGGGCGGCGGGACGGGTGGAGGAGGCGCACGTCGGACGGCTCGCCGACCCGCGGATCGCGGAGCGGCTGCGCGCCCGCTACGACGTCGTCAGCATGTTCCACCAACTGGAGCGCACACCCGAACCGCGCGAGGAACTGCGCGCCGCGCTGGCGGTGTTGAGGCCCGGTGGACACCTCCTGGTCGAAGTGCCCGACCCCGACTGCGCGTTCGGCGCGCTGCTCGGCAAGTGGTGGCCGGCGTACGGCCAGCCGCGCCATCTGCACCTCATGCCGCTGCCCAATCTGCTCGGCGAACTGGAGGCCCTCGGCTGCGTGGTCGTCGCCACGGACCGGCGCGAGCCGCACATCCCCCACGACCTCTCCGGCGCCCTCGCCCTGGCGCTCGGCCGCGCCCTCCCCGGCCCCGACGCCCCCTGGCGCCCGGCACCGCCGACCCCGCTCCAGCGGACCGCGCGCCGGGCCCTGAACCGGGCGTCCGCACCGCTCCTCGCCTCGGCCACCGTGCTGGACCGGCTGCTGGCCCCCCTGCTGCGCCGCACCCGCTTCTCGAACGCGTACCGCATCGTGGCCCGCAAGGAGGACTGAACCGGCGCCGTCCGCTCAGCCCCGCAGGGTCAGCGCCTGTCCCGCCACCACCAGCAGCACGTGCTCGCACTCCCCGGCGAAGGCCGCGTTCAGGCGCCCGAGTTCGTCGCGGTAGCGGCGTCCGGACGCCGTGGCCGGCACGATGCCCGAGCCGACCTCGTTCGAGACGGCGACCAGGGTGCGGCGGGTGCTGCGGACCGCCGCGACGAGCTCCTCCACGCGGGCGCGCAGGGCGCGTTCACCGCCCCCCGACCACTCGGCGTCGTCCCAGGCGTTCACCGCGTCCATGGCGTCCGTCAGCCACAGCGAGAGACAGTCGACGAGCAGGGGCGGCCCTTCCTCGGCGAGGAGGGGGACCAGGTCGCAGGTCTCGACGGTCTGCCAGGAGCCGGGCCGCCGCTCACGGTGGACCCTCACCCGCTGCGCCCACTCGGAGTCCCCGCCGCGCGTCCCTCCCGTGGCGACGTACAGGACGTCCGCGAACGCCTCCATCCGCCGTTCCGCCTCCACCGACTTGCCCGAACGCGCGCCGCCGAGCACCAGCGTCCTGCGCGGCACGTCGGGCACGTCCTCGTAGACGCCCACGTCGAGCGTCGTCCCGTCGGGCACCGCCCGCGCGCCCGCCGCGGCGAGCCGCCTGCGCAGTTCGGCGCCCGGTGGCACGTCGTGGTCGAGGTGCACCGCGATCACGTCCGTCGTCGGGTCGACCGCGCCGGCCGCGCGCAGCCTCGCCAGCGCGTCGGGCCGCCCGACCACGTCGAGGAGCACCATGTGGTACGCCTCGCCGTTCTCGTCCAGGCCCGCGGGGGCCGCGCCCGGCGGCAGGTACAGCAGCCGCTGCCCGGCCGGTCCGGTCACCGCGTACCCCGTACCGGGTGCGTCCATCGGCACCGCCCGCACCCGGTGCCCCGTCAGCAGCGCCAACTCCCGTCCGTCGGGCACCCGGCCGGGCTGCGGCAGCCCGGCCGGCACCTCCACGGCGGGCCCGTCGTGCGGATGGGAGAGCAGCACCTGCCGTACGCCGCCCAGCGAGTGTCCGGCGCGGGCCGCCGCGAAAGCGGCTCCGGGCGTCAGGTCGAGCAGCAGCGTGCCGTCCACGAGCAGGGCGGTCGCCGCCCGCGCCTCCTCGCCGAGCGCGCTCGCGCAGGCCGCGCAGGGACAGTCGGGGCGGGGCAGGCCCGCGGGGGCACCGGTGCCGAGCAGAGTCAGTTCCACGCCGCCGATTTTTCCGTGTCCCCGGACGTCTTGCGCGTCCGGCTAGGCTTCGGACGGGAGGCGGATCTTGTCCGGCTTCCGCTGTGCAGTGTGCTCACACCTTGGAGGCGTACATGGCGGCATGGACGTGGCGGTTCGAGAAGTCCGACGGGACAGAGGTCCAACCCGCGGTGCAGCCGGAGGAGTTCACCACCCAGGGCGACGCCGAGTCCTGGATCGGCGAGGTGTGGAAGGACCTTCTGGCGGGGGGCGCCGACCAGGTGTTCCTCTTCGAGGACAGCACGCAGATCTACGGCCCGATGAGCCTGCACGCCGAAGCGGAGTAGGCCGGTAGGGGTTGCCGGGGCCACACCCCGGCAACCCGTCGCCGCCGGCCGCGGCACCCGTGCGGGCGACATCGGCGGCGGGCCGTCCGGCGAACCGGGACGGGCCGGGCTCCAGGGCCGCTCGGCGAACCGCGCCGATTCGACGGCCCGGGACCGATCGACGGCCCGGGGACCGATCGACCGCCTGGGACCGGCCTGCGGTTCCGGACCGGGCCGACGGGCCGCTTCACCGGCTCGGTGCCGGTCGGCGGGCGCGGGCCGTCAGCCCCGCACGCCGCACAGATGAAGGAGGGCCGCCACCTGGCGGTAGGGGTCCGTCCGTCCGGCCCGTTCCTCCGCGGCCAGCATCGTCGCCGCGTCCGGCGGCACCGGCGCCCCGTCGGACGCCGTGTCCGTGAAGACGCGCACCCCGTACCAGGCGTGCAGCGGGGCCCCGATCCCGGCGAGCGTGCCGGTCAGCGTGGCGAGACGGTCGGCGCGCACGTCGAGCCCGAGCCGGTTCGTGTACGCGGTCGTGTCGAACGAGGCGAGCGCCGTCGCCCAGTCCCCGCCGATCCCCGGCCGCATGGCCAGCGCGTCCGCGTTGCGCACCAGCAGCGAGAGCAGCCCGCCCGGGGCCAGCATCCGCGCCAGCCCGGCCAGCAGGGCGTCCGGCTCCTCGACGTACATCAGGACGCCGTGACACAGCACCACGTCGAAGCTGCCCGGCAGGAAGTGCACACCGGTCTCGTGCCCGTCGCCCTCGATGAGGCGCACCCGGCTGCGGATGCCCTCGGGCTCGGCGGCCAGCGCCTCACGGGCCACGGACATCATCGTGGCGTCCCGCTCCAGACCGGTCACCTGGTGACCGGCCCGCGCGAGCCGCAGGGCCTGCGTGCCCTGGCCCGCGCCGACGTCGAGCACCCGCAGGCGCTGCCCCACCGGATACCGCCCGGCTATCTGCTCATCGAGCTGCCGGGCCACCAGTTCCTGTCGTACGACATCCCGCAGCCCGCCCAGCCTGCTCAGCCAGGCATCCGCCGCGCCCCCGGAGAACGACGTAGTGCTCAGGGCCGCTCTCCGCGCTTGACCTGCGGCTTCGGCAGCCGGAGTCGACGCATCTGGAGCGTGCGCATCAGCGCGTAGCGGACGGCGCCCTTCGTGTTCTCGTCCGGGAAGCGCTCATTGAGCTGCTTCCGCAGGCGGATCGCGATGACGAACGAGTCGACCACGATCATCACGATGACGACCAGCCAGAGCAGCAGCGCCACGTTCTTCAGAACGGCGGACGGCACCACGCTCAGCATGAGGATGATCACGGCCAGCGGCAGGAAGAGCTCGGCGATGCAGAGCCGCGAGTCCACGTAGTCGCGCGCGAAGCGGCGCACCTTGCCCTTGTCGCGCACGGGCAGATAGCGCTCGTCCCCGCTGGCCAGCGCCTGACGCTGCCGCTCCATCGCGGAGCGGCGGTCGTCGCGCTGGCGCTTGGCGGCCTCCTTGCGCGTCGTCGGCGTCTGGGCGACGCTGCGGCGCTGGGTCTGGGCCTCACTGCGCTTGGGCGTGGGGCGGCCCTTGGGGGCCTGAGGGTCACGGGTCACTTTGGAGTCGGTCACCGGCGCCTTGTCGGCGGGGGCCTTCTCTTCCTTCGCACGGCTACGGAACACAAAACCCAAGGGTACGGGGTCGGCGGGCATGGACGTCGATCGAGTGGGGAACGATCCGGCAACACCGTGCGTCTGTGCTGGACAGAGGGGACGTCGCTCCGGGGTGCACCCCGGGTGCCACCTACTCCTCACGCCGGAGCGGTGGCGGGCGCAGTCGTCCTTGGGGATGAGCGCATCCGTCCCCGAACAGTGCGGTAATGGATGCAGGGCCCGTACTGTGGGTCCTGTTGCAGTACCTGGAGCTGGAGTCCGTCAGAAGGGGGCGCGCGAAGCCCATGAGCGGTGTCATGAAGCGTATGGGGATGATCTTCCGCGCGAAGGCGAACAAGGCCCTTGACCGGGCCGAGGACCCGCGCGAGACCCTCGATTACTCCTACCAGAAGCAGCTCGAGCTGCTCCAGAAGGTCCGCCGCGGTGTCGCCGACGTGGCGACCAGCCGCAAGCGTCTGGAGCTTCAGCTCAACCAGCTCCAGAACCAGTCCTCCAAGCTCGAGGACCAGGGCCGCAAGGCCCTCGCGCTCGGCCGCGAGGACCTCGCCCGTGAGGCGCTGTCGCGCCGCGCCGCGCTCCAGCAGCAGGTCACCGACCTGGAGACGCAGCACCAGACCCTGCAGGGCGAGGAGGAGAAGCTCACGCTCGCCGCGCAGCGGCTGCAGGCCAAGGTCGACGCCTTCCGTACGAAGAAGGAGACGATCAAGGCCACGTACACGGCGGCCCAGGCGCAGACCCGGATCGGCGAGGCCTTCTCCGGCATCTCCGAGGAGATGGGCGACGTGGGGCTCGCCATCCAGCGCGCCGAGGACAAGACCGCGCAGCTCCAGGCGCGGGCCGGCGCGATCGACGAACTGCTCGCCTCCGGGGCCCTGGACGACCAGTCCGGGCTGGCGAAGGACGACATCCAGAGCGAGCTGGACCGGATCTCCGGCGGCTCGGACGTGGAGCTGGAGCTGCAGCGCATGAAGGCCGAGCTGGCCGGCGGTTCCTCGTCGCAGCAGCAGGCGATCGAGGGCGGCAACGGCCAGTCCCAGTCCTCGCAGCAGCAGGACACTCCGCGCTTCGACAAGCAGTGACCTGGCGGGCCCATGCCTGAGGAGGCGGCATGATCGTACGGATCATGGGGGAGGGGCAGGTGACGCTGGACGACGGCCGGCTCACCACCCTGAACAAGCTGGACGACGAACTGCTCACCGAGATGGAGAGGGGTGACGAGTCCGGCTTCCGCCGCACCCTGGCGGCCCTCCTGGACGCGGTGCGTGCCGCCGGGACCCCGCTTCCCGACGACTCGCTGGAACCGTCGGAGCTCATCCTCCCGTCTCCGGACGCCACCCTCGAAGAGGTCCGCGAGATGCTGAGAGACGACGGCCTGATCCCCGGCTGACCCCTTCCACCACGGCCCACCGCCCCGGAAGCCCAAGGCCCACGGGCCCGGCAGCCCGGGGCACGCACCCGGCCGGGGCAAGGCGGAGACGGGGCCCGGCAGCCCGGAGACACCCGGCTGGCACCGGTCGTGTCACATCCCACGCTGCGCACGTGCGGCCCTGAGACACGGGCCTCGGCCCCGGCTGGGATACGGGCACCAGCCCTGGATCCCGGCACCGGCCCGGGAGACGGGCCCCGGGACACGGTCACCGGACCCGCACCGGCCCGGAGACACCCGGGCCCGGCACCGGCCGTGTCACATCCCACGCTCCGCACGTGAACGGGCACCAGCCCTGGACCCCAGCACCGGCACCAGCCCGGGACACGGGCACCGGATCCTGGCACCGGTCCGGGGGCCCATGGCCCGCCGGCCTAGAAGCCCGGGGACACCCGGGTCCGGCACCGGCCGTGTCACATCCCCACGCTCCGCGCGTGCGGCCCGGGACCGGGGCACCGGCCGGGAAACGGGCCGTGCCCGGAGCGGGCCGTGCCGGGGCACCGGGACCGGCCCCGGCCCGGGCGGAAAGCGGGCCCCGGGCACAGTCGTGCCGTACCGACAGGTCCCCAGCCCGGCAGGGCCCCGTACCGTGGACCGGATGAGCACCCTGGAGCGCATGAGGGACTGGCTGCGGGGCCACCGCCTCGCCCTGGACGCCGCCGTCGCGGCCGGCGTCCTCGTCGCCATGGTGGCCGGGTCCTTCGTCGACCCGCACGGCTCCGACGGTACGACCTGGAGCGCCCGCACCCCGGACGCCCTCAGCCTCGCCCTGATGGTCCTCGCGGCCGCGGCCCTCGTCTTCCGCCGCCGCGCCCCGATGAAGGTCCTCGCGGCGACCGTCGGCATCTCCCTGGTGGAACTCGTGACCGCCGACCCCCGCGCCCCGGTGGCCATGTCCGCCGTCGTCGCCCTCTACACCGTGGCCTCGTCCACCGACCGCCCCACCACCTGGCGCGTCGGCCTCCTCACCATGACCGTCCTGACGGCCGTCGCCATGCTCGCCGGACCGCTGCCCTGGTACGCCCAGGACAACCTCGGCGTCTTCGCGTGGACCGGCATGGCCGCCGCGGCCGGTGACGCCGTCCGCAGCCGGCGCGCCTTCGTGCACGCGATCAAGGAACGCGCCCTGCGGGCCGAGCGCACCCGGGAGGAGGAGGCGCGCCGCCGGGTCGCCGAGGAACGGCTGCGGATCGCCCGCGATCTGCACGACGTCGTCGCCCACCACATCGCCCTCGTCAACGTGCAGGCCGGAGTCGCCGCCCACGTCATGGACAAGCGCCCCGACCAGGCCAAGGAGGCGCTGGCCCACGTAAGGGAGGCCAGCCGGTCCGCGCTGAACGAGCTGCGCGCGACCGTGGGCCTGCTGCGTCAGTCCGGCGACCCCGAGGCGCCGACCGAGCCCGCCCCCGGGCTGGCCCGGCTCGACGAGCTCGCGGACACCTTCCGCAACGCCGGGCTCCCCGTCGAGGTGGCCCGCTCCGACTCCGGCACGGTGCTGCCCGCGGCCGCCGACCTCGCCGCGTACCGGGTGATCCAGGAGGCCCTGACCAACGTGCGCAAGCACGCGGGCCCGGGAGCGAAGGCCGAGGTCAGCGTGGTCCGCGTCGGGCCGGTCGTGGAGGTGACCGTCCTCGACAACGGACCGGGACCCGGCACCGGTCCCGACGGGGACGCCGTCCCGGGAGGGGAGTACGACCCGGGAGCCGGCGAGCACGGAGCGGACACCGGACCGCAGGAGGGCGGCGGCCACGGGCTGCTCGGCATGCGCGAGCGCGTCACCGCGATCGGCGGGAGCTGCACGGCCGGTCCCCGCTACGGAGGCGGCTTCCGCGTCCATGCGATCCTTCCGGTCAAGAACCACGCGACTGCCCTGGGGGACCCCGTATGACGATCCGTGTCGTGCTCGCCGACGACCAGGCGCTGCTGCGCAGCGCCTTTCGCGTGCTGGTCGACTCGGAGCCCGACATGGAGGTCGTGGGGGAGGCGTCCGACGGCGCCCAGGCCGTGGCGGTGACCCGCCAGGAGCGGGCCGACGTGGTGCTGATGGACATCAGGATGCCGGGCACCGACGGACTCGCCGCCACCCGCCAGATCACCGCCGACCCCGGCCTGGCGCACGTACGGGTCGTGATGCTGACCACCTTCGAGGTCGACGAGTACGTCGTGCAGTCGCTGCGCGCCGGCGCGTCCGGGTTCCTCGGCAAGGGCGCCGAGCCCGAGGAACTGCTCAACGCCATCCGGATCGCCGCGGGCGGAGAGGCCCTGCTGTCCCCGGCCGCGACCAAGGGCCTCATCGCCCGGTTCCTGGCGCGGGGCGACGACGACGAGCCGGGGACCGCCCGCTCCGCGCGGCTCGACGCGCTCACCGGGCGCGAGCGCGAGGTGCTCGTACAGGTCGCCGCGGGCCACTCCAACGACGAGATCGCCGAGCGTCTCGAAGTGAGTCCGCTCACGGTGAAGACGCACGTCAACCGGGCCATGGCCAAACTCGGCGCCCGCGACCGGGCCCAGCTCGTGGTCATCGCGTACGAGTCGGGGCTGGTACGCCCGAGGGTGGACTGAGCGTCACCCGCGCGTACTGCGGCTGGAGTAGGTTCCGCGTAAGGAAATGGACTCAGGGGCTACGGTTCGCCGCCCGTCCATGGCCCAAGGTGTGACGTGGGGAGTTCCCCCGTCCCCCGCGTTCCGCTCGAACCACGGAAGAGAGACCCACCACCCATGTCCTGGCTGTCCAGATTCAGCCTCGCGCAGCGGGCCCTCATCGGGCTGATGTCGATCATCGCGCTCGTCTTCGGGGCGATAGCGATCCCGCAGCTCAAGCAGCAGTTGCTGCCCACCATCGAACTGCCCGTGGTGTCGGTCCTCGCGCCGTACCAGGGTGCGTCTCCCGACGTGGTCGAGAAGCAGGTCGTCGAGCCCATCGAGGACAGCCTCGAAGGCGTCGACGGCATCACCGGTGTCACCTCCACCGCGAGCGAGGGCAACGCCGTGATCATGGCGTCCTTCGACTACGGCAACGACACCAAGCAGCTCGTCGCCGACGTCCAGCAGGCCGTCAACCGGGCCGGCGCCCGGCTGCCCGACGCGGTCGACCCGCAGGTCATCGCCGGCTCGACGGACGACATGCCGACCGTCGTCCTCGCCGTCACCTCCGGTCAGGACCAGCAGGCGCTGGCCGACCGCCTCGACCGCACCGTCGTCCCCGCCCTCGAGGGCATCGAGGGCGTCGGCCGGGTCCAGGTCGCCGGTGTGCGGGACCTCCAGGTCACCGTCACGCCCGACGACAGGAAGCTGGCGAAGGCCGGTCTCACCCCGGCCGCCCTCGGCCAGGCCCTCCAGGCGGGCGGGGCGACCGTCCCCGCCGGCTCCTTCGACGAGGACGGCAGCAACCGCACCGTGCGCGTCGGCGGCGGCTTCACCTCGCTGGCCCAGATCCAGGACCTGATGGTCACCGGGCAGCCCGGCAAGAAGCCGGTGCGCCTCGGCAGCGTCGCCACCGTGCGGCAGGAGCAGGCCGAGGCCGACTCCATCACGCGCACCGACGGCCGCCCGAGCCTGTCCGTGACCGTCACCATGGCCCACGACGGCAGCGCCGTCGCCATCTCCGAAGCGGTCGAGGACAAGCTGCCCGGCCTGCGCACCGACCTCGGCTCCGGCGCGACGATCACCGTCGTCAGCGACCAGGGCCCGGCGGTCTCCAAGGCCATCCACGGGCTGACCACCGAGGGCGCCCTCGGCCTGCTGTTCGCGGTCCTGGTCATCCTGCTCTTCCTGGCCTCGGTCCGCTCCACGCTGGTCACCGCGGTCTCCATCCCGCTGTCCGTGGTGCTGGCCCTGATCGTGCTGTGGACCCGCGACCTGTCGCTCAACATGCTGACGCTGGGCGCGCTCACCATCGCGATCGGCCGGGTCGTCGACGACTCGATCGTCGTCCTGGAGAACATCAAGCGGCACCTCGGCTACGGCGAGGAGCGCCAGGAGGCGATCCTCACCGCCGTCCGCGAGGTGGCCGGAGCGGTCACCTCCTCGACCCTCACCACGGTCGCCGTCTTCCTGCCGATCGGTCTGACCGGCGGCATGGTCGGCGAGCTGTTCGGCTCCTTCAGCCTCACGGTCACGGCGGCGCTCCTCGCGTCCCTGCTCGTCTCGCTGACGGTCGTCCCGGTGCTCTCGTACTGGTTCCTGCGCGCCCCCAAGGGCACCCCGGCGGACGCCGAGGAGGCCCGCCGAAAGGCCGAGGAGAAGGAGGAGCGGAGCCGCCTCCAGCGCGTCTACGTCCCCGTCCTGCGCTTCGCGACCCGTCGCCGGCTCACCAGCCTGCTGATCGCGGCCGTGATCCTCGTCGGCACGTTCGGCATGGCGCCCCTGCTGAAGACGAACTTCTTCGACCAGGGCGAGCAGGAAGTCCTCACCGTCAAGCAGCAGTTGAAGCCGGGCACCAGCCTGGCCACGACCGACGCGCAGGCCGCGAAGGTCGAGAAGCTCCTCGACGGAGTCAAGGGCGTCAAGGACTACCAGGTCACCATCGGCTCCTCCGGCTTCATGGCGGCCTTCGGCGGCGGCACGGACACCAACCAGGCGTCGTACCAGATCATGCTGGAGGACTCCGCGTCCTCGAAGGACGTCCAGGACCGCGTGGAGAAGGAGCTCGGCAAGCTCTCCGGGGCCGGCACCATCACGGTCGCGGCCGGCGACGGGTTCGGCAGCCAGGACCTCAAGGTCGTCGTGAAGGCGGCGGATGCGGCCGTGCTGCGCGAGGCGGCCGGCCAGGTCCGTGACGAGGTTGCGAAGCTCGACGACGTCACCGACGTCACGAGCGATCTGTCCCAGAGCGTGCCGCGCATCTCGGTCAAGGCCAACTCCAAGGCGGCGGCGGCCGGTTTCGACGACGCCACGCTCGGCGCGGCCGTCGGCCAGGCGGTACGCGGCACCACCAGCGGCAAGGCGGTCCTGGACGACACCGAGCGGGACGTCGTCATCAGGTCCGCGAAGCCCGTCACCACGATCGCGGAGCTGCGCGGGCTGCGGCTCGGCGCGGTGAAGCTCGGTGACATCGCGGACGTGAAGCTGGTCGACGGGCCGGTCTCGATGACCCGGATCGACGGCCAGCGGGCCGCCACGATCACCGCGAGGCCGACCGGCGACAACACCGGCGCGGTCAGCAACGACCTCACGGCGAAGCTCGCGAAGCTGAAGCTGCCCGCCGGCGCCACGGCGTCGATCGGCGGTGTCTCCTCGGATCAGAGCGACGCGTTCAAGAACCTGGGCCTCGCGATGCTCGCGGCGATCGCGATCGTCTTCATGCTGCTGGTGGCGACGTTCCGTTCGCTGGTCCAGCCGCTGATCCTGCTCGTGTCGATCCCGTTCGCGGCGACCGGCGCGATCGGCCTGCTCGTCGTGACGGGCACCCCGATGGGTGTCCCCGCGATGATCGGCATGCTGATGCTCATCGGCATCGTGGTGACGAACGCGATCGTGCTGATCGACCTCGTCAACCAGTACCGGGCGCAGGGCTACGGCGTGGTCGAGGCCGTGATCGAGGGCGGCCGGCACCGGCTCCGCCCGATCCTGATGACAGCGCTGGCGACGATCTTCGCGCTGCTGCCGATGGCCCTGGGCGTGACCGGCGAGGGCGGCTTCATCGCGCAGCCGCTCGCGGTGGTCGTGATCGGCGGTCTCATCACGTCGACGCTTCTGACGCTGCTGCTCGTCCCGACGCTGTACGCGATGCTCGAACTCCGCAAGGAGCGCCGGGCGAGGAAGCGGGCGGCGAAGCGGGAGGCGAAGTCCGGCGCGGGCACCGACAAGAGTGCCGTCGGCGACGAGGACAAGTCCCCGGAGCCGGCCGGAGTCTGACCGGGTTTCCGGGAAGCGGAGTCCGATCGGGTTCCAGAAGGCGGGCCCCCGCCCCGGCGTTCACGCGCCGGGGCGGGGGCCCGCCTCTTGCGGCCCGTCGTTCGCGGCCCGTCGTTCGCGGCCGGGCGCTCGCGCGGGGCGCCAGGTCGTGCGGGCCGGGTGTTCCGGAGTCGGCCGACCGACTTCCGAATTGGGCCGAACGCCGTCCAAACCGGTGGGGAGGCGTACGGCGAAGGGGCGCCCCCCGGTCACCAGGGGGCGCCCCTTCACCTTTACCCGCGACTACGGCAGCGCCAGCATCCGCTCCAGCGCCAGCTTCGCGAACGCCTCGGTCTCCTTGTCGACCTCGATGCGGTTGACGAGGTTGCCCTCGGCGAGGGACTCCAGGGTCCACACCAGGTGGGGCAGGTCGATGCGGTTCATCGTCGAGCAGAAGCAGACCGTCTTGTCGAGGAAGACGATCTCCTTGCCCTCGGGCGCGAACCGGTTCGCGAGACGCCGTACGAGGTTCAGCTCCGTGCCGATCGCCCACTTGGAGCCGGCCGGGGCGGCCTCCAGCGCCTTGATGATGTACTCGGTGGAGCCGACGTAGTCCGCCGCCGCGACGACCTCGTGCTTGCACTCGGGGTGCACGAGGACGTTGACGCCCGGGATGCGCTCGCGCACGTCGTTGACCGAGTCGACGCTGAAGCGGCCGTGCACCGAGCAGTGCCCGCGCCACAGGATCATCTTCGCGCCGCGCAGCTCCTCCGCGGTCAGGCCGCCGTTCGGCTTGTGCGGGTTGTAGAGCACGCAGTCGTCCAGGGACATGCCCATGTCGCGGACGGCGGTGTTGCGGCCGAGGTGCTGGTCGGGCAGGAACAGCACCTGCGAGCCCTGCTCGAAGGCCCACTCCAGGGCGCGCTGGGCGTTGGAGGAGGTGCAGATCGTGCCGCCGTGCTTGCCGGTGAAGGCCTTGATGTCCGCGGACGAGTTCATGTACGAGACGGGCACGACCCCCTCGGCGATGCCGGCCTCGGTCAGGACGTCCCAGCACTCGGCGACCTGCTCGGCGGTGGCCATGTCGGCCATCGAGCAGCCCGCGGCGAGGTCCGGGAGGACGACCTTCTGGGCGTCGCCCGTGAGGATGTCGGCCGACTCCGCCATGAAGTGCACACCGCAGAAGACGATGTACTCGGCCTCCGGGCGGGCCGCCGCGTCGCGGGCCAGCTTGAAGGAGTCACCCGTGACGTCAGCGAACTGGATGACCTCGTCGCGCTGGTAGTGGTGGCCGAGCACGAAGACCTTGTCGCCGAGCTTCTCCTTGGCCGCCCGCGCACGCTCGACCAGGTCCGGGTCGGACGGCGAGGGCAGGTCGCCGGGGCACTCGACGCCCCGCTCGCTCTTCGGGTCGGCCTGGCGGCCGAGCAGCAGCAGGGCGAGGGGCGTCGGCTGTACGTCGAGCTCCTGGGTCTGGGCGGTGGTCACGACACGCACCCTTTCTGTTCTGCGGGTCGCCGGGCTCCCGGGGGAGCGGTCCGGCGGTACGATGCCTTTTCGTCTATTTGACGCTATCTATCATAACCGCTTCACGTCACGTTGACGATGGCCATAGCGTCCATGTGACGTGAATCCCGGTCGCCTCTCCGGCGGGTGACACCCGGGTGTCCGTGGGGTTGTCCACAGGCCGGTGTTCGTGCGCGGGCGCATGTGCGAGCATGAAGAGAGAAGGCAGAAGACATGAGCTCGGCCCGGAATGAATCCGCGGCCCCGCCGGTTGCAACCTGCGGCAAGCAGTCTCCGTACAACCCGGGAGAGAAGCAGATGTCCGTATCGGACGAGACCACCACCGTGAACGACGGCATCATCCTGTCCGACGCCGCTGCGGCCAAGGTCAAGGCCCTGCTCGACCAGGAAGGCCGCGAGGACCTGGCGCTGCGCGTCGCCGTTCAGCCCGGCGGCTGCTCCGGCCTGCGGTACCAGCTCTTCTTCGACGAGCGCTCGCTCGACGGCGACGTCGTGAAGGACTTCGACGGTGTGAAGGTCGTCACCGACCGCATGAGCGCCCCGTACCTGGGTGGCGCCTCGATCGACTTCGTCGACACCATCGAGAAGCAGGGCTTCACGATCGACAACCCGAACGCGACGGGCTCCTGCGCCTGCGGCGACTCCTTCAGCTAGTCCGCCCCGGGGCCTGGTCCACGGCTCGTGGCGAAGGCGCGTACACGCGGAGTACGGACGAAGGCGGCGTCCCCCTGTGAGGGGGACGCCGCCTTCGCGTGTCCGGGGTCGGCCGACGCCTGCCGGCCGACCTCTACCGGGGCCCCGCCGACGTCGCCGAGGAGGCCTCGGGGAACTCGACGAGCCCCTGGTGGACCGCCTTGCCGTCGCTCCCGACGACCTCACGGCCGCCCAGCGGCTCGTCCAGGCGCACGGTCTTCTCGTAGATCTTCGCGATCATGATGCAGACCTTGTTCTTCCAGGGCTTCTCCGTCACCGTGACGGTGACCTTGCCGGAGCTCTCGCTCGCCGTCACCGTGTAGTCGGCGCACACCCCGCCGGTGAAGCCGACCGTCAGGTCCCTGCCCTCGGCCGTGTAGCCCTGCACCCCGACGTCACGCGTGGCCGCCGGGGAGGACGGCTCGCCGGACGGCGCCGGCACGGTCGGCTCCGCGCTCGGCTGCGCCGGCGGATCCGCCGGGGCCAGGAACGCCGGGTCGACCGCCGGGTGCGTCACGGTGTACGTGTCCTGCGCGCCGGGGGAGCGCACCTCGAACAGCCAGGACGGCACCAGCGCCTGCCGCCCGTTCGCGCGCTGCGCCGCCAGTCCGAAGGTGGCCTTCTCGACGGTCACCGTCTCGGTCCGGGGCCCGGGGGAGGGGTGCTCGCACGGCGCCTCGTCGCGGTCCTTCAGCGGTACGGGGCTGGCGCAGCCGCCGATGCCCATGCGGTGGTCGCCTCCGGTCGCCGACGCGTTCATCGCGTCCAGCGCCTTCCGCGCGCCGAGGACCGGGTAGGCGTCTCCCTCCACCGGCGTCTTCAACTGGCCGCTGCCGCCGACGACATGACCGTCCGTGCCGATCCGCAGGCCGGTCGTCCAGCCGTACGTGGGGAGTCCGCCCACGACCGGGTCGGCGTTCACGACCCTCACCCGGTCCATGAGCTGGCTCGCGTCCAGCTTGGCGTCGTCCTGGCCCACCGCCTTCAGCACGGGCGCCGCCGCCCGCTTCGCCGCCGCCTCGCCCACGGGGTCCGGTGCGGAGTCGGCCGAGGAGCCGGGGCCCGTTGCAGGGCACGTCGTGACCTTCACGCAGTTGTCGCCGCCCGGCAGGGCGGAGGCGTAGGTCCAGGTTCCCGGGGCGTCCGCGGTCACCCGCAGATTCGGCTCGGTGCCGTCCTTGGCGGTGCCGACCGTCCAGGCGTCCCCGGCGAGCCGGGGGGTGCCCGCCAGGCCCAGGGCCTTCGCGAGCCGTGCCACCTCGGCCCGGGTCACCCGGCCCTCGGCCCACTGCACGTGCGCCGAGCCGGGGCCCGCGGGGAGCGTGCCGCTCGCGCGGTAGGTGGTGCCGTAGGGGTTGGGCTCGCCGGGCGCGATGCCGGCCGTACCGCCCGTGGACCCGTCGCCGGTCGTGCTCGCGACGTAGCCGTCGAGGGCGAGGGGCGGCGGAGTGCCGTCGGCGCCGGGGGTGCCGGAACGGTTGCCGTCGGACGCCGTCGTGGCGACGAGGGCGCCGCCGCCCCCGACGAGCAGCACGGCCGCGACGACCGAGGCGACGAGCACCGGGCTGCGCCGCCGACGGCCCCCTCCGGCCCCGTCACCCTCGCCGGCCCCCGAGCCGGCCCCGAGGACGGCGACCTCGGGATGCGCTCCGGGGGAACCCTTGGCGACGGCAGGGGCAGCAGGGACAGCAGGGACATCGGGGGAGGTCTCGCCAGAGCCTGCGCCGACTGCGTCACCGGAACCGGCCAGGGTGCCACCCGCGCCGGAAGCGCCCACGTCGTCGGCATCCTCCAGGACCCGGTCGGCCGCACCCCCGCCGGGAGCCTCGGCCCGCTGCCCGGCGGTGCCCTCCGCCTCACCTCGCACGGACTCCGCGCCCGTGCCCACGCCCCGCTCTCCGGCGGAACCCTCGGCAGCGTCCGCGACGGCGCCCTCGGGCCCGTTCTCGCCGGGCGCCGCGCCTGCGCTCCCGTCCAAGTCTCCGGCGGAACCCTCGGCAGGGTCCGCGGAAGCGTCCTCGGGCCGGACCTCAGCGGCCGCCGCGACTACGTCCGCGGCGGCCTCCGCGCCTGCGTCCTCGCCCCGCTCTCCGGCGGGACCCTCGGCAGCGTCCGGGGCGGCGTCCTCGGGCCGGTCCTCGGCGGGCGTCGCGCCCGCGTCCCCGCTCCGCTCTCCGGCGGAACCCTCGGCCGAGTCCGCGGCGGTGGGCGCGGCCGTGTCGTCGGCAAGGTCCGCTGCGCGCTCCGCGGCGGTGTTCTCGACCCGGTCCCCGGCGGGGCTCTCGGGCCGCTCCCCGGCGGTAACCGGCGCGGTGTCCTCCGGGGCGGGTCCGGTCGCCTTCTCGGCGGGACCCTCGGCGTGGCTCCCGACGGGATCGGTCGCGTCGTTGTCGGGTCGCTCGGTGCTCACCGCATCGCTCCTTCGGCTCCACTGCTGTCCCACGACCCGGCCCTGTCGATGACGGGCACTCCAGGGTCGTATGGCTCATCCCTTTTACGGGGGACGGCGATGGGACGCAGCGGGGGAGCGCACGGTTCCCTGCGAGCGCACCCCGTCTTCGACCGGTCGGGCGCCGCGCGAACCCTCACCCGTCCGGCGCCGCCGGGCTCTCACCCGTACGGCGGCGCCGAACGGACGCCGAAGGTCAGTCGCCGTAGTCGGACATCGCGTCCAGCAGCCGCGCCGAGGCGGGCGGAACCGTCACCCCGTGGATGAGGGACGGGGAGACGTGGATCGGGGGAACGGGTGCGGGGGCCGACCAGTGACCGGCCATCCGGGCGCAGTCGCCGCGCAGCGACGCCAGATCGCCTTCCAGGTCGCTGACCGGGCCGAGCGGAGCGGTGTCGTGGACCTTGAGGTTCGTCATACCGGAACCGTATGCACCGTTGCCGTCACGAAGAAAGATCTACTATCGGGTAGTTTTGGCCCTTCAGGGGTCGCGTGCGGACCCGGTAGCGTTAACTGTCAATCCCCTCCCCTCGCAGGAGCGTGTCCTAGCCGTGCGTATCGCAGTCACCGGCTCCATCGCCACCGACCACCTCATGACCTTCCCCGGCCGTTTCGCCGACCAGCTGGTCGCGGACCAGCTGCACACGGTCTCCCTCTCCTTCCTGGTCGACAACCTCGATGTCCGCCGGGGCGGAGTCGGCGCGAACATCGCGTTCGGCATGGGTCAGCTCGGTACCCGCCCGATCCTCGTCGGAGCCGCCGGTTCCGACTTCGACGAGTACCGCGCCTGGCTGGACCGGCACGGCGTCGACACCGCCTCCGTGCGCATCTCCGAGGTGCTGCACACCGCGCGCTTCGTGTGCACCACGGACGCCGACCACAACCAGATCGGCTCGTTCTACACGGGCGCGATGAGCGAGGCCCGCCTCATCGAGCTCAAGGCCGTCGCGGACCGGGTCGGCGGTCTCGACCTCGTCCTGATCGGAGCGGACGACCCCGAGGGGATGCTCCGCCACACCGAGGAGTGCCGCACGCGCTCCATCCCGTTCGCCGCCGACTTCTCGCAGCAGATCGCGCGGATGAACGGCGACGAGATCCGGGTCCTGCTGGAGGGCGCGACGTACCTCTTCTCGAACGAGTACGAGAAGGGGCTCATCGAGTCGAAGACGGGCTGGAGCGACGCGGAGATCCTCTCCAAGGTCGGCCACCGGGTGACCACCCTCGGCTCGCGCGGTGTCCGCATCGAGCGCGTCGGCCACGACCCGATCGAGGTCGGCTGCCCCGAGGAGGAGCTGAAGGCGGACCCGACGGGTGTCGGTGACGCGTTCCGCGCCGGCTTCCTCTCCGGTCTCGCCTGGGGCGTCGGCCTGGAGCGCGCCGCGCAGGTCGGCTGCATGCTCGCCACCCTGGTGATCGAGACGGTCGGCACGCAGGAGTACCAGCTCAGCCGCGCCCACTTCATGGAGCGCTTCACCAAGGCGTACGGCGACGACGCCGCCGTCGAGGTCCGGGCGCACCTTTCCTAGGGCGCGCGCAGCAGACCCGGGTCCGGGCCCGCCCTCGTGCGACGGGGGCGGGCCCGGAGTCTTGTCCGGGGTCAGGCTTGACCGAAGCCTCGTCCGGGTCAGGCGAGCACGGAGTCCTGTCCGGTCAGGCGAGCCCGGAGCCTCGTCCGGAGGAGCGGCGGGCCGGGCCTGTTCCACGGAGACAGGGGGTCCGGCCGCGGTGCGGTTCTACGAGAGCCGGCGGACGACGTAGGCCGAGCCGCGGTCCGCAGGCTCCTCCCCGACGTACTCCTGGCCCCGCATCTCGCACCAGGCGGGGATGTCGAGGCGGGCCGCCTCGTCGTCGGACAGCACCCGGACCGTGCCGCCGACCGGCACGTCCCCGATGACCTTGGCCAGTTCGATGACGGGGATCGGGCAGCGCCTGCCCAGCGCGTCGACCACCAGCGCGTCGGCGGACGCGGGCACCTTCGTCACCGCCGTCGGCGCCCCCAGCTTCTCCCGGACGCCGGAGACCAGCCCGGGGAGCACCGACAGGAAGCGGTCGACGTCCTCCTCTCCGGTGCCGGGCGGCAGCGACACCCGGACATTGCCCTCGCTCAGGACGCCCATGGCCTTCAGGACATGGCTGGGGATCAGGGTGCTGCTGGTGCAGGACGAGCCCGAGGAGACCGAGAAGCCCGCGCGGTCCAGTTCGTGCAGCAGAGTCTCTCCATCGACATAGAGACAGGAGAAGGTGACGATCCCCGGGAGCCGTCGGACCGGGTCGCCGACCACCTCGACGTCCGGAACCAGCGCGGGCACCCGCGCCCGGATCCGCTCCGTCAGTTCCCGCAGGCGCCCCGCCTCCTCCGCGGCCTCCGCGCGGACGGCACGCAGCGAGGCCGCCGCCGCGACGATCGCCGGGATGTTCTCGAATCCCGCCGCCCGCCCCGACTCCCGCTCGTCCACGGGTCCTTGGGGCGCGAACCGTACGCCCTTGCGCACGACGAGCAGGCCGACGCCGGAGGGGCCGCCCCATTTGTGGGCACTCGCCGTCAGCAGGGACCAGTCGCCCTCCACCCGTCCCCAGCCCAGTGACTGCGCCGCGTCCACCAGGAGCGGCACGCCTGCCTCCCGGCACATCTGTGCCACCTCGGCCACCGGCTGCTCCGTGCCCACCTCGTGGTTGGCGGACTGCAGACAGGCCAGCGCGGTGCCGGGGCCCAGGGCCTCGGCGAAGGAGGAAGGGGTCACCCTTCCGGTGCGCTCGACCTGAACGCGGGTCACCGATCCGCCCGACGCCTCGTGCGCGTCCGCCGAATGGAGCACCGACGAGTGTTCGACGGCTGACACGATCAGGTGGTTTCCGACGCGCCGCCGGCCGGCCAGGGCGCCCTCGATCCCGGAGTGCACCGCGCGGGTGCCGGAGGTGGTGAAGGCCAGCTCGTCGGGGCGGCAGCCCACCGCCTCGGCCGCCGCCTCGCGCGCCGCGTCGAGGAGCAGCCGGGCCCTCCTTCCCTCACGGTAGAGACGGGCGGGGTCGGCCCACCCCTCGTCGAACGAGGCCTGCAGGGCCTGCCGGGCGACGGGATGCAGCGGGGCCGCGGACGCGGCATCGAAGTAGGACACGCCCCCACGCTAGCTCCGCGGGGGCCGGCGACCACCCGCCGAAGGCCCTTCCAAGGGGGCGTCAGAAGCCATCCGGACTGGGGCATTCCAGGTACTCTGACGTGGCCTCGCAGGCGAAACAGCACTCCTTCGGGGAGTCGGGCGGCGCGTTGGGCACCCTCCCCGCGCGACCCCAAATAGCGTCCAGTAGGGTTTGGTCCGCATAAACATCCAAACCCCTGCCCGACGCAGGGCGGCGACCGACCAGCGAGAAGGCCGCAGCCAACAGCGCGGGCGAGACTCTCGGGAAGGCGCTACGTGAGTCCCAACGGCTCCGACCGCTCGCCGCGGCGCCCGATGCGGCGGAAGCTGCTGCAGGCAATGACTGCGGGCCTGGTCCTGGCGACAGCCACTGGTTGCTCGTACAACTGGGAAGACTTCCCCCGCCTTGGTATGCCCACCCCGGTCACGGAGGAGGCTCCGCGGATCCTCTCCCTCTGGCAGGGCTCGTGGGCGGCCGCGCTCGCCACGGGCGTGCTGGTCTGGGGCCTGATCCTGTGGAGCGTCATCTTCCACCGGCGCAGCCGGACCAAGGTCGAAGTTCCTCAGCAGACCCGGTACAACATGCCCATCGAGGCGCTGTACACGGTGGTCCCGCTCATCATCGTCTCCGTGCTGTTCTACTTCACGGCACGCGACGAGACGAAGCTCCTCAGCCTCAAGCCGAAGCCCGACGTCACGGTCAACGTGGTCGGCTTCCAGTGGAGCTGGGGCTTCAACTACGTCGAGGACGTCCCCGGTTCTTCCGGGAACGCCAAGACCGACCCGAACCTGGCCGCCATTCCGGACCGGTTCAAGGCAGACTTCCCGGCGAACGCCGGTGGTGTCTACGACGTCGGCACGCCCGCCACGAAGAACCCGCAGACGGGCAACCCGGGTCCGACCCTCTGGCTCCCCAAGGGCAAGACGGTCCGATTCATCCTCACTTCGCGGGACGTCATCCACTCCTTCTGGGTGGTGCCGTTCCTCATGAAGCAGGACGTCATCCCGGGCCACACCAACTCCTTCCAGGTGACCCCCAACCGTGAGGGCACCTTCCTGGGCAAGTGCGCCGAGCTGTGCGGCGTCGACCACTCCCGGATGCTCTTCAACGTGAAGGTCGTCTCCCCCGAGCGCTACGAGGCCCACCTCAAGGAGCTCGCGGCGAAGGGACAGACCGGTTACGTCCCGGCCGGCATTGAGCAGACGGGCCACGAGAAGAACCGGGAGACGAACAACCTGTGAGCATCCTCAACGAACCCCAGGGTGCCGCCGCCGAAGACTCGTACGAGAACGAGCTGCCGGTGCGGCGCAAGCAGCCCGGCAGCGTCGTGGTCAAGTGGCTCACCACCACCGACCACAAGACGATCGGCACGCTCTATCTGGTGACGTCGTTCGCGTTCTTCCTGGTCGGCGGCGTCATGGCGCTGCTCATGCGTGCCGAACTGGCGCGTCCCGGACTGCAGATCATGTCGAACGAGCAGTTCAACCAGGCGTTCACGATGCACGGCACGATCATGCTGCTGATGTTCGCGACGCCGCTCTTCGCCGGTTTCACGAACTGGATCATGCCGCTGCAGATCGGCGCGCCCGACGTGGCGTTCCCGCGGCTGAACATGTTCGCGTACTGGCTGTACCTCTTCGGCTCGACGATCGCGGTCGGCGGCTTCCTCACCCCGCAGGGTGCGGCCGACTTCGGCTGGTTCGCCTACAGCCCGCTGTCGGACGCGGTCCGCTCGCCGGGCATCGGCGCCGACATGTGGATCATGGGTCTGGCCTTCTCCGGCTTCGGCACCATCCTCGGCGCGGTCAACTTCATCACCACGATCATCTGCATGCGCGCTCCCGGCATGACGATGTTCCGTATGCCGATCTTCGTGTGGAACGTCCTGCTCACCGCGGTTCTGGTGCTGCTGGCCTTCCCCGTCCTCGCGGCGGCGCTGTTCGCCCTGGAGGCGGACCGTAAATTCGGTGCGCACGTCTTCGACGCGACAAACGGCGGAGCCTTGCTCTGGCAACACCTCTTCTGGTTCTTCGGCCATCCAGAGGTGTACATCATCGCCCTGCCGTTCTTCGGCATCATCTCCGAAGTCATCCCGGTGTTCTCCCGCAAGCCGATGTTCGGCTACATGGGTCTGATCGGCGCGACCATCGCGATCGCGGGTCTCTCCGTGACCGTGTGGGCGCACCACATGTACGTCACCGGAGGCGTCCTCCTCCCGTTCTTCTCCTTCATGACGTTCCTCATCGCCGTACCGACCGGCGTGAAGTTCTTCAACTGGATCGGAACGATGTGGAAGGGCTCGCTGTCCTTCGAGACACCGATGCTCTGGGCCGTCGGCTTCCTCATCACCTTCACCTTCGGTGGTCTGACCGGCGTCATCCTGGCCTCGCCGCCGATGGACTTCCACGTGTCCGACTCCTACTTCGTGGTGGCGCACTTCCACTACGTCGTGTTCGGCACCGTGGTGTTCGCGATGTTCTCCGGCTTCCACTTCTGGTGGCCGAAGATGACCGGCAAGATGCTCGACGAGCGTCTGGGCAAGATCACCTTCTGGACGCTGTTCGTGGGCTTCCACGGCACGTTCCTGGTGCAGCACTGGCTGGGCGCCGAGGGCATGCCGCGTCGTTACGCGGACTACCTCGCGGCCGACGGCTTCACCGCGCTGAACACGGTCTCGACGATCAGCTCGTTCCTGCTCGGCCTGTCGATCCTGCCGTTCCTCTACAACGTGTGGAAGACGGCCAAGTACGGCAAGAAGGTCGAGGTCGACGACCCGTGGGGCTACGGCCGTTCGCTCGAGTGGGCGACCTCCTGCCCGCCGCCGCGGCACAACTTCCTCACCCTGCCGCGGATCCGCAGTGAATCCCCGGCGTTCGACCTGCACCACCCGGAGATCGCCGCTCTCGACCAGCTCGAGACCGCCGGTCACGGTTCGTCGGCCCTTCCTGGCGGAAAGGAGGCCGGCAAGTGAAGGTCCAAGGCAAGATGTTCATCTGGCTGGCGGTGTTCATCCTCATCATGGGGATCGTCTACGGCGTCTGGTCCAAGGAGCCGGCCGGCACCACGGCCCTCTTCATGGGCTTCGGCCTGAGCATGATGATCGGCTACTACCTGGCCTTCACGGCCCGGCGGGTCGACGCCATGGCGCAGGACGACAAGGAGGCCGACGTCGCGGACGAGGCCGGCGAGGTGGGCTTCTTCAGCCCGCACAGCTGGCAGCCGCTCGCGCTCGGCGTCGGTGGCGCGCTCGCCTTCATGGGCGTCGTCTTCGGCTGGTGGCTGCTGTACTTCTCGGCACCGCTGATCATGATCGGTCTGTGGGGCTGGGTCTTCGAGTACTACCACGGTGAGAACCGCACCCAGTAGCACGCGCTGAACACGCGAGAGCCCGGACACTCCGTCAGGAGAGTCCGGGCTCCCTCGTTTGCCGCGACTTGTGTCCCTCGCTCGGCTCACCCGGCGCGCCGTGCTTGACGGGCGTTCATAGCGTGGACTCATGAATCACTCACCGCGAATCCGCACGGTCGTCAGCTGCACCGCGCTGGTGGTCGCCCTCGGCGCCGGCGCCGCCGCCTGCGGCTCCGACGACCACCCGCTCTCGGCGAAGCCGTACGACGCGGCGGGACAGATCTCGTTCAAGGGCCTCTCCGAGGACAGCAAGAAGCAGACCAAGGTCGACCCCGACAAGCCCCTGGAAATCACCTCCGAGAGTGACGAGGGGCGCATCACCGACGTGACGGCCACGGACGCGTCGGGGCGCTACGTCGCGGGCGAACTGGCCGCCGACGGCAGCCGCTGGCACAGCACCTCACCCCTCGCCGCGGGCGCCCACTACACGGTGCGCGTGAGCACCGAGGACGAGGACGGCGCGCCCGGCCGCAAGGTCATCGGCTTCGACACCAGCACGCCGAAGACGAAGAAGCTGCTGAACGTCGAGTTCGGGCCCAAGACGGGCAGGTACGGCGTCGGCCAGCCGATAACCGCCGAACTCAGCGCCCCCGTCAAGGACAAGGCGTCCCGCACGATCGTCGAGCGCGCCCTCAGGGTCGACTCCGTCCCGGCGGTGGACGGCGCCTGGCACTGGGTGGACGACAAGACGCTGCACTACCGCCCGAAGGAGTACTGGCCCGCCCACGCCGACATCACGGCCCACAGCAACCTCGGCGGCATCAGGGTCGGCGAACGCCTGTGGGGCGGCGACGCCAAGACTGTGAAGATCACCACGGGCGACAGCCTGGTCGCCCTGACCGACGCGGCCACCCACTCCATGACCGTCTACCGCAACGGCCAGGACATCAAGGAGATCCCCGTCACCACGGGCAAGCCCGGCTTCGACACCCGCAACGGCGTCAAGGTCGTGCTCGGCAAGGAATCCCTCGTACGGATGCGCGGTACCAGCATCGGCATAGCCGAGGGCAGTTCCGACTCCTACGACCTGGAGGTGCGTTACGCCACCCGGGTCACCTGGAGCGGTGAGTACGTCCACGCCGCACCCTGGTCGACCGGCTCCCAGGGCTACGCCAACGTCAGCCACGGCTGCACCGGCATGAGCACGGAGAACGCCGAGTGGTTCTTCAACACGTTCAACGAGGGCGACATCGTCAAGGTCGTCAACTCCGACGGCAAGACGATGGACGCGTTCGGCAACGGCTTCGGCGACTGGAACCTCGACTGGAAGAACTGGCGTGAGGGCAGCGCGCTCGTGGCCGGGTCCCCGGACGCCCCCAGCCCCGCCCAGCGCGCCAGACTGCGCCCCGAGAGCGTCTGAGAACGCGCCCCGGGGCCTGTCCGCCGGTTCCCCTCGTACGGACGACGGGAGCGGTGCGGACAGGCCCTGGCGGGGCACGGGTGGCTCAGGCGCTCTGAAGGTTCCTGCGACGCAGCAGGGAGGCCAGTGAGGCGGCGAACTCCACCGGGTCGACCGGAAGCGTCACCGCGGCGTCGGCGCGGCTCCAGGTGGCCAGCCAGGCGTCCTGCGGGCGCCCGATGAGCACCAGCGCCGGCGGGCAGTTGAAGATCTCGTCCTTGATCTGCCGGCACACCCCCATGCCGCCCATCGGCACCGCCTCGCCGTCCAGGACGCAGACGTCGATGCCGCCCTTGTCGAGCTCCCTGATGACGGCGGCCGGCGTCGCGCACTCGACGAACTCGACGAGCGGAGCGTCCGGGGCGGGCCTGCGCCCGGTGGCGAGCCGCACCTGCGCGCGGGTGTTGGAGTCGTCGCTGTAGACCAGCACCGTGGCGGTCGGCTGCATTCTTCCTCCGAGACGTCAGCGTCGTACGGACATCGTGCGCACCGGGCTGATCGTCCCCGGCCCGATGCGCGGATGCTACTCCCTTGAACACCTCGTCAACACCGGTTCGGACACGGCTTCGATGGTCCATCCGGGCTGGACACACCCGGTCAACACCCCGAACGGCACCCCCCGGCGTGAGGGCGGGATAAGCGACCGACATAATGTCGGTCGTGGCGACAGCAACGACAGTAGAAACCGGGCACGCGCACCCGTCGGTCAATCGGCCGAACCTCACCAGCGTCGGAACCATCATCTGGCTGAGTTCCGAGCTGATGTTCTTCGCGGCCCTCTTCGCGATGTACTTCACCCTGCGATCGGTGACCGGGCCGGATCACTGGAAGGAAATGGCGTCCAGCCTGAACCTTCCGTTCTCGGCGACGAACACCACGATCCTGGTGCTCTCCTCCCTGACCTGCCAGCTCGGCGTCTTCGCCGCCGAGCGCGGGGACGTGAAGAAGCTCAGGATGTGGTTCATCGTCACCTTCATCATGGGTGCGATCTTCATCGGCGGTCAGGTCTTCGAGTACACCGAACTGGTCAAGAAGGACGGGCTCTCGCTCTCCTCCGACCCGTACGGCTCGGTGTTCTACCTGACCACCGGCTTCCACGGACTGCATGTGACGGGCGGACTCATCGCCTTCCTGCTGGTCCTCGGTCGCACCTACGCGGCTCGGAGGTTCACTCACGAGCAGGCGACCGCCGCCATCGTCGTGTCCTACTACTGGCACTTCGTCGATGTCGTCTGGATCGGCCTTTTCGCCACGATCTACCTGATCAAGTAATCGGGCCCACCGCCCGAAACATCCAGAAGCACCGACGCAGAAGATCCTGACACCGGGGTAATCCGTGAAAAAGCTCTCCGCACGACGACGCCATCCGCTGGCGGCGGTCGTCGTCCTACTCCTCGCGCTGGCGGCCACCGGGGGGCTGTACGCCGCGTTCGCACCCGCGGGCAAGGCGCAGGCCGATGAAACCGCCCAGTCCCTCGGCATCACCGAGGGCCAGAAGCTGTACTCCGTGGGCTGCGCAAGCTGCCACGGCACCGGCGGTCAGGGCAGCTCCGACGGTCCGAGCCTGGTGGGTGTGGGCGCCGCGGCGGTCGACTTCCAGGTCGGCACCGGCCGTATGCCGGCCCAGCAGCCGGGCGCTCAGATCCCGCGCAAGAAGGTGATCTACACCCAGGCCGAGATCGACCAGCTCGCGGCCTACATCGCCTCGCTCGGCGCCGGCCCCGCGATCCCGACCAAGAACCAGGTCAGCCCCGAGGGCGCGGACATCGCCAAGGGCGGTGAACTCTTCCGTACCAACTGCGCCCAGTGCCACAACTTCACCGGCAAGGGCGGCGCGCTGACGCACGGCAAGTACGCGCCGAGCCTGGAGGGTGTCGACCCGAAGCACATCTACGAGGCCATGCAGACGGGCCCGCAGAACATGCCGTCCTTCCCCGACACCACGCTGACGGAGAAGAACAAGCAGGACATCATCGCGTACCTCGACGCGGTCAACGGTGACGACACCGAGAGCCCCGGCGGTCTTGAGCTGGGCGGCCTCGGGCCGGTCAGCGAGGGCCTGTTCGGCTGGGTCTTCGGCCTCGGAACCCTGGTCGCCGTCGCCGTCTGGGTCGCCGCTCGGACCGCAAAGGCCAAGAAGTCATGAGTAGCCAAGACATTCCAGAAGAGAACGTGCCCGCCGAGCGGGCCTCCGACGACCACGCCGGTCACGGTCACGGTCCGGTAGCCGTCGCGGACGAGCAGAACCCGTTCGCGGACCCGGGGCTTCCGCCCCACGAGCACCGCATCCAGGACATCGACGAGCGGGCCGCCAAGCGGTCCGAGCGTCTGGTCGCCATGCTGTTCGTGCTGTCGATGGTGGCCACCGTCGGCTTCATCGCCTCGTACGTGGCGATCCCGAACGACAAGTCGATCTACGTGTTCCCGATCGGGCACATCAGCGCGCTGAACTTCGCGCTGGGCATGTGCCTCGGTGTGGCGCTGTTCGCGATCGGCGCGGGCGCGGTCCACTGGGCCCGCACCCTGATGTCCGACGTGGAGATCGCCGACGAGCGTCACCCGATCGAGGCGGCGCCCGAGGTCAAGGCCAAGGTCCTGGCCGACTTCAAGGACGGTGCCACGGAGTCCGCGCTCGGACGCCGCAAGCTGATCCGCAACACGATGTTCGGCGCGCTGGCCCTGTTCCCGCTCTCCGGCGTCATGCTGCTGCGCGACCTCGGTCCGCTGCCCGGCACGAAGCTGCGCCACACGCTGTGGTCCAAGGGCAAGCTCCTCGTCAACATGAACACGAACGAGCCGCTGCGTCCTTCGGACCTGGCCGTCGGTTCGCTCACCTTCGCCAAGCCCGAGGGCCTGGAGGAGCACGACGAGGACTTCCAGAAGGAGATCGCCAAGGCGGCCCTGATGATCATCCGGCTCCAGCCGGAGGACATCAAGGACAAGCAGGAACTCGAGTGGTCCTACCAGGGCATCGTGGCGTACTCGAAGATCTGCACCCACGTCGGATGCCCGATCTCCCTGTACGAGCAGCAGACGCACCACGCGCTGTGCCCGTGCCACCAGTCCACCTTCGACCTCTCCGACGGTGCCCGGGTCATCTTCGGCCCGGCCGGTCACGCCCTGCCCCAGCTGCAGATCGGCGTGAACGCTGAGGGCTACCTCGAAGCGCTCAGCGACTTCGAAGAGCCCGTCGGTCCTGCATTCTGGGAGCGCGGATGAGCACTACCACCACCTCCGACTCGCGCTCCTCGCGCGAGAAGGCACCCGCCGGTGAGCGGGTCGCCGACTGGGCCGACGGCCGCCTCGGGATCTACTCCCTGGCCAAGTCCAACATGCGCAAGATCTTCCCCGACCACTGGTCGTTCATGTTGGGTGAGGTCTGCCTCTACAGCTTCATCATCATCATCCTCACGGGTGTGTACCTGACCCTGTTCTTCCACCCGTCGATGAACGAGGTGGAGTACCACGGCAGCTACGTCCCGCTGCAGGGCCAGCTGATGTCCGAGGCGTTCAACTCGACCATGCACATCTCCTTCGATGTGCGCGGTGGTCTGCTGATCCGTCAGATCCACCACTGGGCCGCGCTGATCTTCCTCGCCGGCATGTTCGTGCACATGATGCGCGTGTTCTTCACGGGTGCGTTCCGCAAGCCCCGTGAGGTCAACTGGGTCTTCGGATTCCTGCTGTTCGTCCTCGGCATGTTCACCGGCTTCACCGGTTACTCGCTCCCGGACGACCTGCTCTCCGGCACCGGTGTCCGCTTCATGGAGGGCGCGATCCTGTCCGTGCCGATCGTCGGCACGTACCTGTCGTTCTTCCTGTTCGGCGGCGAGTTCCCGGGCGGCGACTTCGTGGCCCGCTTCTACTCGGTGCACGTGCTGCTGCTGCCGGGCATCATGCTCGGCCTGGTCGTCGGCCACCTGATCCTGGTCTTCTACCACAAGCACACGCAGTTCGCGGGCCCCGGCAAGACGAACAACAACGTCGTCGGCATGCCGCTGCTGCCGGTCTACATGGCCAAGGCCGGAGGCTTCTTCTTCCTGGTCTTCGGTGTCATCGCGGCCATCGCGGCGATCGCCTCGATCAACCCGATCTGGGCCCTGGGCCCCTACCGTCCGGACCAGGTGTCCACCGGCGCCCAGCCCGACTGGTACATGGGCTTCTCCGAAGGCCTGATCCGTGTCATGCCGGGCTGGGAGATCAACCTCTGGGGTCACACGCTCGTCCTGGGTGTGTTCATCCCGCTGGTCATCTTCCCGCTGGTCCTGGTCGCGATCGCGGTCTACCCGTTCATCGAGGGCTGGGTCACCGGCGACAAGCGCGAGCACCACATCCTGGACCGCCCGCGCAACGTCCCGACCCGGACCGCGTTCGGCGCCGCCTGGATCAGCTGGTACTTCGTCCTGCTCATCGGCGGTGGCAACGACCTCTGGGCCACGCACTTCCACCTGTCGATCAACTCGATCACCTGGTTCGTCCGGATCGCGTTCTTCGTCGTGCCGGTGCTGACCTTCATCGCCACCAAGCGGATCTGCCTCGGCCTCCAGCGCCGGGACCGGGACAAGGTGCTGCACGGCCGCGAGTCGGGCATCATCAAGCGCCTGCCGCACGGTGAGTTCATCGAGGTCCACGAGCCGCTCAGCCAGGACGCGCTGCACACGCTCACCGCGCACGAGCAGTACAAGCCGGCCGAGATCGGCCCGACGGTCGACGAGAACGGTGTCGAGCGCAAGGTCTCGGGCACGCAGAAGCTGCGCGCCAAGATGAGCAAGGGCTTCTACGGCGACGAGGGCCAGATCCCCAAGCCCACCGTCGAGGAGTACAAGGAGATCACGAGCGGCCACGGCCACCACTGATCCCCGGCTGTCCGCCACGGCAGGAGCCCCGTCCATGACACGGACGGGGCTCTTTGCCGTCCCCCGGGCTGGATAGGGTGGACTCACCCGGTGGTGCGGGGCGATCCACCCCGCGTCACCCCGACCCGTGTCACCCGCGACCGCGTGACCCACGAACCCAGGAGCGACCATGAGCGCTGTGAACCCCGCTGGAGGCGACACCGCGGCGGGCCGTTCCTGGCCCGCCGTACTGAACGGACTGCTCGAAGGCCGCGACCAGAGTGCGGACGACACGGCCTGGGCGATGGACCGCATCATGCGCGGCGAGGCGACCGACGCGCAGATCGCCGGCTTCGTGGTGGCCCTGCGGGCCAAGGGCGAGACCGTCCAGGAGATCGCCGGACTCGTCCGCGCTATGTACGAGCACGCCAACGTGATCGAGGTGCCCGGACACACCGTCGACATCGTCGGAACGGGCGGCGACGGCGCGAAGACCGTCAACATCTCGACGATGTCCTCGATCGTGGTGGCCGGCACCGGCGCCAAGGTCGTCAAGCACGGCAACCGGGCCGCGTCCTCCGCGTCCGGCTCCTCGGACGTCCTGGAGAAGCTCGGCGTCAATCTCCAGCTGCCGGTGAAGCGGGTCGCCGAGGTGGCCGAGGAGGCCGGGATCACCTTCTGCTTCGCGGTCAAGTTCCACCCGGCGCTGCGTCATGTGGCCGCCGCCCGCGGCCAGTTGGGCATCCGCACCACCTTCAACGTGCTCGGACCGCTGACCAATCCGGCACGCGTGAAGGCCCAGGCGGTCGGCGTCGCCGACCCCCGGATGGCGCCCATCGTGGCGGGCGTGTTCGCCGAGCGCGGCAACTCCTCGCTGGTCTTCCGCGGCGACGACGGCCTCGACGAGCTGACCACCACCGGGGGCTCCCACGTCTGGGTCGTCCGCGACGGCAAGGTCGCCGAGGAGCGCTTCGACCCCCGCGACGTCGGGCTCGACATCGTCCCGGTGGAGGCCCTGCGCGGCGCCGACGCCTCGTACAACGCGGAGGTCGCCCGACGCCTGCTGGACGGCGAGAAGGGGCCCGTACGGGACGCCGTCCTGCTGAACTCGGCGGCGGCCCTGGTGGCCCTGTCGCCGACCGGCGGGCCGCTCGCCGGGCAGCTCCGCGACCAGATGGACAGGGCGGCCGAGGCCATCGACTCCGGTGCCGCGAAGCGCACCCTGGAGCGCTGGGTGGCCGCCAGCAACGCCTGACCGCCGAGAGCGCCGCGCGAGACGCAGTCCGGATCGTGGACTGCGTCTTGCGCGGAGAAGATCCTCTGGCAAGATGCTGTACCAGGTCATGAGTGACAGCCATCAGGCCCCGGCCGGCTGTCCGGCAACCCTCCGTCCGTGGCGGGGTGCCCCGGGTGAAGACCAGGCCGTAGGCAGCGAGGCCTACGGCAAGCGCGGACCCCTCCCGCTCTCCGGGCGGACAACCAGGGGTCCTGGTCGTTCGAGGGAGCCTTCTGTGAGCAAGCGAATGCGTTAGGGCGCCGAGCCCCGCCTCCGCACACCCCCTTTCACCCTTTCCCGCGCTGAGCGACGCCCGACGGCGGCCGGCTCGCGCGGTGATCCCGCCTGCCTCTCACAGGAGCTCGCCATGTCCGCTTCCACCGTTGCCGCCGACCAGGCTGTTTGTGCCCCTCTGCCCGTTCTCGGCCGGGATGTCACCGTCCCGCTCGTCACCGGTGGCGAGGTGACCTACGCGGCTCTCGACTATGCCGCCAGCGCGCCCGCCCTCCAGCGCGTGTGGGACGACGTGGCCGCGTACGCGCCCTACTACGGCAGCGTCCACCGGGGCGCCGGCTGCCTCTCGCAGCTCTCCACCGACCTCTTCGAGAACGCCCGCAGGACCGTCGCGGAGTTCCTCGACTGCCGCGCCGGCGACCAGGTGGTCTTCACCCGCTCCACCACCGACTCGCTCAACCTGCTCGCCGCGGCCCTCCCGGCCGGCTGCCAGGTCTTCGTCTTCGAGACCGAGCACCACGCCTCGCTGCTGCCCTGGCGCGACGCCCGCGTCACCTACCTGAACGCCCCGCGCACCCCCGGCGAGGCGGTCGAGACCCTGGAGCGCGCCCTCGCCGCCCGGGACCCCTACGGCCCGGCCCTGGTCTGCGTCACCGGCGCCTCGAACGTCACCGGCGAGCTGTGGCCGGTGCGCGAGCTGGCCGCGGCCGCCCACGCCCACGGAGCCCGCATCGTCCTCGACGCCGCACAGCTCGCCCCGCACCACCCGCTGTCGGTCCAGGACCTCGACGTCGACTGGGTCGCCTTCTCCGGGCACAAGCTGTACGCGCCCTTCGGCTCCGGTGTCCTCGCGGGCCGCTCCGACTGGCTGCGCGAGGCCGACCCGTACCTCGCGGGCGGCGGGGCCAGCCGCAAGGTCACCCGCCGCGCGGACGGCGGCGTGGACGTGGAGTGGCACGACAGCGCCGCCCGCCACGAGGCCGGCTCGCCGAACGTCATCGGCGCCTACTCGATCGCGTCGGCCTGCAAGGCGCTCACCGACGAGGGCTTCGACAAGCTCGTCGCCCGGGAGCAGCACCTGATCCGTACCGTCCGCGCGGGCCTCGCCGAGGTCCCCGAGGTCCGGGTCCTCTCCCTCTTCGGCGACGACGCCCCGCGGGTCGGCGTCATCTCCTTCGTCGTCGAGGGCTGGAACAGCTCGCACTTCGCTGCCGCGCTGTCCGCCGAGTACGGCATCGGGGTGCGCGACGGCCTCTTCTGCGCCCACCCGCTCGTGCGCACGCTGCTCGGCAGCGACCCGGAGACCGCGGGGGAGTGCGGAGCCCCCGAGGCGGCCCCCGGCGAGAAGTCCCTCAACGCCATCCGCGTCAGCTTCGGGGCCGGGACCCCCGACGAGCACGTCGAGCGGTTCGTCCGCGCGGTGCGCGAGCTCGTCGAGGACGGCGCGCGCTGGCAGTACCGCACCGAGGACGGCCGCTGCGTCCCGGCGGTCTGACGACCGCCCCCGCCCCGCCCGGAGGCGGCGCCGCGTCGGTCAGGAGTCGAGACCGATCGCGAACGCCGCCTCCAGGTCGTGCTGGGAGTACGTACGGAACGCCACGTGCGTGTCCGTCGCCTCGACACCCGGGATCTTGCTGATCCTGCCGGGGATGACGTCCGCCAGGTCGTCATGGGCGTGGACCCGGACCATGGCGATCAGGTCGTAGGTGCCGGTGACCGAGAAGACCTCGCTGACGCTCTCCAGCGACGCGATCGACTCGGCGATCTCGGGGATGCGGTCCACGCTGGTCTTGATGAGGACGATCGCGGTGATCACGGCTGGTTCTCTCCCTAGGGGGCCGCTGCTGGGGATCTCACCCTACTCGCGGTCCCCCGGACCCGGCCGCTCCACCGGGGGCCCCGGCAGCACCGCCCGGGCGGGCACGACGGCCGGACGCCGCCGGAAGCGCGCCCACGCGTACACGAAGCCCAGGGAGAAGCCCACGAGGTGGGCCAGGTAGGCGACCCCGGGGCCCGAGCTGCTGCGGCCCGCCGCGAGCCACTGCAGGGTGAACCAGAACGGCAGCACCACCCAGGCCGGGAACCGCAGCGGCAGGAAGAACAGGAACGGGAAGAGACTGGTCACCCGGGCCCCGGGGAACAGGTACAGAAAGGCGCCGAGCACCGCGGAGATCGCCCCGGAGGCCCCGACCAGGGACTGCTGCGAGGTCGCGTTCGCGGCGGCGTACCCCAGCAGGGCCAGATACCCGCAGCCCAGGTAGAACAGGGCGAACTCCAGATGGCCCATGCGCTCCTCGGTCATCAGCCCGAAGACGTAGAAGAAGAGCATGTTGCCCAGGAGATGGAGCCAGCTCCCGTGGATGAACAGGGCGGTCGCGGGAGTGAGCGCCTCGCCCGGGGCCCCGTCGAACAGGGCGGCCGGCACCACGCCCCAGCGGCGGAAGTAGGCCCGCTGCGCGACCAGCAGTTCGTCCCCGGTGCCGTACGCGGGATCGAGGCCCGAGGCGGGGCCGATCACGAAGATCAGACAGCACAGGACGATCAGTCCGTACGTCACCGGCGCGGACCGGCCCCGCAGCGCCCTGCGGACCGTCGCACTCCAATTGCCGATCATGGTGCAGAGCATGACGTAACCGCACCGATGCGCACAGACCGCCTCGCCGCCGTGGACACCCGAGCGTCGAGTACCCGCCAGGCCGTAGGGTTACGAGCCAAAGCACCGGGAGACCGGCGCCGGACGGACACTAGAAGGAAAGCGGCTGCCCTATGACAGTTCCCCTGCCCGATGCGAAGACCCGCTGGCGCTGCACCCTCTGCGGCAACCTCACGCGTTTCGACGTGACCCGCTCGTCGAAGGTCGTCGAGTATGTGCACCTGGACCTGGCCGGTGAGCCGAAGGTGGAGGAGCGCGAGGTGGTCAGTGAGACCATCGAGTCGGTGCGGTGCCGCTGGTGCAACGCGGTGGATCAGGTCGAACTCGTGGACAGGCCGGGCGCCGGCTCCTGACGGAGCGGGCCCCGCACGGATATTGGGGTGAAACGGATGGTGGAGACCACAGGCGGGGAGCCGGACGACGGCACCGCCGAGGTGCTCGACCGTCCGCTGCCCGACGGCGTGCGCCGACGCGTCGTGCAGATCGTCTCGGACGGCTTCGGCGGGCTGACGGTGTCCGAACTGCCCGCACAGCTGAGGCAGTACGCCCGGTTCGCCCCCAATCGCCGCGCCAAGTTCGCCGGCAACGCGATGGCGACGGCCCTGGAGACGGACCCGCTGTTCAGACAGCGCATCGCCGAGAAGCTCAGAGAGACCCAGCCCGAGCTCGTCGGGGCTCTCGACTCGGGCGCGCCGCCCCCGGCCGCGGATCCGCTGGACGTGGCGGCCGCGGCCTACGTCGTGCGTCCGACGGGCTGGGTGAAGCTCGTGACCGCCGCGGGCGAGGAGGCCCTGCGCGCGGACGCCGAGCGCGCCGACGAGGAGAGCCGCGCCGAACTGGACCGGCTGCGCGCTGAACTCACGGAGGCCCGCGGGCAGACCCGTGCCGAGACCGAACGGCTGCGCACGGAACTGGAGTCGGCCAAGAAGGAAGCGGAATCGCTTCACCGCAAGCTGCGCGGGGCCCTCAGCGACGTCAAGCGCGGCGAGGCGGCCCTGCGCAAGCTCCAGGCGGAGGCGGACGGCGCGAAGGCGGAGAGCCAGGCACAGGTGTCCGCGGCCGAGAGCGAGACGCGGCGGCTCAAGGCGCGGCTCTCGGAGGCCGAGGCGGCCCTGGAAGCCACCCGCAAGGCGGCCCGTGAGGGGCGCAGCGTCGAGGACATGCGGGTGCGGCTGCTGCTGGACACCGTCCTGGAGGCGGCCCAGGGGCTGCGCCGGGAACTGGCGCTGCCTCCCGTCTCCGTGCGGCCCGCGGAGACGGTCGAGGCGGTCGAGCCGGGGCGGATGACCCCGAAGGACATCGCCGCCCGCGCGCTGTCCGAGAACGACCCCGCGATCCTGGACCAGTTGCTCGCGCTGCCCCAGGCGCACCTGGTCGTCGACGGCTACAACGTCACCAAGACCGGCTATCCGCAGATGCCGCTGGAGAAGCAGCGGCTGCGGCTGCTCGGACAGCTCTCGCAGCTCGCCGCGCAGACCGGCGCCGAGGTCACCTGTGTCTTCGACGGGGCCGAACTGGCCGCGCCGGTGCTGCTCGCGCCCCCGCGCGGGGTGCGGGTCCTCTTCTCCAAGCCCGGTGTCACGGCGGACGAGCTGATCCGTCAGCTCGTGCGGGCCGAGCCGCCCGGCCGGCCGGTCATCGTCGTCTCGACCGACCGTGAGGTGGCCGACGGGATCGCCAAGGCCGGTGCCCGGCCGGTGGCGTCCGTGGTGCTCCTCAAGCGCTTCTCGCGCGGCTGAGCGTTCTTTTCCTCTTTCGTCCGTTTCGATCCGCTTCGTGGGTCCGATTCGGCGCGCCCGGCGATCGGTTCCGTAAGTCGCGTGAGCCCCCTACGCACCATGCGTAACGTCTAGGCCTGATGCCCGAATTCGCCGGACTTTCACGCGACGTAGTGTCAAGCGGACATCACTGCAGGTGAGTTGATTGCAAAGAATGCTCTCCGTGACAAAGAATTTTCAGGTTTGGATTTGAACTGATCACAAGTAGGTCACTAGGGTCGTGCCTCGAACCTCTAACTCGGGTGATCACTCATGGGGAGTGACGGTGGAGGGGCACCGCCCGTCGGCGTTTTCGGCAGGCGGCTGGAGGAAGAAGGAGCTCGCCTTCGTGGCGTCCCACCGTCGACCCAAGCAGCCGAGCCGCACCCGTGTGACCGTGCTCACCACCGCCGCCGCGGCGGCTGTTGTCCTCAGCGCCAATGCCGCCAACGCGACGCCGTCCGAGAAGCCCAACAAGGACGAGGTCAAGACCAAGGTCGACAAGCTCTACGAAGAGGCCGAGCAGGCCACGGAGAAGCTCGACGGCGCCAAGGAGAAGCAGCAGAAGCTGCAGAAGCAGATCAGCGCTCTCCAGGACAACGTCGCCCGCGGCCAGGAGGAGCTCAACGAGCTGCGCGACGGCCTCGGTTCGATGGCCAGCGCCCAGTACCGCACCGGCGGCATCGACCCCTCCGTGGCGCTCTTCCTCTCCTCCGACCCGGACGACTTCCTGGACAAGGCCTCGGCCATGGACCAGCTCAGCGCCCAGCAGGTCGAGTCGCTCAAGAAGGTCCAGGAGAAGCAGCGTTCGCTCGCCCAGCAGCGCGCCGAGGCCTCCGCGAAGCTCAAGGACCTCGCCGACACCCGGGCCGAGCTCGCCAAGAAGAAGAAGGAAGTCCAGAGCAAGCTGGGCTCCGCGCAGAAGCTCCTCAACACGCTGACCGCGCAGGAGAAGGCGGCGCTGGCCTCCGAGGAGCAGGAGCGGGCCACCCGCGCCAGCGAGCGTGTCGACCTCGGCAACACCAAGGCCGCCTCGGGCCGCGCCGGAGCGGCGTTCTCCGCCGCCCAGAGCAAGATCGGCTCGCCGTACGTCTACGGCGCCTCCGGCCCCAGCTCGTTCGACTGCTCGGGTCTCACCTCGTGGGCCTACGCCCAGGCCGGCGTGACCATACCCCGCACCTCGCAGGCCCAGGCCAACGCGGGCACCCGCATCTACTCGCAGAGCGACCTGCAGGTCGGCGACCTGGTCATCTTCTACGGCGACCAGCACCACGTCGGCCTCTACGCGGGCAACGGCCAGGTGCTGCACGCCCCGCGCACCGGCACGGTCGTGCGCTACGAGTCGATCGGCAACATGCCCTTCCAGTTCGGCGTCCGGATCTGATCCGCACGGGCGGCCCGGCATCCGGTGCCGGCCGCCCGGAGCGCTCTCCCGCCACACCGCCCAAACGGGCGAATTGCGACAACTCGCGCTGACCCCACGCCCCGTCGGTGACCTGCGTCTCCGGCGGGGCGTCACTGTGCGTGCCCGCGGAGGTCTTTGGCCGGTGCGTGGTCGCGCGGTTACTGTCTGCCGCGTTCCCCCGACGGCGGGGGACCGTCAGCGGAAGGGAGTGCGGCCACCCGTGGGGTTCCATCGCCGCCTTGCACCGACCGGCTTCGACCGGGGCGCCGGCGCCTTCGGCGTCGCCGCCTGCGTGATGTCCGCGGCGGCCGCCGCGCTCGGCACCCTGCCCGCCTCCGCGGCGCCGCAGGACGACACCCGGGCCGAGGTGGACCGTCTCTACGCCCAGGCTGAGAAGGCCACCGAGGCGTACAACAAGGCCGACGAGCGCGGTGACGCGCTGCGCGAGCAGATCGGCACGGCCCAGGACGAGATCGCCCGGCAGCAGGACCGCGTCAACACCATGCGGGACGCGCTGGGTTCGCTCGCCGGGGCGCAGTACCGTACGGGCGGTCTCGACCCGTCCCTCGCGCTGCTCTTTTCCGCCGACCCGGACGACTATCTCGACAAGGCCTCCGCGCTCGACCGGATCGGCACCCGCCAGGCCGGCGAACTCAGGGACCTCCAGGCCGCCTTGCGCGACCTCGCCCAGGAACGCCGTGAGGCGGACGGGAAACTGGCCGAACTGGAGCGCAGCCGCACGGCCGTCGCCCGGAACAAGCGGGTCATCGAGGGCAAACTGGCCAAGGCGCGTCACCTGCTCAACTCGCTGCCGTACGCCGACCGCGCCGCCTACGACCGGGCGTCGCGCGCCACCCGCGGCGACCTGCCCGGCCTCGACGGCTCCGTCGCCTCCTCGTCGCGCGCGGCCGTCGCCGTCGCGGCGGCCCGCTCGGCGCTCGGCCGCCCCTACGTGTGGGGCGCCAACGGACCCGGCGGCTTCGACTGTTCGGGCCTCATGCAGTGGTCCTACGCGCACGCCGGGGTCGGCCTCCCGCGCACCTCGCAGGCCCAGCGGTTCGCCGGACGGCAGATCCCGCTCTCCCAGGCGCGCCCAGGCGACCTGGTCACCTACCGGTCCGACGCCAGCCATGTCGGGATGTACGTCGGCAACGGCCAGGTGATCCACGCGCCCTACCCGGGTGCACCGGTGCGCTACGACCCGGTCGGCATGATGCCGATCTCGTCCGTCACCCGGGTCTGACGGCACGCGGGTCCGGCCCCGGACCGTCCGGGCGCGAGTTCCGGCGGCCGGGCGCGGGCCCCGTACGATCGGGAGAATGGCCGGTCGAAGGAGTGCCCCGCGAGCGGGGCTCGGTGTGGTGCTGCTGCTCGCCGGGCTCGTCGGCTGCGGCGGCCGGACCGCGCCGGACACGGCGGCCGCCGATGTGCAGCGGGTCCTGGACCGGCGGGCGGCCGCGGTCCTGGACCGGGACGACGCCGCGTTCCGGTCCACCGGAGCGGCGGCCGGCACCGGACAGGGCCTCGCGAACCTGCGTGACGTGCCGCTTTCGGCCTGGTCCTACCGGCTGGCCGATCTGAGCCGCTCCGGGGACCGCGCCACCGCCCGCGCCGAACTGCGCTACCGCATCGCGGGCTACGACGCCGCGCCGGTCACGGTGGACCGCACCCTGCGGCTGACCCGCGCCGGCGGAACCTGGCGGGTCGCCTCCGACAAGCCGGCCGGCAAGGGCGGCGACCAGTTGTGGGACGAGGGGACCGTGACGGCCGTACGGGGTGAACACAGCCTCGTCCTGGGCGTCGGCCAGTCCGGCGAACGGCTGCGGGCCTTCGCGGGCCTGGCGGACCGTGCCGTGCCGGCCGTGTCCGACGCCTGGGGCGCGGACTGGTCGCGGCACGTCGTCGTCCTCGTACCGAAGTCGCTGGAGGGGATGGCGGGGCTGCTCGGTGCCCCGGCGTCCGGGTACCGGGGGATCGCGGCGGTCACCACCGGTGAGGCGGGAGGCTCGGCGAAGGCGCCCGCGGACCGGATCATCGTCAACCCGGACGCGTACGGCGTCCTCGGCGACCTCGGCAAGCAGGTCGTGCTCACCCACGAGACCACGCACGTCGCCACCCGCGCCCACACCACGGCCGCCACCCCGCTGTGGCTCTCCGAGGGATACGCGGACTGGGCCGGCTATCGCGGCACCGGACGGGCGGTCGGGCAGGTCGCTCCGGAACTGCAGCGCGCGGTGGCCGAGGGGGACGTCCCGGCCGCGCTGCCCGGGGACGAGGAGTTCGGGTTCACCGGGGACGCGGACCGGCTGGCACGGGCGTACGAGGGCGGCTGGACGGCCTGCCGGATGATCGCGGACCGGTGGGGCGAGGTCCGGCTGAACGACTTCTACCGAGCGGTCGGCGACCACGGCAAGAGGGCCGGGGCGGTCGAGGACGCGCTGCGAGAGGTGCTCCACACGACCCCGGAGCGGTTCACCGAGTCATGGCAGCAGTACCTCAGAGACCAACTGAGCTGACCCCCGGCACCACGGGCTGACGCCTGGGACTCAAGGGCTGACGTCCCTCCGGCGGGGGGCCGGCGATCGGGGTCGTTCACCCTTCCAGTTGCCGGATGGCCTCCGTGAGCCAGGTGCGTTCCGCCTCGCCGGTTGCCCGTGCCACCCGCAGCATGCCCTGGCGGAACAGATCGCCGGCCTCCTCCGCGCGCACGGGCCGGTCGCCCTCGTAGAAGAAGCTCGTCGGGGCCTCGAGGAACTCCTGGCGGCGGCGCAGCACCGCGGCCTGCTCGCGGGGGTCGCCGAGGTGGCGCAGGAACGACAGCAGGGTGTTGAAGCGGACCTGGTCGGTGATCTCGGCCTGCTTGGGGTGGCGCAGCCGCTCCAGCAGGTCCGCGCGTCCCTTGTCGGTGAGCGACAGGGTGCGCCGCGGGACCGCGCCGCTGCCGGGCTCGGTGTGCTGGTCGAGCATGCCCGCGTCGACCAGGCGGGTGATCGCCGGGTAGAGGGCGCCGTCGCTGACCGGCCGGACATGGCCGCTGAGCGCCTTGATGCGCTCCTTCAGCTCATAGCCGTGCAGCGGCTCCTCGTACAAAAAGCCCAGGATCGACAGCTCCAGCATCCGGCCGGCCCTTCCCTCGTGGACGCCCCGAGAGGCCGGCGCGTCCGGGTGGTTGCAGGGTTCACCCACCCATGGTACCTCTTATCGAGCTACCTCTAAACGAGGTAGCTCGTATCGAGGGAGCCCCTGTGAACGCCCACCGTAAGCAGCTCATGGCGCTCGCCCACCCCGTCTACCTCTCGCTGCTCGCCTCCGTCGCCGCCGGGATCATCAACACCGTCTGGGTCTCCCGGCTCGGCGGTGACGCCGTGGCCGCCGTCGCCGTCGCGACGAACACCGAGAACGTGCTGCTCGGCGTCGCCCTGGTCTTCGCCTCCGGCACCACCGTCCTGGTCGCGCACGCCCGCGGCGCCCGCGATCCGGGCGCGGTCCGCGCCGCCGTACGCGGCGGCTGGGCGCTCTGCGCCGCGGTCACCCCGGTGATCGCCCTGGGCGGCTTCCTGCTGCGCGAACCGCTGGCCCGGCTGGTGCTCGGCGGCGACGGGCACGCCCTGACCCTCGCCGTCCAGTACTTCGCGATCTCCCTGCCCGGCATCGCCGTCTTCTTCGCCCAGAACCTCGTCGACGGCATCCTCAAGGGCGCCGGCGACACCCGCACCCCCATGCGCCTGGCCCTGCTGGCCAACGGCCTGATCCTCGGCCTCGACCCGTTCCTGATCCACGCGTACGGCGTCCGGGGCGCCGCCCTGTCCACCGTGCTGTGCCGCTCGGTGGCCCTCGCCGCGGGCCTGCGCGCCCTGCGCCGCAACCCCCTGCTCTCCCAGGCAGCCGGTGTGAAGCACTCCGAGGGCACCGGCGCCGCCTTGCGCCGCACCCTCACCACCGGACTGCCCATGTCCGCCGACTTCACCGTGCGGCAGGGCGGCGCCCTGGTCCTGGTCGCGATCGTGGCCCGCCTCGGCACCACGGCGGTCGCGGCCTACGCGATCGCCTACAAGGTCATGTACGTCGCCACCATGGCGTTCTACTCGGTCCGGCAGGCCGCCTCGATCCACACCGCGCACAGCCGGGGCGCCGGCCGTGACGAGCGGGGCGCCATCGGACGCCAGGCCGTCCTCGTCTCGGGGACCGTCGGCCTCCTCGCCGCCGGGCTGCTCGCCGCCCTGGCTCCCTGGATCATGCGGGCCTTCGGCGCCGGCCCCGCCGTCGCCCACGACGGCGTGCTGTTCCTGCGCTGCGTCGGCCCCTACCTGCTGCTGATGGCCTGCTTCATCGCCCTCGGCGGGGTCTTCGAGGGCAGCGGGGGAGCGCCGGTGCTGCTGCGGATGACCCTGACCGGCACGGCCGTCCAGCTTCCCCTCGCCCTCGCCCTGTCCGGACTGGGGCTCGCGGGCATCTGCCTGGCCCTCGCGCTGTCCATGACGGTGCAGTGCGCGGCCCTGTGGCTGTGGGCCCGGCGGAGCGCGCGGGCCGGGCGTCATCAGGACGCCAGGGTCTCCTTGGCGCGGGCCGCCTGAGCGGGGAGGTCCGGCGCCGGCCCGGAGACGGTGGAGCGCCACAGCTCCCGGGCGGCCAGCACCGAGGCGGCCACCAGCAGACCGTTGCGCAGCACGAGGAGGGTGATGCCGAGATCCGTGCTGTTGACCACGTCCGCGAACCAGATCGGGAACTCCAGCACCGTCACGAAGCACGCCACCAGCACCAGGAGGACGGGCAGCAGCATCCGGCTCGCCCGGAAGCACAGGCAGACCGCGGCGATGCCGACGAGCCACACCAGATACTGCGGGCTGATGACCCGGCTCGTGGTGGTGAACATCAGGACGGCGACGAACGCCGCGTCGGCGAGCGTGTGCGACAGGAACCGCTTGGCGCACAACCGCCACAGCAGCAGCCAGCCGAAGGCCATCCCGGTCAGGACCAGGGCCGCCGTGCTCACCACGTCGACGTAGGGACCGACGAACTCCACCGAGCCGTAGTTGAGCAGCACCCGCCCGTTCCAGCCGTGGTGCCTGGCCACGTGGAAGACCAGGGAGCCGAGCGATTCCACCTCGGTGCCGCGGTCGCGCTGGAAGGTCAGGAACGCGAACGCGCCCGGCATCGTCGCGAAGAACAGCGCCGCGATCCCGGTCGCCGTCCCCGCCGCCCAGGCCCAGGCCCGGCGGCGCACGGCGCCGAGCAGGAGCAGCACCGGCCACACCTTCACCATCGCGCCGAAGCCCGTGAGGAAGCCCATCACCCGGGGGTGGCGGGAGCCCGCGAACAGCGCGGCGACCGCGACGGCCGTCACCATCACGTCGTAGCGGGCGTACACCGTCGGCCCGAGCAGCGGGACCCCGATCACCCACACCCAGGCGCCGCGCACGCTCTTGCCGGGGCGCGAGCCCGCGTACAGGAACAGCCCGAAGGCGACCAGGTCGGCGACGAAGGCCAGCACGAAGAAGGCGTGCGCGTAGTCGAGGAAGGGCAGCAGGCCGGGGGAGAGGATCGCGAGGGACGCGGCCGGCGGGTACTGCCAGGTGACGTCGTGCAGCGGGAAACGGCCGTCCCGCAGGACCTCGTACCAGCCGTGGTAGATCACGGAGACGTCGCTCGTGACGTCCGGGCCGGGGAAGACGTACACCTTGGCCACGAAGAGCAGCAGTGCCAGTCTGGTCAGGCCCCAGACCGCGAGGAGTGCGGCCATGCCGAAGGGGAACCTCGTGCTCCGTGCCCCGGTCATGCCCACCTGGCTCTCATCGTCCGGAATCCCTGTGCGTCCGGCCGCCACGCTTTTCGCGGACCCAGGGTGACGCGCCGGTCTGTGTACGAGCCGTCAAGCGCGGCCATGCGGAGCTGTGAGTATAGGTTCGATAGTGTCGAACACGATGCACAAGACCCTGATCGTGACGAACGATTTCCCGCCCCGCCCCGGCGGCATCCAGGCGTTTCTGCACAACATGGCGCTGCGCCTGGACCCCGAGCGGCTCGTCGTCTACGCCTCGACCTGGAAGCGCGGGCAGGAGGGCGCCGAGGCGACCGCCGCGTTCGACGCCGAGCAGCCCTTCACCGTCGTACGGGACCGAACGACCATGCTGCTCCCGACGCCGGGTGCCACCCGGCGGGCCGTCGGCCTGCTGCGGGAGCACGGCTGTACGTCGGTGTGGTTCGGGGCGGCCGCGCCGCTCGGGCTGATGGCGCCGGCCCTGCGCAGAGCCGGCGCGACCCGCCTCGTGGCGACCACGCACGGCCACGAGGCCGGGTGGGCCCAGCTGCCCGCCGCCCGGACGCTGCTGCGCCGGATCGGTGAGTCCACCGACACGATCACCTACCTCGGGGAGTACACCCGCTCGCGGATCGCCTCCGCGCTGAGCCCCGAGGCGGCCGCGCGCATGGTGCAGCTGCCGCCCGGTGTCGACGAGCGGACCTTCCACCCCGGCTCGGGCGGAGACGAGGTCCGGGCCCGGCTCGGCCTGAGAGACCGGCCCGTCGTCGTCTGCGTCTCCCGCCTCGTCCCGCGCAAGGGTCAGGACACCCTCGTCCTCGCGATGCCGCAGATCCTGGCCAAGGAGCCGGACGCGGTGCTGCTGATCGTCGGGGGCGGGCCGTACGAGAACGACCTGCGCAAGCTCGCGAACGAGACCGGGGTCGCGGGCTCGGTCCGATTCACCGGGGCGGTGCCCTGGTCGGAACTGCCCGCGCACTACGGGGCCGGTGACGTGTTCGCGATGCCGTGCCGGACGCGCAGGGGCGGACTCGACGTCGAGGGACTCGGCATCGTCTACCTGGAGGCGTCGGCGACGGGTCTTCCGGTGGTGGCCGGTGACTCGGGGGGCGCGCCGGACGCCGTGCTCGACGGTGAGACCGGCTGGGTCGTCCGCGGCGGCTCCGCCGAGGAGGCCGCCGACCGCATCGTCACCCTGCTGGGTGACCCGGAACTCCGCCGCCGCATGGGCGAACGGGGGCGTTCCTGGGTCGAGGAGAAGTGGCGCTGGGACCTCTTGGCCGAACACCTGCGGCAGCTGCTCTAGCCTTTCCCGTCCGCGCCCACCGGGCTGCCACTTCCGACCTCCGGTCGCCTGCGGCCCGCCGCGCAGCTCCCCGCGCCCCTGACGGGCGCTTGCGCGCCGCGCCCGCCGGGCTGCCGCTTCCGGATTCCGGGTGTCTGCGGCCCGCCGTTGGTTGGCCGCGCAGTTCCCCGCGCCCCTGACGGGCGCTTGCGCGCCACGCCCGCCGGGCTGCCGCTTGCGGACTCCGGGCGGCTGCAGCCCCCGGGGGGTTGGCCGCGCAGTTCCCCGCGCCCCTGACGGGGCGCTTGTCCCGCGCCCCTGAGAGCGCCCTGGCGGGCGCCCGTCAGGGCGGGCGTTCAGGGGCGCGGGGAACTGCGCGAGCAACCACGACGTGCCTGATGCCCGGAGTGGGCCCTGCCCCCGCGGCGGGAGCCGGAACCTCGACCGGCAGAACCGGGCCAACGCCCTCGGGGACGGAAACGGCTCGGCCCCCTCAAGTGGAGGGGGCTGAGCCGTTGTCTCGGGCCGGGGTGGGAATCGGTCGCCCGGGCGTCAGCCCCGATAGATGGCCTCGATCTCGTTCGCGTAATCCTTGGCCACCACATTCCGCTTCAGCTTCAGCGACGGCGTCAGGTGCCCCGACTCCTCGGTGAACTGGTGCGCCAGGATCCGGAACTTGCGGACCGACTCCGCCTTGGACACCGCGGCGTTGCCGTCGTCGATGGCGTCCTGGATGGCGGCCATCAGGTCGGCGTCCTCGCGCAGCGAAGCCGCCGTGGACCCGGCCGGCTTCCCGTGCTCCGCGGCCCAGCGGCCCAGGAACTCCTCGTCGACCGTGACCAGCGCGCCCACGAACGGACGCCCGTCGCCGACCACCATGCACTCCGCGACCAGCGCGTGCGCACGGATGCGGTCCTCAATGACGGCCGGGGCGACGTTCTTGCCGCCCGCGGTGACGATGATCTCCTTCTTGCGGCCGGTGATCCGGAGGTAACCGTCCTCGTCGAGGGTGCCGATGTCACCGGTGTGGAACCAGCCGTCGGCCAGCGCCTCGGCGGTCGCGGCCTCGTTGTTCCAGTACTCCTTGAACAGGTGCTCGCCGTGCAGCAGCACCTCGCCGTCGTCGGCGATACGGATGACCGAGCCGGGCAGAGGCTGGCCGACCGTACCGATCTTCGTACGGTCCCAGGGGTTGAAGGCCGTGGCCGCGCAGGACTCCGTGAGGCCGTAGCCCTCCAGGACCGTGAAACCGATACCGCGGAAGAAGTGGCCGAGCCGCTCGCCCAGCGGGGCACCGCCCGAGATCGCGTACTCGCCGCGACCGCCGAGCACCGCGCGCAGCTTGCTGTAGACGAGCTTGTCGAACGTCTTGTACTTGATCTTCAGACCGAGCGACGGACCCGAGGGGGTGTCCAGCGCGCGGCTGTACGCGATCGCCGTGTCCGCGGCCTTGTCGAAGATCTTGCCCTTGCCGTCCGCCTGGGCCTTGGCGCGCGCCGAGTTGTAGACCTTCTCGAAGACGCGCGGCACGCCGAGGATCAGCGTCGGCCGGAACGCGGCCAGCTCGTCCGTGAGGTTCTTGATGTCCGGGACACAGCCCAGCTTGATCGGCGCCATCATCGGCGCGACCTGCACGAGCCGCCCGAAGACGTGCGCGAGCGGGAGGAACAGCAGGACGGAACACTCACCGGTGCGGAACAGCGGGCGCAGCCGTTCCACGATGTTGCCGCACTCCGCGAAGAAGGCGCGGTGGGTCAGGACGCAGCCCTTGGGGCGGCCGGTCGTCCCGGAGGTGTAGACGATGGTCGCCGGGTCGTCCGCCTTGGCGAGCGAGCTGCGCTCCTCGACGGTCGCGTCGCTGACGTCCGCGCCCAGGCGCCCCAGCTCCTCGACACCGCCGGCCTCTATCTGCCAGACGTGCTCGAGGGCGGGCAGCCCGTCGCGCACCGACTCCACGGAGGCCGCGTGCGCGGGCAGCTCCACGATGCAGGCCCGCGCGCCCGAGTCGCCGAGGATCCACTGCACCTGCTCGGGGGAGCTGGTCTCGTACACCGGCACGGTGACGGCGCCGGCGCTCCAGATCGCGAAGTCGAGCAGCGTCCACTCGTAGCGGGTACGGGACATCAGGCCGACCCGGTCACCGGGCCGCACGCCCGAGGCGATCAGGCCCTTGGCGGCGGCGCGCACCTCGGCGAGGAAGGTGGTGGCGCTGACGTCCGTCCACGTGCCGCCCACCTTGCGGGCGATCACGGCTACGTCGGGATGCTGCGCGGCGTTTCTGCGGACGATGTCCGTGAGATTTCCGTCCGCAGGGACCTCGTACAAAGCCGGAAGGCTGAACTCGCGCAAGACTGCTGCTCCTCATAGGGCGCCGACGCCACGACTCTGTGTGATGCGACGGTGCGGTCCAAGGCTCGGGCAAGTACTCAAGAGATCACTTGTTGAAATCCTGAGTACGACTGGACTGCCCGGACGTTACCCGCCGGTATGGCCTCTTCGACAGGGGGTCCCGGCGAGATGTTCCATGCGTCACACGTGGTGGCGTTCCTGCGCGCACAGTAGTCCACGCCCTTCCGGGCATGCCAGTAATCGCAGGTCCGGCCGCCTCTGTTCACGTTTGCCACACCCGCCTACGCTTGATCGTCATGGCATCCACACCCGTCGGCCGTCCGAGGACGCGTATTCATGTGGTCAGTGACGTGCACGGCAACGCCCGCGACCTGGCCCGGGCCGGTGACGGCGCCGACGCCCTGATCTGCCTCGGTGACCTGGTCCTCTTCCTCGACTACGCCGACCACGCGCGCGGCATCTTCCCGGACCTCTTCGGTGTCGAGAACGCCGACCGCATCGTCGAGCTGCGCACCGCCCGCCGCTTCGCGGAGGCGCGCGCGTTCGGCGCCCGGCTGTGGGCGGGCGTCGGCAGCGACCGGGCCGCGGTGATCGAGAAGGCGGTGCGCAAGCAGTACGCCGAGATGTTCGCCGCCTTCCCGAATCCGACGTACGCGACCTACGGCAATGTCGACATGCCGACCCTGTGGCCGGAGTACGCCGGACCGGGCGTCACCGTCCTCGACGGCGAGCGGGTCGAGATCGGCGGCCGCGTGTTCGGATTCGTCGGCGGGGGACTGCGGACACCGATGCGGACGCCGTACGAGATCAGTGACGAGGAGTACGCGGCCAAGATCGAGGCCGTCGGCGAGGTCGACGTGCTGTGCACGCACATTCCGCCGGAGGTGCCGGAGCTCGTCTACGACACCGTGGCGCGCCGTTTCGAGCGCGGCTCGCGCGCTCTCCTGGACGCGATCCGGCGCACGCGCCCCCGGTACGCGCTCTTCGGCCACGTCCACCAGCCGCTCGCCCGGCGGATGCGCGTGGGGGCGACGGAATGCGTGAATGTGGGGCACTTCGCGGGGTCGGGCCGCCCCTGGGTGCTGGAGTGGTGACGCCGCGACGGCGCTGAAGGCCAGGTGGGGTGACGGCGCCCGCGGCCGTGCGCGGTAGCCTTCACGCTGCACACACGTGCGCACCACCCTCCCTCACCGGACCGCATCTGGAGGAGCCACCGCGATGGCGGAACACACCAGTTCGAGCATCACGATCGAGGCGGCACCGGCTGACGTCATGGCGGTGATCGCCGACTTCGCCCGGTACCCGGACTGGACGGGTGAGGTGAAGGAGGCGGAGGTTCTCAAGTCGGACGAGCTCGGCCGTGCCGAGCAGGTCCGTCTGGTCATGGACGCCGGGGCCATCAAGGACGACCAGACGCTGGGTTACACCTGGACCGGGGACCACGAGGTCTCCTGGACCCTGGTCAAGTCCCAGATGCTCCGGTCGCTGGACGGCTCGTACCTTCTCAAGCCCGCGGGCGAGGGGGCGACCGAGGTCACCTACCGGCTGACCGTCGACGTCAAGATCCCCATGCTCGGCATGATCAAGCGCAAGGCCGAGAAGGTCATCATCGACCGGGCCCTGGCCGGCCTCAAGAAGCGCGTAGAGGAAACCGCCTAGTCCCCCAGGGGGGCCCACCCTCACCCCCGGCCCGCTCGTCCCCGGCACCACCCCCCGCCCGGGGTCCCGGCGGCCCCCGCACCCCCATCCTCGCCCCCTCCGCCCCTACCCATCCCACCCTGGGGCTCCGCCCCGGTCCCCGCTCCTCAAACGCCGGAGGGGCTGGGATGTTGCCCGGCACCCGAGAGGCGACCCCTGGGGCTCCGCCCCAGACCCCGCTCCTCAAACGCCGGAGGGGCTGAAATCTGGTCCCGCGCTCAAGGGGTGACCGCGTGGGGATCCGCCCCGGAGGGGCTGGATTCTCCCGGCCGGGGCTGGAACCTTCGCCAGCGGGGGCTGGAACTTGCCCAGTCGGGGCTGGAACCTTTGCTGGCCAGGGCTGGAACTTTTGCCGGCGGGGGATGAGTGTTGCCCCGCGCCCGAAACGTCGCCCGTGCGGACGGATCTCGCACCCGCAGTCGGGATCCGGGCGCCCGGAACGTTGCCTGTGCGGATGGATCTCGCACCCGCAGTCGGGATCCGGCGTGAGGGGACGTGCCGGTACATCGATGGCCGTCGCCACTAACGGTCACTTCTCTGCCCGACAGCGGCGGCCTGATGCACCGGCGCGGCCCCGACCCACCCACCGGACCGATCCCGAACCGCCGAGGCCGGCGGGCGGTTCTGCCGGCACGCCCCCGACCCGTCACCGGACGGGGCCCGACCTCCCGAGGCCGACGGGCGGCTGTGCCGACGCGGCCTCGGCCCGTCCACCCACCTGAGCGGTGGTCCCGGGAACCGGCGAGGTCGGCGCAGCGGTAGCGTTCAGCCCCATGCGCACCATCCTGATCACCGGCCAAGGCGGCACAGGCCGTACCACCGTCGCCGCGGCCACCGCGCTGCAGGCCGCCCGCGAGGGCACCCGCACCCTGGTGCTCACCGCGGACCGCACCGACACGCTCGGCGCCGCCCTCGGCGTCCCCACCGGCCCCGACCCCGTGGAAGCCGCCCCCGGCCTCACCGCCTGGCGCCCCGACGCCGCCGCCCGCTTCCGCGACGACCTCACCGCCTTCCAGCGCCGCGCGACCACGGCCCTCGACCTCCTCGGCGCCTCCCGCCTGGACGCCGAGGAGGTCACCCCGCTCCCCGGCGCCGAGGAACTGGCCCTCCTGCGCGCCCTGCGCGACGCCGCACTGTCGGAGACGTACGGCCTGCTCGTCGTGGACCTGCCCCCGGCCCCCCAGGCCCTCGCCCTCCTCGCCCTGCCCGAGGAACTGCGCCGCTACCTGCGCCGTCTGCTCCCGCCGGAGCGCCAGGCGGCCCGTGCCCTGCGCCCGGTCCTCGGGCGGCTCGCGGGCGTTCCGATGCCCGCCGAGTGGCTGTACGAGACCGCGGGGCGCTGGGACATCGAGCTGGCCGCCGTGCAGGCGGTGGTCGAGGACCGCGCCACGACCGTACGGCTGGTCGCCGAACCCGGACCCGCCGGCACGGACGCCGTCCGCACCGCCGCCACCGCGCTCGCCCTGCGCGGACTGCCCGTCGACACCCTCGTCGCCAACCGGGTCCTGCCCGGCGCCACCAACGACGCCTGGCTGGGAGCCCTCGCGGCGCAGCAGCGCAAGGCCCTGGACGAGTGGCGCGAGACGTACGCGGTCCACGAGGTCCCGCACCGCGGCCACGACCCGCGCGGCACGGACGACCTCGCCGCGCTTCCCGTCCCCGGCGTCAACACCGCACCCACCCCGGTCGAGTGGCCCGTCACCGACCGTCTCGCCGACGACGGCGTGCTCGTGTGGCACATTCCGCTGCCCGGCGCGATACGCGACGAACTCGACCTCATCCGGCGCGGCGACGAACTCGTCGTGTCCGTCGGCCAGTTCCGCAGGATCGTCCCGCTCCCCTCCGCGCTCCGCCGCTGCACGGTGGCCGGAGCGGCGCTCCGCGAGGGCGAGCTGCGCGTCCGCTTCACGCCGGACCCCGGGCTGTGGCCGCGCGAGAAGTGAGGGAGCCCCGATCCGGGGCACCGGCACGGTGAACGGGATACCCCCGTTCGGGTAACGTCGAGAGCAAGGAAACGTAGGCAGGAGTCCCGCCATGAGCGAAGAGCGCCCACCGTCCGACGCCGCTCAGGAGGATACGGGCGACGAGGTGCGTGTCGACGAGGTACGCGTCGAGGAAGCGCACGCCACCGACGACGACGCCTGGGCGACGGCCTGCGCCGAGGACCTCGCCGAGGAGAAGGCCCGCCGCCGCGCCCAGCAGGGCCCGCCGCCCGGCTCGGCCGCCGAGGAACTGCGCAAACTCGTCGACGCCGTCGCCGACAAGCTCTCCGGACTCCAGTCGCCGCTGTTCGGCGCGGTCGCCTCCGGCACCGCCCAGCAGATGGTCAGCCAGGTCGTGCAGCAGGCCAAGGCCGCCGTGGAACCGGTGCTGGAGCGCAACCCCGAGGTCTTCGACCATCTCGCCGCCGCCGGCTCGGAACTGCTCGCCGCGTACCGCTCGGCCGTCGAGAACCAGGAGCGTCGCTGGACCACTCGGGACACGGCTTCCCGCGACGACGAGTCCGGTCCGGGCGAACACATCGACTTGGACTAATCGCCCCTCGGGTACGGTTGGCCGTAGCGGGGCTCGACCGAAACTGAGGGATTCATGGGACTCACCATCGGCGTCGACATCGGCGGCACGAAGATCGCGGCCGGTGTGGTCGACGAGGAAGGCAATATCCTCTCGACCCACAAGGTGCCGACCCCGGGCACGCCGCAGGCCATCGTGGACGCCATCGCCTCGGCCGTGGAGGGCGCACGGGCCGGGCACGACATCGTCGGTGTCGGCATCGGTGCCGCCGGATATGTGAACCGCCAGCGCTCGACGGTCTACTTCGCCCCGAACATCGACTGGCGCAACGAACCGCTCAAGGCCGAGGTCGAGCGGCGTGTGGGCCTTCCGGTCGTCGTGGAGAACGACGCGAACGCGGCCGCCTGGGGCGAGTACAAGTTCGGCGCGGGCAAGGGCCACCGCAACGTCATCTGCATCACCCTGGGCACGGGCCTCGGCGGCGGCATCATCATCGGCAACAAGCTGCGCCGCGGCCACTTCGGTGTGGCCGCGGAATTCGGTCACATCCGGATGGTGCCGGACGGCCTGCTGTGCGGCTGCGGCTCGCAGGGCTGCTGGGAGCAGTACGCCTCCGGGCGCGCGCTCGTCCGGTACGCCAAGCAGCGCGCCAACGCGACCCCGGAGGCGGCGGAGGTCCTCCTGGGGCTCGGCGACGGCACGCCGGACGGCATCGAGGGCAAGCACATCTCCATGGCGGCCCGGCAGGGCGACCCCGTCGCGGTGGACTCCTACCGTGAGCTGGCCCGCTGGGCCGGCGCGGGTCTGGCCGACCTGGCCTCGCTCTTCGACCCGTCCGCGTTCATCGTCGGCGGCGGTCTGTCGGACGAGGGCGAGCTGGTCCTCGACCCGATCCGCAAGTCGTACAAGCGCTGGCTGGTCGGCGGCAACTGGCGTCCGGTCGCCGATGTGATCGCCGCGCAGCTCGGCAACAAGGCGGGTCTCGTCGGAGCGGCGGACCTGGCCCGGGAGCCCGACCCGATCATGTAGATCCCACCCGTACCGCACGCCAGCGCCCGCCGCCCCCGCACAGGTCGGCGGGCGCAGCTGTGTTCTCTCCCCCGGCAGACCCCGGGCAGACCCCCGGCAGACCCCCGGCGTCTGCCGCACCCCACCCCCCTCCAGGGCCGCCGCTGCACACCCTCGCCTCCATCTCACCCGATCGAGGGGCTCTCCGGCGCGTCCGGAACGCCGTTCCACCTGCGGGGTGCCGACCGAGGGTGAGCCATGTGCCGCTTCGGCCCGTTCCGGGGGCTTCGGGCGCGTATCTTGATCGCCATGCCGACCAGGTCCTCCGCCAGTCCGCTGCCCGAGTCCCGCACCGAAGCCGACGGCTCGGCCGTCATCCGTGTGCTCAGCTACAACATCCGCTCGATGCGCGACGACACCGACGCGCTCGCCCGGGTGATCAGCGCCTGCGCACCGGACCTCGTCCTGGTCCAGGAGGCGCCCCGCTTCTTCCGCTGGCGCAAGAAGCTGGCACGGCTCGCGGCCGCCTCCGATCTCGTCATCCTGTCGGGAGGCGCCACCGCCTCCGGGCCCGCGCTGCTGTGCACGCTGCGGGCCACCGTGGAACGCACCGAGGACGTCCTGCTCCCGCTCACCCCCGGGCAGCACCGCCGGGGCTTCGCCACGGCGGTCGTGCGGTTCGGGGGCGCCCGGCTCGGCGTGCTGAGCTGCCATCTCTCGCTCCAGAAGGACGAGCGCCAGGAGCAGGGCGGCATGCTCCTCGACCGTCTCGCCGGCCTCGGCACCCCACACGCCGTCGCGGGCGGAGATCTCAACGAGGGCCCGGGAGGGCCGACGTTCCGCCGACTGGCGGGCGCGCTCCAGGACGGCTGGGCGACCCGGCCGTGGGGTGGGGAGCACACCTGGACGTTCGCGGGGCCCCATCGGCGTATCGACGCCGTCTTCGCCACGCCCGGGATCGAGGTCCTCGGCTGCGGGGTGCCGCTGGGCCTGACCGGCGTGAGCGAAACGGACCTGAGGGCGGCCACGGACCACCTGCCCGTACTGGCCGCCCTCAGAGTGCCCGCCTCCCTCTAGGAAACGGACCGAAATCCTTCACCGCGGCCGCGACACCGGCTGCCGCCAGGGCCGGAACCCACCGCGCCCGCACCCATCCGCCGTACCCGGCGCGGTCAGACCACCGCGCCGCGCCCCGGGTCCTCGTGGTCCTCGTCGTCGTCCTTCATGCGCGTCACCAGGGTGGCGAAGCCGCCGAGGAAACCGCCGATGCCGAGGGTGGTGAGCCACCAGGTCATGTCCCAGCCGAACAGGACGGCCAGCAGCAGCACGGCGGGGCCGCCGAGCACGCCGAGCCAGGCGAACTTGGCGGTCGTGTCCGCGGCCGGCAGCGGAGGCGGCTCGGGCGGCACGAAGTGGCCCTCGTCGTCCCCGTCGAAGTCGTCCTCGGACGGCTCGGGCGCGCTGTAGTCCCGCGGGCCGCCGACACCGGGCGCGAACGAGATGGAACTGCCGAGCGGCTTCACGGCGGAGGGCCCGTCGCCGGAGGCTTCCGGCGACGACCCGGCTTCCGGAGCCGGGGTGCCGCCGTCCTCGCCGGCGCCGTCCCCGGCACCGCCGTCGGTCCCGGAGTCCGTGTCCGGCCCGGGCTCGGGGAGCGCCAGGTCCTCGATCGACCGGAACGGCCGCGAGCCGGGCGGGTCCGGCGGCTCCTCGCCGTATCCCTCGACGATCGACTTCCAGGCGGCCTCCTCGTCGAAGGGCACGCTCTGCTCGTCGCCCCCGGACGTCCCGCGGGCGTCACCGGACGATTCGCCGAGCGGGTCCCCGGCCCCCGCCGACCCGGTGAGCGCGTCGCCGGGCCCCTCGCCGCGAGCCCCGTCGAGCGGCTCGCCCACGGGCACGCCCTTCTCCTCGGAGTCGCCGCGGTCCGCGTCGTGCTCAGTCACCGGCTGCCGTCCCTTCCTGCGATCCCACCCGACCGGCGTCGGCCTCCTTGCCGGCACCGGGCGCGATCCGGGTGACGAAGGAGTGGCTCTCCTCGAAGATCCGGTCCGCGTCGTGGTCCAACGTCGCGACGTGGTAACTCTGTTCCAGCACGATCTCCGTCACGTCCGTGGAGGACACCCGCGCGAGGATGCGCGCCGAGTCGGCGGGGGAGACCACATGGTCCTGGAGGCTGTGCAGCAGCAGGAGCGGCTGGGTGACCTGCGGCAGCTCCGCGTCCACGACCGCGCACAGCCGGCGCATCGAATGCGCGGCGTGCAGCGGCACCCGGCCGTAGCCGATCTCCTCGGAGCCCTCCTTCGCGATGTCGCTCGCGATGCCCTTCGTCGACGGAACCAGGTGCCTGAGGACCGGCAGTAGGCGCGCGGCGGTGCCGTGCACCTTGTTCAGCGGATTGACGACCACGACGCCGTCGATCTCGTCGCCGTGCTTGGCCGCGAGCCGCAGGGCCAGCGCGCCGCCCATCGAGAGCCCGAAGACGAAGACGCGCGAGCAGGTCGCGCGCAGCGCGCGCAGTTCGCGGTCGACCTCTGCGTACCAGTCCTGCCAGCCCGTGAGCTGCATGTCCTCCCAGCGGGTGCCGTGCCCGGGCAACAGCGGCAGCGCGACGGTCAGACCGCGGTCGGCGAGATGTTCAGCCCAGGGACGCAGTGACTGCGGGGAGCCGGTGAAACCGTGGCAGAGAAGGACGCCGACCTCTCCGCCGTCGTGGCGGAACGGCTCGGCTCCAGGAAGGACCGGCACCTCGGTCTCCTGTTCATGAGTTGGGCGGAAAACGACTCCGGGTGTGCTTCACCGTACGCGACCGTACTGACACCGACCAGGGTCGTCGGGTCCTTCGACGGTGCTCCGGGTTAAGGTCTGATCTACGACACAGGAGGCACGCGGGTGATCTACGGCGCAATGAAGTTTTCCATCGGAGGGCCGCTGAAGCTCGCCTTCAGGCCCTGGGTGGAAGGCCTCGAGAACATCCCCGCCGAGGGCCCGGCGATCCTGGCGAGCAATCACCTCTCGTTCTCGGACTCGTTCTTCCTGCCGGCGGTCCTGGAACGCAAGGTGACCTTCATCGCGAAGGCCGAGTACTTCACCACCCCGGGCATCAAGGGCCGGATGACGGCCGCCTTCTTCAAGGGCGTCGGCCAGCTCCCCGTGGACCGTTCCGGCGCGCGCGGCGCGGGCGAGGCGGCCATCAAGAGCGGCATCGACGTGATCGAGCGCGGTGAGCTGTTCGGCATCTACCCGGAGGGCACGCGTTCGCCCGACGGCCGCCTCTACCGCGGCAAGCCCGGCGGCCTCGCGCGCGTGGCCCTCGCCACCGGCGCGCCCGTCATCCCGGTGGCGATGATCGACACCGAGAAGATCCAGCCGCCGGGCAAGCTGATGCCCAAGCTGATGCGTCCGGGCATCCGCATCGGCAAGCCGCTGGACTTCAGCCGGTACCACGGCATGGAGCACGACCGGTTCGTGCTCCGCGCGGTGACCGACGAGGTCATGTACGAGATCATGAAGCTGTCCGGCCAGGAGTACGTCGACATGTACGCGACGGCCGCGAAGCGGCAGATCGCGGATGCGGCGAAGGCGGAGAAGGAAGCCGAGAAGGCGGCCAGGGCGGCGCTCGCCCAGGCCGAGAAGCAGGCGGCCAGGGAACAGGCCGAGGCACAGGCCGAGCAGCAGTCGGCCCAGCAGCAGTCGGCCCAGCGGGAGTCGGCGGAGCAGGAGCCGGCGGGAGAGCGGCCGGGGGAGCAGGCCGCTTCCGGGGAGCCGGCCGTGCCCGACGGGCAGGACGCCGCCGAGGCGCAGACCGCGGCACCGAGCGCGGAACAGGCCGGTCCGCCGGCCGGTTCGGGGGACGGGGGAGAGACCGGGGCCGCCGACAGGCAACGGTCCGGCTCCCAGGAGCGTCCGTAGGGACGTCGGCAGGGTGGGGTGGGGGGCATGGCCAAGCGCGAGAGAGTCATGAGGATGTCGGTCGAGCAGCCGCTGTGGCGTGCCCTGACCGGCTACCGGGTACTGACCGTGCTGTACGCGATCGGGCTCTTCGCCACCGCGTACGACAAGTTCGACCGTCCGTGGGTGGCCGTCGCGTTCTTCGCGTTCCTGCTCGTCTGGACGCTGGCCACGCTCCCCAGGGTCTCCGGCGCGGCCAACTGCACCAAGCGGTTCCTCGCCGCCGACCTCACCGTCGCGCTGACCGGCATCCTGCTCACCCGCGTCGCGGACTCCGCCTCGCGCATCGACGCGGGCGGCCCGACGCTGCCGTCGATCTGGACGGCCGGCGCCGTGCTGGCCTTCGCCATCAAGGGCGGCTGGCGGTGGGCGGCCTTCGCCTCCACGCTCGTCGCCGCGGCCAACATCGTCGAGCGCGGCTCCCCGACCCGGGACACCGTGCACAACGTGATCCTCGTCTGGGTCGCCTCCATCGCCATCGGCTACGTCGTCGAGGTCGCCCGCGCCTCCGAGCGCACCCTCGCCCGTGCCCTGGAGATCGAGGCGGCCACCCGCGAGCGGGAACGGCTCGCCCGGGACATCCACGACGGTGTGCTCCAGGTCCTCGCCATGGTGCAGCGGCGCGGCAGCGCGCTCGGCGGCGAGGCCGCGGAGCTCGGCCGGATGGCCGGCGAGCAGGAGGCCGCGCTGCGCACGCTCGTGTCGGGCGGGCTCGTGCCCGTCTCCCGGGTGTCGCAGGACGCCGCGCTCGGCGCGCTGGTGCTCGCCGTCGACGAACCCGACGACGAGGAACCCGCAGGTCCCCTCGACCTGCGGGTTCTGCTCGCCCCGTACGCCACCGCGCGCGTGACGCTCTCCGAGCCCGGCGCGCCGGTGCCGCTCGCCCCGCCGGCCGCGCGGGAGGTGGCGGCGGCGGTGGGCGCCGCCCTGGACAATGTCCGCAGGCACGTGGGCGAGGACGCCCGCGCCTGGATCCTGGTCGAGGACGAGCCGGACGCCGTGATCGTGACGGTCCGCGACGAGGGCCCCGGCATTCCGGAGGGGCGGCTCGCCCAGGCCGAGGACGAGGGGCGGCTCGGAGTGGCGCTCTCGATCCGCGGCAGGCTGCGCGAGCTGGGCGGCACGGCCGAACTGATCTCCGTACCCGGACAGGGCACCGAGGTCGAGCTGAAGGTACCGAAGGACGCGCGGGGGAAGGCGAAGACGCGATGACGAAGGCGACGGTAGGACGATGACGGGCGGGACCGCGGACCAGCCGCGGACGGGGGAGAACCCCATCAAGGTCATGGTCGTGGACGACCACCCCATGTGGCGCGACGCCGTGGCCCGTGACCTGGAGGCCGCCGGGTTCGACGTGGTCGCGACCGCGGGCGACGGCGAACAGGCCGTGCGCCGCGCGCTGGCGGCCGCACCCGACGTCCTCGTCCTCGATCTGAACCTGCCCGCCAAGCCCGGTGTCCAGGTCTGCAAGGAACTGGTCGGCGCCGACCAGTCGCTGCGCGTCCTGGTCCTGTCGGCCAGCGGCGAGCACGCCGACGTGCTGGAGGCGGTGAAGTCCGGCGCGACCGGCTACCTCCTGAAGTCGGCGTCCGCGGAGGAGCTGACCGACGCGGTGCGCCGCACGGCCGCGGGCGACCCCGTGTTCACCCCGGGCCTCGCGGGTCTGGTCCTCGGCGAGTACCGCCGGCTGGCCTCGGAACCCGCCCCGGCCACGGGCACCGACGAACCGAGGGCCCCGCAGCTCACCGACCGGGAGACCGAGGTGCTGCGCCTGGTCGCCAAGGGCCTGAGCTACAAGCAGATCGCCGAGCGCCTGGTCATCTCCCACCGCACCGTCCAGAACCACGTCCAGAACACCCTGGGCAAGCTCCAGCTCCACAACCGGGTCGAGCTGGTCCGCTACGCCATAGAGCGCGGACTGGACGGGGCCTGACCGCCCGCGGTGCCGTCTTCCGGGTGATTATCGGTCAACCACCCGACAATTCACCGGAACAGCCCGTCCGCACCATGCCGAAGTGACGTGGGTCACTATTAGCGTGAGTCCGACAGCCAAACGTGGCGAAGGGACTTTCCATGCGGGTCGGAGTACTGACCGGAGGCGGCGACTGCCCCGGGCTCAACGCCGTCATCCGGGGCATTGTCCGCAAGGGCGTGCAGGAGTACGGCTATGACTTCGTCGGCTACCGGGACGGCTGGCGGGGGCCGCTCGAAGGCGACACCGTACGGCTCGACATCCCCGCCGTGCGCGGGATCCTCCCGCGGGGCGGCACCATCCTCGGCTCCTCGCGCACCAACCCCCTCAAGCACGAGAACGGCATCCGCAGAATCAAGGAGAACCTCGTCAAGCAGGAGGTCGAGGCGCTCATCGCGATCGGCGGCGAGGACACCCTGGGCGTCGCCGCGCGCCTCGGCGACGAGTACGGCATCAACGTCGTCGGCGTACCGAAGACCATCGACAACGACCTCTCCGCCACCGACTACACCTTCGGCTTCGACACGGCGGTCAACATCGCGACCGAGGCCCTCGACCGGCTGCACACCACCGCCGAATCGCACATGCGCGTCCTCGTCTGCGAGGTGATGGGCCGCCACGCGGGCTGGATCGCCCTCCACTCGGGGCTGGCCGGCGGCGCGAACGTCATCCTCATCCCCGAGCAGCGCTTCGACGTGGACCAGGTCTGCGCCTGGGTGACCTCGCGCTTCAAGGCCTCGTACGCGCCGATCGTCGTCGTCGCCGAGGGCGCCATGCCCAAGGACGGCGACATGGTGCTCAAGGACGGCAGCCTGGACTCCTTCGGGCACGTCCGGCTCTCCGGAGTCGGCGAGTGGCTGGCCAAGGAGATCGAGCGGCGCACCGGCAAGGAGGCCCGCACCACGGTTCTCGGGCACGTCCAGCGCGGCGGGACGCCCAGCGCCTTCGACCGCTGGCTCGCCACCCGCTTCGGGCTGCACGCCATCGAGGCCGTCCGCGACGGCGACTTCGGCAAGATGGTGGCGCTGCGCGGCACCGACATCGTCCGCGTCCCGATCGCGGAGGCCACCGCCAGGCTGAAGACGGTCGACCCCGCCCTGTACACGGAGGCCGGGGTGTTCTTCGGCTGACGGCGGCGCCGCCCGGCCGTGCCCGAGCGGCACCGGGGGTGCGGGCCGTATATTCGCCGTATTCGGCATGTTCGGCCCGTACCCCAGCACGGGAGAGACCGGTGGAGATTCTGGCGTTCGGCGTCCAGTCCGACGAGAAGCCCCTGATCGAGAAGTCCTTCGATCCACGCCACGAGGTCCGCTGCCTCGACGTCTTCCTCAGCGAGGACACCGCCCCCATCGCCGCCGGCTACGAGGCGATCTCCACCAGCGTCAACTGCGCCCTGGGACACCGCGTCCTGCAGACCCTGGCGGCGGGCGGCACCCAGCTCGTCGCCCAGCGCTCCACCGGGTTCAACAACATCGACCTCGAAGTCGCCGAGCGCCTCGGCATGACGGTCGCCCGGGTCTCGTCCTACTCGCCCTACTCGGTCGCAGAGTTCGCCTGGACCCTCGGCATGGCCGTCAACCGCCGTATCGTCCGCGCCTCCAACCGCACCCGTGACTTCGACTTCCGCCTCGAAGGACTGATGGGCCGTGACATGCACGGCCGCACCGTGGGCGTCCTCGGCACCGGGAAGATCGGCGAGGCCTTCACCCGGATCGCCCACGGCTTCGGCATGAACCTGCTGGGCTGGGACATCGCGGAGAACCCGGAGTGCCTCGGACTCGGCATGCGGTACGTCTCCAAGGAGCACCTGCTCGCCGAGTCCGACCTCATCACCCTGCACGTCCCGCTGATGCCGCAGACGCAGCACCTCATCGACGCCGAGGCCCTGCGCCTGATGAAGGACGACGCGATCCTGGTGAACTCCAGCCGCGGCGGCCTGATCGACAGCAAGGCCCTCGTCGCCGAGCTGCGCGAGAGTCGCTTCACGGGCGTCGGCCTCGACGTGTACGAGGCGGAGGCCGGACTGTTCTTCCTCGACAAGTCCCTGGAGACCGTCGAGGACGACACCCTGGCCCGCCTGGTCACCTTCCCGAACGTCCTGGTCACCTCGCACCAGGCGTACTACACCCGGGACGCCGTCGGCCAGATCGTCGACGCCACCGCCGCGAACGTCTTCGACTACCTGGAGGGCCGCCGCTCGGAGAACGTGCTCGTGCCCCGGAGCTGACCCGTCAGCTCCCGCACCACGGCCGCGCCGTCGAGCGTCAGCACCGACTCCGGATGGAACTGCACGCCCGCGAAGCCGGGACCGCGCAGCGCGTGCACCTCGCCGTTCGCGGCCCGGCTGACCTCGACGCCGTGCGCGGACAGCTCCGCCAGCGCCTCGTCGTCGCACGTCGCGACGAAGCTGTTGTAGAACCCGACGGTCTCGGGCCGCCCGAAGAGGTCGATACGGGTCTGCGCGCCCTGGTACGGCACGTCCTTGCGGACGATCTCCAGCCCCAGCTCGGCCGCGATCAGCTCGTGCCCGAGGCAGACACCGAGCACGCCGTGCCGGTGCTCACGCAGCACCTCGGCGGTCAGCCCGCGCAGGAAACGCATCTTGGGGTCCGCGGTGTCGGAGGGATCGCCGGGCCCGGGGCCGAGGACGACGGGACCCTCGTGCGCGCGAACCGCCTCGCGCAGACCCGGTTCGTCGTAGTGGCGTACCGTCACCTCCAGCCCGGACGACCTGAGGACGTGCGCGAGCATCGCGGTGAAGGTGTCCTCGGCGTCCACGACCAGCGCGTGCCCGGTCAGTTCCCGGGAACGCTCCTGCATCCGCAGCCAGAACGGCGCCAGCGAGGCCCGCCGTCCGTCCAGCGACGCCCGCACCCGGGGATCGTCGCCGAGCCGGGGCCGGGCGCCGGCCGGGCGCGGCCGGCCGGGCCGCACCCCCAGCGCCGCCAGCACACCCGCCGCCTTCGCGTGCGTCTCGGCGACCTCGCCCGCCGGGTCCGATCCCCGCACGAGGGTGGCGCCCACCGGCACCCGCAGCCGGCCGTCCGCGTCGATGTCGGCGGTGCGGATGAGGATCGGGGAGTCGAGGGTCTGTGCCCCGGGCCCGCCACCCGGACCGTCCTCGCGCTGCCGCCCGACCAGCGCCAGCGCGCCCGCGTAGTAGCCGCGCCCGCCCACCTCGTGACGCTCGATGACCCGGCAGGCGTTCTGCACGGGCGAGCCGGTGACGGTCGCCGCGAACATGGTCTCCCGCAGCACCTCCCGCACGTCCAGCGAGGAGCGGCCCCGCAACTCGTACTCGGTGTGCGCGAGATGGGCCATCTCCTTGAGCCGCGGCCCGATCACCACCCCGCCCATGTCACCGACCGTGCACATCATCTTGAGCTCCTCGTCGACGACCATCGACAGCTCCTCGATCTCCTTGCCGTCGGCGAGGAACGCCAGCAGGTCCTCGGGCGTCGGGCCCCCGGCCGGGTAGCGGTACGTCCCGCTGATCGGGTTCATCACGACCGTCCCGGCCGACATCCGCACATGCACCTCAGGGCTCGCCCCGACCAGCGTCCGCCCACCCGTCTCCCGCCCCCGCCCTTCCGAGGAAGGCCCTTCGGGCCCTTGCTCATTCCCGGTATGCACGACGAACGTCCAGTACGCGCCCCGCTCGCCGGTCAGCAGCCGGCGGAACAGCGCCAGGGCGTCGGCCCGTCCGAACCCCGGGATCCGGCCCTCGTACGTCCGCCGGATCACGAAGTTGGCACCCTCCCCGCGCCCGATCTCCTCGCGCAGCACCCGCTCGACGATCCCGGAGTACTCCTCGTCACCGACGTCGAAGCCACCGCCCTCGACCCGTACGTCGTGGTCCGGGAGCTGGGCCAGCGCCCGTTCGAGCGGGATCTCGCGGCGCTCCTCGGGGACGAGCACCGAGAGCGGGGTGCCGTCGTCACGTACGTCGAAACCGCGCTCCCGGATCTGCCGGAACGGGATCAGCGCGAGAGCCTCGTCGGGGATGTCGGCGAGGCGCTCCACCTCGCGCACCGGCCCTTGCAGCAGTTCGACCACGTCGTGGTCACGGCCCGGGGTACGGCGGCGCAGCAGGGCGAAGGGACGGGGGTCGTCCAGCAGGTCGAGCAGATTCATCGGGTGCGGTCCTTCTCTCGGATCGTGCATCTCGGAGAGGAACGACCCGGGTCCGCAAACACCGAAGGCCGCCCCTCGGGCGGCCTTCGCGAAGTCGTGTCTACGCGCAGTCAGCGGGCCGCCGGATGAGCGGTCCACCACCAGTTCTGGTTCGAATGCGCGAACATGCGCCGCACCTTACCCGACGGTGAGGGGCGGGCAACAGCGTGAAACGGCCCCGCGGGGCGTTCCTACCGTCCGGTCACCGGCCATGGATGGCCAGACAGCCCGAACGCACCGAGAAACGAGAACCATGCACGCACGCCGTACGTCCCAGCCCCGCCGGACCGGAGCCCGCGCCCTGACCGTGCTCCTCGCGGCGGCCGCCCTGGCCGCCGGACCGCTCGTCCCCGCGAGTTCCGCCCCGCGCCCGAGCGACGCCGAGGACCTGACCCACATCTCCTACCGCGGCTACGTCTTCACGGTCCCCGACTCCTGGCGGATCGTGGACCTGAAGAGGCATCCCGACACCTGTGTCCGCTTCGACCGGCACGCCGTCTACCTGGGCACCCCGGGCACCGACCAGAACTGCCCGGCCCGGGCCAGCGGCCGTACCGAGGCGCTGCTGGTCCAGCCCGCCGCCGTGGCCCCCAAGGCCGTCACCGAGAACCCCACCGCCCGCACCTACCGGGCCACCGCCGACCGCATCGCCGTCACCGCGGCCTACGGATACGACCGCGCGCGCATCCAGGACGTCCTCAGCAGCGCCGGACTGCCCGTCGCCGCGGCGCGGCGCGAGGGGCCGGCGCAGCAGCGCGCGGTGGCCGCGCTGCCGAAGAACGCGACCTCCTTCCGCGGCGAGGGCTTCGACGCCTGCACCGCCCCGAGCCAGTCGGCCATGGACGCCTGGCGCGACGACTCCCCGTACGGCGCCATCGGTGTCTACATCGGCGGCATCAACCGTGCCTGCGCCCAGCAGCACCTGACCGCGTCCTGGGTGCGCACGCAGTACACGCGCGGCTGGAGGTTCTTCCCGCTGTACGTCGGCCGGCAGCCCTCCTCCGACGGCGGGAGCTGCGGGGGCGGCTGCGCGGCGATCACCAGCCCGGTGTCGCAGGGCACCGCGGGCGCCGACGACGCCGTCCGGCAGGCGGCCGCGCTGGGCTTCGGCAAGGGCTCGGTGCTCTACCTCGACCTGGAGCACTACGAGCCCGGAGGCAAGGTCACCGACTCGGTGCTCTCCTACCTGCAGGCCTACACGGTGCGGCTGCACGCGCTCGGCTACCGCTCCGGCGCGTACGGCAACACCTCGTCCCTGATGTCCGACCTGATCGCCAACAAGAGCCGGGTCACCCTGCCCGACGTGATCCACTTCGCCCGCTGGAACCGGGTGTCGAGCACGTCCGACTCCTCGATCCCCTCGACGCTGTGGTCCAAGCACCAGCGCGTCCACCAGTACGTGGGCGACACGACCGAGACGCACGGCGGTGTGCGGATCTCCATCGACCGCGACCGTCTCGACGTGGACTAGGGCCCGCCGTTCCCGTCCCCGGGCCGGCGCCGCGAAGGGCCGTGGCGCCGCCCGGGGGACTCACCGATCGAGCGCGGTTCGTCTCACTTGATGAGCATGTGGACAAGACGCCCGACACGACCCCGTAATGTTGTCCGGGTGACCGTGAACGCTAAGTCCAGCGCGAGCGCTGGCAACACCTGGCGAAACCTGCCCGCGGCGCAGCAGCCCGAGTACCCCGATGCCGAGGCTCTGCGCGATGTGATCGCGGACCTCGAGTCGTATCCGCCGCTCGTCTTCGCGGGCGAGTGCGACCAGCTGCGCGCCCGGATGGCGTCCGTCGCCAAGGGAGAGGCGTTCCTTCTCCAGGGCGGCGACTGCGCCGAGGCCTTCGACGCCGTGTCGGCCGACCACATCCGCAACAAGCTCAAGACGCTGCTCCAGATGGGCGCCGTCCTCACGTACGCCGCCTCGGTACCGGTGGTGAAGGTCGGCCGGATCGCCGGCCAGTACTCCAAGCCCCGCTCCAAGGGCACCGAGACCCGCGACGGCGTGACCCTGCCGACCTACCGGGGCGACTCGGTCAACGGCTTCGACTTCAACGAGAAGGCCCGGATTCCGGACCCCGAGCGCCTGAAGCGGATGTACAACGCGTCCGCCTCCACGCTCAACCTGGTCCGCGCCTTCACCACCGGCGGCTACGCCGACCTGCGCCAGGTGCACGCCTGGAACCAGGACTTCGTGAAGTCGTCCCCGTCCGGCCAGCGCTACGAGCAGCTCGCGCGTGAGATCGACAACGCGATGAACTTCATGCGGGCCTGCGGCACGGACCCGGAGGAGTTCAAGACCGTCGAGTTCTTCGCCTCCCACGAGGCGCTGCTCCTCGACTACGAGTCGGCGCTGACCCGCGTCGACTCGCGCACGGGCGATCTGTACGACGTCTCGGGCCACATGGTGTGGATCGGCGAGCGCACCCGTCAGCTCGACGGGGCGCACATCGAGTTCGCCTCGAAGATCCGCAACCCTGTCGGGATCAAGCTGGGCCCGACGACGACGGCCGAGGAGGCGCTGCAGTACATCGAGCGCCTGGACCCGGACCGCGAGCCGGGCCGGCTCACCTTCATCGTGCGCATGGGCGCGGACAAGGTCCGCGACAAGCTGCCCGAGCTGGTCGAGAAGGTCACCGCCTCGGGCGCGACCGTGGCCTGGGTGACCGACCCGATGCACGGCAACACCTTCGAGGCGGCCTCGGGCCACAAGACCCGCCGCTTCGACGACGTGCTCGACGAGGTGAAGGGCTTCTTCGAGGTCCACAAGGGTCTCGGCACCCACCCCGGCGGCATCCACGTCGAGCTCACCGGTGACGACGTCACCGAGTGCGTGGGCGGCGGCGACGAGATCTTCGTCGACGACCTGCACCAGCGCTACGAGACGGCCTGCGACCCCCGTCTGAACCGCAGCCAGTCCCTTGACCTGGCCTTCCTCGTCGCGGAGATGTACCGCGACCAGTAGGAGATCAACAGGCGTGACGCCTGTTACGGGTGCGTGAAGTGGGGCGCGGATCACATACGATCCGCGCCCCACCCCACTTTTGTGGTTCCTATGTGACGGGTAAGGTTAGGTTAGCCTCACCGATCATCGGGATGGCGCGACCCCACGATTCCGGCGGGAGGTGAACCGGGTGTACGTCTGCAGTTGCTTCGGGATCACCGAACAGCAGGTGAAGAAGCACGCGGAGGACGGCGCCTGTACTCCTCGGCAGATAGCGTCGGCCTCCAAGGCGGGCACGGACTGCGGTTCGTGCGTGCGCCGGATCCAGGCGCTGCTGGGCAGGGGCTCGTGTCCGCGCCGCGAGCTGGCCGACCGGGGCATGCCGGTGCTCTCCGAGGTGCTCGCGGAGGCCGAGGCCGATCGACGCGAGGCCCCCGAATACGAGGCCGCGGGCCGCGAGGCCGCCTGACCGGCTCCGGCCGCTCGACCCCTCGGCCGTCCGGCTGACTCGCCGGCCGTCCCGCTCCTAGCTCTCCGGCTGCTCGATGAGCTGCGCGATGTAGAGCGCCTCGCCGAGCTTCTCGACCAGTTCGAGCTGGGTGTCCAGGTAGTCGATGTGGTGTTCCTCGTCCTCGAGGATCGACTCGAAGATGTTCGCGGACGTGATGTCGCCCTTCGCGCGCATCACCTCGATCCCGCGCTTGAGGCGGTCGATCGCCTCGACCTCCACCTGCCGGTCGGCCTGGAACATCTCGGTGACGGTCTGCCCCACCCGGACGTGGAAGAGCCGCTGGTAGTTCGGCAGACCGTCCAGGAAGAGAATCCGGTCGGTGAGCACCTCCGCGTGCTTCATCTCGTCGAACGACTCGTGCCGGGTGTACTTCGCGAGCTTCGTCCAGCCGAAGTTCTCCTGCATCTTCGCGTGCAGGAAGTACTGGTTGATCGCGGTCAGCTCACCGGTCAGCTGTTCATTGAGGAATTCGATGACTTCGGGGTCGCCCTGCATCGCAGAGGCTCCTTCCAAGCGGGGTACTGGGCCGATTGCGCCGCATCTTCGCACCGGTGTCCCGGAGCGTCCAGTAAGTGCATGCTTACTCCGAGTTGCCCCGATCCGGCTCGCGCTGGTCATGGGCACTGTTCCCCGTCTGTCAGGATGGAGTCATGGGTCAGCCGGTGGAGCGCGAATCTGGAGAAACAGCACCGTCGGAGCTCCCGCCGGGACAGCGACTCCAGCGCGGCTGGCCGGTCACGCACTACGGCCCCGTCCCCAAGTTCCGCCCCGAGCGCTGGGAGTTCCGGGTCTTCGGCGCCACCGCCGACGGCGGGAAGCAGTGCTGGACCCACGACGAGTTCACCGCACTCCCGTACACCTCCGTCGTCGCCGATCTGCACTGCGTCACGAAGTTCAGCATGCTCGGGGCCGAATGGGGTGGCGTCCGCGCTTCCACGATCCTGGAGATAGCCCCGCCGGCGCCCGCCGTCACCCATGTGATGGTCTGGGCCGAGTACGGGTTCAGCTCGAACCTGCGGCTCGCGGACTTCGCCTCCGAACGCACCATCTTCGCCACCCACAAGGACGGCGAGCTGCTGACGGCGGAGCACGGCTTCCCGCTGCGCCTGGTCGTCCCGCATCTGTACGCGTGGAAGGGGCCCAAGTGGGTGCGCGGCGTCGAGTACATGACCGCCGACCGCCGGGGCTTCTGGGAGGAGCGCGGCTACCACAACGTGGGTGACCCCTGGCGCGAGCAGCGCTACTCCTACCAGGAGGAACCCGGGGACGGCCCCGAGCTCTGAGCCCGCGGCCCGAGTGCCGGTGCGCGTCCCCGGTGCCGGTTCCCCGGCCGGTGTCCCGGTGGGTCAGTGGTGGTACCGGTGCACCACCGCGTGCCCCTTGCCCCGGCCGATCGTCCACTTGTTGACCGGCGCCGTGACCACGAAGGCCACGGCGAGCGAGATCAGCAGCGACCCCCAGAACAGCAGGTCGTCGAGCTGCGCGTCCATCGCGTCCGGCCAGAGGGTGATGACCCCGTTGTCGATCAGCTCCATCACCGCGATGGACAGGGTGTCCGCGGCCAGTGCGACGCGGAAGGCGGTGCGGAATCCGACGCCCGCCCGCAGCACCCCGCGCAGGGTGAGGGCGTAACCGAAGAAGAAGGCCAGCGCGACCGCCAGGACCGTCGTCGGCAGGTTTCCCCACCCGAGCGCCGTGCCCACCACCATGCCGAGCACCTCGCCGATGGCGCAGCCGGTGAGGCAGTGCAGGGTGGCCGTCGCGGCCATGGACCAGGTGGCCGCGGCCGGCCCCCGGTGCTGGTCGTGCGTGTGCGTGTGTATGTCCGCGTGGGCGTGTGCCTCGTGTCGCATGCATTCCCCCAGGTTCGAGTACGGCTCCTTCGTACGGAAGGAACCGTATACCCCCCTGGGGTATTCCGCAGGATCGGAGGACTATCCGTCGCGGAGCTTCTTCAGCCGCTCCACGTCGGCCGCGTGGCCCTCCTTCCCGCCGGGCGTCTCGATGATCAGCGGTACGCCCTCCGTGGCGGGGTGGGTCATCAGGGCGCGGAACGGGTCCTCGCCTATGTGGCCGGAGCCGATGTTCTCGTGGCGGTCCTTGTGCGCGCCGACCACATCCTTGGAGTCGTTGGCGTGGATCAGCTTCAGCCGTCCCTCGCCGACGGTGTCGACCAGCAGATCGAGGGTCTGGTGCATGCCGCTCGGGCCGGTCAGATCGTGGCCCGCGGCGAAGATGTGGCAGGTGTCGAGGCAGACGCCGAGCTTGGGGTGCGCGTCCAGCGCCTCGAAGTAGGGTCCGAAGTCCCAGGTGCGGGAGCACAGGGAGGAGCCCTGGCCGGCCGTCGACTCCAGCAGCAGGAACGGGTCGTCGTCGTGGGTCAGTTCGTCCAGCAGCGGCAGCAGCCGGTCGCGCACCTGCCGCAGCGCGACGGACCGTTCCCGGCCGCCGGTGGCGCTCCCGGTGTGCACGACCACTCCCAGGGCGCCGATCTCCCGTCCGCGCCGCAGCGAGTGCCGCAGCGACTCCACCGACTTCTCGACCGTCGCCTCGGTGTGCGAACCGAAGTTGATCAGATACGGGGCATGGACGTACGCGGGGATCGATCCGGCGGCGCACGCGGCGCGGAAGTCCTCGTCCTGCCGGGGGTTCCCGGCGGGCGTCGCCCAGCCGCGCGGGTTGGCGACGAAGACCTGGACGGTCTCGGCCGCGAGGTCACGGGCGTAGGCCAGGCCGACGGAGTTGAGGCCGCCGGCCACGGGGACGTGGCCGCCGACGGGGTTGCGGAGCTGCTTGCTGGTCACACCCGTCAGGGTGTCACGCGCCGCCGGGCGCCCCACGGGCGGACCCGTGGGGCGCTCGGCGACGCGTCCGTGGAGCCTCCCGCGGACACGTCGTGAGGTGCCCCGCGGCGGATCCGCTCAGCGGATCTGGATCGTGATCGTCGAGCCCTTGGGTGCCGTGTCGCCGCCGTCCACCGACTGCTTCTTGACCGTGTCGCCGAAGAGCCCGAGGAGCCCGCGGTCCTCGTCGACCTCGAACCCGGCGTCCTTGAGCGCCTTCGTGGCGTCGTCCACGCTGTCGCCCACGACGTCCGGGACCTCGATCATCTCGGGGCCCTTGGAGAGGGTCAGGGTCACCGTGTCGCCCGTGGCGGCCTCACGGCCGGCGCGCGGCGACTGCTGGGCGACCTGGCCCTTGTCGAACTCCGAGTTGACCCGCTCCGGGGCGATCCTCACCTTCAGGCCCGCGCCCTCCAGCTCCGCGGTCGCGTCCTCGACCGAGGAGCCGGTCACGTCGGGCAGCTCCACCGGGCTGCCCTTGCTCACCACGATCGCGATCGCCGAACCCGAGTGCCGGGTGGTGCCCGCCGCCGGGTCCGTACCGATCACGAAGCCCTTGGTCACGTCCTGGCTGAACGCGCGCGTGACCATGCCCGCGACGAGCCCGTCGCCCTTGAGGACCTCCCTGGCCTTGAACAGGGCGAGGCCCTTGAGGTCGGGCACCTTCACCGTCTTGGGGCCGTCGGAGACGGTCAGCGTCACGGAGTCGTTGTCGCGGATGCGCTCGCCGACGTTCGGGTCGGTGCTGATGACCGTGCCCCGCTTCACGGTGTCGCTGTAGGCGTGCTTGACCTGCTTGACGTCGAGTCCGGCGCCCCGCAGCTGGGTTCTGGCCTGCGCCTCCGTCTTCGCCAGGACCGGCGGGACCTTGGTGAACTGACCCGAGTTGATGTACCAGACACCGGCGCCGAGGCCGAGCACGGCCACGATCGCGGCGACGACCAGCAGCATCCCGCGCCGCGGCGGCCGCGTGGCCGCCGCCCGCTGCTGGACCGGCGCGGTGGTGAAGGGGCTGCTCTGCTCGAACCGGCTGGTCCGGTCGAGGGAGTCGTCCTCGTTCACGGGCAGCAGACGGGGGACGGACAGCGAGCGCGGGATCACGCTCGTACGGTCGTCGGCGTTGTCGTGGCCCACGGACAGGGCGCCCGGCGGGATCGCGTCCAGCTGGTCGGCGGTGAGGCCGGCCCGCGCCTCGAGGACCTGGCCGAGCAGGGACACCGCGTCGGCCGGGCGGACCTCGGGGTTGCGGGCCGTGGCAGCGGTCACCAGCTCGTCCAGCGGGTACGCGAGGCCCGGCACGACGGCCGACGGAGGCGGCACGTCCTCGTGCAGGTGCTGGTAGAGCACCTGGGCGGGGGAGTCCGCGGTGTGCGGCTTGGCGCCGGTGAGCATTTCGTAGAGGACGACACCGCAGGCGTAGACGTCGACCCGGGTGTCGGAGGTGCCGTGCTCGATCTGCTCGGGGGCGAGGTACGACACGGTGCCGAGGACGGCGCCCGTCGTGCTGGTCACCGTGTCCACGGCGCGGACGAGCCCGAAGTCCGCCACCTTGACCCGGCCGTCGTCCCCTATCAGGACGTTCTCCGGCTTCATGTCCCGGTGCACGAACCCCGCGCGGTGGGCGGCGCCGAGAGCGGCGAGGACCGGCTCCAGGATGTCGAGCGCGGCCCGCGGCTGCAGGGCGCCGCGCTCGCGCAGCACGTCGCGCAGGGTGCACCCGGCGATGTACTCCATGGCCAGGTAGACGTACGACCCGTCCGCCCCCTGGTCGAAGACCTGCACCACGTTCGGGTGCGCCAGCCGGGCCACCGACTTGGCCTCGCGGATGAACCGTTCGACGAACGAGGCGTCGGCGGCCAGCGTCGGGTGCATCACCTTGAGCGCGAGCACGCGGTCGAGGCGGGTGTCCAGGGCCCTGTAGACCGTGGCCATCCCGCCGACCGCGATTCGTGCCTCGACGCGATAGCGGCCGTCGAGCACGTGTCCGACAAGCGGGTCCTGAAGGGTCGTATCCACGCAGGTGAGTCTACGAGCCGCCACTGTCACGGGCCCCCGTTCGGCCGATACGGGGCCCCGACTGCAGCCGAGCTGTGACGCACACCGTCCGTACGAAGACCTGTTCGACGTACGGATGTCCGATCATGTCCCGTCCGTGACCGCAAGCACCCGGCGCGACAACGTGCACCGTCCGCCCGGCCGGAAACCGGCGGCGGGCGGACCCGGCGGACCGGCGGCGCGCCGGCCGGTGCTCAGAACGCGGGGCGCTCGGGGTCCAGCGCCGCCATGCCCTCCACCGGCGAGGACGCCGTCGCGAAGTGGCGCCGCGGGATGCGTCCCGCCCGCCGCGCCAGGCGCCCCGCCTCCACGGCGTGCCGCATGGCCTCCGCCATCAGCACCGGCTCCTGCGCCCGTGTCACCGCCGAGGCCAGCATCACCCCCGCGCACCCCAGCTCCATCGCGAGCGCGGCGTCCGACGCCGTGCCCGCTCCCGCGTCCAGGATCACCGGCACGCGCGCGTGCTCGACGATCAGCTCGAAGTTGTGCGGGTTGCGGATCCCGAGCCCGGACCCGATGGGCGAGCCGAGCGGCATGATCGCCGCGCAGCCGACGTCCTCCAGCTTCCGCGCCAGCACCGGGTCGTCGTTCGTGTACGGCAGCACGGTGAAGCCGTCGTCGACCAGCGTCTCCGCCGCGTCGAGCAGCTCGATCGGATCGGGCAGCAGGGTGCGCTCGTCGGCGATGACCTCCAGCTTCACCAGATCGGTGCCCAGCGCCTCGCGCGCCAGACGGGCCGTCAGCACCGCCTCGCCCGCGGTGTAGCAGCCGGCCGTGTTCGGCAGGACACGGATGTCCAGCCGGGCCAGCACCGACAGGACCGAGCCGTGCACGGACGCGTCCACGCGCCGCATCGCGACCGTCGTCAGTTGCGTGCCGGACGCCACCAGGGAGCGCTCCAGCACGTCGAGGCTGGGCGCGCCGCCCGTGCCCATGATGAGCCGGGACGCGTAGGCCGTACCGCCGAGGACGAAGGGGTCGTCTGCCATGGGTTCAGCCTCCTTGGACGGCGGTGAGGACCTCGACGCGGTCGCCCTCGGCGAGCGAGGTGGACGGCCACTGCGCTCGCGGGACGACGGTCTCGTTCAGGGCGGCGGCCACCCCGGACGACGAGGGGGTGAGGGTCGCGACGAGCGCGTCGAGAGCGGTTCCGGCGGCGATCCGGCGCCGCTCCCCGTTGACGACGATGTTCATACCGGCAGCTCCGTGCGGGCCGTGGCGCCGAAGCGCAGGGGAGTGAAGGGGCGGGCTTCGGCGGGGAGTTCGCCCGTGGTCAGGACGTGGGCCATCACGTCGCCGGTCACCGGCGTCAGGAGCACACCGTTGCGGTGGTGCCCGGTGGCCAGCAGCAGCCCGTCCAGCGCGCTCGGGCCGAGCAGCGGCGCGTTGTCGGGCGAGCCGGGGCGCAGCCCCGCGCGGGTCTCGGTGAGCGGCAGCTCGGTGATCCCGGGGACCAGCTCGTGGGCGTCGCGCAGCAGCTCGTACACGCCGCCCGCCGTCACGGTGGTGTCCCAGCCCAGCTCCTCGCTGGTCGCGCCCACCACCAGCTCGCCGTTCTCGCGCGGCACCAGGTAGACGTGGCTGCCGCGCACCACGGCCCGCACGGTGCGGTTCAGGAAGGGCGCGAAGTGCCGCGGCACGGTCAGCCGCAGCACCTGTCCCTTGACCGGGCGCACCGGCGGCACGGCGTCCTCGGGGACGCCCGCGAGACGCCCGCTGAAGCTGCCCCCCGCCAGCACCACCCGGTCCGCGGCGAGGGCGGTGCCGTCCGCGGTGACGACCCCGGCGGCCCGCTCCCGTACGACGCTCAGACGCTCCGCCCAGGTACGGTGCACGGTCACCCCGGCCCGCTCGCACGCGGTGACCAGGGCGGCGGCCAGGCGCCGCGGGTCGATCTGGTGGTCGCCGTCCACCCGCAGTCCGCCGCGCACGCCGGGCGCGAGCATCGGCTCGAGGCGGCGGCACTCACGGCCGCTCAGCCACTCCGACTCCAGCCCCGAGCGGACCTGGAGCGCGTGCAGTTCGCGCAGATGGGCGCGGTCGTCGGCGTCCAGCGCGACGGCCAGCGTGCCGCTCCTGCGGTAGCCGAGGTCCTGGCCGCTCGCCTCGGAGAGTTCGGCGGCGAAGTCCGGATAACGGCGGGCGGAGGCGAGGTTGAGGCCCAGCAGGGTCTCCTCGCCGAAGTGCAGCTCGGTGACGGCGGCCAGCATCCCGGCCGCGACCTGCGCGGCCCCGCCGCCGGGCCCGGGGTCCACGAGCGCGGTCGCGAGCCCGCGCTGCGCGGCCCGCCAGGCCGTCACCAGACCGATGATTCCGCCCCCGACGACGAGGACGTCCGACGAACGTGCAGACGGCATGGGCGTCCAGCCCCTCCCTTCGCCGGCATGACCCGGATCAGGTTCGTACGGTCGGAGGCCGCCCAGCCTCCCTCTCAGCCCGGTGCGTCCGGGCTCCCGCGAGTGCTTTACGTTGGCCACCCTAGCCCGCCCCCGTCCGTCTCAGTAAGGGAGCCTCCGCCCATGGCGCGACCGCTCGACGGCCTCGTGCTCGCCCCCGTCGCCGACCAGGCCCCGGGCCAGGTCGGCACCCGCACCCGGTTCACCTATCACGAGGAGGACGGCGTGGTCTGGGCCGACTACGCGGGCGGCGACGTCGTCCGCGGACACCTCGTGGGAACCCGCGAGGGCGACCGCCTCGACTTCCGGTACGTGCAGCTCAAGCGGGACGGGACCACCGCGTCGGGGCACTGCGTGTCCCTCGTCGTGGACCTGCCCGACGGCCGGGTGCGGCTGGAGGAGACCTGGACGTGGGAGTCGCAGCCGGGCACCGGGACGAGCGTCGTGGAGGAACCGGCCGACACCGGCTGTGTGCAACAGGTCACCGAGCACGTCCGCTGACTGACGGATTGTCAGGTGTCTATGGTGATCAGGTGAGCGATCAGACGCAGGCACAGTCCCAGCCGCAGAGGCCCGCGGCACGGCGGGTCGTCGTGGTGGGCGCGGGCATGGCCGGGGTGCAGACCGCGGTCGCCCTGCGCGAACAGGGCTTCACGGGCACCGTCACGCTGATCGGCGCGGAGCCGCATCAGCCCTACGACCGGCCGCCGCTGTCCAAGGCCGTCCTGCTCGGCAAGGCCGAGGGCTCCGCGTTCGACATCGACTTCGAGGCCCTGGACATCGATCTCCGGCTCGGCAGCGAGGCGCTCGGCGTGCGCGCCGGCGACCACGAGCTGGACACGGACGCGGGACCCGTCCCGTACGACGTCCTGGTCGTCGCCACCGGCGCCGAACCGATCCGGCTCCCCGGCGCCGAAGGCGTGCCCGGCGTGCATCTGCTGCGCACCCTGGACGACGCCGACCGGCTGCGGCCCGTCCTCGCCCGCCAGCACGACATCGTGGTGGTCGGAGCGGGCTGGATCGGAGCGGAGTTCGCGACGGCCGCGCGCGAGGCGGGCTGCGCGGTCACCGTCGTCGAAGCCGCCGACCGGCCGCTCGCCGGGGCGCTGCCGCCCGAGGTGGCCGCCCCGATGGCCGCCTGGTACGCGGACAGCGGGGCCACGCTGCGCACCGGCGCGCGCGTGGAGCGTGTCGAGCCCGGCGCGGTGGTCCTGGACGACGGCTCCCGGGTCCCGGCCGGCGCCGTCGTGGTCGGGGTCGGCGCGCGGCCGGCCACCGCCTGGATCGCCGACTCCGGCATCGCACTCGGCGCCCACCGTGAGATCGTCGCCGACGACCATCTGCGCACCTCCCTGCCGGACGTGTACGCGGTCGGCGACTGCGCCTCCTTCCCCTCCGGCCGCTACGAGGAACGCCTCCTCGTCCACCACTGGGACAACGCCCTCCAGGGCCCGCGCACGGTCGCCCTGAACATCGTCGGCCAGACGCCCGCCGCCTACGACCCCGTGCCGTACTTCTGGTCCGAGCAGTTCGGCCGTTTCGTGCAGTACGTCGGCCACCACACGCCCGTCGACACCCTGGTGTGGCGCGGCGACCCCTCGGGCGCCTCCTGGTCGGTGTGCTGGCTCCGCGAGACGCGGCTCGTCGCCCTCCTGGCGGTGGGCCGCCCGAGGGATCTCGCCCAGGGCCGCCGGCTGATCGAGGCGGGCGCCACGATGGATCCGGTGCTGCTCGCGGACCCGTCGAGGCCCCTGAAGGGCGCCACGGCCTGATTCCGTCACCCCGGGTCGGACGCCCTCGGCTTCCGGCTGTCGGTCCGGGATGGCAGGCTTGTCCCGTGACCGAGATTGACGCAAAGACCGATGCTCTCGTCCCCGCCTGGCTCACCCTCCCCGACATCGCCGAGCAGCTCGGCGTCGAGGTGACGCGCGTCCGGCAGCTGGTCAAGGAGGGCCAGCTCATCGCCGTACGCCGTGGTGAGAACCGCGCGCTGCACGTCCCCGCCGACTTCATCGACGTGGACGAACAGAAGGTCGTCAAGGGCCTGGTCGGCACCCTGACGCTCCTGAGGGACGACGGTTTCTCCGACGAAGAGGCCCTTGAATGGCTCTTCACCCCCGACCCGACCCTGCCCGGCACCCCCGCGCAGGCCCTGAGCGAGAATCGCGGCACGGAGGTGAAGCGCCGCGCCCAGGCGCTCGCCGTCTGACCTGAACGAGACCGTCCGGCACGGGGAGCACGGCGGCGGGACCCTCCCGGCCGCCGCGCTCCCCGCGCACCGACAACGGGGGACCACGCATGCCCGAGAACGCCGCCACGACCGCCCGGGGCCGCCTCGCCGACGCCCGCGTCTACCTGTGCACCGACGCCCGCAGGCGCCAGGGCGACCTCGCCGGGTTCCTCGACGCGGTCCTGGCGGGCGGTGTCGACATCGTGCAGCTCCGCGACAAGGGCATGGAGGCGGCGGAGGAGCTGGAGCACCTGGAGGTGTTCGCGGACGCCTGCGCCCGGCACGGCAAGCTCCTCGCGGTCAACGACCGGGCGGACGTGGCCCACGCCGCCCGCGCCGGCGTCCTGCATCTGGGCCAGGGGGACCTGCCGGTTCCCGCGGCCCGCGCGATCCTCGGCGACGACGTGATCGTCGGCCGTTCCACGCACTCCGAGGCCGAGGCCCGGGCCGCCGCCGTCCAGGACGGCGTGGACTACTTCTGCACCGGCCCCTGCTGGCCCACCCCCACCAAGCCCGGCCGCCACGCGCCCGGACTCGGCCTGGTCCGCGCCACGGCGGCCCTCGGCACCGACCGTCCCTGGTTCGCGATCGGCGGCATCGACCTCGGCCGGCTGGACGAGGTGCTCGAAGCGGGCGCCCGCCGTGTCGTCGTCGTACGGGCGATCACCGAGGCGGACGACCCGGGCGCCGCGGCGGCCGAGTTCGCGAAGCGGCTCCGGGAGATCTGAGGGCCTGCCGCCGCGCGCGGAGGCCTTTTCGGCGGGGTCACTGTCCGACGATCGGGCGGGGCCGTCGTCCGACGATCGGGCGAAGGCGCCGTCCGGCGAACGGGCGGGGGTGCCGTCCGACGATCGGGCGAGGCCGCTGTCCGGCGATCGGGTGAGGCTCCTGTCCGAGAGTCCGGCGGGGACGCTGTCCGAGGGGTGGACAAGAAATCGACAGATCGGACAAAAGTCAGCGGTTCGGTTGGGCGACCGACGCCCTCTGGCTAACCTGCGGGTATGGCCCTCGGATCTGCTTCCACCAGGACTGATCGCGCACGCACGGTGCGCGACATGCTCGCGACCGGCAAACAGACCTTTTCCTTCGAGTTCTCGGCGCCGAAGACGCCCAAGGGCGAGCGGAACCTGTGGAACGCCCTGCGGCGCGTCGAGGCCGTGGCCCCCGACTTCGTCTCCGTGACCTACGGAGCCGGCGGCTCCACGCGGGCCGGCACGGTCAAGGAGACCGAGCAGATCGTCCTCGACACGACGCTCACCCCGGTCGCGCACCTCACCGCGGTCAATCACTCGATCGCGGAGCTGCGCAACATCATCGGGCAGTACGCGGACGCGGGCATCCGCAACATGCTCGCGGTGCGCGGCGACCCGCCCGGCGACCCCATGGGCGAGTGGGTCCCGCACCCCCAGGGTCTGACCTACGCGGCCGAACTGGTGCGCCTCATCAAGGAGTCCGGGGACTTCTGCGTCGGGGTCGCGGCCTTCCCGGAGATGCACCCCCGGTCCACGGAGTGGGACCTGGACGTCTCCCACTTCGTCGACAAGTGCCGCGCGGGCGCCGACTACGCGATCACGCAGATGTTCTTCCAGCCGGAGTCCTACCTCCGCCTGCGTGACCGCGTCGACGCGGCGGGCTGCGCGACGCCGGTCATCCCGGAAGTCATGCCCGTGACAAGTGTGAAGATGTTGGAACGGCTGCCCAAACTCTCCAATGCTTCGTTCCCGGACGTCCTGAAAGAGCGGATCCTCACAGTCAAAGACGATCCGGCGGCTGTACGCTCCATTGGGATCGAGTTCGCGACGGAGTTCTGTGCGAGGCTGCTGACCGAGGGTGTCCCCGGGCTGCACTTCATCACGCTCAACAACTCCACCGCGACGCTGGAAATCTACGAGAATCTGGGCCTGCATCACCCGCAGCAGGCCTAGACCGGTCGCACCCGCGTACGACACACTGCGTAGCGGCCACTGGGAGAGGGGCGTACATGGGCTTGACGGTCCTCTATCTGGCATTCGGCATCGTCGCGCTGTGGCTGCTCGGCGAGGTGCTGTTGCAGTACAAGGCGCGGCTGCGCTTCCGGCTGCTCGCCTTCGTCGGCTTCCTCGGTGTGGTCCTCGGCGTCCTGATGCACTCGGTCGTCGTCATCGGCCTGGGCGCGGCCGCCTTCACCGTCGGCCAGACCTACGTGACGCTGTCGTTCCGCCAGGGCTTCGCGCAGGGCTGGGCCATCAACGGCCCCGGTGTGGAGGGCAAGGCCGGCAAGCTCAGCAAGCGCCGCCGCGGCGAGCCTGAGGACGCGGACGAGGTGGAGGAGGACCCCGAGCTCGACGAGGTCGAGGTGGCCGCCTACCGGCGCGAGGACCAGTACGCCGACGAGGACGACGTCTTCACGCCCGCCCCGTCCGACCGGTTCGCGCCCCCGGAGCAGGCCGAGCCCACGGCCGCAGAGACGACCTCGGTGTACGAGCCGCAGCCGCTGCCCGAGGACACCGGCTCCTACGGGGTTTACGACTCGGGCGCGTACGCCGCCGCCACGGACCAGTCCTACGCCGGCGCGTCCCCGTCCCAGGACCAGCAGGCCTACGCGACCGGTCAGGACCAGCAGGCCTACGCGACGGGCCAGAACCAGCAGGCCTACGCGTACGACGGCTACACGGGCTACGACCAGCAGCAGTACGGCTACGGCCAGCAGCAGTACGCCGGCTACACGGACCCGTACACCGGCCAGCAGGCCTACCCGAACGGCACGTACGACCAGAGCGCCTACAACAACGGCGGCGACCAGGGGTACGCGCAGCAGCAGAACTACGGCCAGGACCAGTACGCCACCGGCACGTACGGCGGCGAGACCCCGGCCGGCGGCGTCTGGGTCCCGCAGCAGCGCACCGACGAGTACGGCGGCGAACTCCCGCCCGAGCAGCAGCAGTACCCCTACCAGGGCAACGGCAACGGCAACGGCAACACCGGGTACGACGAGCAGTACCGCTACTGACCCGCGGGACAGCGGCTGAGGGGCCTGTCCGCGCCGCTGCCCGCCGGGCCGTTCACTGCGAGCCCTGGAACTCCGGCCCTTCCACGATCAGTCCGGCCACCAGGGCCCCCGACATGCCGGCGTGCGGCAGACCGCCGCCGGGGTGCGCCCAGCCCCCGGCCGCGAAGAGGCCCCGGATCCGCGTCGTGTTCGACGGGTGCAGCAGCCGCCCTCCCGCCGCGGCGAGCGCCGGGGCGGGCACCGCGCCGCCCTCCGCACCGGTCGCCTCCGCGATGTCGGCCGGGGTACGGACCTCGTGCCACAGGAGCCGGTCGCGCAGACCCGGCAGGGCCCGCCCGGCGGCGTCCAGAACCCGCTCCACGTCCTCCTCCGAGACCCGGGCGCCGGGCGGGACCGTGACGGTCAGCGCGACCGCCTCGTGCTCCGCGTCCGGGACGAGCGCGGGGTCGTCGGGCCGCGCCACCACGACGGTCGGCGCCGCGGGCACTCCGGGGCGCTCCCCGAAGAGCCGTTCCAGCTCGCCCTCCCGGTCGGCCGAGTGGACCACCGTCCGGTGCGCCGTCCCGGCGGGCCGTCCGCCGCGCAGCGCGAGCAGCAGCGTCAGCCTGCTGGCCGTGCCCGGCCGCGGCGGTACTTCGGCAGCGCCCCGGAGCGCCGCCCCGGCCACGAGGCCGTCCAGTACGTCCGGCGCCACGCCCGCGACCACGAAGTCCGCCTGCTCGAAGAGGCCCCCCGGTCCGCCGGGCTCCGGGCCGCCCTCGGCGCCGGAAGCCGCCGAGCCGTCCCGGGCCAGTTCCACGCCGACGACCTGTCCGTCCTTCTCGACGATCCGTTCGACGGGGGTGCCGAAGCGGAACTCGACCCTGCGCTCCAGACACCGCTCGTACACCGCGCGCGCCAGTTCCCGGATGCCGCCGCGTACGTACCAGGTGCCGAAGGCGTGGTCGATGTACGGCAGCACGGCGGCGCTCGCCGGGGTCGCGCGCGGGTCGAGCCCGTACGCCAGGGCGTGGCTCTCCAGGAGGGCCGTCAGGCGTGGGTCGCGCAGCTCCCAGGCGGCGACCTCGGCGAGGGTTTCGGCCCTGCGGGTGCGCAGCAGCTTCTTGTGCGGCACCGAGGGGTACGGCTCGCGCTCGGCCAGCACGTCCCAGTTGGGCCACAGCGGCTCCTCCAGGAGCGGCCGGCGCGCGCGGTCCCACGCCTCCCGGGCCCGCACCAGGAACGCGCCCCACCGGGCGCCCGCGCCGTCGCCCAGCGCCTCGTCCAGTGCGGCGAGCACGCCCGCGCGTGAGGCGTTCGGCAGGGTCACCCGGGTGCCGTCGGCGAAGACGTGGCCGGCCGACGGGTCGACCTGCACCAGCTCGACGCACTCCTCCAGGGGCCGCTTCCCGGTCTTGACGAACAGGTCGCGGTAGACGGCCGGCACCGGGAGCAGCCCCGGGCCCGTGTCGAAGGCGAAGCCGTCCCGCTCGAAGCGGCGTACCGCACCGCCGTACGTCTCCGCCCGCTCGTACACCACCACCCGGTGGCCCGCGACGGCCAGCCGGGCGGCGGCCGCCATGGCGCCCATCCCGGCGCCGATCACCGCAATCCGTCCCATGGCGGCGACTTTATCCGCCCCCGCCGACAGTCCCGTCAGTCGCGGTCCGCCCACGGCATGCCGTCCGGCGGCCGCCCCACCACCGGCGTCGTCCGCCGCTCCTCCCGGCGCTGTGCCCGGCGCCGCAGGAACCGTCTGATGCGCGAGAGGAGGAAGCCGACCACCGTGAGCCCGGTGAACAGCAGGGCGCCGGCGACGGTCGCCGCCGCCCAGGGATGGAAGATCGCCAGCGTGATGATCCCCGCGACCCCGAGATCCTCGGCGATGCTCATCACGATGTTGCTGAAGGGCTCAGGCGAGGTGTTGACCGCCATCCGGGTCCCGGCCTTGACCGCGTGGCTCGCCAGCGCGGTCGAACCGCCGAGCACCGCCGCCGTCAGGTCCGAGACCGAGCCGCTCTGCCCGGCGAGCATGGCCCCGACCCAGGCGCCCGCCGCCGGCCGGATCACGGTGTGCACGGAGTCCCACACCGAGTCCACGTACGGGATCTTGTCGGCGACCGCCTCGCAGAGGAACAGGACACCGACTGTGACCAGGATCTCAGGGCGTTGCAGGGATTCCGGGACCTCGTCGCTCAGCCCGGTGGCGCCGAATATGCCGAGGAGCAGCACCACCGCGTACGCGTTGATGCCGCTGGCCCAGCCGCTGGTGAAGACCAGGGGGAGTACGGACACGGAGGGGATCGTAACCAGTGGGAGAGCGGCGCGTCCTGGGTCTGAGCACGTACGCCTGAGTATCCGTACCTACGGGGAGAGATGAGTAGGCGCACGGATGGGTCCGACCTGCGCGAACGGAAGAGTGGAGGCACGGAAAGGGGCGCGGCTCCGGTACCGCCGACACGGGGCGGCGGAACGGAACTCGCGCCCTTGGCCGCTCCTTCCGCCGACCTGCTCGGCGGGAGTGAGACACGGGGGGACCCGGGGGACGACCGAACGGGGGCCCGACGGGGGGCACGGGGGAGTACGACGAGGCGCCGGTACGGACGGCCCGCGGGGGACGCGGCCGACCGGACCGGCGCTCTCGTGTGCGGGCCGCCCCGCTGTGTGTGCCCGGTTGTGCGTGCCGCCCGTCCCTTCGGCATCGGGGCAGCGGCCGGGCCTCCGCTGCGGTCCCGCGGCTCCGGCTCAGCGGTGGCCGCTCACGCGCCCCTGCAGGAGCCGGGACAGGGCCGCGTGGACGTCGTCCAGGGAGCGCTCCGGCTGGAAGGCCTGCCAGTCCAGGGCGGCCACCAGAACCATCCCGACGAGCGCCGCCGCCGTCAGCGGGATGTCGATCTCGTCGCTGAGCTCCCCGCCCGCCACCCCGTCGCGCAGAACGCCCTCGACGACCGCCACCGCCTGCTGCCGCACGACCATCAGGGTGGACTGCCAGGCCCGGTTGGTGCGCCAGAGCTCCGCCACGTAGAGCTGGGTGAACGCCGGATAGCGGTTGATGAAGACGAGCCCGGCCCGGATCATCGCGTCCAGCGCGTCGACCTTGCTGCCGCCGTCCCGGTCGGTCTTCTCCGCCGCCTCCCGCAGCGAGGCGGTGAGCAGCCCGACGCCGTGGCGCAGCAGCTCTTCGAAGAGGACCGACTTGCTCGCGAAGTTGTAGTAGACCGTGCCCTTCGCGACCCCGGCCCGCTCGGCGATCTCGTCCACCGTCGTGGCGGAGAAGCCCTGTTCGGCGATCAGGGTGACGGCCGCCTCGTAGAGCTTCTGCCGGGTCGCCTCGCGGCGGCCGCCGCCGCCCGCCGTGGTGCTGCTGCTTTCCATGGCTCCGATTGTCACAGGAGCACCCGCGCGCGCGGTCACAGGCTCAGCTCCGGATGCAGCCGGTCGAGGGTCCACACCTGCTTGCGGCGCGCCGTCAGGGCGGTGAGCGCGAGCGCGCCCACCGTGAAGGCGGTCAGCACGGCGCACGCGGTCCGTACGGGCTCCAGGCCGCCGCCCGTGATGAGCCTGCGGAGGGCTTCGACGACGTAACTCATCGGCAGGAAGGGGTGGATCGCGTTGAAGAAGGCCGGACTGGTCTGGACGGGGTACGTGCCGCCCGCCGAGGTGAGCTGGAGCATCAGGAAGGCCAGGACGAGGATCCGGCCGGCCGCTCCGAAGCGGGCGTTCAGCCACTGCACGATCGCCGCGAAGCAGGCCGTCACCAGGAACAGGAAGCCGACGGTTCCCGCCGCCCGCGCCATCTGGAGGCCGATCGCCCAGTGCAGCACCGCCATCAGGGCGGCCGTCTGCAGGACGCCGACGACCGCGACCGGCAGCCAGCCCGCCAGGGCGATGCGCCAGGCCGAGGCGCCCGCCGCGAGCGCGCGCCGGTTCAGCGGCTGGATCAGCATGTACGCCACCATCGCGCCGACCCACAGGGACAGCGGGATGAAGTACGGGGCGAAACCGGTGCCGTAGTTGGGCGCCTTGTGCAGATCCCGGGAGGCCATGCGCACCGGATCGGCCATGACCTCGGTCCGCAGGTCGCGGTCCGGCTTGTCGTAGTCGGGAATCCGCCCGGCGCCGTCGTGCAGACCGCCCGCGAGCTTCCCGGAGCCGCCGACCAGCTTGTACAGGCCGCCGTCGAGGCCGCTCGCGCCGGTCTCCAGCCGGCCCACGCCCTTGTCGAGGGTCGTCGCTCCGGTCCGCGCGGTGCCGAGGCCGGAGTGCAGCCGCTTCGCGCCCTTGGCGACCGCGGCGGCACCCTCGTTCAGCTTGTCGATCTTCGAGACGGCGTCGTCGAGGTCCTCGGAGAGGTGCGGGGCGCGGCCGGCGAGGGCGCGGGCCTGCTTCTCCAGGGTGGCCAGGTTCTTGTCCAGCTCGGTGAGGTCGCCGTCCTGGTCGTCGATCAGCGTGTTGACGTCCTCGGTGACCGCGACGACGTCCGCGGCGGCCTCCTTCGCCTTCGTCAGCTCGGGACACGCCGGGTCGGGGACCGGCAGGGTCTCGCACCGCGCGCGGTGGACGGCGTTCAGCGCCTCGGAGGCGGTGCGCGCGCCCTTGGCCGCGGCCGGGGCCGTCTTCACCAGGGTGCCGAGGTTGTGGCGGATGCCCGCGGCGGAGTCGGCGACCAGCTCGGCCGTGTCGCCGATCGACTTCTCGTTGTCCTCCAGGAAGGGGCCCACCTTGTCCGCGACGCCGTCGACCTTGTCGGCCAGCGCCTGAGTGCCGTCGGCGACCTGCTGGGAACCGTCCTCCAGGTCGCCGGCGCCCGTGGTGAGCTTCCTGAGGCCCCCGGAGAGCTTCCCGCTGCCCTTCTTGGCCTCCGTCAGGCCGTCCGCGAGGGCCTTGGAGCCCTTCTTCGCCCTGCCGATGCCGCTGCTGAGCCGGTCGGCTCCGTCGGCCGCCCGCACGGTCTTCCCGTGGATGTCCGAGAACGAGATGAAGATCTTGTCGAGGAACGACCGCGAGGCCTTCGTGGAGGCGGCCGTCCGGACCTCGCTGAACACCGTGCGGGAGATCTGCCCGACGATGTAGTTGTTGGCGTCGTTGGTCCGCACCTGGAGCGCGCTCGTCTCGGGCGAGGTCCCGGAACTGGAGGCGATCCTCCTGCTGAAGTCGCCCGGCATGGTCAGCGACAGGTAGTACGTGCCGTCCTCCACGCCCCGGCGGGCCTCGGCCGGGCCGACCTCGTGCCATTCGAAGGTCTCGCTGTCGCGCAGCCCTTCGGTGATGGTGTCGCCGACGGTGACCTTGCGGCCGCCGGCCGTCGCCCCCTCGTCGTCGTTCACGAGCGCCACGGGGATGCGGTCGAGACGGCTGTACGGGTCCCAGAACGACCACAGGTAGAGGGCGCCGTAGAGCAGGGGCAGCAGCAGGAGCGCGACCAGGGCGGCGCGCGGGAGCTTGCCCCGGCCGAAGCGGCGGAGTTCGAGAAAGGCCAGTTCAGGCGAGCGCATCGGCCGTCTCCGTGTCGTCGTTCCCGCTGTCGTTCCCGCTGTCGCTGTCGCTGTCGCTGTCGCTGTCGCTGTCGCTGGCTGTGCCGGCCTTGGTGGCCGCGTCCCTGTCCGTGCCGACCGTGGCGGCCGCGTCCGTGTCCGTGCCGACGGTGGTGGCCGTGTCGGAGAGGGCGTCCTTCCGCGCGGCCGTGTCGGCGTCGGCGGCGTCCTCGGAAGCCGCCGCGAGGGTGCCGGTGCCCGGGTCCTCGTCCTCCGCGGCCGTCGCCGTGGCGGCTGGCGCGGTGGACACGACGACGGCGCCCTCGGGAGCCTCGCTGCACACGGCGACGACCGTCGTGCCGGACTCGGCGAGGGACCTCAACAGGTCCCAGGCCTCGGACCGTTCGGCGTCCGAGAGCTTGAGGTCGGTGTCGTCGACGCCGAGCAGCCGGGGGCGGCCGATCAGGGCCAGCGCGAGCGACAGCCGCAGCGTTTCGAGCCGTTCCAGATCACGTACGGCGGTCCTCGGGCCCTTGGGCAGCGTGTCCGGGTCGAGCCCGGCGGCGGCCAGCGCGGCGCCGATCCGCGCCTCGGCCTCACCGGCCCGCTCGCCGCGAGGCCGCAGCAGGGCGCGCAGCGAACCCCCGAACCGCCGCTGCAGCAGGGCGCGTTCCCGCAGGTGCTCCCCGACGGTCAGCGCGGGGTCGAGGTCCGTGACGCCGGGGACGTGCGCGAGCGCGCTGGTCCGGCGCACCGCGGCCATCTGCTTCGGCAGCTTCCACGAACCGACGGCCGCCGTCCCCTCGGTGGCCTTCATCCGGCCCGTGAGGGCGAGCAGCAAGCAGGTGCGGCCGGATCCCGACGGCCCCTCGACCGTGACGAGCGATCCGGGCTCCGCGTCGAGACGGACCCCGCGGAAAACCCATCCGCGGGGTCCTTCGAGTCCGAAGTCCTCGGCCGTGACACGCAGTCCGTGCGGACCGTCCACAGCTCCCCCATCCCTTGGAACACATCGAACTACTTTGAACTGACTGGTCAGTGCAAAAACTAACCCGAACTGCCGCTCGAAGCAAAGCCGCAGGTCAGAACGGATTGTCAGTGGCATACCGCACGATGGGCACATACGGCCACAGTGCCGTCACACGACGACAGGAGGTTCGTCATGGCCAGCTCGTCCGCAGCCGCCGCCCGTCGGCGCCGCGCCACCGGCCCTGCCCCCTCACTGACCGGACCGGCGGGCGACGTCCACCCCGTGCTCCGCCGGGCCACGGCCCCGCCCGCCGCCCTCGACCTGCTCGCCCAGGCCCGCGCCGGACTTGACGAGGCGACGGCCCTGGAGACGTCCAACGAGCGTTATGCGACGGCCCACTTGGCCGCGCTGCGCACCGCCGCCGCCGTTCTCGCGGCGCGCGTCCGCCCGGAGCCCGCGTCGTCCCGGCGCAGGGCCAGGATCCGCAGCGCCTGGGAAGTGCTCCCGGAGATCGCTCCCGAACTGACCGAGTGGAGCGCGCTGTTCGCCTCCGGAGCCACTCGCCGTGCCCGCGCGGAGGCCGGCATCCAGGGGGCGGCCAGCACCCGGGACGCCGACGACCTGATACGCGACGTCCACATGTTCCTGCGCCTGGTCGAACGGATGCTGTCGCTGCAGCCCGTGCTGCCCCAGCCCCGCCACGACGGAGACCGGGACAGGCCGGAGGGGGCGGGCGGGATGAACAGGGCGGGCGGGATGGGCAGGGAGGTTCCGGACGCGGGCTGACCGGAGGGAACTCCGGGCGGACCGCGGGGGATCGGTGATCCCGGACCGCAGGGGTACCGGTGGTCCCGCGCGCTCCTCGCGCGATCCGGCGCGCGTGAGACGGAGGACCGGTCACGGTGGCGGAGGCAATAGGGTGGAGTCGCCTGCTGCCTCCCCGCCGGGAGGCCCGAACTTCGCTCCGCCGTTCACCGGGCGGTGCCGCGCCGAGGAGTCAACTGCCGTGTCGGACCCGATGCGCCCCCGCGCTTCTCTCCGTACCGCCGTCGTGTGGGAGGTCCTCAAGGACGCCCTGGACCGTCAGGTCAAGACCGCGGGGCGGGAGTCGCTCGACGTACTCGACACGGGCGGCGGCAGCGGCAATTTCGCCGTGCCCGTGGCCCGCCTCGGTCACCGGGTCACCGTCGTCGACCCCAGCCCGAACGCGCTGTTCGCGCTGGAGCGCCGTGCCGCCGAGGCCGGCGTCGCCGACCGCGTGCAGGGCGTCCAGGGCGACGCCCACGGCCTGTTCGACGTGGTCGAGCGCGGCCGCTACGACGCCGTGCTGTGCCACGGCGTCCTGGAGTACGTGGACGACCCGGCCGAGGGCGTCCGCAACGTCGTGGACGCGCTGCGCCCCGAGGGCGTGCTCAGCCTCCTCGCCGCGGGCCTGGGCGGAGCCGTGCTGGCCCGCGCCCTCGCCGGGCACTTCAAGGAGGCCCGGCACGCGCTCGACGACCCGGACGGACGCTGGGGCGAGAGTGATCCCGTTCCGCACCGGTTCACCGCCGAGCAGCTCACCTCCCTGGTCGCGGGCGCCGGTCTGCACGTCGCCGCCGTGCACGGTGTCCGGGTCTTCGCGGACCTGGTGCCGGGGGTCCTGGTGGACACCGAGCCGGGTGCCCTGGAGGCCCTGCTGAAGCTGGAGGCGGCGGCGGCCGAGCTCACCGCGTTCCACTCCGTGGCCACACAGCTCCATGTGCTGGGTGAGGCCCGAGGGGCCACGGAGGACTGAGCGGCCCCCGTGGTGCGTCGCTGATCAGGGGCTTGGCGGCAGATGGAGTACGCCACAGACCACCCGATCGAGTGCTTGGCGCCGTATGATCGGGGGAGACCGTCCGGCATGACGGACCGTTCGCTGGGGAATGCACGCCTCAGCGCACCGGGCCGCCATGAAGGGTTCCGGTCGGCGAATTGGCGTAGAGGGCGGGTTTCACGGGGCCGATTCCCTGCCTATCCTGAAGGGGACCCCCGGTCGCCCCGGCGACTGCACGATGAGGAGGACTCCGTGCCGCTCTCGGAGCACGAGCAGCGAATGCTCGAGCAGATGGAGCGAGCGCTGTACGCCGAAGATCCCAAGTTCGCGACAGCGCTTGAGGGAAGCGGGCTGCGTACGTACACCCGGCGACGGGTCTACCAGGCGGTCGCGGGCTTCCTGGTGGGTATCGCGCTCCTCATGGCTGGAATGGTCGCGGTTCAGATCTGGCTGAGCGTGGTGGGCTTCCTCGTCATGCTGGGCTGTGCGGTGCTCGCCGTCACCGGTTGGCGCAAGGCTCCCAAGCCGGGTGAACAGCCGACCGTTCCGGGCTCGTCCGCCGCTCGTCGGCAGGGGCGACAACGCCGTTCCATGATGGAGCGGATCGAACAGCGCTGGCAGCGTCGTCGTGACGAGCAGGGTGGCCACTGAGCCGTCGGCTTCGTCGCCGCAGACATACGCGTGAGGGGGCGTCCACCCGGGTTCGGGTGGACGCCCCCTCACGCATGCCGTTCCGCTGCCGCGCCTCGCCCCCGTGACCGGAGGCCATGTCCACAGGGCACCCGGCACCGGTGGCTGTGCCCACCCGTCCCGCCCCGCGGGACGCCTGCCCACAGCGGGAGCGGCCGGACGGTGGTCCGTGCCCTGGCCCGTCCTGCGGGACGCCTGCCCACAGCGGGACCGGCCCGGCTGCGGGACCTCTGTCCGCAGCCGGGGCCCGGGGTGTCAGGGGTTCTGGCTGGAGGGGTGGTGGGGGACGGGGCGGCGGCGGGGGGTGAGGCGGGTGCTCAGCTTTGTCCGGGCGGCCGAGGCCATCCAGATCACCCGGACGGCCGAACGGGGGGCGAGGAGAGCACGCAGCCGCGCGGGACGGCTCGCGGAGGTCCAGAAGGACTTCCCGATCCGGCGCGCGTCGGCGGCGAGGCCCGTCACCGGCCGAGGGTGCGGAGCGTAGAGGACCTGCTCCACGGCCGCGGCCAGCCGGTGCACCGCCGCCTCGGCCTCCGGGTCCAGGCCCCCGATCCGGACGATCCGCTCGGCCGCCTTTCTCGGCGTCTGCGACTCCTCCGGCGCGATCCCGTAGTCCCACGCCGTGTCGGTCACCTCCGACCAGGCCCCCAGCGTGTACGCCGCCACGTCCGCCTCGGTGCGGCCGTGGCCGCCGAGCCGGACCGCACGGACCCGTGTCCGCCACAGCAGGGGCAACAGCGGCACTCCCAGCACCAGCAGCCCGGCCAGCGCGAGTCCGAGGATCCTCGTCGTGGGCCAGTCGTCGTCCTGGGCACCGACCGCCGCCGCGGAGGACTCCTCCGGGCAGGCCGCCAGCTTCCGGAGCTGGGGCGAGCAGCTCTCCGTCGCCGACGGCTCCGCCGAGGGCGCCGCCGACGTCGAGAACGTCGGCTTCGGGGCCGCGGACTCGATCTCGCCCGGCGTGTTCGTCTGGGTGTACGACGGCACCGAACCCCGGCTCGGGGTCGGCTCGAAGCGGGTCCAGCCCACGCCCTCGAAGTACAGCTCGGGCCAGGCGTGCGCGTCCCGCAGCCCGACCGCCATCGAACCGTCCGCCTGCGGGGTGCCCGACGTGAAGCCCACCGCCACGCGGGCCGGAATCCCGAGGGTGCGCGCCATCGAGGCCATCGCGAAGGAGAAGTGGACGCAGAAGCCCTCCTTCTCCTTCAGGAAGTTCGCGATCGCCGTGGAGCCGCTGCCGGCCTGGACCTCGGTGTTGTAGCGGAAGTCCCCGCTGACCGCGAAGTAGTCCTGGAGCTTGACCGCCTGCTCGTAGTGGTTGGCCGAGCCCGCGGTGACCTTGCGGGCCGTCCTCGCCACGATCGCCGGCAGCGACTCCGGGACCTTGGTGTACTCGCGCTTCATCGCGGGCGAGGCCTCCGGGGCGCTGGCGAGCTGCTGCGCCGTCGGCTCCACCATGAGGCTCGTGACCTCGTACCGAGCGCCGCGCGTGTTCTGGCCGTGATCGCCGACGAGGGTGCGCCCGACTGGTTCGTAGCGCCAGCTCCCCTTGATGTCCACCTTGCTGGCCGGATACGGCATCGGCAGCCAGTCCTGGGCGTACCAGTCGGCCGCCGCGATCCGGGTCCGGATCGTCGCCCGCTTGACCTCGCCGGACAGACCGACCGGCGCCGGGAACGTGTCCGGCACGTCGATGATGTGCCGCTGCGCCGGCTTCCACGCGGTGCCGTCGAAGTCGTCCAGCGAGACGATCCGCAGATACAGGTTCTGTGTGTCCCCGGTGTCCGTGCGGTACGTCATGACCGTGCGGTCCTCGTCCACGTTCAGGCTGTCGCGGAGCGAGACCAGCGGGTTCACCGCGGCGATCGTGCCGCCGCCCCCGGTGCCGTTGCCGATGCCCCGGCCCGCGCCGTCCAGCAGACCGCCGTCGAGCGAGGGCAGCGCGAGCGGCACGAAGAGGGCGACGCCCAGCACGACCGCGCCGATCCGCCGGCCGGTGCGGACGGGCGCGACGACACCGCTCGCGGACTCCGGCCCGGGCCCGCGGGCCGCTCCGCCGAAGACCCGGCCCCACTGCGAGAGCCGGTCCCGGCTCTCGGCCAGCAGCAGCATCAGATAGCCGGCGGCCGCGAGCAGGAACCACAGCCAGGCCGCGCCGCCGCCGGAGAGGCCCGCGGCGACCGAGTACAGGGCGAGCAGCGGAAGGCCGGCGGGCGCGGCGCTGCGGTAGGTCACCGCGAGGGTGTCCACCGCGAGCCCGATCACCAGGACACCGCCGACCACCATCAGCCGGATCCCGTCCGACAGCGGAGCGGGGATCGAGTATCTGCCGACGTCGTCGGCTCCTGCCCGGAGCAGCGCAGAGAAGTGCTGGAATGCCTCGGGCCCGGGAACGATCCCGGCGAGCGCCTGGCTCCGGGCGAAGACCAGCGTCAGCATCATCAGCGTCACCAGCGCCTGGACCGCCACGGTCAGCGGCCGGGCCAGCGGGACCCGCCGGGTCAGCGCGCCGACACCGGTCTGCACGGTCAGCAGGAACGCCGCCTGGAAGATCCACGTCGCCGGACTCACCAGCGGCAGCAGCGCACACGACGTCATCAGTGTGGCCGCCGCCGCGAACAGCGCCAGCCTGGCCCGCCCGCTCATGCCCCACCACCCCCCGCGGTAGTACCCGTCGACGCCCCGTGGGTGCGCTGACGGTCCGCCTCGCGCCACAGGTCGGCGAGCGACGCCCCCCGCGGCACCGACACGGCGGTCCAGCCCGCCTCGCGCAGCATGCGCAGCGGGTCCATGCCCTCCTCCAACGGGCCGGGGACGTCCGTGGGTTCCCGGCCCCAGGACTCGCTGTCGAGCAGGAACGCGACGGCCCCGCCGCTGCGCTGGCGCATCTTGCCGAGCACGGTCGCCTGCTCCTCGTCGAGATCGCCGAGGAAGGCGATCAGCAGTCCTTCGTTGCCGCCGCGCAGCACCTCGTACGCCCGGGAGAGGCCCGTGCCGTCCGAGTGGTCCACGACGGCGAGCGTGTCCATCATCATCCCGGCGGCGTCCGCCGACTCCTGGCCCGCGCCGGCGAACCCGTCGGCGCCCTCGCCGGGCACCGAGCTGCCGGTGTCCGTCAGCAGGCGCACCGAGAAGCCCCGTTCGAGCATGTGCAGCAGTGTCGAGGCCGTTCCCGAGACGGCCCATTCGAAGGCCGAGTCGGGTCCCGCGCCCTGGAAGGCGATGCCCCGGGTGTCCAGCAGCACGGTGCAGCGCGAGCGCTGGGGCTGTTCCTCGCGGCGGACCATCAGCTCGCCGTAGCGGGCGGTCAGCCGCCAGTGCACGCGGCGCAGGTCGTCGCCGTAGCGGTACCCGCGCGGAATGATGTCGTCCTCGCCGGCCAGGGCGAGCGAGCGCTGCCGCCCGTCGCCGTACCCCTTCGCCTCACCGATCAGCCGCACCGGCGGCAGCGCCTCCACGCGCGGTATGACGGTCAGGGTGTCGTACGCCGAGAAGGAGCGGGTCAGCTCGCACATCCCGAACGGGTCGGTCAGCCGCAGTTGCAGCGGGCCCAGCGGATAGCGGCCGCGCAGGTCCGAGCGCACGCGGTAGGACACCTCGCGGCGGCCGCCCGCCTCGACCCGGTCCAGCACGAAGCGGGGGCGCGGACCGAGGACGTAGGGCACCTTGTCCTGGAGCATCAGCAGGCCGGTGGGCAGCCGCGAGACGTTGTCCATGCGCAGATGCACGCGGGCCTCGGAGCCCGCGGGGACCCGCCCGGGGGAGAGCCTGCGGCTGCCCGCGACGCGGTAGCGGGTGCGGTACAGGACGGTCGCGCAGACCAGCGGCAGCACCGCGAGGAGCAGGCCGACCCGGAGCAGCTCGCTCTGCCCGAGGACGTAGGCGCAGATCGCGGCGGCCACCCCGGCGGCCAGGAACGAGCGGCCGCGTGTGGTGAGACCGGCGAGCGCGGTGCGCAGCCCGCCCTTGTCCTCGGCGGTGTGGCCCGTGCTCGCCTGTGTCATCACAGCCTCCGGGGCGGCTGCTGACCGTACGTGGGCGCGCCCCGGCCCATCGAGAGGCCGGACTGCTGGGGAGCGGCGGGCACCGGGGTGCGCTGGATGATCTCCTGGACGACCTGCTCGGAGGTGCGGCGGTTCAACTGGGCCTGCGCCGTGGGCAGCAGGCGGTGGGCCAGGACCGCGACGGCGAGGGCCTGCACGTCGTCCGGCAGGGCGTACTCCCGGCCGCTGAGGGCGGCGGACGCCTTCGCCGCGCGCAGCAGGTGCAGCGTGGCACGCGGCGAGGCGCCGAGTCTCAGGTCGGGGTGGGTGCGCGTGGCCGCCACCAGGTCCACCGCGTAGCGGCGCACCGGGTCGGCGACGTGGACCGTGCGGACCGCGTCGATCAGCTTCACGATGTCGTGCGCGTGGGCGACGGGCTGGAGGTCGTCCAGCGGGTTCACGCCGCCGTGGACGTCCAGCATCTGGAGCTCGGCCTCCGCGCTGGGGTAGCCGATGGAGACCCGGGCCATGAAGCGGTCGCGCTGGGCCTCCGGCAGAGGGTAGGTGCCCTCCATCTCGACCGGGTTCTGGGTGGCCACCACCATGAACGGGCTGGGCAGTTCGTAGGTCTGCCCGTCGATCGTGACCTGGCGCTCCTCCATCGACTCCAGGAGCGCGGACTGCGTCTTGGGCGAGGCGCGGTTGATCTCGTCGCCGATCACGATCTGGGCGAAGATCGCGCCCGGCTTGAACTCGAAGTCCCGGCGCTGCTGGTCCCAGATGGAGACACCCGTGATGTCCGAGGGCAGCAGGTCGGGGGTGAACTGGATGCGCCGCACCGAACAGTCGATGGAACGCGCCAGCGCCTTGGCGAGCATGGTCTTGCCGACGCCGGGGACATCCTCGATCAGAAGATGGCCCTCGGCGAGCAGCACGGTCAGCGAAAGCCGTACGACCTCAGGCTTGCCTTCGATCACTCCTTCCACCGAACTGCGGACACGCTCCGCAGTGGCGGTCAGATCAGTGAGGCTCGCTCGATCGTCATAGGTCGTCACCCGGCCCTCCTCGGCCCGTTCGGGCCGACGCCCTGTGCGGACCGGCCCACCCCGAAACACGGGCACCACGCGCGAAAGGTTCCGCGTGACGCCACACCCGCATTCTTGTTGCCGTTACCGGTTCGTGTCATCCGCCTGTGGACAAGTGGCCGCGATATGTCAGTTCTTACGGCTCTTTGGCCACCGGACGGCCGGGGCTTTTTGTGCAGAGAGGGTCCCACGAGCTGCGGAGGACCGGCGACCGGGGCCCCGGCGGGGCAGGTCAGGAGGGGTCGATCTCCCGCAGCAGGCCGGTCGTGACGTCGAAGACGAAGCCGCGGACGTCGTCGGTGTGCACCAGGAAAGGGGACGTGCGCACCCGCTGCATCGACTGCCGTACGTCCTGGTCGACGTCCCGGAACGCCTCGACCGCCCACGCGGGGCGCTGGCCGACCTCCATCTCCAGGTCGTGCCGGAACTCCTCCGTGAGGGACTCCAGGCCGCAGCCGGTGTGGTGGATCAGGGCAACGCTGCGGGTGCCGAGCGCGCGCTGGCTGATCGTGAGGGAGCGGATCACGTCGTCGGTGACCACGCCGCCCGCGTTGCGGATGGTGTGGCAGTCGCCGAGCTTCAGGCCGAGCGCGGCGTGCAGGTCGAGGCGCGCGTCCATGCAGGCGACCACGGCGACCCGCTGGACGGGGCGGGCGTCCATCCCCGGGTCGGTGAAGGCGGCGGCGTATTTCCCGTTCGCGTCCACGAGGCGGTCGGTGACCGAGCGCTTCGTGTCTATGGCGTCTTCGGGCTCGGTGGGAACGGATGCGGAAGTCGTCATACCCGCGACGTTACTGGTCACGCCCGGGCGAGGCCTGTTGTGAGAGGGGACAAAGAATGTCATCGCGGCTTGTTGTGAGGTAATCCACACGGGCGGTGACGGCCTGCCCGTTCGGGTGATTCTTCCGGATACGCGGCTTCGGTCCGGGCGCCGTCCGCGACGCGCAAGCCGGTTGGTTGACCGCGAGACACCGTGGACTAAAGTGACGCGAAGCGGGAGGCGAGGCTCTTCCGCTGCACTGTTCTCCCCAGGAGACCCGGCGACCTTCCGGAGTTTCCCCGCGTGCGCGGCGCGTACGTACGGCTCGGCCTCCTCCCGCTCCCGGTCGGCCGACGCCCTTCATCCGGCGCCGGCGGCCTCCCCTTCCCGAGCGGGTGGGGACCCGGCAGTGCGTATGGCCGCGCCGGACCTGAGAGGGCCCGGAATGAAAGGGCGCGAAGCGCTTCCCGACGAGGGTGACGGCGGGCGACCGGAGGGGCGGACCCGACACGTCCCGGTCATGCTCCAGCGGTGCCTGGACATGCTCGCCCCGGCCCTCGCCGAGCCGGGAGCGGTCGTCGTCGACTGCACGCTCGGACTCGGCGGTCACAGCGAGGCACTGCTGACCCGCTTCCCCGGAGTGCGGCTCGTCGCCCTGGACCGTGACAAGGAGGCGCTGCGCCTCTCCGGAGAGCGGCTCGCCCCCTACGGCACCCGCGCCGACCTGGTGCACGCCGTCTACGACGAACTCCCCGAGGTCCTCGACCGCCTGGGCGTCCCGCGCGTCCAGGGCGTCCTGTTCGACCTCGGCGTCTCCTCCATGCAACTCGACGAGGCCGACCGGGGATTCGCGTACGCGCAGGACGCCCCGCTCGACATGCGCATGGACCAGACGGCCGGCATGAGCGCCGCCGAGGTCCTCAACACCTACCCGCCGGGCGAACTGGTGCGGATCCTGCGGGCGTACGGCGAGGAGAAGCAGGCCAAGAGGATCGTCTCCGCGATCGTGCGCGAGCGCGAGAAGGAGCCCTTCACCAACAGCGCGCGGCTCGTCGAGCTGATCCGCGACGCGCTGCCCCAGGCCGCCAAGCGCACCGGCGGCAACCCGGCCAAGCGCACCTTCCAGGCACTGCGCATCGAGGTCAACGGCGAACTGAGCGTCCTGGAGCGGGCGATTCCCGCGGCCGTGAAGGCACTCGCCGTGGGCGGCCGGATCGCCGTGCTGTCCTACCACTCGCTGGAGGACCGGCTGGTCAAGCAGGTGTTCGCGGCCGGCGCCGCCAACACCGCGCCGCCCGGACTGCCGGTCGTCCCCGAGCGCTACCAGCCCCGGCTCAAGCTCCTCACCCGCGGTGCCGAACTTCCCACCGAGGAGGAGGTCGCCGAGAACCGGCGGGCCGCCCCCGCCCGGCTGCGGGGAGCGGAGCGCATCCGCGAGGAATCCGTCGAATAGGCGAGGGGAGAAGGAGAGGCCGTGAGGCGGAAACCCGGACCGTGCGACGCCCCGGGCCCGTTTCCCGGACCCGCCGGAGGGCGGGCACCGGGCATCGGGCGCCGCGGCCGCTCTTCGAGGCCGGGAACCGAACCGGCGGTGGATTCGTGAGTAGGGGAACCGGACCCATGGAGCGGCCGTGAAGGCGGCACACCAGAGCCACAGGGAGGGCGCGTGAGCGGCAGACCCGAACTCAAGGGGCGGGCCGCCCGGCTCGCGCGGCTCCTTCCGGCCGGGGCGGGCCAGGCCGCCCGCACCCCCTTCGTCCTCCTGGTGGTCCTTCTCCTCGGCGGCGGCCTCATCGGGCTCCTCGTGCTGAACTCGGCGCTCAGCGAGGGCGCGTTCCGCCTGGACGACCTCCAGAAGGAGACCAAGAGCCTGACCGACGAGGAACAGGCCCTCCAGCGGGACGTGGACGCCTACGCGGCCCCCGACGCCCTCCAGCGCCGCGCCCGCGAACTCGGCATGGTCCCCGGCGGCGACCCGGCCTTCCTCGATCCCGACGGCACCGTCAAGGGCGTTCCCGGAGCCGCCGGTTCCGCCGCGCGGTCCCCGATGGTCCCCCCGCCCGAGGTCCTCGCCCCCGCCCGCACCACGGGCCGGGCCGCGGGCGCTGTACGCAACGCGACACCGGCTCCCGGCCCGCGGCAGCCCTCCGCGGGAGTGTCCGAACAGCCCTCCACGACCCCTGGCAGGTGACGGAAGTGTCCGACAGGGAACCGCCGCGCCGCCGCGTGCCCGGCCCCGCCAGGCCCGCGCGCCCGGCCGGCCGGAACCGCCCGGGGCCGGGCGCCCGCCCAGGGCGCCGCCCGGCCGCGCAGCGCTCCGACGGCCCGCGCCTCATCCGGCTCGGCAGCCCGCGCCCCCGCCTGCGCATGGTCAGCCTGGCCCTGACGCTGGTGATGATCGCGTTCGTCGTGCGGCTGCTCCAGGTGCAGGCCGTGGACGCGGGCACCTACGCCGCCAAGGCCGAGCAGAACCGGTACGTCGGGCGCACCCTGGCCGCCGAGCGCGGCGGGATCACCGACCGCGACGGCGTCGAGCTGGCGACGAGCGTGGACGCGTACGACATCACCGCGGACCCGACGATGTTCACGCGCGAGGCCACCGAGGTGGGGGACGCCCCCGAACAGGCCGCGGCCCTCCTCGGTCCGATCATCGGCCAGGACGTCGACACCGTCGCCAGGAAGCTGCGCACGAAGAACACCCGCTACGTCCTCCTCGCGCACCGCCGCACCCCCCAGGTCTGGCAGCAGATCAAGGACCTGAAGAGCACGCTCGGAAGCAAGGCCGAGACCGACCGGAACACGGTCAACGTCCTCGCGGGGGTCCTCGCGGTGCCGGCCAGCAAGCGCGTGTACCCGAACGGTGATCTGGCCGCCGGGATACTGGGCTGGGTCAACGCCGAGGGCAAGGGCGGCGGCGGTGTCGAGCAGCAGCTGAACAAGGAGCTCACCGGCAAGGACGGCAAGATCCGCTACGCCCAGTCCGGAGGCCGCCAGGTGCCGACCGTGGGCTCCACCGAGACACCGGCCGTGGCCGGTTCCGACGTCGAGCTCACCATCGACCGGGACATCCAGTGGGCCGCGCAGGACGCCATCACCGAGCAGGTGAAGAAGTCCAAGGCGGACCGCGGCTACGTGATAGTGCAGGACACGAAGACCGGCCAGGTCCTCGCCATGGCCAACGCGCCCGGCTTCGACCCCAACGACCTCACCCAGGCCGACGCGGCGGCCATGGGCAACGCGGCCCTCCAGGACGCGTACGAGCCGGGCTCCACCGCCAAGCTGATGTCGATGGCCGCCGTCCTCCAGGAGAACGCGGCGACGCCCGCGACCCATGTCGTCGTGCCCAACCGGCTGCACCGCGGCGACCGGCTCTTCCAGGACGACGTCAACCACAAGACCTGGTACCTCACGCTCAACGGCGTGCTCGCCATGTCCAGCAACATCGGCACCATCCTGGCGACCGGCCAGCTCGGCAAGACCCAGAAACAGGCCAACCAGGTCCTCTACTCGTATCTGCGCAAGTTCGGCATCGGCAGCCACACCGGGCTCGGGTTCCCCGGCGAGACGGCGGGCATCCTCGCGCCCGCCGACAAGTGGTCGACCTCGCAGCAGTACACGATCCCTTTCGGCCAGGGCGTGTCGATCAACGCGATGCAGGCGGCCTCGGTCTACTCGACGATCGCCAACGGCGGCGTCCGCGTCGAGCCGACCCTGGTGCGCGGCACGAAGGGGCCCGACGGCCGCTTCACACCCGCCGCCGAGCCGAAGAAGACCCGGGTCGTGAGCGAGAAGACGGCGAAGACACTCGCCCAGATGCTGGAGTCCGTGGTGGACGACAAGCAGGGCACCGGCATCAAGGCGCGCATCCCCGGGTACCGGGTCGCGGGCAAGACCGGTACGGCCAACCGCGTGGATCCGGCCACCGGGAAGTACCACGGCTACACCTCCTCCTTCGCCGGCTTCGCTCCCGCCGACAAGCCCCGCGTCACCGTCTACTGCGCGATCCAGAACGCCACGAAGGGCAGCTACTTCGGCGGCCAGATCTGCGGACCCGTCTTCAAGCAGGTGATGGAGTTCGCCCTCAAGACCCTTCAGGTCCCGCCCACCGGCGCCCACGCGGCCCGGCTGCCCGTCGAGTACACGCCGTGACCGCCCCCGCCCGCACGCTGTGATCAGCGCCCCCGCACAACGGACCAGGAACCACTCGTGACAACGATCACCCCGGACCCCGGGAACCAGCCCTCCTCGCACACCCCGTCCGCGCCCTCGCTTCGCTCCGGCGGGGGTGAGCCCGGTACGCTCACCGCCGTGCCACAAGCTGATCAGTCCCAAACCACCCAGAAGGGCGTCCCTGTGACATATCCGGGGCCGCCGCGTCCGGTTCACGTCTCCGCCATCCCCGTCGCGGAGCTGGCAGATCAGCTGGGTGCCGAGCAGCCGGAGAGCGACGCCGGGGTCACGGGCATCACCCATGACTCCCGGGCGGTGCGACCCGGCGACGTGTACGCCGCTCTGCCGGGCGCCCGGCTGCACGGCGCCGACTTCGTGACCCAGGCGGCCGGCCTCGGCGCCGTCGCCGTCCTCACCGACCCGACCGGCGCCGACCGCGCCGCGGCCACCGGTCTGCCGGTCCTCGTCGTCGAGGACCCGCGCGGATCGATGGGCGAGCTGGCGGCCACCATCTACGGCCACCCGGGGCGCGATCTCCTCCAGATCGGCATCACCGGCACCTCGGGCAAGACCACGACGGCCTACCTCGTCGAGGGCGGCCTGAAGACCGTCCGCTCCACCGGCCTGATCGGCACGGTGGAGATGCGCATCGGCGACGAGCGCATCAAGTCCGAGCGCACGACACCCGAGGCCACCGACCTCCAGGCCCTGTTCGCCGTCATGCGCGAGCGCGGGGTCGACTCGGTCGCGATGGAGGTCTCCAGCCACGCGCTGGTCCTCGGCCGCGTCGACGGCTGCGTCTTCGACGTCGCCGTCTTCAACAACCTCAGCCCGGAACACATGGAGTTCCACACGGGCATGGAGGACTACTTCCAGGCCAAGGCCCAGCTCTTCACGGCCCGGCGCAGCCGGCTCGGCGTCGTGAACCTCGACGACGAGTACGGCCGCAGGCTCGCGGAGGAGGCCACGGTCCCCGTCGTCACCTTCTCCGCCGAGGGCCACCCGGACGCCGACTGGCGCGCCGAGGAGGTCGAAGTCGGCCCGATGGACTCGACGTTCACCGCCGTCGGCCCCAAGGGCGAGCGGATCACCGCCCGCTCGCCGCTCGCCGGTCCCTTCAACGTGGCGAACACGCTCGCCGCGATCGTCGCCCTCGCGGCCGCCGGGATCGACCCGCAGACCGCGGCCGACGGAATCGCCGCCGTCCCCGGCGTCCCGGGCCGGCTGGAGCGCGTGGACGTGGGCCAGCCCTACCTGGCCGTCGTCGACTACGCCCACAAGACGGACGCCGTCGAATCCGTCCTGCGCGCCCTGCGCAAGGTCACCGAGGGCCGGCTGCACGTGGTGCTCGGCTGCGGCGGGGACCGGGACAGGACCAAGCGGATGCCGATGGGCGCGGCCGTGGCCCGGCTCGCCGACACCGCCGTCCTCACCTCCGACAACCCCCGCTCCGAGGACCCGCTGGCGATCCTCGCCACGATGCTCGCGGGCGCCGCCGAGGTGCCGGCCCACGAGCGGGGCGAGGTCCAGGTCTTCGAGGACCGGGCCGCCGCCATCGCCGCGGCCGTCGCGCGCGCAAAGCCGGGGGACACCGTGCTCGTCGCCGGCAAGGGCCACGAGCAGGGCCAGGACATCGCCGGGGTGGTGCGTCCCTTCGACGACCGCCAGGTGCTCCGCGAAGCTATCCAGCAGCCCCAGGGATGAACTTGTGATCGCCCTCTCCCTCGCCGAGATCGCAGCAGTCGTCGGCGGGCAGACGTACGACATACCGGATCCGGAGCTGAAGGTCACCGGACCGGTCGTCAGGGACTCCCGTGAAGTGGAGCCCGGAAGCCTCTTCGTCGCCTTCGTCGGCGAACGCGTGGACGGCCACGACTACGCCGGGGCGGTGATCGGGGCCGGCGCGGCCGCCGTCCTCGCGTCCCGCCCCGTCGGGGTGCCCGCCATCGTCGTCGACGACGTGCAGACGGCCCTCGGCGCCCTCGCCCGCCATGTCGTCGAACGGCTCGGCGCGACCCTCGTGGCCCTCACCGGCTCCGCGGGCAAGACCAGCACCAAGGACCTGATCGCCCAGGTGCTGCGCAGCAAGGCGCCGACCGTCTTCACCCCCGGTTCCCTCAACAACGAGATCGGACTGCCGCTCACCGCGCTCAGCGCCACCGAGGAGACGAAGTTCCTCGTGCTGGAGATGGGCGCCCGCGGCATCGGCCACATCCGGTACCTGACGGAGCTCACCCCGCCGAAGATCGGTCTCGTCCTCAACGTCGGCACCGCCCACATCGGCGAGTTCGGCGGCCGCGAACAGATCGCGCAAGCAAAGGGCGAGCTCGTCGAGAGCCTTCCCGAGGACGGCGCCGCGATCCTCAACGCGGACGATCCCCTCGTCCGCGCCATGGCGTCGCGCACCAAGGCACGCGTGATCCTCTTCGGAGAGTCCGGCGAAGCGGACGTACGGGCCGAGAACGTCCGGCTCACGGAGGGCGGACAGCCTTCCTTCAGTCTTCGCACACCCTCCGGGTGCAGTGATGTGACCATGCGCCTGTACGGTGAGCATCACGTGTCGAACGCGCTCGCCGCGGCCGCCGTCGCCCATGAGCTGGGCATGTCCGCAGACGAGATCGCCCGCGCGCTCTCCGAGGCGGGCTCCCTCTCCCGCTGGCGGATGGAGGTCACCGAGCGTCCGGACGGCGTGACGGTCGTCAACGACGCCTACAACGCGAACCCCGAGTCGATGCGGGCCGCCCTGCGCGCGCTCGCGGCGATGGGCAAGGCCCATCAGGCACAAGGGGGCCGCACGTGGGCGGTGCTCGGTCAGATGGCCGAGCTCGGGGACGCGGCGCTCGCCGAGCACGACGCGGTCGGACGGCTTGCCGTCCGGCTCAATGTCGGCAAGCTCGTCGCGGTCGGGGGCAGGGAAGCGTCCTGGCTGCAACTGGGCGCATATAACGAGGGTTCGTGGGGTGAGGAGTCGGTGCACGTGTCCGACGCACAGGCGGCTGTCGACCTGTTGCGCAGCGAGCTGCGCCCAGGGGACGTCGTGCTCGTGAAGGCGTCCAGGTCCGTCGGGCTGGAACGGGTGGCGCTCGCGCTGCTCGCCGACGGTACCGAGGGTGAGGTTTCCGCCCGATGATGAAGCAGATCCTGTTCGCGGGAGTCCTCGGTCTGTTCCTGACCCTGGCCGGCACTCCACTGCTGATCAAGCTGCTGGCCCGCAAGGGCTACGGTCAGTACATCCGCGACGACGGCCCGCGCGAGCACGCCAGCAAGCGCGGTACGCCGACCATGGGTGGTATCGCCTTCATCCTGGCGACGATCGCCGCGTACTTCCTGAGCAAGCTCATCACCGGTTACCCGCCCACCTATTCGGGTCTGCTGGTCCTCGGCCTGATGTTCGGCATGGGCATGGTCGGCTTCCTGGACGACTACATCAAGATCGTCAAGCGTCGGTCGCTCGGTCTGCGGGCCAAGGCGAAGATGGCGGGACAGCTGATCGTCGGCATCTCCTTCGCGGTGCTGGCCCTGATGTTCCCCGACAACCGGGGCAACACCCCGGCTTCCACCAAGCTGTCGTTCATCACCGACTTCGGCTGGAAGATCGGCCCGGTGCTGTTCGTGATCTGGGCGCTGTTCATGATCCTCGCGATGTCGAACGGCGTGAACCTGACCGACGGTCTGGACGGCCTCGCCACCGGCGCCTCCGTCCTCGTCTTCGGCGCCTACACGTTCATCGGCGTCTGGCAGTTCCAGGAGTCCTGCGCCAACGCGACGACCCTGACCAACCCGGGCGCCTGCTACGAGGTGCGCGATCCGCTCGACCTGGCCGTCGTGGCCTCCGCCCTGATGGGCGCCTGCCTCGGCTTCCTGTGGTGGAACACGTCGCCCGCCAAGATCTTCATGGGCGACACGGGTTCGCTCGCCCTCGGCGGTGTCCTCACCGGCCTGGCCATCCTCTCCCGCACCGAGCTGCTGGTGGCCATCATGGGCGGCCTGTTCGTCCTCATCACCATGTCGGTGGTCATCCAGGTCGGCTCCTTCAAGCTGACCGGGAAGCGTGTCTTCCGCATGGCCCCGCTCCAGCACCACTTCGAACTCAAGGGCTGGTCCGAAGTCCTTGTGGTGGTCCGATTCTGGATCATCCAGGGCATCTGCGTGATCGTCGGACTCGGCCTCTTCTACGCAGGATGGGCAGCCAAGAAGTGACCAACTGGCAGGGAAAGCACGTCACCGTCGCCGGCCTCGGCGTCTCGGGCATCCCGGCGGCCAAGGTCCTGCACGGCCTCGGAGCGCTCGTCACCGTCGTCAACGACGGCGACGACGAACGGGCCCGTGCCCAGGCCGCGGACCTGGAGGCACTCGGCGTCACCGTGCGCCTCGGTGACGGCGCGACCCTGCCCGAGGGCACCGAGCTCATCGTGACCGCGCCCGGCTGGCAGCCGGACAAGCCGCTGTTCACCGCGGCCGCCGCGGCGGGCGTCCCGGTCTGGGGCGACGTCGAACTCGCCTGGCGGCTGCGGGAACTGGACGGCAGGAAGGCGGCTCCCTGGCTCGCGGTCACCGGCACCAACGGCAAGACCACGACCGTCCAGATGCTCGCCTCCATCCTGAAGGCGGCGGGCCTGCGCACCGCGGCGGTCGGCAACATCGGTGTCTCGCTCCTCGACGCCGTCCTCGGCGAGGAGGAGTACGACGTCCTCGCGGTCGAACTCTCCAGCTACCAGCTCCACTGGGCGCCCTCGCTGCGCGCCCACTCCGGGGTCGTGCTGAACCTCGCGCCCGACCACCTCGACTGGCACGGCTCCATGGAGGCGTACGCCGCCGACAAGGGCCGTATCTACGAGGGCAATCGGGTCGCGTGCGTCTACAACGTGGCCGACAAGGCCACCGAGGACCTGGTGCGCGCCGCGGACGTCGAGGAGGGCTGCCGCGCCGTCGGCTTCACCCTCGGCGCTCCGGGACCCTCCCAACTCGGCGTCGTGGACGGCATCCTGGTCGACCGCGCCTTCGTCGAGAACCGGCAGCGGAACGCCCAGGAGCTGGCGGAGGTCTCCGACGTCACTCCGCCCGCCCCGCACAACGTCGCCAACGCCCTTGCCGCGGCGGCCCTCGCGCGCGCCTTCGGGGTGCCCCCGACGGCCGTACGGGACGGACTGCGGGCCTTCACCCCGGACGCGCACCGCATCGCGCACGTGGCCGACGTCGACGAGGTCGCCTACGTCGACGACTCCAAGGCCACCAACACGCATGCCGCGGAAGCCTCCTTGGCGGCCTACGAGTCGATCGTGTGGATCGCCGGAGGACTCGCCAAGGGCGCGACCTTCGACGAGCTCGTCGCCCGGTCGGCGAAGCGGCTGAGGGGCGTCGTCCTGATCGGCGCGGACCGCGCGCTGATCCGTGAAGCCCTCGCGCGACACGCCCCCGAAGTGCCGGTCGTCGACCTCGGCCGGACCGACACTGGGGCGATGCTCGCGGCTGTCCAGGAGGCCAGGAGGCTCGCCGAGCCCGGGGACACGGTGCTGCTGGCCCCGGCCTGTGCGTCCATGGACATGTTCGCCAACTACAACAAGCGCGGTGACGCGTTCGCGGAGGCGGTCCGCGAACTCGGCGCCTGACCCGGTTGCCTGGCCGGGCGAACCAGGGAGGGACGGACGCGTGACATCGCTGTGGACCGAAGACTCCGATGCCGGCTAGCCGCACCGGCCGCCCGCCCGTGCGGCGGGCCGGCCGGCCCGCCGCCGCGGGGGCGCCCCGCGACAACCCCGTACGCCGGCTGTACCTGCGTGCCCGCAGGGCCTGGGACCGGCCGCTGACCGCGTACTACCTGATCCTCGGCGGCAGTCTGCTGATCACCGTGCTGGGCCTCGTGATGGTCTACTCGGCCTCGCAGATCACGGCGCTCCAGCTCTCGCTGCCCGGGTCGTTCTTCTTCCGCAAGCAGGCCCTGGCCGCCCTGATCGGCGGTGTGCTGCTGTTCGCCGCCTCACGGATGCCGGTGAAGCTGCACCGGGCGCTGGCCTACCCGATCCTGGCCGGCGCCGTCTTCATGATGGTCCTGGTCCAGGTGCCCGGGATAGGGCTCTCGGTCAACGGCAACCAGAACTGGATCTCGCTGGGCGGCTCGTTCCAGATCCAGCCCAGCGAGTTCGGCAAGCTCGCGCTCGTGCTCTGGGGAGCCGATCTGCTCGCCCGCAAACAGGACAAGCGGCTGCTGACCCAGTGGAAGCACATGCTGGTGCCGCTCGTGCCCGCCGCCTTCATGCTGCTCGGCCTGATCATGCTCGGCGGCGACATGGGAACGGCGATCATCCTCACGGCCATCCTGTTCGGGCTGCTGTGGCTGGCCGGAGCGCCCACCCGATTGTTCGTGGGCGTGCTCTCCGTCGCCCTCGCGATCGGCTTCCTGCTCATCAAGACGAGCCCCAACCGCATGTCCAGGCTGGCCTGCATCGGCGCGACCGAGCCGGGGCCGCACGACACCTGCTGGCAGGCCGTGCACGGCATCTACGCCCTGGCCTCCGGCGGGCTCTTCGGCTCCGGCCTCGGTGCCAGCGTGGAGAAATGGGGCCAACTGCCCGAAGCGCACACCGACTTCATCTTCGCCATCACTGGGGAGGAACTGGGCCTCGCGGGGACGCTGTCGGTGCTCGCTCTCTTCGCGGCTCTAGGCTATGCGGGTATCCGCGTGGCCGGACGCACGGAGGACCCCTTCGTGAGGTATGCCGCGGGAGGCGTGACCACCTGGATCACGGCCCAGGCCGTGATCAACATCGGTGCGGTGCTCGGTCTGCTGCCGATCGCCGGTGTCCCGCTCCCGCTGTTCTCCTACGGGGGCTCCGCCCTGCTGCCGACCATGTTCGCCATCGGGCTGCTGATCGCGTTCGCGCGTGACGATCCCGCTGCGCGGGCGGCTCTCGCGATGCGGCAACCCCGCTTTGGCAGAAAGCGGGGTCCGGTGAGAGAGTCCGCAAGGGCCGCGGGGCCCCGGAGATGGAACACGATGCGACGGCGTGCCCCTGCGGCGCGTTCGTCCGGAGAGCGGTGAATTTCGGTGCATGTCGTACTCGCCGGCGGGGGGACCGCCGGCCACATCGAGCCCGCGCTCGCCCTCGCGGACGCCCTGCGCAGGCAGGACCCCACCGTGGGGATCACGGCCCTGGGCACGGAACGGGGCCTGGAGACCCGGCTCGTACCCGAGCGCGGTTACGAACTGGCGCTGATCCCGGCCGTACCGCTGCCGCGCAAGCCCACTCCCGAACTGATCACCGTCCCCGGGCGGCTGCGCGGCACGATCAAGGCCGTCGAGCAGATCCTGGAGCGGACCAAGGCGGACGCGGTCGTCGGCTTCGGCGGCTACGTGGCCCTGCCCGGCTACCTGGCGGCCAAGCGCCTCGGCGTGCCGATCATCATCCACGAGGCCAACGCCCGGCCCGGACTGGCCAACAAGATCGGATCGCGGTACGCGGCCCAGGTCGCCGTCTCCACGCCCGACAGCAAGCTCCGCGGGGCCCGTTACATCGGCATCCCGCTGCGCCGCACCATCGCCACCCTCGACCGGGCCGCCGTACGGCCCGAGGCACGCGCCGCGTTCGGGCTCGACCCGAACCTGCCGACGCTGCTCGTGTCGGGCGGTTCGCAGGGCGCCCGCCGCCTCAACGAGGTGGTCCAGCAGGCGGCTCCGTACCTCCAGCAGGCCGGGATCCAGATCCTGCACGCGGTCGGCCCGAAGAACGAACTGCCGCAGGTGCACCAGATGCCGGGAATGCCCCCGTACATCCCGGTACCGTACGTGGACCGGATGGATCTCGCGTACGCCGCGGCCGACATGATGCTCTGCCGCGCGGGCGCGATGACCGTCGCCGAACTCTCCGCCGTCGGACTGCCCGCCGCCTACGTCCCGCTGCCCATCGGCAACGGCGAACAGCGGCTCAACGCCCAGCCGGTGGTCAAGGCCGGCGGCGGACTGCTCGTCGACGACGCGGAGCTGACCCCGCAGTGGGTGCAGCAGAACGTGCTGCCCGTGCTCGCCGACCCGCACCGCCTGTACGAGATGTCGGTCGCCGCCAGCGAGTTCGGCCGCCGCGACGCCGACGACCTGCTCGTCGGCATGGTCTACGAGGCGATCGCCTCGCGTCGCCACTAGGAACGCATGAGGGAAGGCAGGGAGCGTGGCCGGACCGAGTACCGCCGAGCGCGGTGAACGGCAGAAGCTGGAGTCCGGCCCGCCCCGGCCGCCCCTCGCCGGGCGGCTCCGCCGCCTTCGTAGGCTCATCATCCTTTTGCTCGCCGTGGTGTTGGCCGGCGCCGCCGCGGTGTGGATCCTCTACGGTTCCTCCTGGCTGCGCACGGAACGCGTGTCCGTCTCCGGGACGCGGGTGCTGACCCCCGCGCAGGTGCGCGAAGCCGCCGGCGTTCCGGTCGGGTCCCCGCTGGTCTCCGTCGACACGGACGCCATCGAGGCGCGGCTGCTGAGGCAATTGCCCCGGATCGACTCGGTCGAGGTCGTCCGGTCCTGGCCGCACGGAATCGCTCTGAGCGTGACCGAACGGACCCCGGTCCTCATCATCGGGAAAGGCGCGAAATTCGTCGAAGTGGACGTCGAGGGCGTCCGGTTCGCCACGGTTTCGAAGGCTCCGAAGGGCGTGCCCGTCCTGGAACTGGCGGTGTCGAAGGGCGCCGCGGCGCGCCGCTTCCCCGCCGACCGGCTCGTGCGCGAGGCGGTGCGGATCGCCGGGGACATCCCGGACCGGGTCGCCCGTGACACCCGTACCGTCAAGGTCCGTTCCTACGACGCCGTCTCACTGGAGTTGGGGGGCGGCCGGACCGTCGAGTGGGGCAGCGCGGAGAAGGGTCCGGCGAAGGCCAGGACGCTCCTTGCTCTCATGAAAGCCGATTCCGGGGCCCGGCACTTCGACGTAAGTGCCCCCACGGCCCCCGCATCGTCGGGCAGTTGACTCGCATCAGTGCAGGCCAGCACCCTGGTTGGGCAGTGCTCGGCCTGATCACATAGGGTGAAAAGAAAAACGGGAGGTTCGGCGTGTTCGTTGAACGCGCGCCACTTGTCGACTTAGTGTCCTGTTCGGAAGAGTCCAAGGAACAGACACACTGGTAACCCTAAACTTCAGCGTTAGGGTTCGGGTCGGCGTTCGGACCGTCCCATTCGGCATCAGTCGTCGGATCGCGAGCGTGCGAGGCGACGACACGTAACTCGAGGCGAGAGGCCTTCGACGTGGCAGCACCGCAGAACTACCTCGCAGTCATCAAAGTCATCGGTGTCGGCGGCGGTGGTGTCAATGCCATCAACCGGATGATCGAGGTCGGTCTCAAGGGCGTCGAGTTCATCGCCATCAACACCGACGCGCAGGCGCTGTTGATGAGCGACGCCGACGTCAAGCTCGACGTCGGCAGGGAACTCACCCGCGGCCTCGGGGCCGGAGCCAACCCGGCAGTCGGCCGCAAGGCCGCCGAGGACCACCGCGAGGAGATCGAGGAGGTCCTCAAGGGGGCCGACATGGTCTTCGTGACGGCAGGAGAGGGCGGCGGCACCGGCACCGGCGGCGCGCCCGTCGTGGCCAACATCGCCCGCTCGCTGGGCGCCCTCACCATCGGCGTGGTCACCCGCCCGTTCACCTTCGAGGGCCGGCGCCGCGCCAACCAGGCCGAGGACGGCATCGCGGAGCTCCGCGAAGAGGTCGACACCCTCATCGTCATCCCGAACGACCGGCTGCTGTCCATCTCGGACCGCCAGGTCTCCGTCCTCGACGCCTTCAAGTCGGCGGACCAGGTCCTGCTCTCCGGCGTCCAGGGCATCACCGACCTGATCACCACGCCCGGTCTGATCAACCTCGACTTCGCCGACGTCAAGTCCGTCATGTCCGAGGCCGGTTCGGCGCTCATGGGCATCGGCTCGGCCCGCGGCGACGACCGCGCGGTGGCGGCGGCCGAGATGGCGATCTCCTCGCCGCTGCTGGAAGCCTCCATCGACGGCGCCCGCGGCGTCCTGCTGTCCATCTCCGGCGGCTCCGACCTCGGCCTGTTCGAGATCAACGAGGCGGCCCAGCTCGTCAGCGAGGCGGCGCACCCCGAGGCCAACATCATCTTCGGTGCGGTCATCGACGACGCCCTCGGCGACGAGGTGCGGGTCACCGTCATCGCCGCCGGCTTCGACGGCGGGCAGCCGCCGGCCAAGCGCGAGAACGTCCTCGGCTCGGCCACGGCCCGTCGCGAGGACCCCGTGCCCTCGCGCGCCGCCGAGAGCCGCCCGTCCTTCGGAACGCTCGGCAGCGTCACGCCCAAGGAGCCCGCTCCGGAGCCCGCCCCGGAGCCGGTCAGCGAGCTGCCGGTGTCCCCGCCGGTCCCGCCGTCCCGCTCCTACTCGGACAGCGCGGCCGAGGAACTGGACGTGCCGGACTTCCTGAAGTGATAGGACAGCGCTCCGCTGCGAGCACCGTGAGCGGCGCCCACTTCGCCTTCACCGACAGGTGGGGCGGGGTGAGCGCCGTTCCGTACGAGGAGCTCAACCTCGGCGGGGCGGTCGGCGACGACCCCGACGCGGTACGCGCCAACCGGGAACTGGCCGCCAAGGCGCTCCGGCTCGACCCGGCCCGGGTGGTCTGGATGAACCAGGTGCACGGGCCGGACGTGGCCGTCGTCGAGGAGCCCTGGGGCGCCTCGGGGATTCCCGCCGTCGACGCGATCGTCACGACGCGGCGGGGGCTGGCGCTCGCCGTCCTCACCGCCGACTGCACCCCCGTCCTGCTGGCCGACCCCGTCGCCGGGGTCGCGGCCGCCGCGCACGCGGGACGGCCCGGCATGGTCGCCGGAGTCGTTCCCGCGGCCGTACGGGCCATGGTGGAACTCGGTGCCGATCCGGCCAGGATCGTCGCCCGCACCGGACCCGCCGTCTGCGGACGGTGCTACGAGGTGCCGGACGCGATGCGCGCCGAGGTCGCGGCCGTCGAGCCCGCGGCCCACTCCGAGACCACGTGGGGGACACCCGCGGTCGACGTGACCGCCGGGGTGCACGCGCAGCTCGAACGGCTCGGCGTGCGGGACCGGGAGCAGTCGCCGGTGTGCACGCTCGAATCCGGGGACCACTTCTCGTACCGACGGGACCGCACCACCGGGCGGCTCGCGGGTTATGTCTGGCTGGACTGATAGGGCATGACGGACCGTAAGGCTCAACTCGCCGCGAACCTGGCGAAAGTGGAAGAACGCATCACGGCGGCCTGCACGGCGGCCGGACGCAAGCGTGAAGAGGTGACCCTGATCGTGGTCACCAAGACCTATCCCGCCAGTGATGTGCGGATGCTGTCCGAACTCGGTGTGCGGCACGTGGCCGAGAACCGGGACCAGGATGCTGCGCCGAAGAGCGCGGAGTGCTCGGATCTGCCCCTGTTGTGGCATTTTGTCGGCCAGTTGCAGACCAACAAGGTGCGTTCCGTGGTCGGTTACGCGGATTTCGTGCAGTCCGTCGACCGTGCCCGGCTCGTCACGGCCCTCTCGAAGGAAGCGGTGCGGGCGGAGCGCGAAGTGGGGTGCCTCGTGCAGGTCGCGCTGGACGCCGAGGAGGGCGGCCGCGGTGAGCGCGGCGGCGTGGGGGTGGGCGGGGTCGAGGAGTTGGCCGACCTCGTCGCGGGGTCCCCGGGGCTCCGGTTCGACGGGCTGATGACCGTCGCCCCCCTTACCGGCGCGTACGCGGGGCGCCAACAGGAGGCGTTCGGGCGGCTGATGGATTTGTCGACTGCCGTGCGCCGGGCCCATCCGGCTGCGAACATGGTCTCGGCAGGGATGAGCTCGGATCTCGAACAGGCTGTGGCGGCCGGAGCGACACATGTACGCGTCGGTACTGCGGTACTCGGAGTCCGACCCGGCCTCCGGTAACGTCGCCAAGAAGTCGGACCACAGCAGAAAATATGGTCATTACCGCCAAATGCGGGCATAACGACCTCGTGGATCGCGGGCACTTGGCAATTCGTCAGCCGATCCACCACAGAGCGGAGGACTCAGAGCATGGCCGGCGCGATGCGCAAGATGGCGGTCTACCTCGGCCTCGTGGAGGACGATGGGTACGACGGCAGAGGATTCGACCCCGACGACGACTTCGAGCCCGAGCTCGACCCGGAGCCCGAGCGTGACCGGCGACGGCACGAACCGCCGCACCAGTCACATCAGGTGCACTCGTCCCAAAGGGACGAATCGGTACGAGTGGTACAGCCCCCGGCGCCCCGCGACCCGGTGCCGCATTCCGCGTCGCTCGCCGCGGAGTCCGGACGTCCGGCACGCATCGCCCCCGTGGCGTCCATCACACAAGAACGTCAGAGCCTGGAGAAGAACGCCCCGGTGATCATGCCCAAGGTCGTGTCGGAACGAGAGCCGTACCGGATCACCACGCTGCACCCCCGGACGTACAACGAGGCCCGTACCATCGGGGAACACTTCCGTGAGGGCACCCCGGTGATCATGAACCTGACGGAGATGGACGACACCGACGCGAAGCGACTTGTCGACTTCGCCGCCGGTTTGGTGTTCGGTCTCCACGGCAGCATCGAGCGGGTGACGCAGAAGGTGTTCCTGTTGTCGCCTGCTAACGTCGATGTCACGGCGGAGGACAAGGCCCGCATCGCAGAGGGCGGGTTCTTCAACCAGAGCTGAGACGCAGGACCGGAACACCGTATGGAAAACAGGGGAGAGGGAAGCACGGATCATGAGCGTGGTCGGGCAGGTCTTCTACATCGCGCTGATGTGCTTCCTCATCGTGCTGATTTTCCGGTTGGTCATGGACTACGTCTTCCAGTTCGCCCGCTCATGGCAACCCGGCAAGGCGATGGTGGTCGTTCTGGAGGCCACCTACACTGTCACCGATCCACCGCTCAAGCTTCTGCGGCGGTTCATTCCGCCGCTGCGTCTCGGGGGCGTGGCGCTTGACCTGTCCTTCTTCGTGCTGATGATCATCGTCTTCATCTTGATCAGACTTACGCAGAACTTGATGTGAGCGATGTGAACGATACGGTCTTGCCGAATGCCGACGACTACGTTGAGGTGAAGAGATGCCGTTGACCCCCGAGGACGTGCGGAACAAGCAGTTCACGACCGTCCGCCTCCGAGAAGGCTATGACGAGGACGAGGTCGATGCCTTCCTCGACGAGGTCGAAGCCGAACTGACCCGCCTGCTCCGCGAGAACGAGGACCTGCGCGCCAAGCTGGCCGCCGCCACGCGCGCGGCCGCTCAGAACCAGCAGCAGCAGGGTATGCGCAAACCGCCCGAGCAGCAGGACCAGCAGGGCCCGCCGCAGGGTATGCGTGGGCCCGGCGCTCCCGTGCCCGCCGGGATATCGGGTCCGCCGCAGGGAATGGGCGGCCCCATGGGTGGTCCGCCTCAGCTCCCGAGCGGTGCTCCCGCGCTGCCCGCCGGCCCCAGCGGCCAGGGCGGCCCGCAGGGCCAGGGCCCCATGGGTCAGGGTCCGATGGGCCAGGGCCCCATGGGTCAGGGTCCGATGGGTCAGGGTCCGATGGGTCAGGGCCCCATGGGTCAGGGTCCGATGGGTCAGGGCCCCATGGGCCAGGGTCCCGGTCAGATGCAGCAAATGGGTGGCCCCATGGGCGGCCCCATGGGCGGTCCGATGGGTGGCCCCATGGGCGGTCCGATGGGTGGTCCGATGGGTGGCCCCATGGGCGGCCCCGGTCAGCAGATGCCGCAGCAGGGTCCCGGTGGCGACAGTGCCGCCCGTGTCCTCTCGCTGGCTCAGCAGACCGCCGACCAGGCGATCGCCGAGGCGCGCTCCGAGGCCAACAAGATCGTCGGTGAGGCTCGTAGCCGCGCCGAGGGTCTGGAGCGGGACGCCCGTGCCAAGGCCGACGCCCTGGAGCGGGACGCGCAGGAGAAGCACCGCGTCGCGATGGGCTCCCTGGAGTCCGCCCGCGCCACGCTGGAGCGCAAGGTCGAGGACCTGCGCGGCTTCGAGCGCGAGTACCGCACGCGTCTGAAGTCCTACCTGGAGTCGCAGCTGCGCCAGCTGGAGACGCAGGCGGACGACTCGCTCGCTCCGCCGCGCACGCCGGCCGCGGCCTCCCTGCCGGCGGCGTCCGCGCCGTCGATGGCTCCCGCGGGTGCCGGTGCGCCGTCCTACGGCGGCAACCCGGGCATGGGCGCGCCGTCGCAGGCGGGACCGTCGTACGGCGGGCAGCAGCAGATGTCGCCCGCGATGACCCAGCCGATGGCTCCGGTGCGGCCCCAGGGCCCGTCGCCGATGCAGCAGGCGCCCTCGCCGATGCGTGGGTTCCTCATCGACGAGGACGACAACTGACGGCCGCTCGCACGCCTTAGGCGTCGGCAGCATTCAGGGCGGGGCCCCCGGAGAGATCCGGGGGCCCCGCCCTTTTCCCATCCCCACGAAGGAGCTGTACGGGCCCCAGGAGCCGCCGACAGGCCCACGCGGGCCTCTCTTGCCGCGCGAGCCCCAACGCCCGGCACACCCGGCCTGCGGCCCCAGCCCGGCGGGCCACGTCTCAGTCCCGGCCGAGGAAGCTTTCAGCCCCAGCCGGGGAAGTTCAGCCCCTCCGGCGTTTGAGGAGCGGGGTCTGGGGCGGAGCCCCAGGGGCCACCTCTCGGGTACGGGGCCAGATTTCAGCCCCTCCGGCGATTGAGGAGCGGGGTCTGGGGCGGAGCCCCAGGGGTGGGAAGGGCAGGGGCGGAGGGGGCGAGGAACAGTGGGCGGAACCACGGCGGAGCCTGAGCCGCCTCGCAGGGCTGGGCCCGGGGAGCGGTGAGGGCCGGGAACGGCGAGGGCCCGGGGCCGCCAGGGGTTCTGGCGGTCCCGGGCCCTCGGCGCCGGTGGGGTTGCCCTCGTCACACCTTGCGGAGCCGGAACACCAGGGACAGCCCCTCGTCGGTGAACGGCTCCCCGAAGGCACCGTCGGCCTCACCCTGGGCGAAGTCCGTGGCGAGGACCTCGTCGGCGATGAGCCCGGCGTGCTCGGCGAGCGCCGCGACGACCGCCGGGTCCGTGGAGGTCCAGCGCAGCGCGATGCGGTCGGCGACGTCGAGACCGCTGTTCTTGCGGGCCTCCTGGATCAGCCGGATCGCGTCACGGGCGAGGCCCGCCTGCCGCAGCTCCTCGGTGATCTCCAGGTCGAGCGCGACGGTGGCGCCGGAGTCGGAGGCCACCGACCAGCCCTCGCGCGGGGTCTCTGTGATGATCACCTCGTCCGGGGCCAGGGTCACGGTCTCGCCGCCGACCTCGACGGACGCGGTGCCCTCGCGCAGGGCGAGGGACAGGGCCGCGGCGTCGGCCTGGGAGATGGCCTTCGCCACATCCTGGACGCCCTTGCCGAACCGCTTGCCCAGGGCGCGGAAGTTCGCCTTGGCGGTGGTGTCGACCAGTGAGCCGCCGACCTCGGAGAGCGACGCGAGGGAACTCACGTTCAGCTCCTCGGTGATCTGCGCGTGCAGCTCGGGGTCGAGCGCGGCGAACCCGGTGGCGGCGATCAGCGCGCGCGACAGCGGCTGACGGGTCTTGACGCCCGACTCCGCGCGCGTGGCCCGGCCGAGCTCGACGAGACGGCGCACGAGCACCATCTGGCGCGACAGCTCCGGGTCGATGACCGACAGGTCCGGCTCGGGCCAGGTCGACAGGTGCACGGACTCCGGGGCGTCCGGGGTGACCGGGACGACCAGGTCCTGCCAGACCCGCTCGGTGATGAACGGGGTCAGCGGCGCCATCAGCCGCGTGACGGTCTCCACGACCTCGTGCAGCGTGCGCAGCGCGGCCTTGTCGCCCTGCCAGAAGCGACGGCGGGAGCGGCGCACGTACCAGTTCGAGAGATCGTCGACGAACGCCGACAGGAGCTTGCCGGCCCGCTGGGTGTCGTACGCCTCCAGAGCCTGCGTCACCTGGTCGGTGAGCGCGTGGAGTTCGGACAGCAGCCAGCGGTCCAGGACCGGACGGTCCGCCGGAGCCGGATCGGCCTCGCTCGGCGCCCAGTCGCTGGTGCGGGCGTACAGCGCCTGGAAGGCGACGGTGTTCCAGTACGTGAGGAGCGTCTTGCGGACGACCTCCTGGATGGTGCCGTGGCCCACGCGCCGGGCCGCCCACGGCGAGCCGCCGGCCGCCATGAACCAGCGCACCGCGTCGGCGCCGTGCTGGTCCATCAGCGGGATGGGCTGCAGGATGTTGCCCAGGTGCTTGGACATCTTGCGGCCGTCCTCGGCGAGGATGTGGCCGAGGCACACGACGTTCTCGTACGAGGACTTGTCGAAGACCAGGGTGCCGACGGCCATCAGCGTGTAGAACCAGCCGCGCGTCTGGTCGATGGCCTCGGAGATGAACTGCGCCGGGTAGCGGCTCTCGAAGATCTCCTTGTTCTTGTACGGGTAGCCCCACTGCGCGAACGGCATCGAACCCGAGTCGTACCAGGCGTCGATGACCTCGGGCACGCGGGTCGCCGTCAGACCGCAGCCGCCCTGCGGGCACGGGAAGGTCACCGCGTCGATGTACGGGCGGTGCGGGTCGAGTTCCGACTGGTCGGTGCCGGTCAGCCCGGACAGCTCCGCGCGCGAGCCGACACAGGTGATGTGGCCCTCCTCGCAGGTCCACAGCGGCAGCGGCGTGCCCCAGTAACGGCTGCGCGAGAGAGCCCAGTCGATGTTGTTGTTCAGCCAGTCGCCGAAGCGGCCGTGCTTGACGGACTCCGGGAACCAGTTGGTCCCCTCGTTCTCCTCCAGGAGGCGGTCCTTGACGGCCGTCGTGCGGATGTACCAGGACGGCTGCGCGTAGTACAGCAGCGCGGTGTGGCAGCGCCAGCAGTGCGGGTAACTGTGCTCGTACGGGACGTGCTTGAAGAGGAGGCCGCGGTTCTGGAGGTCCTCGGTGAGCTTTTCGTCCGCCTTCTTGAAGAAGACGCCGCCCACGAGCGGGACGCTCTCCTCGAAGGTGCCGTTCGGGCGGATCGGGTTCACGACCGGAAGGCCGTACGAGCGGCAGACCTTGAGGTCGTCCTCACCGAAGGCGGGGGACTGGTGGACCAGACCCGTGCCGTCCTCGGTCGTCACGTACTCGGCGTTCACGACGAAGTGGGCGGGCTCGGGGAACTCGACGAGCTCGAACGGACGTTGATACGTCCAGCGCTCCATCTCGGCACCCGTGAAGGACTCGCCCGTGGGCTCCCAGCCCTCGCCGAGCGCCTTCTCGACGAGCGGCTGCGCGACGACGAGCCGCTCCTCGCCGTTCGTCACGACGACATAGGTGACACCCGGGTGGGCGGCGACCGCGGTGTTGGACACCAGCGTCCACGGAGTGGTCGTCCACACCAGCAGCGAGGCACGGCCGGCCAGCGGACCGGAGGTGAGCGGGAAACGGACGTACACGGAGGGGTCGACGATCGTCTCGTAGCCCTGGGCCAGCTCGTGGTCCGACAGGCCCGTCTCGTCGCGCGGGCACCAGGGCGCCACGCGGTAGTCCTGGACCAGCAGGCCCTTGTCGAAGATCTCCTTGAGCGACCACCACACGGACTCGATGTACTCGGGGTCCATCGTCCGGTAGGCGTCGTCGAGGTCGACCCAGTAGCCCATGCGGTTCGTGAGCTCGGTGAACGCGTCGGTGTGGCGGGTCACGGACTCGCGGCACCGGTCGTTGAACTCGGCGATGCCGAACGCCTCGATGTCCTGCTTGCCGGTGAAGCCGAGCTCTTTCTCGACCGCCAGCTCGACCGGGAGGCCGTGGCAGTCCCAGCCGGCCTTGCGGGCCACGTGGTAGCCGCGCATGGTGCGGAAGCGCGGGAAGACGTCCTTGAAGACGCGCGCTTCGATGTGGTGGGCGCCCGGCATGCCGTTGGCGGTGGGCGGGCCCTCGTAGAACACCCACTCCGGCCGGCCCTCGGACTGCTCGAGGCTCTTGGCGAAGATCTTCTGCTCACGCCAGAAGTCGAGCACGGCGTGCTCGAGTGCGGGCAGGTCGACCTGGGCGGGCACCTGGCGGTACGTCGGCGCTGTCATCGGCGAGCTTCCTCCAACGGACTTTCTGCCTTCCGTCGGAGGGACGAGAGCCGTCTTGCGACGGACGCCGTGTGCGGCGCGCTCCCGCGGTACCACCCTCCTTGGCCCTCCGGTACGCCGTTCGTGCCGGTGAGCCCCCTCATTGGGGTCGCGATGCCGGGTCTACTGACCCCAGAGGGGTGTTCTGCCGGCGGCTCCGGGGTGATCTTCGCGTCGCGCTCGCCCCCGGGCTTCCACCGTCCCCGGGTCGCTCCTGGCCGCGTACGCCGCTACTCGTCCCCATCCACGCTTCTCGCTGCGCCCAGTGTACGGCGCCCCGGAGCCGTCGGCCGACCGGTTTTCCCGGTCACGGCCGTGGCCTGCGCGGTGACCCGAATGGCGAGGCGCGCGCGTCCGGATCCCGGGACGCCGGTCCCGGCGGATTACCCGGCGGGGAGCTGGGCACAACGGAGGCAGACTCGCCGCGCGGGGCTCGCGTGGCGGGCGAATCGTGGCCGGGTCCCGTTGCCGCGGGCCGGAAGTCGATTTATCGTCCCAGCACGATTCGCGAGCAAGATCACAATATGTGAAGGGGCCGCGGCCATGGTGGCGAAGAAGACCGCCGTACAGCAGTCGGCGTCGGGCAGATCCACGAGTGCGGCGGCCGGGGAGACGGACGGGAAGAAGAACGCGCAGGCGGCCCCGGCGAAGACGGCCGGGACGAGGACGGCCTCCTCCAGGAGCGCGTCCACGAAGGCCGCGGGCCGGAAGACGGCCGCCAGGAAGACCACCGCGAAGAAGGCGGCCGCGGCCGCGGGGAAGACCGCGTCCGGGAAGTCCGCCGCCTCCGCGGCGCGGAAGAGCACGGGCACGGCGAGGAAGAGCACCGGTACGGCCAGGAAGACGGCCGCTGCGGCGGCCCAGGGCGCGGCCGAGGCCGCGAAGACGACGGGAGCCACGACGGTGGTTGCGAAGAAGACCCGTGGCGCTGCCACGGCCGCCAAGAAGGCCACCGCCGTACCGAAGGCGAGGATCGCCGCGGTCGAGCCCGGCGAGCTCGCGGTGCGGCCGGGGGAGGACCCCTGGACACCGGAGGAGGTCGGGGCGGCCCGCGCGGAGCTCCAGTCCGAGGCGCTGCGGCTGCGCGCCGAGATCTCCTCGTCCGAGGAGGCCCTGGCGGGCCTGATGCGGGACTCGGGCGACGGCGCGGGCGACGACCAGGCGGACACCGGTACGAAAAACATCACACGCGAGCACGAGATGGCACTCAACTCGAACGCGCGGGAAACGCTGGAGCAGACCGAGCACGCCCTGGAGCGCCTCGACGCGGGCACCTACGGGCTCTGCGAGAACTGCGGCAACGCCATCGGGAAGGCCCGGATGCAGGCGTTCCCGCGCGCCACCCTGTGCGTCGAGTGCAAGCAGAAGCAGGAACGCAGGCACTGAACCCCGGGCGCCGCAAGGGGGTGCCGGCGCCTCGCGGCCCGGAGTGCTCCTGAGCACCTGGGCCCGCGAGCGTGTGACGTACCCTCGTCCTCAGTCAGGAACCTAGGTCGAGGGACTCACTCACGTGGCAGAGGCGGAGCGCATCATCGGTACGCCGGAGATTCCAGGGGCGGCGGGAGCCGAACCGGAACAGTCCGGCGGGAACGCGGCGTCCGGCGACCGGTCCGGCGCCGACGCGCCGGCCCCGGCCGAGCGGCCCCGGGGCAAGCGCAGGATCGCCGTGCTCTTCACGGTGGCCGTCCTGGCGTACGCCCTCGATCTCGTCAGCAAGATGATCGTGGTGGCGAAGCTGGAGCACCACGACTCCATCGACGTCCTCGGGGACTGGCTGAGGTTCGAGGCGATCCGCAACGCGGGTGCCGCCTTCGGCTTCGGCCAGGCGTTCACGATCATCTTCACGGTGATCGCGGCGGCCGTGATCGTCGTCATCGCCCGGCTCGCCCGCAAGCTCTACAGCGTGCCGTGGGCCATCGCGCTCGGCCTGCTGCTGGGCGGTGCGCTCGGCAACCTCACCGACCGGATCTTCCGCTCGCCCGGCGTCTTCGAGGGCGCGGTCGTGGACTTCATCGCACCCAAGCACTTCGCCGTCTTCAACCTCGCCGACTCGGCGATCGTCTGCGGCGGCATCCTGATCGTGCTGCTCTCCTTCCGGGGCCTGGACCCGGACGGCACGGTCCACAAGGACTGACCCCTCCCGGGCCTGTCGTACGGGCCGTCCCGCGACCCGTACGACGCCTCGGGGAGGCATCGGCCGGGCACGGGCGTCCGGGCCGTGGTCCGGCGGTGTCCGAGCCGTCCGGCATACTCGACGGGTGAGCACGATTCCCGAGATCCGTACCCTGCCCGTGCCCGACGGCCTGGAGGGCGAGCGCGTCGACGCCGCCATCTCCCGCATGCTGGGCTTCTCCCGAACCAAGGCCGCGGAGCTCGCCGCGGCGGGGAAGGTCACGGTCGACGGCTCGGTGGTCGGCAAGTCCGAGCGGGTGCACGGCGGCGCCTGGCTCGAGGTCGAGATGCCCGGGGCCCCCGCGCCCGTGCAGATCGTCGCCGAACCCGTCGAGGGCATGGAGATCATCCATGACGACGACGACGTGCTCGTGATCGTCAAGCCCGTCGGCGTGGCCGCCCACCCCAGCCCCGGCTGGTCGGGCCCGACCGTCATCGGCGGTCTCGCGGCCGCCGGCTACCGCATCTCGACCTCCGGCGCGGCCGAGCGCCAGGGCATCGTCCACCGCCTGGACGTGGGCACCTCGGGCCTGATGACGGTCGCCAAGTCGGAGCACGCGTACACCTCGCTCAAGCGCCAGTTCAAGGAGCGCACGGTCGACAAGCGCTACCACGCGCTCGTGCAGGGCCACCCGGACCCGACCAGCGGCACCATCGACGCGCCCATCGGACGCCACCCGAACCACGACTACAAGTGGGCGGTCACGGCCGAGGGCAAGCCCTCCGTCACGCACTACGACCTGATCGAGGCGTTCCGCGCCGCCTCCCTGCTCGACATCAAGCTGGAGACCGGGCGCACCCACCAGATCCGCGTCCACATGTCCGCGCACCGCCACCCCTGCGTCGGCGACCTGACCTACGGCGCGGACCCCACGCTCGCCAAGCGCCTCGGCCTCACCCGCCAGTGGCTGCACGCGGTGCGCCTCGGCTTCGAGCACCCCGCGGACGGCCGCTGGGTGGAGTTCGAGACCGGCTACCCCGAGGACCTCCGGCGCGCGCTGGACAAGGTCCGTGAGGAGAGCAACGCGTGAGTTCCGGTCCGGACACGGCGGCGGGCGTCTCCCACGAGGCGCGGGGCGTCGCGTACGAGGTGCGGGTCGCCGAGCACGCCGACGACCGTGAGGCCTGCTTCGCGGTGCGCAAGGACGTCTTCGTCGGCGAGCAGGGCGTCCCCCAGGACATCGAGTACGACGCGTACGACCCCGGTGCCCTGCACGTGCTGGCGGTCACCGAGGACGGCGCAGCCCTCGGCACCGGGCGTCTGCTCCGGGGCGAGGCGGCCGCCGCGAAGGTCGGCGGGGACCCGGCCGTCGGCTCGCTCGGACGGCTCGCCGTGACGCGCGAGGCGCGCGGACTCGGCGTCGGCGCCGCGCTGGTCGGGGCCATCGAGGCCGCGGCACGCGCGGGTGGCCTGACCGCCGTGGACCTGCACGCGCAGACGCACGCGCTGGGGTTCTACGAACGCCTCGGATACGTGGCCTACGGTCCCGAGTTCGCGGACGCGGGAATGCCGCACCGCGCGATGCGCAAGGCGCTGTGAGCCGGGGATCGCCGTAGCCGCGTGGCACGCTTGGGGTCTGGTTCGCCTTTGATCGTCGAGACCCCGCCGGAGCGCTGACCGTGGATCAGTTGGCCCTGCTGTTCGTGCTCCTGCTCGGGGCCGTGGTCAGCGTCCCGCTCGGAGAGCGGTGGGGGCTTCCCTCCCCGGTCCTGGTGACCCTGCTCGGCATGGTGCTGGCCGTGCTGGACTTCGTCCCGGACGTGGACATCCCGCCGGAACTGATCCTGCCCGCGCTGCTGCCGCCGCTGCTGTACGCCGCGGTCCGCCGCACCTCGTGGAGACAGTTCGCCGCGAACAGACGCCCGATCTTCCTGCTCGCCGTGGCCCTGGTGTTCGTCACCACCCTGGCGGTCGCGGCCGTCGCGAGCTCGATCGTGCCCGGACTGCCGCTCGCCGCCGCCTTCGCCCTGGGCGCTCTCGTCGCGCCCCCCGACCCGGTCGCGGCGACCGCCGTCGCCGGCCAGCTCGGGCTCCCGCGGCGCCTGGTGTCGATCCTGGAGGGGGAAGGGCTCTTCAACGACGTCACGGCGATCGTGCTCTACCACGTGGCCATCGCCGCCGCGGTCAGCGGAACCTTCTCGCCCTGGCGGGCCGGACTCGACTTCGTGCTCTCCGCCGTCGTGGCGCTCGTCGTCGGGCTGGCCCTCGGATGGGCGGCGAACAAGCTGATGACGCTGGTCGGCGACGCCCCCCTCCAGGTCGGCCTCACCCTGCTGGTGCCGTACGCCGCGTACGTGCTGGCCGAGGAGCTGCACGGATCGGGCGTGCTCGCCGTGCTCGTCACCGCCCTGTTCCTGGCCGAGTACGCCACCGACGCCGACGACGTCGCGACCCGGCTCGCCGGGGCGACCGTGTGGGAGGTGGTGGACACGCTCGTCACCGGGGTCGCGTTCGGACTCATCGGCCTCGAACTGCACAACGCGATCCGCACGGCGGCGGGACGCTGGGGCGAGATGCTCGGCTGGGCCGCCACGATCGTGGTCGTGGTGGTGTTCGTCCGCCTGGCCTGGCTGCTGCCCGCGACCTGGCTGACCAAGCGGCTGCACGCCAAGCGGGACTACGACGAGGAGATCCCGACCTCGTGGCGCGAGACCGTCGTCATGTGGTGGGCCGGGATGCGCGGGGTCGCCTCCGTGGCCCTGGCGCTCGCCATTCCGCTGAAGATGGACGACGGGTCGCCGTTCCCCGACCGCGACGAGATCGTGTTCATCGCCTTCGGGGTGATCATGGCGACCCTGGTGCTCCAGGGTCTCACCCTGCCCTGGCTGGTCAGGAAGCTCGGGGTGCGGGCCGACGAGGATGTCGAGAAGGCCTTCGAGAAGGAACTCGCGGTGCGGGCCGCCAAGGCCGCGAAGCGGAGGCTGCGGGAGATCGAGGAGGTGGAGGACCTGCCGGAGGAGGTCTCCGAGCAACTGCTGCGCCGGGCCTTCGAGATCGGTGTGCGGATCAGCCCCGACATGGGCGACGAGGAGCGGCGCGAGGCGCATCTGCAGCGGGTGCGGCGGATGAAGCGGATGCGGCGGATCCAGGGGGAGATGATGAGCGCCGCCCGGCACGAGGTGCTGTCCGCGCGGAGCGAGCCCGGGGCCGACCCGGAGATCGTGGACCGCGTCCTGAGACACCTGGACGTCCGAAGCCTCCGCTGAGCCCCGCCGACGCGTCCACCGGCGCCGCCCGCGTCACCGGCGCCGGGTACGTTCACCCGGCGCCGGACGCCCTGCGCGGGCTCAGCCGCGGCCCGGGCCCGTGCGGGGTGGTTCGTGGGCGTGGCGGGCGTGGGGGCGGGACACCGCCCCGTCCGGTTCCGTGCGGCCCGCGCGGGCGCTCGGGCCGTGGAGCAGCGCCGCCTCGGCGGTGTTGACGCGGGGGAGCGCGTACGGGTGCTGTTCGGTCAGCCAGCGGATCAGCTGCTCGCGGACCGTGACCCGTACCGTCCAGATGTCGTCCGCGTCCTTCGCGGTGACCAGGGCGCGCACCTGCATGGTGTTGGGCGTCGAGTCGGTCACGGCGAGGCCGTAGTCGCGGCCGTCCCAGGCCGGGCACGCGCAGGATGTCGCGCAGCTTGGCGCGCATCGCCTCCACCGGGGCGGAGTGGTCGAGGTGCAGGAAGACGATGCCGGTCATCTGGGGCGTGCCGCGCGACCAGTTCTCGAACGGCTTCGAGGTGAAGTACGAGACCGGCATGGTGATCCGGCGCTCGTCCCACGTCCGTACGGTCAGGAACGTCAGGGTGATCTCCTCGACCGTGCCCCACTCGCCGTCGACGACCACGGTGTCGCCGAGCCGCACCATGTCGCCGAAGGCGATCTGGAGTCCGGCGAAGAGGTTCGAGAGGGTGGACTGGGCGGCGACACCGGCGACGATGCCGAGGATTCCGGCCGAGGCCAGCAGCGAGGCGCCGGCCGCGCGCATCGCGGGGAAGGTGAGCAGCATCGCCGCGGCCGCGACCACGCCGACGACCGCGGTGACCACCCGCTGGATCAGCGTGACCTGGGTGCGGACCCGGCGGATCCGGGCCGGATCGCGGTGCGCGTTGGCGTACCGGTTGTACGAGGTCTCGACGACCGCCGTGGCGATGCTCACCACCAGCCAGGCGGCGGCGCCGATCAGGATCAGGGTCAGGGTCCGGCCGATGCCGATCCGGTGCTCGACCAGGACCCTCACCTGGTCGTAGGAGCCTCTGAGCAGGGCAGCGAACAGGACGAGCTGGAAGGGGACACGGCCGCGGCGGAGCAGACCCCACAGGGAGGTCTCGCTGTGCCGGTCGTCAGCCCGCCGCAGCAGACGGTCCACGGACCATCCGATGAGCAGGGTGAGGACGACCGAGCCTCCGACGACGATCACCGGGCGCAGTACGTTCTCCATGCCTGAGAAGCTAACCGGCCGTCGGCATCATGAACATGTGTTCTCGGGGCGGAACGGGGTATCCCAGGGGCTCGTTCCGGAGCGCGTAGGCGACCGGCTCCCGTCACCCCGCGGGACGGCCGGACCGGCGCTGTCGGTGCAGGCTGGCACCATGGAGTCCATGAACATCATGCTCTTTCACTCGACCTACGGCCTCAGGCCGGCGGTGCGCGCGGCGGCGGACCGGCTGCGCGCCGCGGGCCACGAGGTGTGGACCCCCGACCTCTTCGAGGGGCACACCTTCGAGACCGTCGAGGAGGGCATGGCCTTCAGCGACGGGATCGGCAAGGACGAGCTGCTCAAGCGGGCGGTCCTGGCCGCCGCGCCCTACTCCGACCGCGGTCTGGTCTACGCGGGCTTCTCCCTCGGCGCCTCGATCGGGCAGACCCTGGCCCTCGGTGACGAGAAGGCCCGCGGACTGCTCCTGCTGCACGGCACGTCGGACATCGCCGAGAGCGCGTCGGTGGACGAGCTTCCCGTCCAGCTGCACGTCGCCGAGCCGGACCAGTTCGAGACGGACGACTGGCTGAGCGCCTGGTATCTCCAGATGCAGAGAACCGGAGCCGACGTGGAGATCTACCGGTACGCGGGCGCGGGCCACCTCTACACCGACCCGGACCTGCCGGACTACGACGCCGAGGCGGCCGAGGCCACCTGGAAGGTGGCACTCGGCTTCCTCGATTCGCTGTAGGACCGGGGGACTACACCGGGTCGTACGTCCGTTCCACCGTCTGTGTGCCGCTGCGTGTGCGGTACGAACGGGCCCAGGACGAGGTCGCGTTCGGGTTCGTGCGGTCGGACAGCACGTAGTAGTCCATCTGCGCGCGGTCGGCCGTGATGTCCAGGACGCCGTAGCCGTGCCGGTCGGTGTCGACCCAGTGCACATGGCGGTTGGCCGCGCGGATGACCGGGGCGGCGACGGCCGAGACGACGCCCTCGGGGACCTTGACGATGTCGTCGAGGTTGTCGGACGTCATCGAGGTGACGACGAACTCCGTGGCGGCGGACGCGGACAGCGGGTACGTACCGGCGTCCACCGGCACGTCGTTGGCCCAGGCCATGTGGATGTCGCCGGTCAGGAAGACCGTGTTGCGGATGGCGTTGGACCGCAGGTGCGCGAGCAGTTCGCGGCGGTCGTCGGTGTAGCCGTCCCACTGGTCGGTGTTGAGTGCGATGCCCTCCTGAGGGAGTCCGAGCAGCTTGGCCAGCGGCTTGAGCAGGTCGGCTGACAGGGAGCCCACCGCGAACGGCGAGATCATCACCGAGTTGCCGACCAGACGCCAGGTGGTGTCGGAGGACTTGAGTCCGGACTTCAGCCAGTCGAGCTGGGCGCGGCCGGTGATCGTGCGCTCCGGGTCGTCGACCGAACCGCTGGCGGTGGACGCCTGCTCCGACCGGAAGGAGCGCAGGTCGAGCAGCGCGAGGTCGGCCAGCTTGCCGAAGCGCAGCCGCCGGTAGGTGGTTCCGGCGATGGCCGGGCGGACCGGCATCCACTCGAAGTAGGCCTGCTTCGCGGCCGCCTGACGGGCCGACCAGGCTCCCTCGGCGCCCTCGGTGTGGTTGACCGCGCCGCCCGACCAGGAGTTGTCGGCGAACTCGTGGTCGTCCCAGATCGCGACGACCGGCGCCTTGTGGTGCAGGGCCTGGAGGTCCGGGTCCGTCTTGTAACGGCCGTGCCGGGTGCGGTAGTCGGCGAGGGTGAGGATCTCGTTGGCCGGGGCGTGCGGCCGCACGACCGTGCCGCGGGTGCCGTACTCGCCGGACTTGTACTCGTAGATGTAGTCGCCGAGGTGCAGCCAGGCGTCCAGGTCGCCGCGCGCCGCGAGGTGACGGTACGCCGAGAAGTAGCCGGCCTCCCAGTTGGCGCAGGAGACCACGCCGAAGCGCAGCCCGGCGACGGAGGCGTCGGCGGCCGGGGTGGTGCGGGTGCGGGCGACGGGCGAGTCGGTACCGCCGGCGGAGAACCGGAACCAGTAGTCCGTGGCGGGCTGCAGGCCGCGGATGTCCGCCTTGACGGTGTGGTCGGAGGCGGCCGTCGCGACGGTGGAACCCGTGGCGACGACGGAGGTGAACGCCTTGTCCCGGGCGACGGTCCAGCTCACCTCGGTGTCCGGGCCCAGCCCGGAGCCGGGTATCGCCTGAGACGTCGGCGTCACCCGGGTCCAGAGCAGGATGCCGTCGGGCAGCGGGTCGCCGGAGGCGACGCCGTGCAGGAACGTGGGCGCCTCGGCGGCGCGGGCGGGCAGGGCGGCCGCGAGCGGGGCGGCGAGGACGGCGGTGGCGGCCGCGGCCTTGACGACCGTACGGCGGCGGGGGGCGCGGGAGTTGAGGACTTCCGCGGAGTCGGTTGATCTCTGTCGACTGGTCACGGGCGATGAGGTTACCGAGCGGTACAAGCCAAGAGCGGGCGAACTGGAAAAGTTCGCCCGCTCTTCTGCTTTTCGCCGCTCAGGTCACATAGGTCACACAGGTCACCCGGTGCTGACTGTTCAGGCCTTGAGGGCCGCGTCGATCGCCTTGGTGAAGTCGGCCACCGTCATCGGGGCGTTCTGGCCGTCCGAGCCGGTGAGCTTCTTGCCGTCCATGACCAGGCTCGGCGTGCCGTTGACGCCGTCCTTGTTGTTGTTCCAGGTCTCGGACATGGCCAGCGCCCAGGCGTCGTACGTGCCCTTCTTGACCGCGTCCTGGAACTTGGCGTTGTTCTTCAGCGCGGGGACGGTGTTCGCGACCTTGATGAGGTAGGCGTCGTCCTTGAACTTGTCGGTCGTCTCCTCGGGGTGGTACTTCGCCGAGTAGAGCGCGGCCTTGTAGTCGAGGAACGCCTGGTCGCTGACGTTCAGCGCGGCGCCCATCGCGCTCATCGCGTTCTTCGAGCCCTCGCCGCGGGAGCCGATCGAGATCTTCCCGCTCTTGTCGGAGTCGCCGTCGAGGAACGTGCCGCCGATGTACTGGATCTTGAACTTGCCGGCGTCGAGGTCCTTCTGGACGGTCGGGCCGACGGTCTGCTCGAAGGAGGCGCAGATCGGGCAGCGCGGGTCCTCGTACAGCTTCAGGGTCTTCTTCGCGGTGTCCTTGCCGATGACGACGGTCGTGCCGTCCTTGCCCGTGGTGTTTGCCGGGGCGACCACCTTGTCGCTCGCCACGGCCTCCCACTGGGAGGGCTTGTTGTTCTGCACGACGGCGTAGCCGATGCCGCCCGCTATCGCGAGGACCGCGACGAGGGAGCCGGCCACGATCGCCTGGCGCTTGACCTTGTCGCGCTTGGCCTGGCGCTCGCGCTCCAGGCGCAGCCTCTCGCGCGCCGCCGTCTTCGACGCCTGGCTGTTCCGCTTGCTCATAGTGGTGTTCTCCATCGGGGACGCGCACGACGTGGTACGCGGAATACGTAAGGGGGACTGCTGGTGCTCAGGGCTGTTCCGGGGAACGTCCGTTCCCGCGCGGTCGCCCGGGCCGGCCGGTTCAGGCGGACAGGGCCGGCAGGGGCGGTCCGCGGCGTCCCAGGGAGTGCACGAACAGGCGGGTGCGGGCGGCGGCCGGCCGGTGCGCGGTGCGCGGCAGCGGACGGGCGGGGGCCGGCCGGACGGTCACCGCGGCGACCGCGAGCAGCAGCGGCCGGAAGGTCGAGGCGGCCACCGCGCGGACGAACTGGTCCAGGGCGCGCTCGCCCCGGCGCAGCCACGCGGCGGCGAGCAGGCCGACGGCGACGTGCGCGCCGAGCAGCAGCCAGGCGGCGGCCGGGTCGGCGTGCGCGAGCAGGGCGGCGGCACGGTCGGGGGCGCCGCCGGTCACCCGGGACAGCGGGGTGCCCACGTCGCCGCCGCACAGCACGTCGAGGCCGACCGAGCGCAGCGGGCCCGTGACCGGGCCGCCCGCGCTGCCGTAACAGACGTGCTGGCCGGTCGTGAACACGGTGTCGGCGGCCAGTTCCAGCGGGACGAGCAGGGCGGCGATGCGGCCGAAGCCGCGCTCACGGCCCGCGAGCGCGAAGGAGAGGGCGAAGACGGCGGCGCTGATCGCGGCCACGGTGGTCAGCGGCAGCGGCATCCGGGACAGCAGCACGTGCGACGCGGCGGAGAGCGTCACGACGACAGCCGTGAACACGGCCGCGCGCGCGGCTCTGAGCTGGGTCCCGGATATGTCCATAGCAGAGGTGAGTCTCCCACGCGCTCCCGTAAGCATCCCCTAAAGGGTTGGCAACTGTTGCTCTTGACTGCGTATGGGGGTGTTCTCGCGTGGATGGGTGAGTGTCGGTGAGGTTCGTCCGCATGAGAGCGCGGGCGGGAACGGGAGTTCTTGTCTCGAAGGGGTGACCTGTGCGGGTGGTGGTCGTTGAGTGGGGTGGCGGGTTGTTCGTTGGGTGTTCGGGTCGGGGGTGATCGGGTTGGGCGATGCGGGTGGGCTGCGGGCGGTAGGGGTGTCGTTCGTGGTGCCCGGTCCGTCGGGTGTGTCGCTCCGTGACCGGCTCAAGGGTCTGACGGTCGAGGACGAGGGTGTGTTGCGGCTGGTCGGCGACCATCTCGGTTCGCTGGCGGCAGTGGATCTGAAGGCGCGGTGCGCGGCTGGCCTGGACCACGACAGCGAAAGCTGGGCGGTGCGTAAGCGGGAGCTGACGGGGCTGTCGTCATCGCGGTGGGCGGGATCGTTGACGAAGGCCACGCATGACTTGTGGGCGCTGGCCCGGCGAGGCCAGGCCGCGCACATCCGGCAGCTCGAAGCCGGGGTGAACACGATCCGGCACCGGCTGGCGCTGCCTCTGGGGGAGAAGGGCAGCAAGCGGACGGCGGGTGGATATCGCAGTCGGCGGGAGTGGCATGCCAAGACGCGTCGCCTGCGGGTGCTGGAGGACCGGCTGGAACGGGCGCGGGCCGACTGGGCGGCCGGTCGGGTGCGGGTGGTCCGGGGCGGGAAACATTTGCTCCACAGTCGCCACCACCTGGAACAGGCCCACCTCATCGAGGACGTGTGGCGTGCCGGGTGGGAGGCGTCGCGCCGGTTCCTTCAGGCGGACGGCGAGTCCGGGAAGCGGTACGGCAACGAGACCATCCGCATCAGCCCCGACGGCGAGGTCAGCATCAGGCTCCCGGCCCCGCTGTCTCATCTCGCCAATGCCCCGCACAGTCGCTACGTCCTCACCGCGCGGGTGTCGTTTGCGCACCGGGGCCAGGCGTGGCGCGACCGGGTCGAGGCGGACCGGGCAGTGGCCTACCACATCCACGAAGACGTCCAGCGACAACGTTGGTACCTGACTGCCTCCTGGGCCATCCCACCCGCCCAGACCATGCCCCTGACCGCCGTCCGGGCAGGCGGCCTGGTCGGCGTCGACACCAACGCCGACCACCTGGCAGCCTGGCGGCTGGACCAGCACGGCAACCCGGTAGGTGCCCCGCGCCGCTTCGCCTACGACCTGACCGGCTCGGCCGACCACCGTGACGCACAGGTGCGCCACGCGCTGACCCGCCTGCTCCATTGGGCTCGACGCCACCGTCTCGCCATCGCGGTCGAGGATCTCGACTTCACCGCGGAGACCAGCCGGGAGAAGCACGGTCGGCAGAAGAAGTTCCGCAAGCTGATCTCCGGCATGCCCATCGCCCGGCTGCGCGCCCGTCTGATCTCCATGGCCACCGAGCTCGGCATCCCTCTGGTCGCGGTCGACCCCGCCTACACCTCGAAGTGGGGCGCCCAGCACTGGCAGAAACCCCTCACCACCAGCAGACGCACCACCACCCGGCACGACGCTGCCGCCGTGGCCATCGGAAGGCGCGCCCTGGGACACCCGATCCGGCGTCGGACGGCACCGCCCCGTACCCACCAGAGCGATGGGTACGGGCATCGGACCGTGCAGGCCGGAACGGGCTCCCCGGGGCGTGAGGAAACCCGCCCCCGCATCCCCGGACCTCGGACACGATCCGTGCGGCCCGGACGCGGAGCGAACGCGGGCAACCAGAACGCCCAACACCGTCCGGGGCGTTCGGCTGAGCACGGGTCCTGGCAACAGGACTCACTCCCGCTCAGTCCCTAGGGACGGTTCCTGTGCGTTACGGGAGCGTTGTGGGGCGGGCCGGCCGCGGGTGACGCCCCGTGGCCGGCCGTGTGCTCTAAAGGCCCGGGATCCGTCCGTTGCGGAACAGGTCCACGAAGATCTGGTGGTCGGTCCGCGCGCGGCCGCCGTAGCTGTGCGCGAAGTCCACCAGAAGGTCGCCGAAGCCGTCCTCGTCGGCCGCGATGGCCGCGTCGATGGCCCGCTCCGTGGAGAAGGGCACCAGCTCCGAGTGGCCGCTCTCGTCGTCCGCCGCGGCGTGCATCGTGGCGGTGGCGCGGCCGAGGTCCGCGACCACGGAGGCGATCTCCTCGGGGTCGTCGATGTCGCCCCAGTCCAGGTCCACCGCGTACGGCGAGACCTCGGCGACGAGCTGGCCCGCGCCGTCCAGCTCGGTCCAGCCCAGCCACGGGTCGGCGTGCGCCTGCAGGGCACGCTGCGAGATCACCGTGCGGTGGCCCTCGTGCCGGAAGTAGCCGCGGATGGCGGGGTCCGTGACGTGCCGGGAGACGGCCGGGGTCTGGGCCTGCTTGATGTAGATCACCACATCGTTCTCCAGGGCGTCGCTGTTGCCCTCCAGAAGGATGTTGTACGACGGCAGTCCGGCCGAGCCGATGCCGATGCCGCGGCGGCCCACGACGTCCTTCACGCGGTAGGAGTCCGGGCGGGTCAGCGAGGACTCCGGGAGCGTCTCCAGATAGCCGTCGAAGGCCGCGAGGACCTTGTACCGGGTGGCGGCGTCCAGCTCGATGGAGCCGCCGCCCGAGGCGAAGCGCCGCTCGAAGTCGCGGATCTCGGTCATCGAGTCCAGCAGCCCGAAGCGGGTCAGCGAGCGGGCGTCGCGCAGCGCGTCCAGGAGCGGGCCCTCGGCGGTGTCCAGCGTGAAGGGCGGCACCTCGTCGCTCTTGGCGCCGGTGGCCAGGGAGTGGATGCGCTCGCGGTAGGCGGCCGCGTACACCCGCACCAGCTCGGTGATCTGCTCGTCACTGAGCGCCTTCGCGTACCCCACGAGGGCCACGGAGGCGGCGAAGCGCTTGAGGTCCCAGGTGAAAGGGCCCACATAGGCCTCGTCGAAGTCGTTCACGTTGAAGATCAGACGGCCCTGGGCGTCCATGTACGTGCCGAAGTTCTCGGCGTGCAGGTCGCCGTGGATCCACACGCGCGAGGTGCGCTCGTCCAGGTACGGGCCGCCCCGGCGGTCCTGGTCGAGGTCGTGGTAGAAGAGCGCCGCGGTGCCGCGGTAGAACGCGAAGGCGGAAGCCGCCATCTTGCGGAACTTCACGCGGAACGCGGCCGGGTCGGCGGCCAGGAGCTCGCCGAAGGCGGTGTCGAAGACGGCGAGGATCTCCTCGCCGCGTTGCTCGGCGCTGAGCTGCGGGACCGACATCGCTGGGTGCCTCCTGGTGCAGGTGGTGCGTGACATGACGGGGCGGGCGCGCCGCCCCGGGACAAGGGGTTCCGTCCACTTCCAACGGACGAACATACGCCGGAGTGCCCGGGTTCCGGCGGCGAACGCACACCCCGGACGACGGGCCCCCGTACGACGGTACGGACGATGCTCCGCCGAGTGTCAGTCCCGCGTCATAGACTTCGACGCTGACCCCCCAGACTGTCCGCAGCCTGTAACCGATGGTTCTTCCTGGAGGCCGAAACCGTGTCGAAGCCGCCGTTCACGCACCTGCACGTCCACACCCAGTACTCGCTGCTGGACGGTGCCGCGCGGCTCAAGGACATGTTCGACGCCTGCAACGAGATGGGCATGACCCATATCGCGATGAGCGACCACGGCAACCTCCACGGGGCCTATGACTTCTTCCACACGGCGAAGAAGGCCGGCGTCACCCCGATCATCGGCATCGAGGCGTACGTCGCCCCGGAGTCCCGGCGCAACAAGCGCAAGATCCAGTGGGGCCAGCCGCACCAGAAGCGCGACGACGTGTCCGGTTCGGGCGGCTACACGCACAAGACGATCTGGGCGGCGAACCGGACGGGCCTGCACAACCTCTTCAAGCTCTCCTCGGACGCGTACGCCGAGGGCTGGCTCCAGAAGTGGCCCCGGATGGACAAGGAGACGATCTCCCAGTGGTCCGAGGGGCTCATCGCCTCCACCGGCTGCCCCTCGGGCGAGCTCCAGACCCGGCTGCGCCTCGGCCAGTTCGACGAGGCCCTGAAGTCGGCCGCCGAGTACCAGGACATCTTCGGCAAGGACCGCTACTTCCTGGAGCTGATGGACCACGGCATCGAGATCGAGCGCCGGGTCCGCGACGGACTCCTGGAGATCGGCAAGAAGCTCGGCATCCCGCCCCTGGTGACGAACGACTCGCACTACACGTACGCGCACGAGGCGACCGCGCACGACGCCCTGCTGTGCATCCAGACCGGCAAGAACCTCTCCGACCCGGACCGCTTCCGCTTCGACGGCACCGGCTACTACCTGAAGACGACGGACGAGATGTACGCCGTCGACTCCTCGGACGCCTGGCAGGAGGGCTGCGCCAACACCCTCCTGGTGGCCGAGCAGATCGACACGACCGGCATGTTCGAGGCGAAGAACCTCATGCCGAAGTTCGACATCCCGGACGGCTTCACCGAGGTCACCTGGTTCCAGGAGGAGGTGCGCCGCGGCATGGAGCGCCGCTTCCCCGGCGGCGTCCCCGAGGACCGCCAGAAGCAGGCCGAGTACGAGATGGACGTCATCATCCAGATGGGGTTCCCCGGGTACTTCCTCGTCGTCGCCGACTTCATCATGTGGGCCAAGAAGCAGGGCATCGCGGTGGGACCGGGCCGTGGTTCCGCGGCCGGCTCGATCGTCGCGTACGCCATGGGCATCACCGACCTCGACCCGATCCCGCACGGCCTGATCTTCGAGCGGTTCCTCAACCCCGAGCGCGTCTCCATGCCCGACGTCGACATCGACTTCGACGAGCGCAGGCGCGTCGAGGTGATCAGGTACGTGACCGAGAAGTACGGCGCCGACAAGGTCGCCATGATCGGCACGTACGGCAAGATCAAGGCGAAGAACGCCATCAAGGACTCCGCGCGCGTGCTGGGCTACCCGTACGCGATGGGCGACCGGCTCACCAAGGCGATGCCCGCCGACGTCCTCGGCAAGGGCATCGACCTGAACGGCATCACCGACCCCTCGCACCCCCGCTACGGCGAGGCCGGCGAGATCCGCGGGATGTACGAGAACGAGCCCGACGTGAAGAAGGTCATCGACACCGCCAAGGGCGTCGAGGGCCTGGTCCGGCAGATGGGCGTGCACGCCGCCGGCGTGATCATGTCCAGCGAGCCCATCGTCGACCACGCCCCGATCTGGGTGCGGCACACCGACGGCGTGACCATCACTCAGTGGGACTACCCCCAGTGCGAGTCGCTGGGCCTGCTCAAGATGGACTTCCTCGGCCTGCGCAACCTCACGATCATGGACGACGCCATCAAGATGGTGAAGGCCAACAAGGGCATCGACCTGGAGATGCTCGCCCTCCCGCTGGACGACCCCAAGACCTTCGAACTGCTCTGCCGCGGTGACACCCTCGGCGTCTTCCAGTTCGACGGCGGTCCGATGCGCTCGCTGCTCCGCCAGATGCAGCCCGACAACTTCGAGGACATCTCCGCCGTCTCGGCCCTGTACCGCCCGGGCCCGATGGGCATGAACTCGCACATCAACTACGCGGAGCGCAAGAACGGCCGCCAGGAGATCACGCCGATCCACAAGGAGCTGGAGAAGCCCCTCGAAGAGGTGCTGGCCGTCACCTACGGCCTGATCGTCTACCAGGAGCAGGTCCAGAAGGCCGCCCAGATCATCGCCGGGTACTCGCTCGGCGAGGCCGACATCCTGCGCCGCGTCATGGGCAAGAAGAAGCCTGACGAGCTGGCGAAGAACTTCGTCCTCTTCCAGGAGGGCGCCCGCAAGAACAACTACAGCGACGAGGCGATCCAGGCGCTGTGGGACGTGCTGGTCCCCTTCGCCGGCTACGCCTTCAACAAGGCGCACTCCGCCGCGTACGGACTCGTCTCGTACTGGACCGGTTACCTGAAGGCGAACTACCCGGCCGAGTACATGGCCGCGCTGCTCACCTCGGTCAAGGACGACAAGGACAAGTCGGCCGTCTACCTCAACGAGTGCCGGCGCATGGGCATCAAGGTGCTCCCGCCCAACGTGAACGAGTCCGAGCAGAACTTCGCCGCCCAGGGCGACGACGTGATCCTCTTCGGCCTCTCGGCCGTCCGCAACGTCGGCACGAACGTCGTCGAGTCGATCATCCGCAGCCGCAAGGCCAAGGGGAAGTACGCCTCCTTCCCGGACTACCTCGACAAGGTCGAGGCGGTCGCCTGCAACAAGCGCACCACGGAATCACTGATCAAGGCGGGCGCGTTCGACACGATGGGGCACACCCGCAAGGGCCTCACCGCGCAGTTCGAACCGATGATCGACAACGTGGTGGCGGTCAAGCGCAAGGAGGCCGAGGGGCAGTTCGACCTCTTCGGCGGCATGGGGGACGAGGACACCAGCGAGCCCGGCTTCGGACTCGACGTGGAGTTCACCACCGACGAGTGGGACAAGGCCTACCTGCTCGCCCAGGAGCGGGAGATGCTCGGCCTGTACGTCTCCGACCACCCGCTCTTCGGCCTGGAGCACGTCCTGTCCGACAAGGCCGACGCGGGCATCTCCCAGCTCACCGGCGGCGAGCACGCCGACGGCGCGGTCGTCACCATCGGCGGCATCATCTCGGGCCTCCAGCGCAAGATGACCAAGCAGGGCAACGCCTGGGCGATCGCCACCGTGGAGGACCTCGCGGGCACCATCGAGTGCATGTTCTTCCCCGCGACCTACCAGCTCGTGTCGACCCAACTGGTCGAGGACGCGGTCGTCTTCGTCAAGGGGCGCCTCGACAAGCGCGAGGACGTGCCGCGGCTGGTCGCCATGGAACTCCAGGTCCCGGACCTGTCGAACGCGGGCACCAACGCGCCCGTGATCCTCACCATCCCGGCGCTGAAGGTGACTCCGCCGATGGTCAGCCGTCTCGGCGAGATCCTCAGCCACCACAAGGGTGAGAGCGAGGTCCGCATCCGGCTCCAGGGCCCGAGCAGGACCACCGTGCTGCGGCTGGACCGGCACCGGGTGAAGCCGGACCCGGCGCTCTTCGGCGACCTGAAGGTGCTGCTCGGCCCGGCCTGCCTGGCCGGCTGACCACCGGGCGCCGAAGGCGGCGACAACACACACGTGTCGAGGGGCGCATCCGGTACCGGATGCGCCCCTCGACACGTGTGTGGGCCTCGACGGCCCGCGCGGCGGCCTCAGTTGTGGCCGAAACGCCTCTGATGCTTACGGGCAACATCAGCGGGGCTGCCCTGGGCCTGCGACATCGGCGACTGCTGTGCCTGCGCCGACGACCGCTGGGCCTGCTCCTGCGCACGCTCGGCCTGCGAGGAGCGGTCCTGATGGCCGCCCTGCTTGCGATTCTTGTTCTTGGCCATGGTGATCTGCCTCCTGAGGGGGATCTAGGGGCCAGGGCCGCGACCAGATTCACATAGGCTGACAAGCAGCGCATTTCGTAGAATTACCGTGCGTAATAAGACCTGTCGGCAGGTGTTCTTCCGATCCGCCACGCCGAAGATCGAGTTCCGGCCGTTAACCTCCGCACGGTCGGGCAGACTCCAAGGAAGCCCGAAGCAAACCTCCCGGAAAGAGGGTGGATCGCGTGGACCGCTGCATCGTCCTGGTGGACGCCGGGTATCTGCTCGGGGCCGCCGCCAGTCTCCTCGCCGGGGAGCCGTCCCGATCCCGGATCACCGTCGACCACACCGCCCTCATCCAGGGCCTGCGCGAGCGCGCCGAGTCCGACACCGAACGGCCCCTGCTGCGCATCTACTGGTTCGACGGCGCCCCCGACCGCGTACCGCAGCCCGAACACCGCAGGCTGCGCGTGATGCCCCGGGTCACGGTGCGCCTGGGCGCGCTGACCCGCAGCGACGGACGGTGGGCCCAGAAGGGCGTGGACGCCGCCATGCACGCCGAGCTGACCGAGCTCGCGCGCAACCGCGCCTGCTCCGACATCGTCCTCGTGACGGGCGACGGTGATCTGCTCCCGGGCATGATGGCCGCCAAGGAGCACGGGGTGGCCGTACACCTGTGGGCCGTGCAGGCCGCGGACGGCGACTACAACCAGTCCGAGGACCTGGTGGCCGAGGCCGACGAGCGGCGGGTGCTCGACCGGGCCTGGATCATCAAGGCGGTCCGCGCCAAGGAGACCGGCGGGGTCTGCGCCCCGCCGCCCGCACCGCGCCCCGAGATCGCCGCCATCCTCTCCGCACCGCTGCCCGAGTCCGCGCTCGCGGCCGCCGCCGAGCGCTCCGCCCAGGAGACCGAGCACCACCAGGCGGCCGAATCGCCGAACGGCACGCAGGAACGGATTCCCTCCGCCAAGGGAGTCCCCACCCCGAAGGACCTGGCCGCGCTCCGCGGACCGGGCACCCAGCCCGCCCAGCACCCCGCCAACGCCACACTGCGCTGGTCCTCGGACAAGGGCTGGGTCGACCGGCCCGGCGGCACCACGGAGTCCCCCGAGGCCGCCGCGCTGCCCACCCTCGCCCAGCTCACCTCCGCCGAGCAGCGGTGGGCGGACCGCGAGGAGGACATCACCACGGTCGGCGGCGACCCGTACGAGGTGGGCCAGGTCTTCGCGCGCCGCTGGATGGGTCGCCTCACCGACCCGGGCCACCTGCAGAAGCTGTCGACGATGTACCCGCGGGTCCCCCATCGGGTGGACGGCGAACTGCTGCGTTACGCAGCCCGCTTCGGCCTGCTCGCGCACAAGGACGACCAGATCGACGAGCACGACCGCTACGCGATCCGCGCCGGATTCTGGCGGGAGATCGACGTACGCACCGCGACGGAGCACGCGCCCGCGGGGGAGTGATCCCCGGCCGCGGACAAGGGCCGCGGGGGCCCGCGCCCGGGCCCCGCCAAGGCCCCGATCGCATCGCGGGGCGCCGGACCACGTACTCTCGTCCTTCGTGAGTACGCGCACGGCACAGACGGCCCCGACGGGACAAAAGGGCGATGTCGTGTGCGCCGTGCGAGGTCTGACCAAGACCTATCCGGCCGTCCGCGCCCGCCGCGGCACACCCGCGACACCCGAGGTCAGAGCCACCGACGGAGTACGTCTGGACATCCGCCGGGGCGAGATCTTCGGGCTGCTCGGGCCGAACGGCGCCGGAAAGTCCACCCTCGTCCGCCAGCTCACCGGGCTGATGCGCCCCGACGGCGGCAGCATCGAGATCCTCGGACACGACATCGTGCGCCACCCCGAGCGGGCGGCCCGCCTCCTCGCCTACCTCGGGCAGGAGTCCACCGCCCTGGACGAGCTGACCGTGTCGCTCGCCGCCGAGACGACCGGGCGGCTGCGCGGCCTCGACCTCCGCGCGGCACGCGCCGAGCGCGACGCGGTCCTCGACGAACTGGGTCTGACCGCGCTCGCCTCCCGCCCGCTGAAGAAACTCTCCGGCGGACAGCGCCGGCTCGCCTGCTTCGCCGCGGCCCTCGTCGGGCGGCGCCCGCTGCTCGTCCTCGACGAGCCCACCACCGGCATGGACCCCGTCGCCCGGCGCGCCGTGTGGGCCGCCGTCGACCGGCGCCGCGCCGAACAGGGTGCCACGGTCCTGCTCGTCACCCACAACGTCATCGAGGCCGAGACGGTCCTCGACCGGGTCGCCGTCCTCGACGAGGGACGGGTCATCGCCTGCGACACGCCGGCCGGGCTCAAGGAACAGGTCGCGGGCGAGGTGCGGGTCGAACTCGTCTGGCGCGAGGCCGCCCCGCTGCACGTCCCCGAGGTCGCCGCGCTGCGGGCCCGCGCCGTCGAGTCGGGCCGCCGCTGGACGCTGCGGCTCGCGCCCGAGGAGGCCCGCGCGGCCGTCGCCACGGTCACCGGCGGAGCCGCCTTCGCCGCGCTCGACGACTTCACCCTGGCCACGCCGAGCCTGGAGGACGTGTACCTGGCGCTCGGCGGCCACGCGACGCAGGGACTGGTGAAGGCGTGAGTGTCCAGGGCGTGGAATCCGTACGGGAGGGGGGCGTCGTACGTGAGCGGAACAGGACGGCTGCCGACGAAGGGGAGCAGTTCGACGTGAGTGCCGTACCCGTTGGAGTTCTGCCGGGCAGCGCGCTGCCCCTGGCCGAGGACGCCGGCGCGGCCGCGGAGCTGGGGCCGCGGGCGCGGCTGTGGCCCTCGCTGGCCGCCGTGTACCGGGCGCAGCTCTCCCGGGCCCGTGTCGCCCGGATCCCGCTGCTGTTCGTGGCCACCTTCCAGTCCCTCGGCATCATGATCATGATGCGCGGGGTGGTGGACGGAGGCGCCGAGGCGAGAGCCGTGGTCGCCGGCTCCACGGTCCTGGTCGTCGCCTTCGTCGCCCTCAACCTGCTCGCGCAGTACTTCGGGCAGCTGCGGGCGAGCGGCGGGCTCGACCACTACGCGACGCTGCCGGTCCCGCCGGCGGCCGTGGTGCTCGGGGCCGCGGCCGCGTACGCGTCCTTCACCGTGCCCGGCACCCTCGTCACGGCCGTGTCCGGCTGCCTGCTCTTCGGGCTGCCGGTGGCCCATCTGTGGGTGCTGGCCGCCGTCGTCCCGCTCGCGGGCGCCGCGCTCGCCGGGCTCGGCGCCGCGTTCGGGCTGCTCGCGCCGCGGCCCGAGCTGGCCACCCTGCTCGGCCAGATGGGCATGTCCGCGGCCCTGCTGCTGGGCGTTCTCCCGGCGGACCGGATGCCGGCCCCGGTGCAGTACCTCCGAGACCTGCTGCCCTCCACCTACGGTGTCGAGGCCTTCGCCCGCACCTTCGGGGCGCGTCCCGACTGGGCGGCCGTCCTCGCCGATCTCGCCGTCTGCGGGGCGGTCGGCGTGGTCTCGCTGGCCCTCGCGGCCTGGGCCTACCGCCGGGCCGCCGTGCGGTGACGCGGCTCCGGTGACGCGGCGCACAGCGGGGCCTGGCACGATGGCAGGGTGACCGCTCCGCTGACTCCCCCTCCGCCGCCGCACGAACCGTCCCCCGAGGACCGGCGGCAACCGTACGCTGCCTGGCAGACCCAGCCCGCCCCCGGCTCCGCGGGTCACCCCGTGTACCCGGGCGCGTACGGGGTCTCCTACGGACAGGACGGCCCCGGCATGAAGACCGAAGTGCTGGAGGCCGCCGTGATCACGGTCGTGGTCGCCGTCGCCGGGGCTCTGCTCGGGGTGCTCTGGGCCTGGCTGGCACCCCACGTGCCGCTGGTCGCGGACGCCACCGCGGTGTACCTGAAGGACACCGAGGGGGAGCAGGCGATCGGTGTCGACGGAACCTTCACGCTGCTCGCGCTCGGCTTCGGAGCGCTGAGCGCCCTGGTCGTGTTCCTCGTGCGACGGCGTGGCGGCGTGCCGCTGGTGATCGCGCTCGCCCTGGGGGGCCTGCTCGGCTCGCTGCTCGCCTGGCGGGTCGGCATCTGGCTCGGACCCACGCAGAACGTCGTCGCGCACGCCAAGGCCGTCGGCAAGGGCGTCACGTTCCCCGCGCCGCTGAAGCTCGGGGCCAAGGGCGCGCTGCTGGCGTGGTCCCTGAGCGCCCTGGTGGTCCACCTCGGCCTCATGGCCCTGTTCGGTCCCCGCGACCCCGACCCGTACCAGCAGAAGCCCTACCCGGCCGCACCGCCGCAGCAGGGGCCTCCGGCCGCCTAGGGCCGGGCGCAGAGCACAGAGCCTCGGAGCGTCAGGGCCGGCGCGGACGCCGTGAGAGCGGCCGCCGCGCCGGCCCTTCCGCGTACGGCGTGGGTCAGGCGGGACGGCGGCCGTGGTTGGAGCGGCCCTTCTTGATGCGCCACTTGCGTTTGCGCGTTCTCTTCGACATGCCCTTCGTGCTTAACCGAGGAAGACGCATCCGTCGAGGGGCCGCGCGGGCCGTGCCGCCCCCGGACGTCGAAGGCCGGTCACATCCGTCCGACGGCCGCGGACACCGCCTCCGTGAGCCGTCCGAGGTCGGCGGGGGAGAGCTCGACCTCCAGGCCGCGGCGGCCCGCCGAGACGCAGATCGTGGCGTGCCCGGAGGCAGAGGAGTCCAGGACGGTACGGAGCTTCTTGCGCTGCCCGAGGGGCGAGATGCCGCCGCGGACGTACCCCGTCGTGCGCTCGGCCGCCGCCGGGTCGGCCATGACCGCCCGCTTGCCGCCCACCGCCGTGGCGAGGGCCTTCAGGTCGAGCGACCCCGCCACCGGGACGACCGCGACCACGAGCGCGCCGTCCACGTCCGCCACCAGGGTCTTGAAGACCCGCTCCGGCGACACGCCCATCGCCTCGGCCGCCTCCTCGCCGTAGGACGGGTGGGAGGGATCGTGCTCGTAGGCGTGGACGGTGAACGGGACACCCGCCTCCGTCAGCGCCACCGTGGCGGGGGTGCCGCCGGACTGCTTCTTCGCCTTCTTGGCCATCGGTCGTCTCGCAAGCGTCAGTTCAGGCTCGTCGGGCCGCGCGTCAGGTCCGACGCGGGCAACGACGGCAGATTACGGATGATGGCCGTCTCCGCGCGCAGCACCTTCAGCTCCTCGCGCAGCCGGGCCGCGGTGTCCGGGGCCTGGAGCAGCCGCTGGCGGGCCGGGACGTCCAGCATCACGGCGGCGGCGACGAGATAGGAGACGACCGCCGGCTCGTCCGGCAGGTCCGCGCCGGTCGACAGCGAGCGCTCGCGCGCTCCGGCCAGCCGCTTCTGGTACTGCCGGAAGGCCCGCAGGACACCCTCGGCGAGCGCGCCTGCCTCGTCGCCCGGGTCCTCCGGAAGCTCCTCCAGCTCGGCCGTCAGGAACGCCCCGGAGGCGTCCACCGACAGCAGCCGGACCCGTGTCGTGCCGGTCGCCAGCACCTCGAAGCTGCCGTCGGCGCGCTCCCGGACGGTCGCGGCGTCGGCGATGCAGCCCACCTCGTGGAAGGCCGCGAGCGGATCGTCACCGAACCCGGCGGCGGGCCCGCGCTCGGGCACGGCGGTCGCGTCGGGCATGCCGGGCGCGCTGGGCGAGACCTCATGGCCGTCGCGGATGGCGACGACGGCGAAGCGGCGGGGTTCGTCCTCGGGCGTCTTGAGCAGCTCGCGCATCATGGCGCGATAGCGCTCCTCGAACACGTTCAGAGGAAGCACGAGCCCGGGGAAGAGCACCGAGTTCAGGGGGAAGAGCGGGAGCCGGACTGTGGTCACGACGGGAAAGCCTAATGGTCGACGGAGCGGAGGAGTCCGCCGTACCCGATCCGCGGGAGCCGGCCGGGGCCGCCGTTCCGCAGCGGAAGGCCCGAGGCGACCTCCAGACGGACTCCGGCGCGCAGTTCCAGGTACTGGCCGAGCGGGTCGTCGGAGACCTTGGCCCAGGGGAACGAGGTCACGTACGGCCCGATGAGGCGCAGCTGCTCCAGGGCGTCCTGCCAGCGCTCCAGCCGGACCAGGACGTACGCCAGCAGGTTGCGCACCTCGGCGGGCCAGGGGTCGGCGGCGGCGTAGGCGGCGGACACCGAGATCGCGAGGTCGGCGGCGGCGTCCAGGCGCTCGCGCGGCACCTCGGGACCGCCGCCCTCGGTCAGATAGGCGAAGGCCGCGCGCACCGGCAGCGCCTGGACCAGGGAGCCCGGCAGGGCGTCCTGGGCGGCGGGCTCGGCGAAGTCGAAGCACTCGCTGTGCGAGCCGTACCAGGCGGCGGAGAGGTACTGGAGGGCGGCCACGTGGCAGCCGTAGTGGTGCGGGGAGCGCCGGACGGCCTCCGCCCACAGCTGCTCGAACTCGGTGTGCCGGACGTTGGTGCCGCGGGCGTGGTCGAGTGCGATCCGCCACGGCACCGGGTCGCGCGGATCGCCTTCGGCGGCGGACATGATCAGCGGGCCGACCTCGCGCAGCAGTTCCACCCGTGCGGGGGACTCCCAGCCGCGGCGGACGGCCAGTTCGGCCCGGACGAGGAGGGCGTCCGGGTCGTGCGGGCCGTCGGCCTGCCACCGCCGGAGCCATTCGTCGCGGGAGCGTGCGAAGGCGGCCAGGCGTACGGCGTACCGGTCGCGGTCCTCCCACTCGGCGGACTCGCGGGTGGCGGCCAGCAGCCCGGCCGCGGGGGCGTAGTCGCCCTGGGCCGCGGCGACCAGGGCCGGGCCCAGCCGGTGGTCGGGGGCGTCGAGCAGCACCTCCTCGTCGGCCGGCAGTCCGGCGGCGAGGCGTGAGGTGTGCCGTGCCATCCGGGCGGTACGGAGGATCGCGCTCAGCAGTGCCATGGTGTCGACCATTGAAAACCGCAGGTCGGGGCTGTGCCAGAGGCGATCGGTGACGCTTTCGTAAAGCCGATTGGTTGTAGGACACAGGGTCAAGGACGAGTAAAAGCGTGTCGCCTCGTCAGATGTGAGCCGCCTGTGCGGTGTCTGCGCGACGCCTGTGCGGTGACTGCGTGGTGAGCGTGGAGGGGGCGCAGGGTGCCGGGGGTGCGGGGTGGTGTCAGCCGCGGCGGAGGAGGCGGGTGGCGCCGGCGGCCACCGTCGTCGCCAGGACCCAGCCGAGGAGGACCACCACGGCGGCCAGCCACTGCCAGCCGCCCCGCAGTTGCCAGAAGCCCGCCTGGCCCAGGTCGATGACCGGCAGCAGCAGATCGAGGGCGTAGAGCGAGGCGCTCCACGCCGGGTGCCCGTCGGTGTTGACCGGCCGGTGATCGGCGTGCGCGAAGGCGATCGACGTCGCCGCCCACAGCACCGCCATCCACAGCGCGGCCCGGCCCGGCCGGTATCCGTAGGCGACCGTCCAGTCCTGCGCGTAGCCCCAGAGCTTGGCGGCCGGCGGCAGGGTCTCGCGGCGGCGGCGCTGCTTGGCGAGCAGCACCTCGCGGGCGTCCTCGTCCTCACCGGAGTCGCGCAGCACGGCGGCGAGGCGCTCGTAGGGTTCCGGGGCGTACTCGGCGGTGGCCGCCGCCACCCACTCCAGGCGCCGGGTCAGCGGGAAGGCGCCCTGCGGGACCAGGTTCTCGTACGTGAAGCCGCCCATGTGCAGGCTGCCGGGGCCCGGCCAGCTGGACGCCCGGTCCACCAGGTTGACGATCCGCGCTCCGGACAGCACGACCTTGCCGCGTTCGGGCCGCTCGCCGAGGAAACGCAGCTCGGGCGTCTGGACCCGCAGCAGCGACAGCTCCTGGTCGTCGTCGAAGCTGAAACGGGCCCGGTCGAAGTCGACCGCGTCACCGAAGCGGCCGTCGTCCAGACGGATCCCGCCCTGGCACTCGAACCGCTGCACCAGGGTGCCGCGCGCCGGGGTGGTGCCACTGGTCGCCAGCGGATTGCCGAGGCCCGCGGGGGTCATGTAGAGCGTGCGGTTGACGGTGAGCTGGGGGGCGTTGAGGGCGAGCCGGGTGTACGGATTGCTGAGTCTGCTGCCGCGCAGGCTCAGCGACACGCCGACGGTCGCGCCGCGCAGACTGAGTTCGCCGTGCGACTCCAGCATCTCGGCCTGGAGGTCCTGTCCGACGGTCATGCCGTCGCCGGTGATCGAATGCCCGCGCCGGTCCCGGTAGACGACCGCCTGGTTGAGCAGCAGATCCGTGCCGATGTGCGCGTCGGTCAGCCGCACCCCGTTGTGGAAGTGGCAGCGCGGCAGATGCAGATCGCCCTCGGTGTGCAGCCGGGCCGCCTCCAGCCGGGGCACCGCGCAGTCCACCAGCCGCAGCGTGGTGAACCGGGACTCCGGCAGCAGCACCTCCTTCTCGAAGCGGCACCCCTTCATCTCCACGTACGGCACCACCGCGCCGCCCGCGAGATCGAGCACGCCGGTGATCCGGACGCCCGACAGCTTCAGGGAGGCCACCCGGCCCTGGAGGGCAGGCGGCCCGTCGAGCAGCAGCCAGGCCACGATCCGCGCCCGGACGCTGCGCTCGGGCCCCCAGGGATGGCCGCCGTGCGGGTCGTCGACGGCCGTGTCCCCGCTGCGCAGGTCGTACACGCTGCCGTTGCGGAAGGCCTGCCACATCCCCGCCTCGGCGGCGGTCAGCTCGTCCGGAAGGTCCCCGGCGCGCAGGCCGTCACCCTCGGTCACGGCACGTCACTTCCTCCCCTGCTGCCCGCGGGTCCGTACGGTGCTGCAATGCCCGCTCAGTGACGGCGCGAACGCTCCTGGTGAAGGGGATCTTCCGCGGGAGGCGAAGCCGGCTTGTATCAGCCATTGATACGGGCGTCCGGCGCCCTGCCGCGGTCTGAGAGAATTGAGTCCGTGATCTCCCGAATCGATCTGCGCGGCGACGCCCTCCCCGAGGGCCCCGCCCTGCGCGACCTGCTGCCCCGAGCCGACTTCGACGTCTCGGCCGCCCTGGAGAAGGTGCGGCCGATCTGCGAGGCCGTGCATCATCGGGGCGACGCGGCACTGATCGACTACGCGGAGAAGTTCGACGGAGTACGGCTCAAGTCCGTACGCGTTCCGGCCCAGGCCCTCGCCGACGCCCTGGAACAGCTCGACCCGGACGTGCGCGCGGCCCTGGAGGAGTCGATCCGCCGCACCCGCCTCGTCCACCGCGAGCAGCGCCGTACGACCCACACCACCCAGGTCGTGCCCGGCGGCTCGGTCACCGAGAAGTGGGTGCCGGTCGACCGGGTCGGGCTGTACGCGCCCGGCGGCCGCTCGGTGTACCCGTCGTCCGTGATCATGAACGTGGTCCCGGCCCAGGAGGCCGGGGTCGGCTCGATCGCGCTCGCCTCCCCGGCCCAGTCCGAGTTCGGCGGCCTGCCGCACCCGACGATCCTCGCCGCCTGCGCGCTGCTCGGCGTCGACGAGGTGTACGCGGCCGGCGGCGCCACGGCCGTCGCGATGTTCGCGTACGGCACCGAGTCCTGCCCCTCGGCCGACATGGTCACCGGTCCCGGCAACATCTGGGTCGCCGCGGCCAAGCGCTACTTCACCGGCAGGATCGGCATCGACGCCGAGGCCGGCCCGACCGAGATCGCGGTCCTCGCGGACGACACCGCCGACCCGGCGCACGTCGCCGCCGACCTGATCAGCCAGGCCGAGCACGACCCGCTCGCCGCCGCCGTCCTCGTCACCGACTCGGTCGCCCTCGCGGACGCCGTCGAGAAGGAGCTGGCACCGCAGGTCGCGGCCACCAAGCACATCGACGACCGGATCGTCCCGGCCCTGAGCGGCCGGCAGTCCGCGATCGTCCTCGTCGACGGCGTCGACGAGGGCCTGAGGGTCGTCGACGCGTACGGCGCCGAGCACCTGGAGATCCAGACCGCGGACGCGGCCGCCGTCGCCGACCGGGTCAGGAACGCCGGAGCGATCTTCGTCGGCCCCTGGGCCCCGGTCTCGCTCGGCGACTACGCGGCGGGCTCCAACCACGTCCTGCCCACCGGCGGCTGCGCCTGTCACTCCTCGGGCCTGTCCGTCCAGTCCTTCCTGCGCGGCATCCACATCGTCGACTACACGAAGGACGCGCTCGCCGACGTCGCCCATCACGTGGTGACGCTGGCGGAGGCGGAAGACCTGCCCGCGCACGGCGCGGCGATCAAGGCAAGGTTCGGTTGGAAGGTACCCGAGGGCAAGTGACCGGCATCGACGATCTCCCCGTACGGGACGAGCTGCGCGGCAAGACCCCCTACGGCGCACCCCAGCTCGACGTCCCCGTACGCCTGAACACGAACGAGAACCCGTACCCGCTGCCCGAGCCGCTCGTCGAGCGGATCGCCGAGCGGGTCCGCGAGGCCGCCCGCGGACTCAACCGCTACCCCGACCGGGACGCGGTGGAGCTGCGCACCCAGCTGGCCGCCTATCTGACGAAGACCGGCAAGCACCCGGTCGGCCTGGAGAACGTCTGGGCCGCCAACGGCTCCAACGAGGTCATCCAGCAACTGCTCCAGACCTTCGGCGGCCCCGGCCGCAGCGCGATCGGTTTCGAGCCGTCGTACTCGATGCACGCGCTCATCGCGCGCGGCACGGGCACGGCCTGGATCTCCGGTCCCCGGAGCGAGGACTTCACCATCGACCTCGCCGCCGCCGAGCGGGCCATCGCCGAGAACCGGCCGGACGTCGTCTTCGTCACCACCCCCAACAACCCCACGGGCAACGCGGTCCCGCCCGAGACGGTCCTCGCGCTCTACGAGGCCGCGCAGGCGGCGAAGCCGTCCATGGTCGTCGTCGACGAGGCCTACATCGAGTTCAGCCACGGCGACTCGCTGCTGCCCCTGCTCGAAGGACGGCCGAATCTCGTCGTCTCCCGGACGATGTCGAAGGCCTTCGGCGCGGCCGGACTGCGCCTCGGCTACCTCGCCGCCCACCCGGCGGTCGTGGACGCCGTCCAGCTCGTCCGGCTCCCGTACCACCTGTCGGCCGTCACCCAGGCGACCGCGCTGGCGGCCCTGGAGCACACCGACACCCTCCTCGGGTACGTGGAGCAGCTCAAGGCCGAACGGGACCGGCTGGTCACCGAACTGCGCGCGATGGGCTGCGAGGTGACCGAGTCGGACGCGAACTTCGTGCAGTTCGGCCGGTTCGCCGACACCCACGCGGCCTGGCGGCGCATCCTCGACCAGGGCGTCCTGGTCCGGGACAACGGCGTACCGGGGTGGCTGCGGGTCTCCGCCGGAACCCCCAAGGAAAACGACGCGTTCCTCGACGCGGTACGTGAACTACTGGGCTCTGTGGGGGAGAACCCCACACCCCCGAAGGAGCAGAGCGCATGAACCGCGTAGGACGCGTGGAGCGGGTGACGAAGGAGACGTCGGTCCTCGTCGAGATCGATCTCGACGGCTCCGGCAAGGTCGACGTGGCCACCGGCGTCGGCTTCTACGACCACATGCTCGACCAGCTCGGCCGGCACGGTCTGTTCGACCTCACCGTGAAGACCGAGGGCGACCTGCACATCGACTCGCACCACACGATCGAGGACACCGCCCTCGCCCTGGGCGCCGCCTTCAAGCAGGCCCTCGGCGACAAGGTCGGGATCTACCGCTTCGGCAACTGCACCGTCCCCCTGGACGAGTCGCTCGCCCAGGTGACCGTCGACCTGTCCGGCCGCCCGTACCTCGTGCACACCGAGCCCGAGAACATGGCGCCGATGATCGGCGAGTACGACACGACGATGACCCGGCACATCCTGGAGTCCTTCGTCGCCCAGGCCCAGATCGCCCTGCACGTGCACGTCCCCTACGGACGCAACGCGCACCACATCGTGGAGTGCCAGTTCAAGGCGCTGGCCCGGGCCCTGCGTTACGCCTCCGAGCGCGACCCCCGCGCTGCCGGCATCCTCCCCTCCACTAAGGGCGCACTGTGACAGGCCTTTCCAGCATCCTCATCGTCGTCGGTCTGTTCCTCGCCGGAGGGATCTATTCCTTCGTCAAGCAGGACATGCCGAAGAGCCTCGTCGTGCTGCTCTCCATCGGTGCCGCGATGTGCCTCGTCGCGGGCGTCATGCGGCTGGAGGTGTGGAGTTGAGCGAGTCCAGGAAGGTCGTCGTCTTCGACTACGGCTTCGGGAACGTACGCTCCGCCGAGCGCGCCCTCGCCCGCGCGGGCGCCGAGGTCGAGATCACCCGCGACTTCGACGCCGCGATGAACGCGGACGGACTGCTGGTGCCGGGCGTCGGCGCCTTCGCCGCCTGCATGCAGGGCCTCAAGGAGGCGCGCGGCGACTGGATCATCGGCCGCCGGCTGTCCGGCGGGCGCCCCGTCATGGGCATCTGCGTCGGCATGCAGATCCTCTTCACCCGCGGCATCGAGCACGGGGTGGAGACCGAGGGCCTGGACGAGTGGCCGGGCACGGTCGGGCCCCTGGAGGCCGACGTCGTGCCCCACATGGGCTGGAACACCGTCGACGCCCCGGAGGGCTCGGAGGCCTTCGCCGGCCTCGACGCCGACGCGCGCTTCTACTTCGTCCACTCCTACGCCGTCCACGACTGGTCGCTCGAAGTCGGCAACCCGCTGCTGCGCGCTCCCCTGGTCAGCTGGTCCACGCACGGCAAGCCCTTCGTGGCCGCCGTCGAGAACGGCGCCCTGTGGGCCACCCAGTTCCACCCCGAGAAGTCCGGCGACGCCGGAGCCCAGCTCCTCTCCAACTGGATCGGAACACTGTGAGCAAGCTCGAACTCCTCCCCGCCGTCGACGTCCGCGACGCGCAGGCCGTCCGTCTCGTGCACGGCGAGTCCGGGACCGAGACCTCCTACGGCTCCCCTCTGGAGGCCGCCCTCGCCTGGCAGAGCTCCGGCGCCGAGTGGCTGCACCTCGTCGACCTGGACGCCGCGTTCGGCACCGGCGACAACCGCGCGCTGATCGCCGAGGTCACCAAGGCGATGGACATCAAGGTCGAGCTGTCCGGCGGCATCCGCGACGACGACACCCTCGCCGCCGCGCTCGCCACCGGCTGCACCCGCGTCAACCTGGGCACCGCCGCGCTGGAGACCCCCGACTGGGTGGCCAAGGTCATCGCCGAGCACGGCGACAAGATCGCCGTCGGCCTCGACGTCCGCGGCACGACCCTGCGCGGCCGCGGCTGGACCCGCGACGGCGGCGACCTCTACGAGACGCTGACCCGCCTCGACTCCGAGGGCTGCGCCCGCTACGTGGTCACGGACATCGCCAAGGACGGCACGCTCCAGGGCCCGAACCTGGAGCTCCTGCGCAACGTGTGCGCGGCGACCGACCGCCCGGTGGTCGCCTCCGGCGGGGTGTCGTCGCTGGACGACCTGCGGGCCATCGCCGAACTCGTGCCGCTCGGCGTCGAGGGCTCCATCGTCGGCAAGGCCCTGTACGCCAAGGCGTTCACCCTCGAAGAGGCCCTGGCGGCGGTAGCCCGGTGAGCGCCGTACGCCGCCTTTCGACCGGCTCGCCGGCGGAGGACGCCTTCGGGTACTCCCGCGCGGTGGAGCTGCCGAACGGCCTGGTGCTGGTGTCCGGCTGCAGCTCGATCATCGACGGCGACGTCGTCGAGGACGATCCCTACGAGCAGACGGTCACCGCCTTCGGTGTCGCGTTCGCGGCCTTGGAGCGACTCGGCCTGGGCCGCGAGGACGTCGTCCGCACCCACATGCACATCACCCATGCCCGGGACGTCGAGGAGGTCGGCCGCGCCCACAAGACGCTGTTCGACGGCATCCGCCCCGCCGCCTCCATGATCATCGTCGAGGGTCTGGTGGACCCCCGGCTGGTGGTCGAGGTCGAGGTGGAGGCGTTCCGGACGCAGAACACGGAGCAGGGAGAAACGCGGTCATGACCCTGGCGGTCCGAGTGATTCCCTGCCTGGACGTGGACAACGGCCGGGTCGTCAAGGGCGTCAACTTCCAGAACCTGCGGGACGCGGGCGATCCCGTCGAGATGGCCAAGGTGTACGACGCCGAGGGCGCCGATGAGCTCACGTTCCTGGACATCACCGCGTCCTCGGGCAACCGTGAGACCACGTACGACGTGGTGCGCCGCACGGCCGAGCAGGTCTTCATCCCGCTGACGGTCGGCGGCGGTGTCCGCACCGCCGAGGACGTCGACAAGCTGCTGCGGGCCGGCGCCGACAAGGTCGGAGTCAACACGGCCGCCATCGCCCGCCCCGAGCTCATCCGCGAGATCGCGGAGCGGTTCGGGCGGCAGGTGCTCGTGCTGTCGGTGGACGCGCGCAGGACCGAGAGCGGTTCCTTCGAGGTGACCACCCACGGCGGCCGCCAGGGCACCGGCATCGACGCCGTCGAGTGGGCGCACCGGGCCGCAGAGCTGGGCGCGGGCGAGATCCTGCTCAACTCGATGGACGCCGACGGCACGAAGGACGGCTACGACATCGAGATGATCGAGGCGGTACGCAAGCACGTCACCGTTCCGCTGATCGCCAGCGGCGGCGCGGGCCGGCTCGGCCACTTCCCGCCGGCCATCGGGGCGGGCGCCGACGCGGTGCTTGCCGCGTCAGTCTTCCACTTCGGCGACCTGCGGATCGGCGAGGTCAAGGAGACCCTGCGCGAGGCGGGGCATCCCGTCCGCTGACGTCTCTGGCCGGGGGCCTTCAACAGGGGTCCTCCGGTCGGCTCCGGCTCGCGCCGGTCGCACGGCCCGTCGGCGGGCCGCTGCCCGACGCGGCCACCGGCACGTACGGCTCCTCACGCCACGGCCCGCATCCGCAGCCTCGCTGCCGGGTGCGGGCCGTGGCCGTTTCCGGGCCCGGCGGGGCCGTGTTCGGTTAGGTGGCGCGGTGGCGCGGTGTTGTGGTCATGCGGCGGGGCGGGCACGGTCGTGGTCCGTGCGCCGGTGCCGTCCTGCTGCGGGAGGGGCGGGGTCTCGTTCCGCCGGGCGGACGCGGTCCTGCTCCGCCGGGCGGGCTCGCACATGGTCCCGGAGGCATGTGGGCGGGAAAGGGGCGTTCGCCGTCGTGTACGGAGCCCGGTTCCGGAGCGGAGCCCGGGGCGGGGTGTGGGTCGGTGTGCGCAGGGCCGGTGATTCTGCCGATGTGCGGGGGCCTTTCCGGGGCGGACAGTTGGCGCCGCACCCACGAAGACGGATCCCCGCCGTGACGTGGCGCGCGCCTTCCGGTACCCCATGCCAGGGCGGCGCCCGGACGCGGCGCGGGTCCGTCCCCCTCAGCTCGTTCACCGAGAGGACGCACCCGCCGTGCAGCAGCCGAACCGCGCACTCCCCGTCGAACCGGTCGTACCCGTCGCACCCGAACCGTCCCCCCGCCGACCGCACCGGCCGGCCGGCCGTCTGGTGCGGGCCTCGCTCGCGGTGCTCCTGGCCGCGGGCGGCCTGGTCGCCGCGCAGGCCACCGGGGCGCAGGCCACCGGGGCGCAGGCCGTCGTCGGAGCACAGGCCGTCCCGGCGCAGGCCGCCGCGAACCCGTACGAGCGCGGCCCCGCCCCCACGAACGCCAGTATCGAAGCCTCCCGTGGTTCGTACGCCGTCTCCACCACCACCGTCTCCGCCCTGTCCGTGAGCGGCTTCGGCGGCGGCACCGTCTACTACCCGACCTCGACCGCCGACGGCACCTTCGGCGCGGTCGTGATCTCACCCGGGTACACCGCCTACCAGTCGTCCATCTCCTGGCTCGGGCCCCGGCTCGCCTCCCAGGGCTTCGTGGTGTTCACCATCGACACCCTCACCACCCTCGACCAGCCCGACAGCCGAGGCCGCCAACTGCTGGCCGCGCTCGACTACCTGACCCAGAGCAGTTCCGTGCGGACCAGGATCGACGGCAGCCGGCTCGGTGTCATGGGCCATTCGATGGGCGGCGGCGGCACGCTGGAGGCCGCGAAGAGCCGTCCCTCGCTCCAGGCGGCGATCCCGCTCACCGGCTGGAACCTGGACACCACCTGGCCGGAGATCAAGACGCCGACGCTGATCGTTGGAGCGGACGGTGACACGATCGCACCGGTCGCCACGCACTCCCGGCCCTTCTACGCGAGTCTGCCGAGCACTCTCGACAAGGCGTACCTGGAGCTCAGGGGTGCCACCCACTTCACGCCCAACAGCTCGAACACGACGATCGCGAAGTACAGCATCTCGTGGCTCAAGCGATTCATCGACAATGACACCCGCTACGAGCAGTTCCTCTGCCCGCTGCCGCAGCCCTCGCTGACGATCGCCGACTACCGGGGCAACTGCCCGCACACCTCCTGACCCGCACCGCACGGTCCGGTCCGTGCGGGGGTGACGGCCGCCGATCCCGGTGGCCGTCACCCCGTGTGCGCGTGCGTCGGGCCCGGGCACGCGGCCGTTGTGCGGGTGCACAAGCCTTGCCCGCCGGGCGTGGGTCCGTGCCCAGCCATGACCTTGTCCGCGCAGGTCAGAGGGGTTTCCGTGCCCGCCCGGGCAAGTGAACGCGGGGCTTCCGCCGTTTTTTACGCGGAAGTAACGTGACGGGGTGACCGGAAACGAGACTGCGCGAATTCCCCTCGGGGCGCCGGCCCGGACCCCGTTACCGACACCCGGGACGCCCCACTCGTCCCGCGTACGTCCCACACCCGCCGGCCCCGGGACGCCCGGCCCGATCGAAGCGACGCGCTCGGCGGAGCCGCCTGGCCTGGCGGAGGCGCCCGGCCCGGCGGAGGCGCCCGGCCCGGCGGAGGCGCCCGGCCCGGCGGAGGCGCCCGGCTCGGCCAAGGCGAGCGATCCGGCGGGGGTCGTCGACCCGGCGGAGGCACTCGGCCCTGCCGGGACGCCCGCACAAGCGGCGCCCGATCCGGCCAAGGCGACCGATCCGGCCAAGGCGACCGATCCGGCGGAGGTCGTCGACCCGGCCGAGGTACCCGGCCCGGCGGAGGCGCCCGAGCGGGTCGAGCCGCCCGACTCGGCGGAGCGGTCCGACCCTGCGGCGGCGCCGGACACGGCCGAACAGCTCCGCCTGGTCGACGCCGCCGATCAGGCCCGGCTGGCCGGACTGCCGCACCGCGCGCGTGAGTTGCTGGCCCGCGCCGGGTGCGAGGGGCTGACCGGCGCCGTGCGCGGCGCGGCCCTCCTGGTGAGCGGGCTGCTCGCACTCCAGGACGGCCCGGTCGCCGATGCCCGCGAAGTGCTGCTGCTGGCGGCGGAGTTGCTGGCCCCCGCCGACGCGTCCCGTGCCCTGGCCGCCCGGCTCGCCGCCGTCGAGGCGTCCTGGGCGACGGGAGACGCGGCGGCCTGCGTGGAGGCCCTGGAGCTTGGCCCGACGCAGCCGGGATCCGACCCCCTGCTCGCGGCCTACCGGACGGGGATGTCCGCGGTGATGAACGGCCGCCCGGACACCGGACGGCCGCCCCTGCGGGAGGTGATGGCCGCAGCGGGGCCGGCGGCCGGCGTCCACGAGGGCCCGGAGACCCTGCTGCGGGCCGGCGGCGCCGCCCTCGTCGTCGGTGACCTCGCCGCCGCCGCTCGCGCCAACTCCCGTGCCCTCGCCGTCGCCAGGGCGCGAGGCCCGTACATCCTGGTCGCCCAGGCGCTGGAACGGCTGGCCTACGGAGAGCTGCGGGCCGGCCGCCACGCCCGTGCCCGCGCCCACGCCGAGGACGGCCTGCGCACGGCACTCGACGCCGGTCAGGACAACCTCGCGGCCCACCACCACGCGATCCTCGCGCTGGTGGCGTCCGTGGAGGGTTCCCCCGAGACCGTCGCGGACCACGCCGAAGCCGCCGAACGGGTCGCCGCGGCCCACGGTCTCGCGCAGGCGGCCACGCTGTCCCAGTGGGCGCGGGCCCGCGCCGACCTGGCCCGCGGCCGGCTCCCGGAGGCCGCGGCCCGGCTCGGCCCCCTGGTCGGCGCCGGCCCGCGCCGCGGCCACTTCGCCGTACGGATGCTCGCCGTGCCCTGCTTCGTCGAGGCGGCGGCCCGCACGGGGCAGACGGAGGCCGCCCGGTCGGCGGTGGCCGCGTTCGCCCGCTGGTCCGAGCAGGGCTCGGATCCCCAGGCGCCGGCCCAACTGGCCCGCTGCCGGGCGCTGCTGAGCGGTCCCGAGGAACGCGAGGAGCTGTTCGCCGCCGCCCTGGCCCGGCACGACGCGGTGGCCGGGGACTTCGAGCGCGGCCGCACCCAGCTCCTCTACGGGGCCTGGCTGCGCAGGCGGCGCAGGCCCGGTGAGGCGCGCGGCCGGCTGCGGGACGCGCTGGTGTCCTTCGAGCGGGGCGGGGCGCTCGGCTGGGCCGCGCAGGCGCGGGCGGAACTGCGGGCGACGGGGGACGCGGGGCCGGGCGGACCGGCCGGTCCCCTCACGCTTCTGACACCCCAGCAGCTGCGGATCGCCCGCTGTGTGGCGGAGGGGGCCACCAACCGCGAAGTCGCGCTGCGCCTGTCCGTGAGCACCCGCACGGTGGACCACCACCTGCGCAATGTCTTCGCCGCCCTGGGGGTCCGCTCCCGCGTCGAACTGTCCCGTCTGGTGGACCGGGCCGAGAAGACCGCCGCACACCCCTAGGTACCGACCGGGCGGTATGTCATCCTGCGGGATCAGGAGGTCCGGGTCACCCGTGTGCCGTGCGTCGGCCGACCGGGCAGCCCGACCGAGCCGACTCCCGGTGGAGGACAGCGATGCAGCACCTCGTACCCGCCCACGTCCGGTCCCAGCCCGGGCCCCGGCCCCCGGCACCGGCCGCCCGCCCGGCCGTCGACGCGGAGGCGCTGTCGGTGCTGCACCGCGCCGCCCGGGCCCTGATGGCGGGGCTGCCCGAACTCTCCGAACGGCTGGTGGAGCTCCTGGTGGCGCGCGAGCCCGCGTACCGCGCGGCCATGGAGACGGACGCGGAGAGCGTCCGCGACGAGGTGCGGCGCTCGCTGCGGCTCAACGTCGGGTCCCTGATCCAGCCCGGTGAACTGCGCGAGGCCGCCCACCGCTGTTCCTGGGCCATCGGCAGGGCCCGCGCCGAACGCGGCCTTCCGCTGGACGCGCTGCTGCGCGCCTTCCGGCTGGGCGGCGGCATGATCTGGCAGGAACTCGTCGACGAGACGACCCGCCGCCACCCCGCCGACGCGCGCCTGCTCGTGCATGTGGCCGCCGACGTCTGGAACTTCGTCGACGACCACTGCGCCGTGGTCGCCGACGCCTACCGCCAGACGGAGCGCGAGCTGATGTGGCGCAGGGAGAACCGGCTGCGCCTGATGACGGCCGCGCTCCTCGACGGCACCGCCCGCATCGCCGACCTGCCGGCCACCGCCGCCGCCCTCGGCCTCCCCGAGCGGGGCCGGTACGCGGTGGTGCAGGTCCGGCTGCCCGCGGGCCGGGCGTTCACCGACGTACGCGGCCAGGTGCGCCTGTCCGGCCTGCGGATCCTCTGGTACCGCGACCGCGACCGGGACGCCGAGGGCAGCTACGGCATCGTCCTGCTCGGCGACCGTCCCGACGACGGGGGCCGGTCCGGCCGCGGCCACGACGGCGGCCTCCTCGACGCGGGCCCCGGCCCGGCGTCCGCTCCGGGGGCCGGGGCGAGTCCGGAGGGCGCGGACCGCTCGGACGGCGTCGACTGGACGGACGGCGTGTACTGCGCGGACGGCCGGGGCGGTGAGCGCCCCGGGACGCACGGGCCCGACCTGGACGCCGGGGAGATCGCCCGCCGGCTGACCGCCCCGCCGCCGGCCCGGGTCGGAGTGAGCCCGGTCGTGGAGGGGCTCGCGGCGATCGGCGACGCCCGTCGCCTGGCCGACACGGCGCTGCGGGCCTGTCCGCGTTCCGGCGGGACCGTCGTCCTGGAGGAGCATCTGCCCGCCGCGCTCGTCGTCTCCGCTCCGGTCCTCGGCGCGGCGCTGTCCGAGCGGGTTCTCGGGCCGCTGCTGCGGCTCGACCTGTCCGACCGGGACATCATGCTCGACACGCTGACCGTCTGGCTCGCCTGCGACGGTTCCGCCCAGCGGGCCGCGGGCCGCCTCTACTGCCACCGCAACACCGTTTTGAACCGGCTCCGCCGGTGCGAACAGCTCACCGGCCGGTCCCTGACCCGCCCGGCGGACGTCGTCGAGCTGTCGCTGGCCCTGGCCGCGCATGCGCTGCTCGATCCGTGAGGGTTCCCCTCCAGGGAGATACGAAAGAAAAGTTGCGCAATATTAGTTGCGCAACTTTTCTTTCGTATCTACGGTGGAACTCATGACCAGCAAGGAGAACCGCCGGATCGATGATGTGGGCACCCTCAAGGCCCTGGGACATCCCCTGCGGATGAAGCTGTACCGGGGTCTGCTCGTCGCCGGTGCCGCCACCGCCTCGCAACTGGGCGAGCAGGTCGACGAGGCGCCGTCGCTCGTCAGCTATCACCTGCGCAAACTCGCCGATCACGGCCTGATCGAGGAGGCCGAGCCACGCAGCGGCGACGGACGGGAGCGCTGGTGGCAACCGGCGTCGGACGGCGTCAGTGTGCGGGGCGCCGACTTCCGGGACGCGCCGGAGCGGGAGACCGCCCATCTCGCCTTCACCCGGCTCTACCTCGACCAGCGCACCGAGCTCTACCGGCGCTACCTCGACGAACGGGCCACCTGGCCGGCGGAGTGGAACGACGCCGTCGCCGACGCGGAGGGCAACCTGCGGCTGACCGCGGCCGAACTGACGGCCCTGCGGGACGAGTTGCTCGCCGTCATCCGGAAGTACGACGACAAGGGCCGCGCGGACGAGGCGGCCGGTGACACCGAAGGACGCGAGAACGTCGCGCTGCACGTGTACGGATTCCCGTTCCGTGTCTGACCCCGAGAGCACGTCCGCCCCGAAAGGACCAGGCCCCGTGACCGCGACCGTCATGTCCGACCCCGCCCGGGCCGCCGCGCAGGCTCCCGGCAGGGCCGCCCACCGCGACGGCAACGTCCTGCGCTGGCTCGGCGCCTACACCTCGTCGATGATCGGCGACAACGTCTACTACATCGCGCTGTCCTGGGCCGCCGTCCAGGCCGGCAGCCCCTCCCAGGCCGGGCTCGTGATGTCCGTCAGCGCCGTGCCGCGTGCCCTGCTGATGCTGGGCGGGGGAGTGCTCGCCGACCGGTTCGGGCCGAGGAAGGTCGTCATAGGCAGCGACGCGGTGCGCTGCGCGACCGTGCTGGCGGTCGCCGCGCTGCTCTTCGCGACCAGCCCGGGGCTGTGGCTGCTGGGCCTGGTCGCCGTCGTCTTCGGCGTCGTCGACGCCGTCTTCATGCCCGCCGTCGGTGCCCTGCCCGCCCGTGTCACCGGCCCCGACCAGCTCGCCCGGGTGCAGGGCATGCGGGGTCTCGCGATCCGCTCCGCCAACGTGCTGGGCGCCCCGCTCGGCGGCCTCGCCGTCGCCCTCGGCGGCGCTGCCACCGCGTTCGCCCTGGCCGGCCTGCTCATCGCCGTGTCGGTGCCGCTGCTGATCTCCGTACGCATGCGGGAACTCACCCCGGACGACGAGACGGACCCGGCCGCCCGCACCGCCTGGCACGACCTCCGCGACGGTCTGCGCTACATCCGCGGCCACCGCGTCCTCGCCCCGCTCGTCGCCGTCATCGCCCTCGGCGACCTGGGCTTCGTGGGACCGCTCAACGTCGGACTGACCCTGCTCGCCGACCGGCGCGGCTGGGGCGCGTCGGGGATGGGCTGGGTGATCGCCGCGTTCGGCTCCGGCGCCGGAGCCGCGGCGCTGCTGCTGACCCTGCGCGGACGGCTGCCGCGCGCGGGCTCGGTCGCCGCCGTGGCCATCCTCGGCGGTTCCGTCGCCATCGGCGCGCTCGCCTTCGTGCCGGGCGTCGCCGGGGCCGTCGGTGTCGCCCTGGTCATCGGACTGCTCGCCGGGCTCAGCGGCGCGCTGTGCGGAGCACTGATCCAGACCCAGTCCGACCCCGCCTACCTCGGCCGGGTCAGCGCCGTCGCCGGCATCGTCAGCCTGGGGCTCGCGCCGCTCAGCATGCCCGTGACCGCCGCCGCGATCGGTTGGTGGGGCACCGGACCGGTCTTCGTCACCAGCGCCGCCGTGTGCGGCCTCGGCGGGGTCCTCACCCTGTGCGTACGGGACCTGCGCCGCGCCGAACTGCCCCGCTGACCGGCGCTGCGGCCCTCGGCTCGGAGGAGAGGGTGCCCGGCGGACCGCAGGCAGCGCCCGCCGGACGCCGCAGACCGGAGCCGCGGCCCCCGGTGGAGGGCGCTGACCGGAGCTGCGGGCAGCGCCTGCCAAGTGCCGCTGACCGGAGCCGCGGCCCCCGATGGAGGGGGCTGCCGTGGGGACTGCGGGCAGCGCCTGCCAGGCGCCGCTGACCGGAGCCGCGGCCGCCCCGGCGGAGCGGGCTGCTCGGTGGAGCGGGCTGCCCGGCGGACCGTCGGCAGCGCCCGCCGGACCGACCCCGGATCTCCGGGTCCGCGGCCCCTAGATCCCGAGCTGTTTCGCCTCGTGGAGCTTCGTGATCGCGTCCTTGTCGCCCTCCAGCTCGACGTCCGCCACGCCCTGCCGGCCGAACGCGAACATCAGCAGCTCCGAGGGCTCGCCGGTCACCGTCACCACCGGCGTTCCCTTGTTCAGCACCGTCGTCTGGCCGTTCGGGCGGCGCAGGACCACACCGGTCGGAGCGCCCCGGCCCATCAGCCGGGCCGTGCGGTCCAGGCGCGACCACAGGGCGTCCTGGAACACCGCGTCCAGCTCGCGCGGCGTCCAGTCCGGCTGCGCGCGCCGCACGTCCTCGGTGTGGACGTAGAACTCCACCACGTTCGACGCCTCGTCCACCTGCTTCAGGGTGAACGGCGAGAACCGCGGCGGCCCCGTCCGGAGCAGCTGGATCAACTCCTCGTACGGCTTCTCGGCGAACTCCGCCATCACCCGCTCCAGCCGGGACGCGAGCTGTTTGACGAGGACACCGCCGGCGGCGTCGAGGCGCCGCTCGCGCACCACCACGTGCGCGGCGAGATCCCGGCTGTTCCAGCCCTCGCACAGGGTCGGGGCGTCCGGTCCCACGGTTTCCAACAGATCGGCGAGGAGAAGCCGTTCGCGCTTGGCATGGGTCGACATGCCGGCCAGCCTACGGCGGGGCGGCCGCTCCGCCCAGCGGAGAGCACGACGGGTCCGGCCGCGTCGGGCTGTGGACGACGGCACGGGTCCGGCCTGTGGACAACGGCCGGGAGCGACGGCCCGGCGCGGCACAATGGCACCCATGACCAGCACGCCTCCCGCCAGCAGCCTGGACCCCGAGATCGCCGCCCGCCTCAAGCGCAGCGCCGACGGACTCGTCCCCGCCATCGCCCAGCAGTACGACACCGGTGAGGTGCTGATGCTCGGCTGGATGGACGACGAGGCACTGCACCGCACCCTCACCACGGGCCGCTGCACCTACTGGTCGCGCAGCCGCCAGGAGTACTGGGTCAAGGGCGACACCTCGGGCCACTTCCAGCACGTCAGGTCGGTGGCCCTGGACTGCGACGCCGACACCCTGCTGGTGCGCGTCGACCAGGTCGGCGCCGCCTGCCACACCGGCGACCGCACGTGCTTCGACGCCGACGTGCTGCTCAAGGACACCGGCGACAGGGCCGAGGGCGCCGATTCCGGCGCACCGGCCCGGAATCAGTAAGGTCAGCCGCCATGGATCTCGAGACGTTCCGCAAGCTGGCCACCGACCGCCGTGTCATCCCCGTCAGCCGCAAACTGCTCGCGGACGGCGACACGCCGGTCGCGCTCTACCGCAAGCTGGCCGCCGAGCGCCCCGGCACGTTCCTGCTCGAATCCGCGGAGAACGGCCGCACCTCCCTGTCCTGGTCCCGCTACTCCTTCGTGGGCGTCCGCTCCGCCGCGACCCTCACCGAGCGGGACGGCCGGGCGCACTGGCTCGGCACCCCGCCCGTCGGCGTCCCCGTGGACGGTGATCCGCTCGCGGCCCTGCGCGCCACCGTCGAGGCGCTGCACACCCCCGGGACCGAGGGACTGCCCCCGTTCACCGGCGGCATGGTCGGCTATCTGGGCTACGACATCGTGCGCCGCCTGGAGAAGATCGGCCCCGGCGAGCGGGACGACCTGAAGCTGCCCGAGCTGACCATGCTGCTCACCAGCGACCTCGCCGTCCTGGACCACTGGGACGGCTCGGTCCAGCTCATCGCCAACGCGATCAACCACAACGACCTGGACACCGGCGTCGACGAGGCGTACGCGGACGCCGTCGCCCGCCTCGACGCCATGGAGGCCGACCTCTCGCGCGCGGTGTCCCAGCCGCCCGCCGCGCTCCCGCCCTCCGAACTCCCCGAGTACACCGCGCTCTGGGGCGGCCCCGACTTCCAGGACGCCGTCGAGGACATCAAGGAGCGCATCCGGGCCGGCGAGGCCTTCCAGGTCGTCCCCTCCCAGCGCTTCGAAACCCCCTGCACGGCCAGCGCGTTGGACGTCTACCGCGTCCTGCGGGCGACCAACCCCTCGCCGTACATGTACCTGTTCCGCTTCGAGGGCTTCGACGTCGTCGGCTCCTCCCCGGAGGCCCTGGTCAAGGTCGAGGACGGACAGGCCATGGTGCACCCCATCGCCGGCACCCGGCCGCGCGGCGCGACCGTCCAGGACGACCAGGCACTCGCCGACGAACTGCTCGCCGACCCCAAGGAGCGCGCCGAGCACCTCATGCTCGTCGACCTGGGCCGCAACGACCTCGGCCGGGTCTGCGAGCCCGGCTCCGTCGAGGTCGTCGACTTCATGTCCATCGAGCGGTACTCGCACGTGATGCACATCGTCTCCACGGTGACCGGCAAGGTCGCCGCGGGCCGCACGGCCTTCGACGTGCTCACCGCCTGCTTCCCCGCCGGAACCCTCTCCGGGGCGCCCAAGCCGCGCGCGATGCAGATCATCGACGAACTGGAACCGTCCCGGCGCGGGTTGTACGGCGGCTGCGTCGGCTACCTCGACTTCGCGGGCGACTCCGACACCGCCATCGCCATCCGTACGGCCCTGCTGCGCGACGGCACGGCCTACGTCCAGGCCGGCGCCGGCATCGTCGCCGACTCGGTCCCGCAGGCGGAGGACGACGAGTGCCGCAACAAGGCGGCGGCGGTGCTGCGAGCGGTCCACACCGCCAACCGCCTCGGCAGCTAGACCCGCCCGGCGAACCGGCCCCGGCCGCCGGGGCCCGCCCCTCCGGCACCGCAAACCGGCCCGGTCGCCGCGCCCTTCCGGAACGGGTGACCTGCCCGGTCACCTGAGCCCGCCCGGCACCGCGAACCGGCTCGGTCACCGCGCCCTTCCGGAACGGGTGACCTGTCACCTGAGCCCGCCCGGCACCGCGAACCGGCTCGGTTGCCAGAGCCCCTCCGGCATGGGGAACCCGCCCGGTCGACAGAACCCGTCCGGGGCTGTGGGCCGGGCGGGGGCTCTCGTGGCCCGGCCGTTCCGGTGGGACCGGATGCGGCCGGCCGGGCGCGAGACCGCTCGCGCGGCCGGGTGACGGGCAGTTGGGCCGACGCCCCGCCGACGGCCCCGGCCGCGCCCGGAAGCGTACGACCCGTGCGAACCGCGCCCGAATAGGACGAGGCTCACGCAACCCCGAATGTCGGTTCGCCCGGGGTTCAGGCGATAGTGGGGTCTGTGACTGCTGTACCTCACCCCCGATCCGAAGCCGCGGGACCCGTCCGGTCCGGCCGCCGCAGCCTTGCCGTGACCCTGCTGAGCGGCGCGCTCGGCGCGGCCGTCGCCCTGCTCGCCAGCCGGCAGAGCTGGGCGCGGGGGTCCGCGACCGTGGCCGGCGGCGACTTCCCGCTCACCGTCAAGGGCAGCGACGTCACGGGCGTACCCGCGGCGCTCGCCATAGTCGGCCTCGCCGCGCTCGTCGCCGTCTTCGCCGTCCGCCGCTCCGGCCGCCTCCTGGTCTCCGCGCTGCTCGCGCTCTCCGGCGCGGGCATCGTCGTCGCCTCCGTCCTCGGCGCGGGCGACACCTCCGCCCTCGACGAGCGGGCCGCCTCCGCCTCCGGGAACACCGCCGCCACCGCGGCCGGGCTCAGCCACACCGTCTGGCCGTACGTGGCCGCGGCGGCCGGCGCGCTCATCCTGCTGGCCGGGCTGCTCGCGCTGCGCCACGGCCGCTCCTGGCCCGCCATGTCCAGCCGCTACGAGCGGGACGGCAGGCCGCGGCCCCGCAAGGTCAAGCCGGTCGACCCGGACCGCCCCGAGGACCTCTGGAAGGCCCTCGACCGCGGCGAGGACCCCACAGGTCCCGACCCCGCGGGAACCTAGGTCCCGCGCATCCCGGGCCTCTCGGCCCGGGCCCTGCGCCCTGAACAGGGCGGAGGGGCGGGCGCGCGGTGACCCCGCGCTCACGGCGGACCCGCGCGTACGGGACAATGGACGGCGAGCGTCCGACTCACACACGCATACAGCAACGAGGAGCAAGTCATGGCGGGCAGCAGCCACGGTCACACCCCGGCCGCCTGGACCGGTGTCATCATCGCCTTCATCGGTTTCTGCGTCGCGGGTGCCTTCATGGTCAAGGCCGAACCGGCGGGCTTCTGGGCCGGCATGGCCGTCGTCGCCCTCGGCGGTGTCGTCGGCATGGTCATGCGGAGCATGGGCCTCGGCCAGCCGAAGGCCACCGCGCACCCCGCGAACGCGGCGCGCTCGACCGTGGGCGCCGACGCCTGACCCACTGAGGCTGTACGGAAGGCGGTCCCGGCAACGCGCCGGGGCCGCCTTCCGCGTACCCGGGCGAGCGCACGGCCCGCGCGAGAGGCAGAATGCGTCGCGTGAACGCCGAAACCCAGAGGGTGACGCCGACCGCGCCGGACGCGGGCGTCCTGCGGCGGCTCGCCGTCCCCGGCGCGCTGCTCGCGGCCGTCGCGGGGGCCTTCGCGTACGTCGGGGCCGTCGACCCGAACGAGCCCGGCCACTACCCCGTCTGCCCGCTGCTGCGGCTCACGGGCCTGTACTGCCCCGGCTGCGGCGGTCTGCGCAGCGCGCACGCCTTCGTGCACGGGGACCTCGCGACGGCGCTCACGGACAACGCGCTCGCCGTCGGCGGGTACCTGGTCTTCGCCGTGCTGTGGGCCGTCTGGGTGATCCGCGTGGTGCGCGGGTTGCCCGCCCGGCTCGACCTCGGCCCCGTCCACCTGTGGAGCCTGGGCGCGTTGGCGCTGGTCTTCACCGTTGTCCGGAACCTGCCGTCCGGCGGCTGGCTCCATCCTTGATCGAATGACAACTGTCCAGGTAATGGGACCGGCGTCAACCGGATGCGAGGGCTACGCCTTCCTCCGGATACCATCGCAGTGACCCGACTTATCCGTCCTGGGCGGTGAGCCCGGGCCGGACGCCCGACCGCTTCAACCGTCCACCGCAGGGAAGGGGGCCGCTCGCGTGAGTGTGCTCGACGAGATCATCGACGGAGTCCGTGCCGACCTCGCGGAGCGGCAGGCGCGCGTCAGCCTCGACGAGCTCAAGGAGCGCGCGGCGAAGGCTCCGGCGGCCAAGGACGGCGTGGCCGCCCTGCGCGGCGACGGCGTCAAGGTCATCTGCGAGGTCAAGCGGTCCAGCCCGTCCAAGGGCGCGCTCGCGGCGATCGCGGACCCGGCCGGCCTGGCCGCCGACTACGAGGCGGGCGGCGCGGCCGTCATCTCCGTGCTCACCGAACAGCGCCGCTTCGGCGGTTCGCTCGCCGACCTGGAGGCCGTCCGCGCCCGGGTGGACATCCCGGTGCTGCGCAAGGACTTCATCGTCACGTCGTACCAGCTCTGGGAGGCCCGCGCGTACGGCGCCGACCTGGCGCTGCTCATCGTCGCGGCCCTCGAACAGCCCGCCCTGGAGTCCCTCATCGAGCGCGCCGAGTCCATCGGGCTCACGCCGCTGGTCGAGGTGCACGACGAGGACGAGGTCGAGCGCGCGGTGGACGCCGGCGCGAAGATCATCGGCGTCAACGCGCGCAACCTGAAGACGCTGAAGGTCGACCGCACGACCTTCGAGCGGCTCGCCCCCGAGATCCCCGACGGCCTCGTCAAGATCGCCGAGTCCGGTGTCCGCGGCCCCCACGACCTCATCGCGTACGCCAACGCGGGCGCCGACGCGGTCCTGGTCGGCGAGTCCCTCGTCACCGGCCGCGACCCGAAGACCGCCGTCTCCGACCTGGTGGCCGCCGGCGCCCACCCGGCCCTGCGGCACGGACGGGACTGACCCGCCGGTGTCCGCCCCGACCCTCGCCCCCGCCGTACCCCGTCCGGGCCACCGCCCCGACGGCGTACCGGCGTGCGCGGGGTCGGCCGCGCCGGCTCCCGCCGGCGCGCTCCCGCGGGCGCGGACCGGATCGCCCCGGCCCGTGACACCGGGCGAGGGTTCACCGGCTCCCGTCGCGCCCCTCCCGCTCCCCGGGGACCCGTACGCGGGGCACCTCGGCGTGCCGTCCGCCGTCCTCCCGGTGCCCTCGGCGGCCCGTGACCCCTACGCCCGGCTGGCCCGCGGATGCAGGCCGCGCGGCTGCCGCGCGCCCGCGCGCCGCGTGCACGGGCGCCGGGTCCGTTACGTCATCGGCGACGAGCCGGGTCAGGTCAACGGCATGCGATGGCCCGAGCGCGTACGCGCGCTCACGCCCCTTCCGGCCTGATCCCCCTCACGGGCGAACCGGGCCGGGTCCACCGCACACGCGGACAGGGCCGCTCCACGGCACACGTGGACCGGGCCGGGTCCGCGGCCGAGTCAGGTGGGCCGGGCCGCGTCCGCCCCGCACAGGGACCGAGCCGGAATCCGGCACACCCCAGTCCCTCGACGGCACGTCCGTCACGTGCGCGGCCGGACCCGCGGCAGGGACGGGCGGTGTCACCGGCCGACGCGCCGGGGGCGGTGGAGCGCGGGTACGTCCGGCTTCCGTGACCCCTGTCCGATCCCGTCACCGGGGCTTTCGCCCCTGCGAGGTATCCGTATGCCCAGCGAGTTCTTCATTCCCGACCCCGATGGTCACGTCCCCAGCGCCGAAGGCTACTTCGGGGCGTTCGGCGGCAAGTTCATCCCCGAGGCGCTGGTCGCCGCCGTGGACGAGGTCGCCGTCGAGTACGACAAGGCCAAGGCGGACCCCGAGTTCGCCCGCGAGCTCGACGACCTGCTCGTCCACTACACGGGACGCCCCAGCTCCCTCACCGAGGTGCCGCGCTTCGCCGAGCACGCCGGCGGCGCACGGATCTTCCTCAAGCGCGAGGACCTGAACCACACCGGCTCGCACAAGATCAACAACGTGCTCGGCCAGGCCCTGCTCACCAAGCGGATGGGCAAGACACGGGTGATCGCGGAGACCGGCGCCGGCCAGCACGGTGTCGCCACGGCCACCGCCTGCGCGCTCTTCGGCCTCGAATGCACCATCTACATGGGCGAGATCGACACCCAGCGCCAGGCGCTGAACGTGGCCCGGATGCGCATGCTCGGCGCCGAGGTCATCGCCGTGAAGTCCGGCTCCCGCACCCTCAAGGACGCCATCAACGAGGCGTTCCGCGACTGGGTCGCCAACGTCGACCACACGCACTACCTCTTCGGGACCGTCGCGGGCCCGCACCCCTTCCCCGCCATGGTCCGCGACTTCCACCGCGTCATCGGGGTCGAGGCCCGCCGGCAGATCCTGGAGCGCGCCGGACGGCTGCCCGACGCCGCCGTCGCCTGCGTCGGCGGCGGCTCCAACGCCATCGGCCTCTTCCACGCCTTCATCCCCGACAGCGGCGTCCGCCTGATCGGCTGCGAGCCCGCCGGACACGGCGTGGAGACCGGCGAGCACGCGGCGACCCTGACCGCCGGCGAGCCCGGCATCCTGCACGGATCGCGCTCGTACGTCCTCCAGGACGACGAGGGCCAGATCACCGAGCCCTACTCGATCTCGGCCGGCCTCGACTACCCCGGCATCGGCCCCGAGCACTCCTACCTCAAGGACAGCGGCCGCGGCGAGTACCGCGCGGTCACCGACGACGCGGCGATGCAGGCCCTGCGGCTGCTCTCCCGCACCGAGGGCATCATCCCGGCCATCGAGAGCGCCCACGCGCTCGCCGGCGCCCTGGAGGTCGGCAGGGAACTGGGCGAGGACGGGCTGATCGTCGTCAACCTGTCCGGCCGCGGCGACAAGGACATGGACACGGCCGCCCGCTACTTCGGCCTCTACGACAACGGCGTCGACGCGGTCGTCGCCGCGGACGCCGACAGCGAGAACGCCGAGATCGAGGGGGACGCCAAGTGAGCGGCAACATCGAACTGTTGAGCCGGACCCTCGCCGGAGCCGGGGCGGAGGGGCGGTCCGCGCTCATCGCGTACCTGCCGGCCGGCTTCCCGACCGTCGACGGCGGCATCGCGGCGATCAAGGCCGTCTTCGAGGGCGGCGCCGACGTCGTCGAGGTCGGGCTGCCGCACAGCGACCCCGTCCTCGACGGCCCCGTCATCCAGACCGCCGACGACATCGCCCTGCGCGGCGGCGTCAGGATCGCGGACGTCATGCGGACCGTCCGGGAGGCCTTCGAGGCCACCGGCAAGCCCGTCCTCGTGATGACGTACTGGAACCCGATCGACCGCTACGGCGTCGAGCGCTTCACGGCCGAGCTCGCCGAGGCGGGCGGCGCGGGCTGCATCCTGCCCGACCTGCCCGTCCAGGAGTCGGCCCTGTGGAGGGAGCACGCCGAGAAGCACGGCCTCGCCACTGTCTTCGTCGTCGCGCCCAGCAGCAAGGACGCCCGCCTCGCCGAGATCACCGCGGCCGGCAGCGGCTTCGTGTACGCGGCCTCGCTGATGGGGGTCACCGGAACCCGGGAGTCGGTCGGGAACCAGGCCCAGGACCTGGTGGCCCGGACCAAGGCGACCACCGACCTGCCCGTCTGCGTCGGCCTCGGCGTCTCCAACGCCGAGCAGGCCGCCGAGGTGGCCGGCTTCGCCGACGGGGTCATCGTCGGCTCGGCGTTCGTCAAGCGGATGCTGGACGCCCCGGACGAGGCGGCCGGACTCGACGCCGTACGGGAGCTCGCGGCCGACCTCGCGAAGGGTGTGCGCAGCACGGCCTGACGCGGCCGGGCGGGTCCGTGCGCAACGGAAAATCCGCTCACTCGAACGAGTGGACCTTGGACCGGGGAGGCGCGCTGCGCCTCCCCGGTTCGTTCTGCCGGATGTGAGCGAGAAGAACCGTGACGGAAAGCGCAACGCCCGCGAGCGGCTGGCGGTCGAGCGAGAGAAGCAGAAGGCCGCGGAGAAGCGCCGCCGCGCGCTGATCGTGGGGGCGTCGGTGATCTGCGTCCTCGGCCTGGCCGCGGTGATCGGCGTGGTGGCCGCCAACTCGGGCAAGGACAAGAAGAGCGACACGTCGGGTCCGGTCGTGTCGCCCTCGGGCGCCACCGGCAAGGACAGTCTCGCGATCCCCGTCGGCAAGGACGGCGCCAAGTCGACCCTCACGGTGTGGGAGGACTTCCGCTGCCCGGCCTGCCAGGCCTTCGAGACGGCCTACCGGCCCACGATCCAGGAACTGACCGACGCCGGGAAGCTGCGCGTCGAGTACCACCTCGTCACCCTGATCGACGGGAACATGGGCGGCAGCGGCTCCCGCAAGGCGGCCAACGCCGCCGCGTGCGCCCAGGACGCCGGTAAGTTCCGCGCGTACCACGACGTGCTGTACGAGAACCAGCCCAAGGAGACCGACGACGCCTTCGCCGACAACGCGAAGCTCATCGAGCTCGCCGGCAAGGTCGAGGGTCTGGACACCCCGGCCTTCCGCACCTGCGTCAACGACGGCACGCACGACAGCTGGGTCCAGAAGTCGAACGCCGCGTTCCAGGCCGGCGGCTTCACGGGCACCCCGACCGTGCTCTTCGGCGGCAAGAACATCTACGCGGACCAGTCGATGACGCCCGCGAAGCTCAAGCAGATGGTGGAAGAGGCCAACCAGGGCTGAGCCGCGTTCGTACGCTCCGGTGCCCCCGCCCTCCACCGGCCGGGGGCACCGCACGTTATGGACCTGTTGCGGGGCTGCCCGCCGCGGGCGGCGTCCGGCACGGTAGCGTCGACCCTGCCATGGAACTTGCCTACATTCCCAGCCCGTCGCACGGTGTGCTGCACCTCGGCCCCATTCCGCTGCGTGCCTACGCGTTCTGCATCATCATCGGCGTCTTTCTGGCCGTCTGGCTCGGAAACAAGCGCTGGATCGCCCGGGGAGGGCGGGCCGGCACGGTGGCCGACATCGCGGTCTGGGCCGTGCCCTTCGGCCTCGTCGGCGGCCGGCTCTACCACGTGATCACGGACTACGAGCTGTACTTCAGCGAGGGCCGCGACTGGGTGGACGCCTTCAAGATCTGGCAGGGCGGGCTCGGCATCTGGGGCGCGATCGCCCTCGGTGCGCTGGGCGCCTGGATCGGCTGCCGCCGCCGCGGTATCCCGCTGCCCGCCTGGGCCGACGCCGTGGCACCCGGCATCGCCTTCGCCCAGGCCTCCGGGCGCTGGGGCAACTGGTTCAACCAGGAGCTGTACGGCAGGGCCACGGACCTCCCGTGGGCGCTGCACATCACGTCCTCCACGGACGGCCGCGTCCCCGGCTACTACCACCCGACCTTCCTGTACGAGTCCCTGTGGTGCGTCGGCGTCGGATTCCTGGTCATCTGGGCCGACCGCCGCTTCAAGCTCGGCCACGGACGCGCCTTCGCCCTGTACGTCGCCGCCTACTGCGTCGGCCGCGGCTGGATCGAGTACATGCGTGTCGACGACGCGCACCACATCCTGGGCCTGCGTCTGAACGACTGGACCGCGATCGTGGTCTTCCTCCTCGCCGTGCTCTACATCGTGATCTCGTCCCGGCTGCGTCCGGGCCGGGAGGAGATCGTGGAGCCCCGCAGCGACGAGGACGCTCCGGCCGAGGGCGACGAGTCGGTCGCCACCGAGGGCGCGGCGGACAAGGCGGTCGAGTCCGAGGGCGGGGCCGCCGCCGAGGACAAGGAAGAGGCCAAGGCCAAGGGCAAGGACGGGACCGAGGACGGCCCGGTCGATCTCGGCAAGGAGACCGTCGACGGGTCTGCCACGTCCGACGCCGGTTCCGCTTCCGCGAAGGAGTCCGAGGAGGACCCCGCGGACGGGTCCGATGCCGGTTCCGTGGCGCGGGACGAGGCCGGGTCGGCCAAGAAGGGCTGAGTCCCACTCCGTACACGCCAAGGGGGCGCCGCGTCAGGGACGCGGCGCCCCCTTCGTGCGGCCCGGGCTTGCCCGCCTCGGGCCGGCGCGCCTGCGCCGGTCGCCCCGGGCCTGCCTGCCTTGACCGCCTACCCTGGACTCTCAGGCCAGGCGCCGGGCGAGGGCGAGGATGCGGCGGGCGCCCGTGACCACCGCCGCGTCGACGAAACGGCCGTCCGGCAGGGCCTGCGCGCCCGCGTCGGCGGCCGCCGCCCGGACGACGGCCTCGGCGGAGTCGACCTCGGCCGGGGTGGGCAGGTAGGCCCGCTCGATGATCGGGAGCTGGCGGGGATGGATCGCCGCGCGCCCGAGGAAGCCGAGGGCGCGGCCGCGTGCGCAGGACGAGGCCAGGCCCTCCACGTCGCGGATGTCGGGGTAGACCGACTGGGCGGGCGGCGGCAGCCCGGCCGCCCGCGCGGCCACCACCAGCCGGGCCCGGGACCAGTCGAGGCCCGTGTCGTCACGGACGCCGAGATCGGCCCGCAGATCGCTCTCGCCGAGCGAGACGCCGCGCAGAGCGCGATGGGACGAGGCGATGGAGTACGCCCGCTCGATACCCAGAGCCGTCTCCAGCAGGGCGTAGAGCGGGACCGTGCCGCCCTCCGCGGGCGTCGCGCTCTCCGCCACCCGGACGACGTCGGAGCGCGAGGTCACCTTCGGCAGCCGCAGGCCGGACAGACCGCGCAGCGGCGACAGCGTCTTGACGTCGGCGTCGCAGAACGGGCCGTCGAGGGCGTTGACCCGGACGTGCACGGGGACGGGCGGGGCCTCGGCGAGCAGGTCGGCGGTGGCGCAGCGGGCGTACTCCTTGCGGTGCGGCGCGACCGCGTCCTCCAGGTCGACGAGGACGACGTCCGCGCCGGAGGTCAGCGCCTTGGCCACCACCTCGGGACGGTCACCCGGCGCGTACAGCCAGGTCAGCGGCAGGAGGTCGGCGGTCACAGCGCCCCCTCCGCCCTCAGCTGCCCGATCTCGGCCGTCGTGAGGCCCAGTTCACCCAGCACGGCGTCGGTGTCCGCGCCGTGCGGGCGGCCCGCCCAGTGGATCGCACCGGGCGTCGCGGAGAGCCGGAAGAGGACGTTCTGCATGCGCAGCGGACCCAGGTCGGGGTCGTCGACGCTGGTGACCGAGTCCAGGGCCTGGTACTGGGGGTCGGTCATGATGTCCCGGACGTCCTGGACGGGCGCGATCGCCGCCTCGGCCTTCTCGAAGGCGGCGAGGACCTCGTCCCGGGTGCGTTCGCCGATCCACGCGCCGACCGCCCCGTCCAGGACGTCGGCGTGCCGGGCCCGGTCCGCGCCGGTCGCGAACCACGGCTCGTCGATCACGTCGGGCCGGCCGACCAGCCGCATCACCCGCTCGGCGATCGACTGCGCCGAGGTCGAGACCGCGACCCAGGAGCCGTCCGCCGTGCGGTAGGTGTTGCGGGGCGCGTTGTTCGCCGAGCGGTTGCCGGTGCGGGGCTGGACATGGCCGAGCTGGTCGTACCAGATGGGCTGCGGGCCGAGCACGGTCAGGATCGGCTCGATGATCGCCATGTCGATCACCTGGCCCTCGCCGGTGCGGTCGCGGGCCCGCAGCGCGGTGAGCACGGCGTACGCGGTCGCGAGGCCGGCGATGGAGTCCGCCAGGCCGAACGGAGGGAGGGTCGGCGGCGCGTCGGGTTCGCCGGTGACCGCGGCGAAGCCGCTCATCGCCTCCGCGAGCGTGCCGAAGCCGGGGCGGTGGGCGTACGGGCCGAACTGGCCGAAGGCGGTGACCCGGGCGAGGACCAGCCGGGGGTTGGCCGCGGACAGTTCCGCCCAGCCCAGGTCCCACTTCTCCAGGGTGCCCGGACGGAAGTTCTCGATGATCACGTCGGCGTCCGCGGCGAGCCGGAGCAGCGTGTCGCGGCCGCCGCGCTTCGACAGGTCGAGCGTGATCGTGCGCTTGTTGCGGCCGAGGAGCTTCCACCACAGACCGATGCCGTCCTTCGAGGGTCCGTGCCCCCGGGACGGGTCCGGCTGGAGGGGGTGCTCGACCTTGACGACCTCCGCGCCGAAGTCGCCGAGCATGGTGGCGGCGAGCGGCCCGGCGAACAGGGTCGCGAGGTCGAGGACGCGCAGGCCGGCGAGGGAGCCGCCCTCGCTGGGCCCGTTCATGCGCCGGCCTGGGTGTCGATCTCGGCGCGGTACGGCATCGAGGAGGTCGCCCCGTGCCGCTGCACCGACACCGAGGCGGCCGCCGACGCCCACACCATGGCCTCCGACATCTCCCGGCCCTCGGCGAGCGCCACCGCCAGGGTGCCGACGAAGGTGTCGCCCGCCGCGGTGGAGTCGACGGCGGTCACCTTGGGCGCGGGCACCGTGATGATGCCGGCGCCCCGGGCCGCGTACAGGCTGCCCTCGGCGCCTAGGGTGACGACGACCTCCGGGACCTGTTCGAGCAGCGCCGTGGCGGCTCCGCGCGGGTCGGTGAATCCGGTGAGCGCCGCGGCCTCGTGCTGGTTGGGCACCAACAGGTCGATGGTGGAGAGCAGTTGGGGCGAGAGGAACTGGGCGGGGGCCGGGGTCAGGATCGTACGGACGCCGTGTCGGCGGGCCGCCTCCGCGCCGGCGAGCACGGCCTCCAGCGGGATCTCCAGCTGGAGGAGCAGCGCGTCGGCGCTGGCGACGAGGCCCTCGTCGCCGGGGGCCAGGGAGGTGACTGTGCCGTTGGCGCCGGGAATGACGACGATCGCGTTGCCGCCCTCGTCGTCCACCACGATGTGGGCGGTGCCCGACGGGCCCTCGGTGGTGCGCAGATGGTCGGTGTTGACGCCGAAGTGCTCCAGTGTGGAGCGGAGTTGGCTGCCGAAGGCGTCGGCGCCCACCGCGCCGATCAGGGAGACGTCGGCGCCCGCGTGCGCGGCGGCCACCGCCTGGTTCGCGCCCTTGCCGCCGGGGACCGTGCGGAACTCCCGTCCCGTCACGGTCTCTCCACGCTGGGGGGCCTTGGCCACGTACGCGACGAGGTCCATGTTCGTGCTGCCGAGCACGGCGATGTGGGTCATGGGCGAACGGTCTCCCGTTGTGTGAGGTGGGCGAGGGCGTCGAAGCCGATGCCGTTGAAGTCGGCGACGGAGGTGGCGAGCCGGTTCTTGAGGGGGCCCGTGAAGCGGTCGGGCAGGGCGGCGGGGTCGCCCGTGAGCAGGCCGGCGATGCTCCCGGCCGTCGCCCCGTTGGAGTCGGTGTCCAGTCCGCCGGACACGGCCCGGCAGACGGAGCCGGCGAAGTCGCCGTCCGCGTGGGTGAGGGCGGCGGCGATCAGCGCGGTGTTGGGGACGGCGTGGACCCAGTGGCAGCCGCGGTGGGCGGCGTGCAGTTCGTCCACGACCGCGTCGAAGTCCGGTGTCGTACGGGCCACCCGGACGGCGTGGCGGACGGCCCGGGCCAGCCGGGAGCCGGGCGGGACCACGCGCAGTCCGGTGCGCAGGCAGGCGTGGACGTCGCGGGTCGCGCCGGCCGCCTCCGCGATGGCGGCGGCGGTGAACATCGCCGCGTAGACGCCGTTGGCCGTGTGGGTGAGGGAGGCGTCGCGGTACGCCTGTTCCGCGGCCCGCGCAGGGTCGCCCGGGTTGGTCCAGCCGTGCACGTCCGCGCGGATCAGGGCGCCGATCCACTCGCGGAACGGGTTGTGGTGGCGGGCGGTGTCCGGGGGCTCGACCCCGGAGAGGAGGTTGCGGTACGCGATGCGCTCCGCGGTGAAGGTGCGGCCGGCGGGGAGTTCGTCGAGCCAGAGGCGGGCCACGTCGGCGGTCGTGAAGTCCCGGCCGTAGCGCTGGAGCAACAGCAGGTTCAGCAGGGGGTAGTTGAGGTCGTCGTCCTCCGGCATGCCGTCGATGTTCTCGGCCAGGGAGGTGGCGGCGGAGCGCCGGTTCCAGGGGTGGGCGGCCAGGAGGTCCCGGGGTACGCCCCGCGCGGTGAACCAGTCGCGCAGGGGCCAGTTGCCGGTGGCCCGGGCGAGTGCCCGGATGCCGTCGAGGGGGAGTTTCTCCACGGGTTTGCCGAGCAGGCAGCCGACGGCCCGGCCGAGCCAGGCCGCCTCCAGGCGGGCCGGGCCGGGAGCGGGCAGGGGCGTGTAGCGCGGGGGCGGCCAGTCGGGGCACTGGGCCTTGATCAGCGCCAGGTCCGTCGGTTCGTCGTCCGCCAGCCGGCCCGGCAGGGCGGCGAGTTCGTCGAGGAGCCGGGCCGCCAGCCGGCGCAGGGACGGCGAGGCCGGGGCCGCCGACGCGCCCGCGCGCAGCGGGGCGGGCCGGCCGCCCGCCGCGTACCAGCGGGCTGCGACGTCCGCCGGGTCCCGGCCGTCCTGCGCGGCCTGGTGGAGCTCGTGCCCGAGGAGGTCCTCGGGCTGGACCCAGGTCAGCCGGAGCACGGTGTTCCCGTCAGCGCGCTGTAGGCCGCCTCGTGGGCCCGGCGGCGGTGGACGTCACGGTCGAAGATCTCCCGGGTCACCTCGGCGAGGGTACGCGCGGGGGCGTCCAGGTCGAGGCGGCTGGACTCGGCCACGGTCTTGGCCCAGTCGTGCGGGACCTCGGAGCCGAGCGCGCCCGCGAGGGCGCCGGCCATGGTGGCGATGGAGTCGCAGTCGCGGCCGTAGTTGACGGAGCCGAGGACCGCGTGCCGGAAGTCGCCGCCGGACACCAGCAACATGCCCAGCGCGACCGGCAGTTCCTCGATGGAGTGCAGCCGTGAGGGGCGGCGGGCGCCGAGCGAGGGGGAGCGGTAGTCGGGCCCGACCGTGTCGAAGGGGGCCACCGCCCGGCGCAGCGGGCCGAGCGCCGACTCGAAGTCCGTGTGCCGTGAGGCGACTTCGCAGACCGCCTCGACGGCGGCGCGGGTGCCGTCCCTGGCCAGCGCCAGGCAGGCCGCGACGACCGAGCCGGGGGTCGCGCCGGGGGTGCAGGCCGCCGCCACGGCCGCCGCGAAGACGCCCGCCGCCTCGCGGCCGTACGAGGACTGGTGGGCGCCCGCGACGTCGAGCGCCTCGGCGTACGCTCCCGCCGGGTTCGCCGCGTTGACGAGGCCGACCGGGGCCATGTACATCGCGGCGCCGCAGTTGACGATGTTGCCCGCGCCGGCCTCGCGGGGGTCGACGTGGCCGTAGTGGAGACGGGCGACCAGCCATTTCTCGGCGAGGAAGATCCGCTGGAGGGGGAGGGCCTCGGCCTCCAGTTCCGGGATCCAGCGGGGTGTCGTCATCAGGTCGGGGACCAGGTGCTCGGCGACCGCGTAGGCGTCCAGATGGTCGCGGACCCGCGCGTACACCCGTACCAGCGCGTGGGTCATGAGGGTGTCGTCGGTGACGTGCCCGTCGCCCTTGTGGTACGGGGCGATGGGGCGGGCGGTGGGCCAGGCGTCGCCGTTCCAGGGGCCGACGACGCCGTGCACGCGGCCGCCGTGGCGTTCGGTGATCTGCTCGGGGGAGTACCCCTCGACGGGTCCGCCGAGGGCGTCGCCGACGGCGGCTCCGACGAGGGCTCCGGTGATGCGTTCGTCGAGGGTTCCCGTTCCTTCTCCTTTGGGCGTCATGCCCGAATCATCCCTCTGGGGCGGCCAGTTCCGGGGAATCGAGCGGGTCGGCGAGTCCCGTCGCCTCCAGGAGTTCGGCGAGCCCGATCAGATCCGTGCCGGTCAGCCGGGGCAGCGCGCAGCCGGAGAGGGTGCGGCAGGCGTCACGCCAGGAGGCGGGGATCGCGGCGGCGCCGCCGAGCGTGCCGGTGAGCGCTCCGGCCAGGGCGGGTGCCGAGTCGGCGACCCGGGAGAGGCAGGCGGCGGCCGGGACGGCCTCGGCGATCCGGCCGTGCGCGGCCAGCGCCAGGGCCAGGGCGACGGGGACGGTCTCGGCGGCCGCGATCCCGTAGCTGTAGACGTGGTCGACGATCTGGTGCTCGAGGAGCGGGACCAGGGCGAAGGTGCTCTCGCTCGACCGGGCCAGGGCCAGGGCGTCGCGGGCGTTGCGGCCGATCTCCGTGGCGGCGGGCAGTTCGGCCAGGGCCGCCTCCACGCAGGTGCCGACGTCGTGCCCGGCGAGGGCGAGCGCCACGGCGGCTGCCATGGCCCGGGCGCCGTGCACGCCGTCGCCGTCCTGGGTGTAGCGGGCGTCGAACTCGGCGAGCTCCGCGGCGAGTCGGGGGTCTCCCGGGTGTGCCACGGCGAGCACGCAGGCCCGTACACAGGCCGCGTCGTCGAAGTAGTGGGGGTTGTCGTGGCCGGTGGCGGGCGGGCGCAGACCGGTCGCGAGGTTGCCGAGTCCCGCCCGCACCGAGATCCGGGCCCGCAGCGGGAGCAGGGCGGACTCGACCTCGGGGGCGCGGTCCGCGGCGGCGGCGACCTCGCTGGCGACGGCGTTCCACGACAGGTCGATGGACGCGCGCATCCTGCGGCCGAGGCTCAGGTCGCCGAGTGCGCCGGTCTCCCCGGCCCGCAGGACGGCCTCCGCCGCGAACGCCGCCCACTCGGCGTCGTCGGAGGGGCCGAGGCGCAGCGGTTCCGGCGGCTGGTTCAGCGCGATCGGGACCGGCAGGGTCGTCGTCGCGTTCTGCTCCGCGAAGGTGTCCAGCTCGCGGGTCAGCCGCCGGGTCCACTCGGGCATGCGGGCGGCCCGGTGCCGTGCGGCCGGCCACCCGGCGGCATCCCCGGCAGCCAGCCCGAGCAACAGCCCTTCGATCCGCCGCAGCCCGGTTTCCCCGGCCGCCGCGGCCGCCGAGACCCCGGCGTCCCGGAATCCGGGGGCACCCGGCAAGGGGGTGGCGGGCGCGGGGGCGGAGAGGGCCGACGTCGGAGCGCCCGGTTCCGCGGTCCGGCGGTCTGTCGGAGGGTTCGGCTCTGCGGTTCGGCGGTCTGCCGGAGGGTCCGGCTCTGCGGTTCGGCGGTCCGTCTGAGGGTCCGGTTCGGCGGTTCGGTGGTCCGTCGGAGCGCCCGTTCCGAGCAGCGCACCGGCCCGGACGGCGCCGGCGAGCGCACCACCGGCTTCGGCCGCGGTCCTCGCCCCGGCGGTCAGCACCACGGGTTCCGCCAGCGCGGCGGGTGGCGCGGGCCGCGGCTTCGCGGTGGGCGGTGGGGGCTCCGCGTCGGCGGCGAGCGGCAGGGGTCGAGCCGCCCCGGTGCAGGCCACGGGCGGCACTTGGGCGGCCGTGAGCGCGGCGGGTCGTGCCTCCGGGGCGGGTGCGATGCGGTCCGCTTCCGCGGTGGGCGGTGCGGTCCCTGATTCCGGGGCGCGGGTCCCGGGTTCCGCTTCCGGGGCGAGTGGTGGGGGCGCGGTGTGCGGGGTCCGGGGTGGTTCGCCGGGCTGCCTCCGGGCGGGCGGGGTGCCCTCCGGGGGTGTGGCGGATGCGGCGCCCTCGCCCGGTGCCGGGGTGGACTCGTCTCCGGCCAGGCCGGGGGTCACGACCGCACCTCGTCGTCACGGCCGGCGGAGGCGTGGCTGCCCGCGTCCGGCGACTGGACCGCGTACGCGACCTGCGGGGTGGACCGTACGCGGCCCCCGGCGCCCCACTTCTCCTCGTGCTCCGGGGCCAGGAGTTCCGCCACGTCCAGGATGTGGTGGCCCTCCATGGAGGGCAGGCAGCTCCCGCGGGCCGGTCCGATGGCCGCCGCCCACTCGGCGGGGACCGAGGACAGGCCCCGGGTCGCGCCCGCGAGCGCCCCGGCCACCGCGGCCGTCGTGTCGGCGTCGCGGCCCATGTTCACCGCGGTGAGGACCGACTCGGTGAACTCCCCGTCCGCCGCCGCGTAGGCGCCGAAGGCGAGGGCCACGGCCTCGGGGGCCAGGTCGGTCCAGGGGTAGCCGCCGATCACGACCGCGGAGCGCACCGCGCGTTCGCCCCGGTGCGCCACCGCGACCGCCCGGCGCAGCGAGCGGGCCGTCCAGGAGTCGTCCGGGACGACGGCCAGGGCGGAGGCGACGACCGTGGCGGCGGAGGCGCCCGCCATCGCGGCGGCGACCCCGGCCGCGACGGCCTGCCCGCCGTAGATGCCCTCGCCCTCGTGGCTCACCGAGCCGTCGATGGCCACGAGCCGCGCCGCCTCGGCGGGCCGCCCGGCCGCGAAGACCCCGAAGGGCGCCGCGCGCATGGCGAGACCGTCGCTCCAGGCGTGCCGGTGCTGGGCGGAGATGGGCGCCGCGAGCCCCCGGCGCAGGTTCTCCAGCGTGCCGCGCTCACTGAATCCGGCGCCGCGGAACGGCCCCTCGTCGCGGTCGGCGATCCACTGGTGCCAGGCCGACTCGACGTGCGCCACGGTCAGCGCCGAGCCGTGCCGGGCCAGGAGCAGCCCCGAGAAGATCGCGTACTCGGTGTCGTCCGTCCCGGCCGGATGCTCGGCGACGTACCCGGTGATCCGGCCCCAGCGGGCGCGGATCTCCGACGGCTTCATGTTCTCGGCGGGTGCGCCCAGCGCGTCCCCGACGGCCAGTCCGAGCAGTGCGCCGCGTGCCCGGTCACGCAGAGCGGCGGCGCTCCCGGGTGCCGGGGCCGAGGGAATGCAGGCGGTGGAAGCCATACGTGCTTCTCCTCTCAGGGCTCCCGCCGGCGCGCGGAATGCGCGCGCGGAGCCCTTTGCGGATCTGTCCCACCTTGGCGGTTGACAGGAGCCTCGCGGGCTCCACTGTCACCCGGTCGACATATGTGCATGACATGCCACGGATGAGCGTCGAAGGGCAAAACCGCAGGTTAGCCCAGCCTTTCCTTGCTGGCGGCCGGGAATTTCTCGGCGTACTTTTGGGGTTGTCGAAAAGTGGAAGCAGTCCAATCAAGCACTCTGGGGGACCCGGGTATGGCGATCATCGAGACCGAGGCGGCACTGCATGTGGCGCACCGCGACAACCACACCCACCGCGATGTCAACGGCGGATGGCTGCGCCCCGCCGTGTTCGGCGCCATGGACGGCCTGGTCTCCAACCTCGCCTTGATGACCGGCGTCGCCGGCGGGGCCGTGTCCCAGCAGACGATCGTCATCACCGGACTCGCCGGTCTGGCCGCCGGAGCCTTCTCCATGGCCGCAGGCGAGTACACCTCCGTCGCCTCGCAGCGCGAGCTGGTCGAGGCCGAACTCGACGTCGAGCGGCGCGAACTGCGCAAGCACCCCAAGGACGAGGAACGCGAGCTGGCCGCGCTCTACGAGGCCCGCGGCGTCGACGCCCCCCTGGCCCGCGAGGTCGCCCGGCAGCTCTCGCGCGATCCCGAGCAGGCCCTGGAGATCCACGCCCGCGAGGAACTGGGCATCGACCCCGGCGACCTCCCCTCCCCGGCCGTCGCCGCCGTGTCCAGCTTCGGCTCGTTCGCGCTCGGCGCCCTCCTGCCCGTACTGCCGTACCTGCTGGGTGCGACCGTGCTGTGGCCGGCGCTGCTGCTCGCCCTGATCGGGCTCTTCGCGTGCGGTGCCGTCGTGGCCAAGGTGACCGCGCGGTCCTGGTGGTTCAGCGGGCTGCGACAGCTCGCTCTCGGCGGCGCCGCAGCGGGTGTGACGTACGCCCTCGGCAGTTTGTTCGGCGCGGCCGTAGGATGAGGCCTCGATCACCTATGCAAGGGACTGCATAAGTAATTGTTACCCGGCGGTTTCGATTCCGTGGCTGCTGGGAATGAGCCTCAAGCGCCGCGGGCAATGACGCCCGCGCCGCATCCCTCGCGGCGGACCACGACCTCCGCCGCGAACCCGGACCGATGGTCATCGATCTGTCCGCTCAGGTCCCAAACCTTCCACCGCCGAAGCCCGACATCCCCGGCCCGGCTCCTGCGGTGTCCGCATGTTGGAACGCAGTATCCGGTTCCCGAGAACCACTCCATCATGTAACCTGCACGAAATTTTGCACCCCGCAGAGGGCCAGAGTCGTCCCTCGGCAGTCGTCTCCCCAGTGCCTCAAGAGCCCGGGAGACCCCCCGCCCCGACGACGACGGGAGAGCCGATGCGTACGCCGCGCCAGCCGTCCCAGCACTCCACGAACGACCGGAAGTGGTCCTTCATGGATGCTCGCCCTGCTGCGCAGGGTATGTACGACCCCCGCAACGAAAAGGACGCCTGCGGCGTCGGCTTCGTGGCCACCCTCACCGGCGAGGCGAGCCATGCGCTGGTCGAGCAGGCGCTCACCGTTCTGCGCAACCTGGAACACCGCGGTGCCACCGGCTCCGAGCCCGACTCGGGTGACGGCGCCGGCATCCTCTCCCAGGTCCCGGACGCCTTCCTGCGCGAGGTGGCCGGATTCGAACTTCCCGCAGCCGGTGCGTACGCGGTCGGTATCGCCTTCCTCCCGAAGGACGGCACGGCCGACGCCGTCTCGCAGATCGAGACGATCGCCGCCGAAGAGGGCCTCACCGTCCTCGGCTGGCGCGAGGTCCCGGTCGCCCCCGAACTCCTCGGCGCCACCGCCCGCTCGACGATGCCGGCCTTCCGCCAGATCTTCGTCGCGGACAACGCCAGCGAGGGCATCGCCCTCGACCGCACCGCGTTCGTGCTGCGCAAGCGCGCCGAGCGCGAGGCCGGGGTCTACTTCCCCTCGCTGTCCGCGCGGACCATCGTCTACAAGGGCATGCTGACCACCGGCCAGCTCGAGCCCTTCTTCCCGGACCTGTCCGACCGCCGCTTCGCCTCCGCGATCGCGCTCGTGCACTCCCGGTTCTCCACGAACACCTTCCCGAGCTGGCCGCTCGCCCACCCGTACCGCTTCGTCGCGCACAACGGCGAGATCAACACGGTCAAGGGCAACCGCAACTGGATGGTCGCCCGCGAGTCCCAGCTCGCCTCCGAGCTGTTCGGAGACAAGGGCCTGGAGCGGATCTTCCCGGTCTGCACCCCGGACGCCTCCGACTCGGCCTCCTTCGACGAGGTGCTCGAACTCCTGCACCTCGGCGGCCGTTCGCTGCCGCACTCCGTGCTCATGATGATCCCGGAGGCGTGGGAGAACCACGACTCCATGGACCCGGCCCGGCGCGCCTTCTACCAGTTCCACTCCACGATGATGGAGCCCTGGGACGGCCCGGCCTGCGTCACCTTCACCGACGGCACCCAGGTCGGCGCGGTCCTCGACCGCAACGGACTGCGCCCCGGCCGCTACTGGGTCACCGACGAGGGCCTCGTCGTCCTCGGCTCCGAGGTCGGCGTCCTCGACATCGACCCCGCCAAGGTCGTCCGCAAGGGCCGCCTCCAGCCCGGCAAGATGTTCCTCGTCGACACCGCCGAGCACCGCATCATCGAGGACGACGAGATCAAGGCCGGCCTCGCCACCGAGAAGCCCTACGCGGACTGGCTGGAAGCCGGCGAGATCGAGCTCTCCGACCTGCCCGAGCGTGAGCACATCGTGCACACCCACGCCTCGGTCACCCGCCGCCAGCAGACCTTCGGCTACACCGAGGAAGAGCTGCGGATCATCCTCGCGCCGATGGCCAAGGCCGCCGCCGAGCCGATCGGCTCCATGGGCACCGACTCGCCGATCGCCGCGCTCTCGCAGCGCCCGCGTCTGCTCTTCGACTACTTCACCCAGCTGTTCGCCCAGGTCACCAACCCGCCGCTGGACGCGATCCGCGAAGAGCTGGTCACCTCCCTGCGCTCCTCGCTGGGCCCCCAGGGCAACCTGCTGGACCCGACCGCCGCCTCCTGTCGCAGCGTCACCCTGCCCTTCCCGGTGATCGACAACGACGAGCTGGCCAAGCTCATCCACATCAACGCCGACGGCGACATGCCCGGCATGAAGGCCGCGACCCTGTCCGGCCTGTACCGGGTCTCCGGCGGCGGCGACTCCCTCGCCGCCCGCATCGAGGAGATCTGCGCCGAGGCCGACGCCGCCATCGAGAACGGCGCTCGCCTGATCGTCCTGTCGGACCGTCACTCCGACGCCGAGCACGCGCCGATCCCCTCGCTGCTGCTCACCGCGGCCGTCCACCACCACCTCATCCGCACCAAGCAGCGCACCCACGTGGGCCTGCTGGTCGAGGCCGGAGACGTCCGCGAGGTCCACCACGTCGCCCTGCTCATCGGCTACGGCGCCGCCGCGGTCAACCCCTACCTCGCGATGGAGTCCGTCGAGGACCTCGTCCGCGCCGGCACCTTCCTGTCCGGCATCGAGGCCGAGCAGGCCATCCGCAACCTGATCTACGCCCTCGGCAAGGGCGTCCTGAAGGTCATGTCCAAGATGGGCATCTCGACCGTCGCCTCCTACCGCGGCGCCCAGGTCTTCGAGGCCGTCGGCCTGGAACAGGCCTTCGTCGAGAAGTACTTCAACGGCACGGCCTCCAAGATCGGCGGCGCCGGCCTCGACGTCGTCGCCAAGGAGGTCGCCGCCCGGCACGCCAAGGCCTACCCCGCCTCCGGCATCGCCCCGGCGCACCGCGCCCTGGAGATCGGCGGCGAGTACCAGTGGCGCCGCGAGGGCGAGCCGCACCTGTTCGACCCGGAGACGGTCTTCCGCCTCCAGCACTCGACGCGCTCCGGCAGCTACGAGATCTTCAAGAAGTACACCGACCGCGTCAACGAGCAGTCCGAGCGCCTCATGACGCTGCGCGGCCTGTTCGGCTTCACCTCGGACCGCCCGTCGATCTCCGTCGACGAGGTCGAGCCCGTCTCCGAGATCGTCAAGCGCTTCTCCACCGGCGCCATGTCGTACGGCTCCATCTCCAAGGAGGCGCACGAAACCCTCGCCATCGCCATGAACCAGCTCGGCGGCAAGTCGAACACCGGTGAGGGCGGCGAGGACCCCGAGCGCCTGTACGACCCGGCGCGCCGCTCCAGCATCAAGCAGGTCGCCTCCGGCCGCTTCGGTGTCACCTCCGAGTACCTGGTCAACGCCGACGACATCCAGATCAAGATGGCCCAGGGCGCCAAGCCCGGCGAGGGCGGCCAGCTGCCCGGCCACAAGGTCTACCCGTGGGTGGCCAAGACCCGTCACTCGACCCCGGGCGTCGGCCTGATCTCCCCGCCGCCGCACCACGACATCTACTCCATCGAGGACCTGGCTCAGCTGATCCACGACCTCAAGAACGCCAACCCGCAGGCCCGCATCCACGTGAAGCTGGTCTCCGAGGTCGGCGTCGGCACGGTCGCGGCCGGCGTGTCCAAGGCCCACGCGGACGTCGTCCTCATCTCCGGCCACGACGGCGGCACCGGCGCCTCCCCGCTGACCTCGCTCAAGCACGCGGGCGGCCCCTGGGAGCTCGGCCTCGCCGAGACCCAGCAGACCCTGCTGCTCAACGGCCTGCGCGACCGCATCGTCGTGCAGACCGACGGCCAGCTCAAGACCGGCCGCGACGTCGTCATCGCCGCGCTGCTCGGCGCCGAGGAGTTCGGTTTCGCGACCGCGCCGCTCGTCGTCTCCGGCTGCGTCATGATGCGCGTCTGCCACCTGGACACCTGCCCGGTCGGCATCGCCACCCAGAACCCGGTGCTGCGCGACCGGTTCGCGGGCAAGGCCGAGTACATCGTGAACTTCTTCAAGTTCATCGCCGAAGAGGTCCGCGAGATCCTCGCCGAGCTCGGCTTCCGCAGCATCGAGGAGGCCGTCGGCCACGCCGAGAACCTCGACGTGGAGCGCGCCGTCACCCACTGGAAGGCGCAGGGCCTGGACCTGTCCCCGCTCTTCTACGTGCCCGAACTGCCCGAGGGCGCGGCACTGCACCAGGTCGTCCCGCAGGACCACGGCCTGGAGAAGGCGCTCGACAACGAGCTCATCAAGCTCGCCGCCGACGCGCTGGCCGCGGACTCCGCCACCGACGCCCAGCCGGTGCGCGCCCAGGTCGCGATCCGCAACATCAACCGCACCGTCGGCACCATGCTCGGCCACGAGGTGACGAAGAAGTTCGGCGGCGCGGGCCTGCCCGACGACACCGTCGACATCACCTTCACCGGCTCGGCCGGCCAGTCCTTCGGCGCCTTCCTCCCGCGCGGTGTCACGCTGCGCCTGGAGGGCGACGCCAACGACTACGTCGGCAAGGGCCTCTCCGGCGGCCGCGTCGTCGTCCGCCCCGACCGGGGCGCCGACCACCTCGCCGAGTACTCGACCATCGCGGGCAACACCATCGCCTACGGCGCGACCGGCGGCGAGCTGTTCCTGCGCGGCCGCACCGGCGAGCGCTTCTGCGTCCGCAACTCCGGCGCGCTGGTCGTCTCCGAGGGCGTGGGCGACCACGGCTGCGAGTACATGACCGGCGGTCACGCGGTCGTCCTCGGCGAGACGGGCCGCAACTTTGCGGCCGGCATGTCCGGCGGTGTCGCGTACGTGATCGACCTCGACCGCGACAACGTGAACGTCGCCAGCGTGGACGCCGTCGAGGAGCTCGACGACGCCGACAAGCAGTGGCTGCACGACGTCGTGCGCCGGCACGCGGAGGAGACCGGTTCGACGGTCGCCGAGAAGCTGCTCGCCGAGTGGCCCGCCGCCGTGGACCGCTTCAGCAAGATCATTCCCAGCACCTACAAGGCAGTGCTCGCCGCCAAGGACGCCGCCGAGCGAGCCGGACTCGACGAGTCCGCGATCACCGAGAAGATGATGGAGGCGGCGACCAATGGCTGATCCCAAGGGCTTTTTGAACCACGGCCGTGAGGTCGCCAAGTCCCGGCCCGTCGACGTGCGCCTGAAGGACTGGAACGAGGTCTACGTCCCCGGCTCCCTGCTGCCGATCATCAGCAAGCAGGCCAGCCGCTGCATGGACTGCGGCATCCCGTTCTGCCACAACGGCTGTCCGCTGGGCAACCTGATCCCCGAGTGGAACGACTACGCCTACCGCGAGGACTGGCAGGCCGCCTCCGAGCGCCTGCACGCCACGAACAACTTCCCGGAGTTCACCGGCCGACTGTGCCCCGCGCCGTGCGAGTCCGCGTGCGTGCTGGGCATCAACCAGCCCGCCGTGACCATCAAGAACGTCGAGGTCTCGATCATCGACAAGGCGTGGGACACGGGCGACGTCGCCCCGCAGATCCCCGAGCGCCTGTCGGGCAAGACGGTCGCGGTCATCGGTTCGGGCCCCGCCGGTCTCGCCGCCGCCCAGCAGCTCACGCGGGCCGGGCACACGGTCGCGGTGTACGAGCGCGCCGACCGCGTCGGCGGTCTGCTCCGCTACGGCATCCCCGAGTTCAAGATGGAGAAGCGGCACATCAACCGCCGCATCGAGCAGATGCGCGCGGAGGGCACCCGCTTCCGCACGGGCATCGAGATCGGCCGCGACCTCAAGGCGACGGACCTGCGCAAGCGGTACGACGCCGTGGTCATCGCCGCCGGCGCCACGACCGCCCGTGACCTGCCCGTCCCCGGGCGGGAGCTGAACGGCATCCACCAGGCCATGGAGTACCTGCCGCTGGCGAACAAGGTGCAGGAGGGCGACTTCGTGGCGCCCCCGATCACCGCCGAGGGCAAGCACGTCGTGGTCATCGGCGGCGGCGACACGGGCGCGGACTGCGTGGGCACCGCCCACCGTCAGGGCGCGGCCTCGGTCACGCAGCTGGAGATCATGCCGCGGCCGGGCGAGGAGCGGAACCCGGGCCAGCCCTGGCCGACGTTCCCGATGCTCTACAAGGTCACCTCCGCGCACGAGGAGGGCGGCGAGCGCGTCTACGCCGTCTCGACCACCCACTTCGAGGGCGACGAGGACGGCAACGTCCAGTGGCTCCACCTGGTGGAGGTAGAGTTCTCCGGCGGCAAGCTGAACCAGAAGCCGGGCACGGAGCGCAAGATCCCCGCCCAGCTGGTGACGCTGGCGATGGGGTTCACCGGCACGGACGTCGAGAACGGCGTCGTCTCCCAGTTCGGTCTGGAGCTCGACGAGCGCGGCAACATCGCCCGCGACGCCGACTTCGCGACCAACGTTCCCGGAGTCTTCGTCGCCGGTGACGCGGGCCGCGGCCAGTCCCTCATCGTCTGGGCCATCGCGGAGGGCCGCTCGGCCGCCCGCGGGGTCGACCGCTTCCTCACCGGAGCGAGCGACCTGCCGGCCCCGATCCGCCCGACGGACCGTTCGCTGACGGTCTGACCCATGGATTGCGTGACCTGACACGGTCACTCGAGAACGTCCCGCACAAAGGCGTGCGGAACACGAGACGGCGCCTGCCCCACTGTCCCCGACCGGACGACCGGGCAGGCGCCGCCGCATGTCCGCGCACGCCCGGCACCTACGGCACGCGGTAGGTCTCGCCGTACACCTGCCACTCCAGCGGTGTGCGCAGGCCGAGGTTCCCCTCGCGGAGGAAACGGCGCTGGGCCGTGTCGATGCGGGTGGTGTCGCGGTCGGGGTCCTCGGACTTCATGGCCGCGCGCCGGATGTCCAGGAAGGTGCCGAGGTACGTCGTCTCGTCGCCGCCCCCGGACGGCGGGGCCGCCTCGCGCACGGCGCGCTCACGCAGGCCGTGGAAGCCGTGGTCGCCGGTCCCCGGACCGTGCAGCACCATCGCGTCGTAGTAGATGAACTGGCCGAGCGTGCCGAGACCGTCGAGCCTGGCCTGGCGGACCGCTGGGTCGAAGTAGACCCGGTCGCGCTCGGAGTCCTGCGCCGCGCGGAACGCGGCGAGGCCGGCCTCGTGACGCCAGGCGGCCGGGAAGCCCGGGTCCAGGCCCTCGTGGGAGTCCGTGCCGTCGACCTCGCGCAGGGCCGGGAGATAGCGGGCGAGCCCGTTGTCCGGGTGCGCCTTCGTGTAGCGCTCGACGAGCGTGAGCAGGTCGTGGGTCCCCGTGCAGAAGCCGATGAGGCCCGCGGTGTAGCCCTGGCCGTCGCCGATGTCCTCGATGTAGCCGTAGGCCTCGCGCCACGTCAGCGTGGAGTTCTCGGCACTCGCCACGATCTGCTGGGCGAGCTCCTTCTTGTCCGGGGCGGCGAGGCCGGCGGACCTCGCCGGCGCGGAGGGACGTGCCGGGGCGGCTCGGCCGGCCGCCGGCGTGGCGACGGCCTTGGTGCGGGCCGCCGGCTCCGGCTGGGCCCGCGCACGGGAGTGGGCCGCGGGCGACGCGCCGGCCTTGGCGTCGGCCGTGGCGTGTTCGGGCGTGGCCACATGGACCGCCGTCGTGATCAGCACGGCGACCAGAACGAAGAACAGACAATCCGCGCGTTTCATGCCGCACAAGGTACGCAGGGCGAGCGCACGGGCGAGGGGATTCGAGGCGGCCGCGCGGGCGATGCACAGATGTGCCACCGGACCGGCGTGCGGGGGCCGCACGAGCGTGCCATCGGACCGGTGTACGGGGCCCCGCACGGGTGTTTCGTGGGGCTCGGTGTGCGGGGGCCGTACGGGTGTTGCACGGGGATCGGTGTGCGCGGGTCACACGGGCGTGCCGCGGGGATCGGTGTGTGGGGGTCACACGGGCGTGCCGCGGGGATCGGCCGTGCGCGGGTCACACGGGTGTGCCGTGGGGGTTGGTGTGCAGAGGCCACGCGGGTGTGCCGTGGGGATCGGTGTGCCGGCGCCGTGCTGGCGTGCCACGGGATCCGGCGGGGGTGCCGCCCTCGTCGGCGGGCCCCCGCCTCCGTTGCCGCTAGACCGCGCCCGTTCGCAGCGCCGACACCTTCAGTACCGTCAGGACCACCAGCACGGCGAGCAGACCCACGCAGACGGACGCCTGGATCAGGGCCCGGCGGTGGTCGCGGGGAGCGTACGCGTAGGCCGCGGTCACGATCCCGCCCGCCAGCAGCCCGCCCAGGTGCCCCTGCCAGGACGTGAGCCCCGCCGAGATCAGGAGCCAGATCAGCAGGCCCGCCATGAACCGGTTGACGCCGCTCATGTCCGCGCCGAGGCGGCGGGCCATCACGTAGTACGCGGCGCCGATGCCGAAGATCGCGCCGGACGCGCCGATCGTCTGCTCCTGGGGCGCGATCAGCAGCACGAGCACCGAGCCGCCGAGCGCCGACAGCAGATACAGCGCGAGATAGCGGACCCGGCCGAGCTGCGCCTCGACGATCCGGCCGATGTTCCACAGGGCGAACATGTTCATCACGATGTGGGCGATCCCGAAGGTGCCCTCCGTGGGCGGCAGATGCAGGAACGCGCCGGTCAGCAGCCGGTACCACTCCCCGGCGACCAGGCCCTCGGCGTGGAAGGAGGAGGGGAACACGGACTGCCACAGATAGTGGCCCCCCGCCGAGTCCGCCAGACCCGCGCCGAGCATCGAGAACCGGTCCACCACCGAGGAACGCAGCAGTTCCGCCACGTAGGCCAGCACGTTCAGACCGATCAGGACGTACGTCACCGCCGGCACCGTCGATATCCGGCCGCCGAAGGCCGTACGGGCCTGCCGGACGGACCGCGCGCCCTCCTTCACGCACTCCACGCACTGATGACCGACGGCCGCCTCACGCATGCAGTTCGGGCATATGTAGCGGTCGCAACGGGTGCAGCGCACATGCGACTCCACCTTGGGGTGGCGGTAGCAGGTGGTGACGGCGGACTCGGGCTCCACGGCCGGCTCCTAGGAACGCATGGGTACAGGGGGAAGTGAGCCGGTGGGGACGGCGGTGATCAAACTATCCAACCCCCGGGCCTGCGGGAACCGCAGGGCCGTGACGTGAGCCGCACCCGCCGCCCAGCAGCGCCGGTGCCCGCGCCCCGGAGCGGCCGGGACGGCGCCGGGACCGTCCCGTAATCTCGTCGTTCCGCAGTCCTCGTACGACGGGAGCCCGCATGGCCGGAATCAGCCTCACCAAGATGGAGGAGACCGCGCCCGCGCTCGTGGGCCCCTACAGGAGCGCCGGAGTCAGTCTCACCAAGCACGGACTGAGCGGCCAACGGGCCGCCGTGTACCTGGTGGTGGACTACTCGGGGTCGATGAAGCCGTACTACGACGACGGCAGTGTGCAGGCACTCGCCGACCGGGTGCTCGGCCTGTCCGCCCACCTCGACGACGACGGCACCGTCCCCGTCGTCTTCTTCTCCACGGACGTCGACGCGGTCACCGACATCGCGCTCGACAACCACCGGGGGCGGATCGGACACATCGCGGCCGGGCTCGGGCACATGGGCAGGACCAGCTATCACCTGGCCATGGACGCCGTCATCGACCACTACCTCGACAGCGGCTCCGACGCCCCGGCCCTCGTCGTCTTCCAGACCGACGGAGGACCGATCAACAAGCTCGCCGCCGAGCGGTATCTGTGCAAGGCCGCCAAGCTGCCGATGTTCTGGCAGTTCATAGGGTTCGGCGACCGGGGCAGCAAGCAGTTCGACTTCCTGCGCAGACTCGACGAACTCGCCGTGCCGCACAAGCGGGTCGTCGACAACGCGGGCTTCTTCCACGCCGGTTCGGATCCGCGCCGGGTGAGCGACGGGGAGCTGTACGACCGGATGGTCGCGGAGTTCCCGCAGTGGCTGGCGGCGGCGCGGGCCCAGGGCATCCTGGCCTGACCGCGCCTCCCCGCCGGGGCCGGGACGCGGCCACCACCCGCCCCGGCCCGGACCACTCCCGACACCCGGACCACCCCCGACACCCGGTCCACTGAGCCGCAGGGGCAGCAGCCGGTACAGCGGCACGACACCAGGTCCACCCCAAAACCCTTTCCACGACGCCCCGTTGGCTTGGACCGGCCGACGTGCCACCCTGGTGGGCCGAGGGGAGCGGCGAATGGGCGCACGAGAGATCGACTCCGGCCGGACCGCGGGGACTTCGGCGAACGAGGCGCCCGGGAACGGGACTTCGCCGGCCTCGGACAGCCTGGGGACCGTACGGGCCAAACGTGCACCGGAGACCGGCAAGGGGGAGCGGCTCGCCGACTGGGCCGACGGACGGCTGGGCCTCTACTCCCTGGCCAGGGCCAACATGCGCAAGGTCTTCCCGGACCACTGGTCGTTCATGCTGGGCGAGGTCTGCCTCTACAGCTTCCTCGTCCTGATCCTCACCGGCGTCTACCTCACCCTGTTCTTCGAGCCGAGCGGCGTCGAGGTCGTCTACCACGGCTCCTACGGGCCGCTGAACGGCATCGTCATGACCAGGGCGTACGAGTCCACGCTCGACATCAGCTTCGACGTGCGCGGCGGACTGCTGATCCGCCAGATCCACCACTGGGCCGCGCTCGTCTTCCTCGCCGGGATGCTCGTGCACATGATGCGGGTGTTCTTCACCGGCGCGTTCCGCAAGCCGCGCGAGGTCAACTGGCTCTTCGGCTGGACCCTGCTGATGCTCGGCCTCATCACCGGACTGACCGGGTACTCGCTCCCCGACGATCTGCTCTCCGGCACCGGGGTCCGCTTCGCGCAGGGCGCCATCCTCTCGGTCCCGGTCGTCGGGACGTACCTCTCCTTCTTCCTCTTCGGCGGGGAGTTCCCCGGGCACGACATCATCCCGAGGTTCTTCCCCATCCACGTCCTGCTGCTGCCGGGCATCATGCTGGGGCTGGTGGTCGCCCATCTGATCCTGGTCTTCTACCACAAGCACACGCAGTACCCGGGGCCCGGACGCGACCAGAAGACGGTCGTCGGCATGCCCTTCATGCCGGTCTACATGGCCAAGGCCGGCGGGTTCTTCTTCCTGGTCTTCGGCGTCCTGGCGATCATGGGAGCGATCGCCACCATCAACCCCGTGTGGGCGTTCGGGCCCTACCGGCCCGACCTGGTGACCACCGGCGCACAGCCCGACTGGTACCTCGGTTTCTCCGAAGGACTGATCCGGGTGATGCCGGGATGGGAGATCAACGCCTTCGGCCACACCCTCCAGCTCGGCGTGTTCATCCCGTTCTCGCTGTTCCCGCTCATCATGGCCGCCATCGCCGTCTATCCCTTCATCGAGGCCTGGGTCACCGGCGACCGGCGCGAGCACCACATCCTGGACCGGCCGCGCAACGTGCCCACCCGCACCGCGCTCGGCGTCGCCTGGCTGACGCTGTACGCCGTCCTGCTCGTCGGCGGCGGCAACGACCTGTGGGCCACCCACTTCCACCTGTCGATCAACGCGATCACCTGGTTCGTCCGCGTCGCCGTCTTCGCCGGTCCCGCGCTCGCCTATGTCGTCACCAAACGGATCTGCCTCGGGCTCCAGCGCGCCGACCGCGACAAAGTCCTCCACGGACGGGAGACCGGCACGATCAGACGGCTGCCGCACGGCGAGTACGTCGAGGTCCACGAACCCCTCACCCCGGCCCAGCGGTTCACCCTGACCCAGCACGAACAGGCGCCGCCCTACGAGGTGGGCCCGCTCGTCGACGCGAACGGCGTCGCCCGCCGTGTCCGCCCGGCGGAGAGACTGCGCGCCCGGCTGGCACGCGCCCTGTACGGGCCCGGCACGAGGATCCCGAAGCCGACCGCCGAGGAGTACCGGGCGATCACGAGCGGGGACGACGACCACCACTGAGTCCGGCCAGCGCCTCGGCCCTGCACTCGGCCGGGGTGCCCCAGGCCGAACGCAGGGCGCGGGCCCTGGTGAACCACAGCGACAGGTCGTACTCGGCCGTGTAGCCGATCGCGCCGTGCAGTTGCAGCGCGGCCCGCGCCGTCCCGTACGCCGCCTCGCACGCCGTGACCTTCGCGGCGGCGACCTCCGCCGGTGCCGTCGACAGCGCGGCCCCGAACAGCAGCGGGCGCGCGAACTCCAGGGCGATCAGCGCGTCCGCGAGGCGGTGCTTGACCGCCTGGAACGAACCGACGGGCACCCCGAACTGGGTCCGCCGCCCCACGTACTCGACGGTCCGGTCCAGCAGCGCGAGGCCCACCCCGAGCGCCTGGGCGGCCGTGGCGAGCCGGGCCCAGGTCAGCGCCCGCCGCGCGGCGCGCCCGACCCGCGGGCCCGCCGCGAGGAGTTCGCCGCCGCTCTCCGGACGGGCGAGCCGGCGCGCCCCGTCCAGAGACGCCCGCACCGGCCCGTGACCGGACGCGAGCCGCAGCCCGTCACCGTCCACCACGAGACACACAGCCGCCGCGTCCACGTCGAGCGCGTAACCCCCGTACAGGGCCACCGGGTTCGGGTCCGACGCGTGGCCGCCGCAAGACGCAGCCGCGGCGTCGGGCGTGTGCCCGCCGGGCGGTGTCGAGGTGCCCGTGTCGGGCGTGTGTCCGCCGGGCGGTGCCGGGGGGCCCGTCGCGGGCGTGTGGCCGGGCAGGGCCAGGGTGGCGAGGGTCTTGCCCGAGGCGAGGTCCGGCAGGAGTCGCTCGGCCGGGCCCGGGTCGCCCAGCGTGCTCAGCTCGCCCAGCAGGACGGCGGCGGCCACCGTCTCCACCACCGGACCCGGAACCGCGTGCCGGCCCAGTTCCACGAAAGCCACCGCCAGTTCCACGGGAAGCGGTCCCACCCCCTCGTACTCCTCCGGGACCGCCAGCGCGAACACGCCCGCCTCCGCCAGCCGCGACCACAGGGCCTGCCCCGGCGCCCGGTCGCCGCCCGCCCACGCACGCACCGCCGACGGTGTGTCCGCGGCCGTCAGCATCGCGTCCAGGGAGGCGGCGAAGGCACGCTGCTCGGGATCCAGGAGAAAACGCATCAGCGGCGGCCCTTCGGAAGGCCGAGCAGCCGCTCGGCGATGATGTCGCGCTGGATCTCGTTCGTGCCCGCGTAGACGGGACCCGCCAGCGCGAAGACGTACCCCTCGCACCACCCGGTGTCCGCCGCCTCGCCCTCGCCGCCCAGCAGATCCAGGGCCGTCTCGTGCAGCGCGATGTCGAGCTCCGACCAGAACACCTTGTTCAGGCTGGACTCCGCCCCGATCCCCTCCCCGTCCAGCAGCCGGGAGGCATGGGCGTACGTGAAGAGCTGGTAGGCGCGCGCACCGATCACCGCGTCGGCCACCCGGTCCCGCAGCGCGGAGTCCGACGGGTCGCCGTGGGCCCGCCACAGCGCCGCCAGCCGGTCCGCGGCCGCCAGGAAACGGCCCGGTGAACGCAGTGTCAGACCGCGCTCGTTGCCCGCCGTCGACATCGCCACCCGCCAGCCCTGTCCGGACTCGCCGATCACGTCCTCGTCGGGCACGAACACGTCGTCCAGGAACAGCTCCGCGAAGGCCGGCCGGCCGTCCAGGCGCCCGATCGGGCGGACCGTCACCCCCGGCGCGCGCAGGTCGAACATCAGATACGTCAGGCCCTGATGGGGTCTCGCCAGGCCCGGCTCGCTGCGGAACAGGCCGAACGCGCGGTCGGCGAACGCGGCCCGCGACGACCACGTCTTGTGCCCCCGCAGGAGCCAGCCCCCCTCCACGCGCACCGCGCGCGACCTCAGCGAGGCCAGGTCCGAACCCGCCTCGGGCTCGGACCAGGCCTGCGCCCAGACCACCTCGCCCGTGGCCATCGGGGGCAGCACACGCGCCCGCTGCCCGGCGGTGCCGTGCTCGAACAGGGTCGGCGCCAGCAGGCTGACGCCGTTCTGCCCGACCCGGCCCGGCGCGCCCGCCGCGTGATACTCCTCCTCGAACGCCAGCCAGCGCATCAGGTCCGCGTCCCGGCCGCCGTACCGCGCCGGCCACGACACCACCGACCAGCGGTCCGCCGCCAGTTCGGCCTCCCACGCGCGATGCGCCGCGAAGCCCTCCTCGGTCTCCAGCGAGGGCAGCGCGACCGCCGGGACGTGGGCGTCCAGCCAGGCGCGGGCCTCGGCGCGGAACGCCTCGTCGGCGGGGGAGCGGGTGAGATCCATCGGGGGCACCTTCCGGCGGAGCTTCCCTAACAAGTGTTTGGTAGGTTAGCTTGGAGCCATGAGCGACGTCGAGAGCCCGGCGTACGTACCCGGCCACGGACTGCTGAAGGGCCGCACCGCCGTCATCACCGCCGCCGCGGGCGCCGGCATAGGCGGAGCCACCGCACGCCGGTTCCTGGAGGAGGGCGCCCGCGTCCTGATCAGCGACACCCACACCCGCCGCCTCAAGGAGACCGCCGAGACCCTGGCCGCCGCATTCGGCCCCGACCGGATCGCCGCACAGCCCTGCGACGTCACCGCCGAGGACCAGGTCCAGGCCCTCTTCGACACCGCCGAGAACCTCCACGGCCGCCTGGACGTCGTCGTCAACAACGCGGGCCTCGGCGGCACCTCACCCCTCGCCGACATGACCGACGAGCAGTGGTCCAAGGTCCTCGACGTCACCCTGAACGGCACCTTCCGCTGCACCCGGGCCGCCCTGAGGCGGCTCAGGGAACAGGGCGGCGGAGGAGTCGTCGTCAACAACGCCTCCGTCGTCGGCTGGCGCGCCCAGGCCGGACAGGCCCACTACGCCGCGGCGAAAGCGGGCGTCATGGCCCTCACCCGCTGCGCCGCGATCGAGGCCGCCGCCTACGGAGTCCGCGTCAACGCCGTCTCACCCAGCCTCGCCATGCACCCCCACCTGGTGAAGGTCACCACCCCCGAACTGCTCGAAGAACTCACCGCCCGCGAGGCCTTCGGCCGCCACGCCGAACCCTGGGAGGTGGCCAACGTGATCGTGTTCCTCGCCTCCGGCTACTCCTCGTACCTCACCGGCGAGGTCGTGTCCGTGAGCAGCCAGCACCCATAGGACGACAATGACCCGGTGCCTACCAAGAAGAAGCCCCAGGTGACCGCCACCCCCGAGCGCCGCCGCGAACTCCTCGGCACCGCCGCCGAGGTGTTCGCCGAACAGGGCTACAACGCCACCACCGTCCGCAAGATCGCGGACGAGGCCGGGATGCTCGCGGGCAGCCTCTACTACCACTTCGACTCCAAGGAATCGATGCTGGAGGAGATCCTGCGGACCTTCCTCGACGAACTCTGGGACGGCTACGACACCGTCCTCGACGCCGGACTCGGCCCCCGCGAAACCCTCGAAGCCCTCGTCACCGAATCCTTCCGGGAGATCGACCGGCACCGCGCGGCCGTCGCGATCTACCAGAAGGAGGCCCGTCACCTCGCCGCACAGGAGCGCTTCGCCTTCCTCGCCGAGTCCCAGCGCAACTTCGAGAAGGCATGGCTGAGCACCCTGGAACGCGGCGTCGGCGCCGAGGTCTTCCGCGCCGACCTCGACATCCGCCTCACCTACCGCTTCGTGCGCGACACCGTGTGGGTCGCCGCCTCCTGGTACCGGCCCGGCGGACAGCACAGTCCCGAGGAGATCGCCCGCCAGTACCTGTCGATGGTGCTCGACGGCATCTCCGTCCGCGAGGAGACGTAAGCGAACCACCCACACCCCCAGGGAGTCGTCATGGCCGAGGCCTACATCGTCGAAGCGGTCCGCACACCCGTCGGCCGGCGCGGGGGAGGGCTCGCCGACGTCCACCCGGCCGACCTCGCCGCGCACGTGCTCAAGGCCCTCGTCGAACGCTCCGGCGTGGACCCGGCCGCCGTCGACGACGTCGTCCTCGGCTGCCTGGACACCGTCGGACCGCAGGCGGGCGACATCGCCCGCACGAGCTGGTTGGCGGCCGGACTGCCCGAGGAGGTCCCCGGAGTCACCGTCGACCGGCAGTGCGGCTCCTCCCAGCAGGCCGTGCACTTCGCCGCCCAGGGCGTCCTGTCCGGCACCCAGGACCTCGTCGTCGCCGGCGGAGTGCAGAACATGAGCCGGATACCCATCGCCTTCGCCTCCCGCCGGGCCGCCGAACCCCTCGGCCTCACCGAAGGCCCCTTCGCGGGCAGCGAGGGCTGGCGGGCACGCTACGGCGACCGCCCCGTCAACCAGTTCCACGGCGCCGAACTCATCGCCGCCAAATGGGGCATCAGCCGCCGCGACCAGGAGGAGTTCGCCCTCCGCTCCCACCAGCGGGCGATCCGCGCCGCCGACGAGGGCCGCTTCGTCCGCGAGACCGTCGCCCTCGGCGACGTCACCGCCGACGAGGGACCGCGCCGCGACACCACCCTGGAGAAGATGGCGGCCCTCGCGCCCGTCGTCGAGGGCGGCACCATCACCGCCGCCTGCTCCTCCCAGGTCTCCGACGGCGCCGCCGCGATGCTGCTCGCCTCCGGACGGGCGGTGCGCGAACACGGCCTCACCCCCCGGGCCCGCGTCCACCACCTCTCCGTACGCGGCGAGGATCCCATCCGGATGCTCTCGGCCCCCATCCCCGCCACCGCCCACGCCCTGAAGAAGACCGGCATGACCCTGGCCGACATCGACCTCGTCGAGATCAACGAGGCCTTCGCCCCCGTCGTCCTCGCCTGGCTCAAGGAGACCGGCGCCGACCCCGGCAAGGTCAACGTCAACGGCGGCGCGATCGCCCTGGGCCACCCGCTCGGCGCCACCGGCGTCCGGCTGATGACCACCCTGCTGCACGAACTGGAACGCACCGGCGGCCGGTTCGGACTCCAGACCATGTGCGAGGGCGGCGGCCAGGCCAACGTGACGATCATCGAACGGATCTGACCGGACCGGGCCCGTGCGCCGGGGCGGCTCCCGACCGGGCGGGCAGCTATTCGGGCGGCCCGCCGCAGGCCTCCGCCCACGGCGGATCCGTCCCGTCCGCCGAGGGAAGCGCCTCCAGCGTCGCCCGGGCCTGCGCCATCACCCGCCCGACCAGTTCGGCGCACGACGGAAGATCCTCGATCACCCCCGCCACCTGCCCCGCCGCCATCACCCCCAGATCCGTCCGGCCGTCCACCATCGACGCCTTCAGGAGCATCGGGGTGTTGGCGGCGAGCAGAACCTGGCTCCAGGTCAGATCCCTGCCGTGCCGCATGGCGAGACCGTCGCGGATCATCCGGGACCAGGACAGCCCCGAGATCCGCCGGAACCCGGCGGCCCGCCGCACCGCCCGGACCAGCGCCCCGGTGCGCCCCGCCCCCTCCATCGCCTCGACGAGCTCACTGCGCAGCATGCGGTGCGGCAGCCCGTCCACGGCCGTCGTCACGGTCACGTCCTTCACCGTCGCCGCCAGATACCTCGCCTTCACCGCGTCGGGGACGGTCGAGTCGGAGGTCAGCAGGAACCGCGTGCCCATCGCGACGCCCGCCGCCCCGTAGGCCAGCGCCGCCACCAGACCCCGCCCGTCGTGGAAGCCGCCCGCCGCCACCACCGGGATGTCCACGGCGTCCACCACCTGGGGCAGCAGCACGCTCGTCGCCACCTCCCCGGTGTGACCGCCGCCCTCGCCGCCCTGCACGATCACCGCGTCGGCACCCCAGGCGGCCACCTTCTCGGCGTGCCGCCGGGCCCCGACGGACGGCACGACGACCACCCCCGCCCCCTTCAGCTCGGCGATCAGCTCCCGGGACGGGGCGAGCGCGAACGACGCGACCCGCACACCCTCCTCGACGATGATCCGCACCCGGTCGCCCGCGTCCCCGGCGTCGGCCCGCAGGTTCACCCCGAACGGCCGGTCCGTACGGGACTTGACCTCCCGCACGGCGTCACGGAGCTGGTCGAGCGTCATCGTCGCCGAGGCCAGGACGCCGAGCGCGCCCGCGTTCGCCGTCGCCGAGACCAGGCGGGGTCCCGCCACCCAGCCCATGCCGGTCTGCACGAGGGGGTGCCGGACACCGACGAGCCGGGTCAGCGCGGTCTCCATCAGCGCCCGCCCCCACCCGGACCGCCGGACGTTCCGCCGCCCCGCGGATCGGGCACCTCGCGCTCGCGCCGGCCGGCCGGGTCGATCACCGTGCGGATCAGCTCCAGCTCCCGCGCGGTCGGCTCACGGGTGAACGGCACCTCGTCCGGGACGCTCAGCCCGAAACCCGTCGCCTCCTCGACCTGCCCGACGCTCACACCCGGGTGCACGGACACCAGCCGCATCGAGTGGTCGGGCGTCGCGAAGTCCAGGACGGCCAGGTCGGTCACCACCCGGGGAAGACGGTGGAAGCGGGTGGCGGTCGGGCCCGCGGCGCCGGCCCGGTCGTACCCCACCCCGCACACCATGTCGACCCGCTCCACGAACACCCGCCGCGAATGCCGCGGTATCCAGTAACTCGTCGGATTGTTCAGAGTGTTGACCGGAGCGCCGCGCACACCCAGCAACTGGCGCCGGGGCCTCGCCCAGTCACCGACGCACGCGATGTTCTGGTTGCCGAACCGGTCGATCTGGCTCGCGCCCATCATCACGTGCCGCCGCCCGCCGGTCACCGCCGTCAGATGCCTGCGGTACGGCAGCCAGCCCTCCACCGTGCCGTCGAGACCGACGAGCAGCGCCTCGCCGTCGGTCAGCAGCAGATCCGGCGAGAACGTGTGCCGGGCCAGCCGGGCGCCGACGGACGGGATCACGCCCATCGGGCTGGCGAGCACCTCTCCGTCGCCCCGCCACGCCTCGGCGCACGCGATCACGCAGTACTCGGCCCGGGTGACGCCCACCGCTGCCGCCCCTTCCCCGCTCACCGGTCCTGCTCCTTCGCCGTTCACCGCTCCCTCCGGGTTCACCGCTCCCGCTCCTTCCGCCAGTCCCGCACGGCGCTCTGATAACCGGGTTCACCGCCGCCGAGGAACCGCTCGGCGAACTCGGCGTACGACGTGGCCGCGTACAGCTTCTGGAAGGCCTCGTCCCGTCCGTAGTCAGGGACGCACGAGGTGAAGTGCGCCCCGTTCGGCGTCTCCACCACGCCGGTCACCGACGACCGCTGGAGCAGCAGCGTCTGCGGCGCCGCCTCCTTGGTCAGCTCCGCCGTGTCGACGATCCGCTCGCAGGAGACGTACGCCGCGTCCGCCGCCTCGCAGAACAGGTCGTCGAAGTACGGGTCGGGGCCCAGATACTGGCCGTTGCCCGCGCGGTCCGACCGGTTCATGTGGACCAGGGCCGCGTCCAGGCGCAGCGCCGGCATGGCGACGAGCTCCTCGTGGACTCCCGAGGCCGGGTCCGGATACGGCGAAGTGACCGTCCGCAGGGCGGGATTGACCCGCATCACGTCCGAGCCGAGCCCCGCCCGCACCGGCAGGAACGGCAGCCGGTTCGCCGCCGCGTGCAGCCCCCACATGAACATCGCCTCGTCCACCTCCCTCAGCTCGAACGCGCCGCGTTCGCGGGCCGCGCGGTAGTGCGGTTCGAGCGGAACGGAGTCGAGCGTCGCGAAGGCGGTCACCAGGGTGCGGATCCGGCCCGCCGCTGCGAGCAGCCCGACGTCCGGACCGCCGTACGACACGACGGTCAGATCGGTGATCTCGCTGCGGAGCAGCGCTCTCACCAGGGCCATCGGCTTGCGCCGCGAGCCCCAGCCGCCGATGCCGAGCGTCATCCCGCTCTCCAGCCGGCCGACGACGTCCTGCGCCGACATGGTCTTGTCGCTCACCGCGGGGCCTCCTTGCCGAACGTGTCGCGGACGCGGGCGGCCACGCCGGTGAGCGAGGCCTCGAAGGTGAAGCCCTGCTCGAAGCGGTAGCTGCGGCGCACGTCGACGGGATCGATGCCGTTGATCGCGGCCTTGGCGAGCCGAACGAGCTGCCCGTCCTTGGCCGCTATCTCGCGCGCCAGCTCCAGCGCCGCGGACCGGAGCTCCTCGCGCGGCACGACCCGCCACACCGAACCGTGGGCGTGCAGCTCGGCCGCCGTCACCGTGCGCGAGGTGTAGTACAGGACCCGCATCAGATGGCGGGGCACGAGACGGGACAGATGCGTGGCCGCCCCGAGCGCGCCGCGGTCCAGCTCGGGCAGCCCGAAGACGGCGTCCTCGCTCGCCACGATCGCGTCCGCGTTCCCCACGAGCCCGATGCCGCCGCCCAGACAGAAACCGTGCACCGCGGCCACGACCGGCACCTCGCACTCGTACACCGCCGCGAAGGCCTCCGCGCAGCCGCGGTTCGCGCCGATCAGCGCGGCTCCGCCGGTGGGGTCGCGCTGCAGTTCCTTGATGTCGACGCCCGCGTTGAACCCGCGCCCCTCCGCTCTCAGGACCACACAGCGGACCCCGGGGCCGGCGCCCGCCGCGCGCACGGCCTCGGCGAGGTCGAACCAGCCCTGCACCGGCAGCGCGTTCACCGGCGGGAAGTCGACCGTGACGACGGAAATCCCCTTTTCCGGGGACGAGGTGGAGACACCCATGGCCACATCAGCTACCTTTCCACCAAACGTTTGTTAGGTGTGATGCGAAGCTAGCAGCGATCGCGGCCGCGCGGGAGGCCCTGTGGACAACCCGGACACCATCGACCGCCCCGGACCCGCTGCCGACCTCGGCGGCCGGACCGTCGTCGTCACCGGCGGCACCCGGGGCGTCGGCGCGGGCATCACCCGGGCCTTCGAGCGAGCGGGCGCCCACGTCGTGGTCTGCGCGCGGCGGCCACCCGAGATCCCTCTCGGCAAGGCCGACTTCGTCCCCCTCGACCTGCGCGACCCGGCCGCGGTACATGCCTTCTTCGAAGCCCTGCCCCGGCTCGACGTCCTCGTCAACAACGCGGGCGGCGCCCCCTGGCGCCCGCTGGCCGACGCGGACGCCGAGCGGCACGCCCGGGTCATCGAGCTCAACCTCACCGCTCCCCTCACCGCGTCGATCGCGGCCCGCGGCCATCTCCGGCGGACCCGGGGATCGATCGTGATGATCGGCAGCGTGAGCGGGTCACGCCCCTCGCCCGGCACCGCGGCCTACGGCGCGGCCAAGGCGGGGCTGGAGAGCCTGGCCCGTTCGATGGCCGTCGAGTGGGCGCCGGAGATCCGGGTCAACACCCTCGTCGTCGGCATGGTCCGCACCGAACTCGCCCATCTGCACTACGGCGGCGAGGACGGCCTCGCCGCCGTCGCCCGTACCGTCCCGCTGGGCCGGCTCGCCCTGCCCTCGGATGTCGGCGCCGCCGCCGTCTTCCTCGCCTCCGACGCCGCCGCCTACATCAGCGGCGCCTCCGTCCTCGTCCACGGAGGCGGCGAGCGGCCCGCCTTCCTCGACGCCGCCACCGCCAACAAGGACCAGCAGGGAGAGACACGATGAGCGCACGACTGCTGTGCGAGGGGCGCGTCGTGATCGTCACGGGCGCGGGCCGCGGGCTCGGGAGGGCGCACGCGCTGGCGTACGCGGCCGAGGGCGCCCGGCTCGTGGTCAACGACCTCGGCGTCGGCCTCGACGGCGCTCCAGCGGCGGACGGCCCGGCCCGGCAGGTGGCCGAGGAGATCCGTGCGGCGGGCGGCGAGGCGGTGGCCCACGGCGGCGACGTCGCCACGGCCGAGGGCGCCGCGTCCCTCGTCCGCACGGCCCTGGAGACGTACGGGCGTCTCGACACCCTCGTCAACAACGCCGGATTCCTGCGCGACCGGATGCTGGTCAACCTCGACGAGGACGACTGGGACGCCGTGATGCGGGTCCATCTGAAGGGACACTTCCTGCCGCTGAGGCAGGCGGCGGCGCACTGGCGCTCCGAGGCGAAGGCGGGCCGCGTGCCCGAGGCCAGGGTCGTCAACACCAGCAGCGGCGCGGGCCTGCTCGGGTCGGTCGGACAGGGCAACTACAGCGCCGCCAAGGCGGGCATCGTCGCGCTGACGCTGGTCGCGGCGGCCGAGATGGAACGCCACGGCATCCAGGTCAACGCCATCGCCCCGGCCGCCCGGACCCGGATGACCGAGCGCGCCTTCGCCGACACCATGGCCGCCCCCGGGAGCGGGTTCGACGCCATGGACCCCGCCAACGTCTCCCCGCTGGTGGTCTGGCTCGGATCGGCGGCCAGCGCCGGTGTCACCGGCCGGGTCTTCGAGACCGAGGGCGGCCGGATCACGGTGATGGAGGGCTGGCGGCCGGGCCCGAGCGCGGACAAGGGAGCCCGCTGGACCCCGGCGGAGGCGGGCGGAACGGTCCGCAAACTGCTGACGCGGACCGAGACGCCGGGGGCGGTGTACGGGGCGCGGTAGGCGGCCCCGCGATCCGCGTGCCCGGCCGGCCGGATGGCCCGAGGCCGGCGTGTCCTGCCGGGGACCCGGGCGCGGACGAGGGCTTCCGTGCGGGGCGGGCCTGGTGCGGTTTCGGGGGTGTCGGCTCACGGGGCCGGTGCGTGCGGCCGTACCCCTTCCCGATCCGCCGGGGCCCTTCCCGATCCGCCGGGGCTCAGCGGCCGGGGCGGGTCGTGCTCGCCTTCAGCAGGGTGACGATCTCCGCGTGACCGGTCTCCAGGTCGTCGCCCGCGAACGGCCTGCCCTGCCCGTCCAGGAGCTGCACCTCGACGGTCACGCCCTCGGGAGAGGAATGCCGGTGGGTGACCGGCGTGTGGCCGGCGCCGTGCGTGCGGACCAGGCTTTCCCGGAGCTCCGTCTCGACGCCGACGCCGAGCAGCCGGCGGGCCTCCGCCAGCGCCTCGCCCCGGGCGCCCGCCCCGTGCGCGAGCAGGGCCCGTACGCAGCCGGCCGAGCCCCGGTGCGCGGCCGTCACCAGCGGGGGCTCGCCCGTCGGTCCGGGCCGGCCGGGGTCCGCGCCCGCCGCGAGGAGCGCCTCCGCGACGGCGGTGTGACCGCGCCGCAGGGCCCAGGTCAGCGCGGTGAAGCCGAACGCCTCCACGGTGTCCGGGTGCGCCCCCGCCGCGAGCAGGGCGCGGACCACCTCCGTATGACCGCCGCAGGCGGCACCGCACAGGGGGGCGTCCGTGCCCAGGCTCAGCCGGTCGGGCTCGGCGCCGGCCACCAGCAGCAGCCGTACGACGGCGGGCCGGTCGCTCACCGCGGCCAGGTACAGGGCGCTCTGGCCGTCCTCGTCGACCGCCTCCGGGCTCACCCCGGCACGCAGCAGCCGTACGACCGCGTCCTCGTCGCCTTCGTACACGGCGGGGAAGAGGAGTGCGGTCGGGTCGTTCGTGCTCATCCTTCGACCCTCGCTCGCCACGGACGCGCGAGGCAAAGACTTTTGGGGTGTTCTGCCTCACCCGGCCCACCCCTCGGCGCCACGATCGGCCGACTCGCGGGGCGGCGCACAGGGCGAGCCGGCAGGCCCGTCACAGGACGAGTGCCGCGACAGTCGGCGTTCGCGGCCCTAGGTGTCGCACTCCAGCACCGTCCGGCACAGCGTGCACCGCGCCCGTACCCGGCCCCGGACCGGCACCCTGATGCGCTGGTGGCAGGTCGGGCACGGGAAGGAGACGCGCAGCGGTCCGCGGTCGTCGGGCGCGAAGGCGTAGGGGACGCCCGGCTGGTCGGGGGTGCGGTGGTCCTGGGCGTGCCGGCGGTCCCTGGCGTAGCGGCGGCGGCCCGCCCAGCCGGCGGCGGTCAGCGGGGGCTGCCGCGCGTCGCGCAGGGCCAGCTCCATGCCCTTGGTGTACGCGGTGAACGCCTGCGGGCTGGTGAACCACACCGAGGGGTCCTCGCCGAAGACCAGGGCGCGCTTGGCGAGGACGTATCCGAACTCCTCGGGCGTCAGATAGCCGAGCTTCTGCGAGGACGCTCCGTCCTCGCGGTAGGCGTCGAGAAGGAGCCAGCCCGCGCCGAGGTAGGCCGCGGCCGTGTCGGTGAGGATCTCGGTGTCGCGGGTGCCGGGGAACGAGAGGTCGAGGCGGTGCAGATAGACGTGCATCACCTCGTGGGCGAGGGCGGCGCCGATGTCCCTGCGATGGGTGCGGAAGCGGTCGTTGAGCTCGATGAAGTACTCGGGTCCCGCGGCGAGTTCGACATGCGCGGCGTGGGTCATCTCGCGGAAGCCGATGATCATCCGGGCGTCCGGCAGCCGGTAGTGCCGGACCATCTCACGGGCGACGCGCTGGGCGCCCAGATGCAGGTCGTCGACGTCCGCGAAGGCGACGTCGGCGGGCGCCACGCTGGTCGCGAAGGTGTGGATGGTGTCGTACGAGAGCCGCTTGTAGAGCGCGGTGACCGACGCCCGCACCGTGTCCAGATGCGGGTAGCCGTGCTCGACGGGTCCGCCGTTCGCCACGCCCGCACCCCCAGAAGACGCCGGAACTCCTCTCCACTGTAGGCGGGGTTCCGCCCGGTGGCGGGGGAGCGGGGCGGCCGGGGCGGCGACTGGCCGGAATGCCGCTCTTGCCCGGTGCCGCGGGCGGTCCTCATAATCCCCACCAGCTTGGCAGGTGCATGCCATGCGCGGTTTCCCGTGCATGTCCCCCCGCGCCCGCCCGGCGGACAACCCCCCACGAAAGGAAGCGCGTTGAAGTCTCTCAAGAAGTACGGCGTCATCAGAAGACTGCTCGCCGTCGGTGCGGTCGCCCTCGCCACCGTGTCACTCCAGCCGCTGACCGCACACGCCGCACCCGCACCCGTCGTCGGCGGAACCCGCGCCGCCCAGGGCGAATTCCCCTTCATGGTCCGCCTCTCCATGGGCTGCGGCGGCGCCCTCTACACCCAGAACATCGTCCTGACCGCCGCGCACTGCGTGAACGGCTCCGGCACCAACACCTCCATCACCGCCACCGCCGGCGTCGTCGACCTCCAGAGCAGCAGCGCCGTCAAGGTCAAGTCCACCAAGGTGCTCCAGGCCCCCGGCTACAACGGCAAGGGCAAGGACTGGGCCCTCATCAAGCTCGCCTCGCCCATCGCACTGCCCACCCTGAAGATCGCCACCAACACCGCCTACAACAACGGCAACTTCACCGTCGCCGGCTGGGGCGCCGCCCGCGAAGGCGGCGCACAGCAGCGCTACCTGCTCAAGGCCACCGTCCCCTTCGTCGACGACGCCACCTGCAAGCAGGCGTACGGCAGCGACCTCGTCCCCGGCGACGAGATCTGCGCCGGATTCGTCGCCCAGGGCGGCGTCGACACCTGTCAGGGCGACTCCGGCGGACCCATGTTCCGCAAGGACGACACGGGCGCCTACCTCCAGGTCGGCATCGTCAGCTGGGGCGAGGGCTGCGCCCGGCCCGGATACCCCGGCGTCTACAGCGAGGTCTCGACCTTCGCCGCCGACATAGCGAGGGCGGCCGCCGGCCTCTGATCCCGCACGGCCCGTACGGCTCGTACGACCCGTAGACGCGGCGCCCGCGACCCCGGTCGCGGGCGACCGCGCACCGCGTCCCGTCAGGATCGGGCCCCCGCGGGCCACGTAGGGTTGGCTGTCATGACCACCAGCAAGCCCCAGGAAGCCGGCCCCGACGTCAGGGCGGAGCTCGCCCGGCTGCGCGACAGCATCGACAACATCGACGCCGCCGTCGTCCACATGCTCGCCGAACGCTTCAAGTGCACCCAGCAGGTCGGCCACCTCAAGGCCGCCCACCAGCTCCCGCCCGCCGACCCCTCCCGCGAGGCCCACCAGATCGCCCGGCTGCGCCGCCTCGCCGAGAGCGCCAAGCTCGACCCGGCCTTCGCCGAGAAGCTGCTGAACTTCATCATCGCCGAGGTCATCCGGCACCACGAGCGCATCGCCGACGACGCGGGCGGCGGCCCGGCCGACGCGACGGACACGACCGGCACGACGGACAAGACCGGGACCACGGCCGCGGCAGGCACGTCCGACTAGGTCGGTACGTCGGGCCCGGTCGCCACGTCGGGCGCGGTCGGCACGTCGCACCCGGTCGGTACGACCGGCGCGAGGAGCTCGGCCGACTCGCAGGAGTGACGGCGGCGCGGGGCCCTGTCCCTCCCTCGGCGGTCCCGGATTCTCCGGGCCTTCCCGGCCCCCCGGGCGAGCCGGCCCCCCGGCCGGGCCGCGACCGCGGCCCGTGACCAGGCGGTGGCAAACGGTACATACCGCACCACCCCTGTGTCCCGCCCGCGCCATCGGGCAGCATGGCCTCATGTCCGTACTGACGCGCGACGAAGCGCAGACCCGTGCCAAGCTCCTCGACGTCCACCACTACGGGATCGAACTCGACCTGAGGGGAGGGGACGAGACCTTCGACTCCCTCACCGTCATCCGGTTCACCTCCCGTGCCGACGCGGACACCTTCGTCGAGCTGAAGCCCGCCGAACTGCGCTCCGTCACCCTGGACGGCCGCCCCCTCGACCCCGAGACCCTGGACGAGAACCGGCTGCCCCTCAAGGGACTCACCGCCGGCGAGCACGAACTGCGCGTCGACGCCTCCATGCGCTACTCCCGCACCGGGGAGGGCATGCACCGCTTCACCGACCCCACCGACGGCGAGACCTACCTCTACACCCAGCTCTTCATGGAAGACGTCCAGCGCGTCTTCGCCGCCTTCGACCAGCCCGACCTCAAGTCCGTCTTCGAACTCTCCATCACCGCCCCCGAAGCCTGGACCGTCCTCGCCAACGGCGTCACCGAACACCTCGGAGACGGCCGCTGGAAGGCCGCCCCCACCCCGCTGATCTCCACCTACCTCGTCGCCGTCGCCGCGGGCCCCTGGCACTCGGTGCGCACCGAACACGGCGGCCTGCCCTTCGGCCTCCACTGCCGCCGCTCGCTGGCCCCCTACCTCGACGCCGACGCCGACGAGATCCTCGACGTCACCCGCGCCTGCTTCGACCGCTACCACGAGAAGTTCGACGAGCCCTACCCCTTCGACTCCTACGACCAGGCGTTCGTCCCCGAGTTCAACGCCGGCGCCATGGAGAACCCCGGACTCGTCACCTTCCGCGACGAGTTCATCTACCGCTCCGCCGTCACCGACACCGAGCGGCAGACCCGCGCCATGGTCATCGCCCACGAGATGGCCCACATGTGGTTCGGCGACCTCGTCACCCTGCGCTGGTGGGACGACATCTGGCTCAACGAGTCCTTCGCCGAGTACATGGGCTACCAGACCCTCACCGAAGCCACCCGCTTCACCGACACCTGGGTCGACTTCGGCGTCGCCCGCAAGTCCTGGGGCTACGACGCCGACCAGCGCCCCTCCACCCACCCCGTCGCCCCCGACCCGGCCGCCGTCCCCGACACCGCGTCCGCCATGCTCAACTTCGACGGCATCTCCTACGCCAAGGGCGCCTCCGCACTGCGCCAGCTCGTCGCCTGGCTCGGCGAGAAGGACTTCCTCGCGGGCATCAACACCCACTTCGCCCGCCACAAGTTCGCCAACGCCACCCTCGCCGACTTCATCGACAACCTCGCCTCCGCCACCGAACGCGACGTCCACGCCTGGGCCGACGCCTGGCTGCGCACCACCGGCGTCGACACCCTCAGGCCCGCGATCACCGAAGCCGACGGCCAGTGGCACCTCACCGTCGACCGCGACGGCAGCCGCCCCCACCGCATCGCCGTCGGCGCCTACGACACCGTCCCCGGCGAGGACGACCGGCTCACCCTGCGCGAGCGCTTCGAACTCGACGTCCCGCAGGGCGACTCCGCCGCCCCGAGGCCCGGCCGCCGCCCCGACCTGCTCCTCCTCAACGACGGCGACCTCACCTACGCCAAGGTCCGCTTCGACACCAAGTCCTTCCAGACCGTACGAGCCGCCCTCGCGGGCCTCCCCGACCCCCTCACCCGGGCCGTCGTCTGGAACGCCCTGCGCGACGCCGTACGCGACGGCGAACTGCCCGCCATGGACTACATCGAGACCGCCCGCACCCACCTGCCGCGCGAGACCGACCTCGCCGTCGTCCAGGGCGTCCTGACCTTTGCCACCGTCTACGTCGCCGACCGGTTCCTGAGTCCCGAAGAGCGGCCCACCGCCCTCGCCACCCTCACCGACCTGTGCCGCGACCTCATCCGCCGCACCGAGGACGGCTCACACCCCGGCCTGCGCCTGACCGCCGTACGCCACCTCATCGACGTGGCCGTCCACCCCGACACGATCAGCGCGTGGTTCTCCGAGGGCACCGTCCCCGGCGGCCCCGAACTCGACCCCGAGCTGCGCTGGCGCATCCTCGGCCGGCTCAGCGTCCTCGGCGCCGTCGACGACGCGGTGATCGACGCCGAACTCGTCCAGGACCCCAGCGCCACCGGCCAGGAGGGCGCCGCCCGCTGCCGCGCCTCGCTGCCCGACCCCGAGGCCAAACGCGCCGCCTGGGAGGCGATGTTCGCCACCGACGACCTCTCCAACTACCTGTTCACCGCCACCGCCCAGGGCTTCTGGCAGCCCGAACAGGCCGACCTCGTCCGCGAGTACGTCGAGCGGTACTGGCCCGACGCGGTCGCCGTCGCCGAACGCCGCGGCCCCGCCATGGCCGAAGCCACCGGCCGCTGGGCCTTCCCCGCCGTCGCCGTCGCCCCGGAGACCCTCGCCCTCGGCGAGAGCTGCCTGCGCGACGCCGACCCCATCCCGGCCCTGCGCCGCAAGCTCGCCGACCAGCTCGACGACCTCGCCCGCGCGTTGCGGGTGAGGCAGGCCTAACCGCCCACCGGACGCACCGGAGACGGGACGTCCGACACAGCGGACAACAGACGCCCGAGCCCGGATGCGAACCCGGACACCGGACGTGAACCAGGACGCCGGACCGCCGCCCCCGGGCAAGCGGTCCGGCGTCCGGCGTGTCCGGCCCCGCTCACACAAATCCTCCGTACGGCAGTACCCCCGCCGGGGCCGAATCGTTCTCCTTGGCGGGCGCACCTGCCCAAAACACGTACACGCCGGGAAGGACCCGCCGCACGTCCATCGGAGGACACCCATGAGCACGCCGCCCCTCGCCTCAGGCCCCGAAGGCCCCGACGCACTGCGGCCGTTGCTCGACACCGTCCTGCACGCCCTCGCCGAAGGCACCGCCGCCCGCGGAGGACCCCTCCCCGCCGGAGGACCCGAACACGTCGCCCAGCGGCTGCGCACAGCCCTCGGCGACCCCCTGCCGCAGCACGGCGCCACCGACGCCCTGTACACCCTCGTCCGCGCCCTCGCGGAAGGCGCCGCCGACCCCGCCGACCCCCTGTGCGCGGCCCACCTGCACTGCCCGCCCCTCGCCGTCGCCACCGCCGCCGACCTCGCCGCCTCCGCCCTCAACCCGTCCCTCGACTCCTGGGACCAGGCACCGGCCGCCTCCGAACTCGAAGCGGCCCTCACCCAGGCCCTGGCCACCCTGGTCTACGGCGACCCGGACGCCGGGGGTGCGTCGGACGCCGGCGGTGCTTCGGACCCCTCCAGCGCGCGGGCGGCACGGGGCACGGAGGGGGAGAGCACGGAAGCGCACGCGATGCGGGCGGAGGGCACGCGGGCGGAGGGCGCGGGGGCGGACGGCGCGGGGGCGCGGCGCGTCAAGGGCGACGCCCTCGTCACCACCGGTGGCACCGAATCCAACCAACTCGCCCTCCTCCTCGCCCGCGAGATGCACCAGGGCATCCAGCTCGTCTGCGGAGCAGGCGCCCACCACTCCCTCCAGCGCGCCGCCTGGCTCCTCGGCCTCCCCGAACCCGTCGTCCTCCCCGCACCCGCCGGCACCCTCGACCCCGCCGCCCTCGACAACGCCCTCACCACACTGCGCGGCCCCCTCCTCGTCGCCGCCACCGCCGGCACCACCGACGCCGGACTCATCGACCCGCTGCCCGAGATCGCCGACCTCTGCGCCACCCACGGCGCCCGCCTCCACATCGACGCCGCCTACGGCGGAGGCCTCCTCTTCAGCGACCGGCACCGCACCCGACTCGACGGACTCGCCCGCGCCGACACCGTCACCCTCGACCTGCACAAACTCGGCTGGCAGCCCGTCGCCGCCGGACTCCTCGCCGTACGCGACCCCACCGACCTCACCCCCCTCGCCCACCGCGCCGACTACCTCAACGCCGACGACGACACCGAAGCCGGCCACCCCGACCTCCTCGGACGCTCGCTGCGCACCACCCGCCGTCCCGACATCCTCAAGATCGCCGTCACCCTCAAGACCCTCGGACGCCACGGCATCGGAACCCTCGTCGACCAGGTCTGCGCCCACGCCCACGAACTCGCCGACCTCATCACCGCCCACCCCGGCTTCGAGCTCTACGACCGCCCCGTCATCAGCACCGTCCTCTTCCGGCCCCAAGGCGCCACCGACGACACCGTCGCCGCCGTACGCCGCACCCTCCTCGACCAAGGCCGCGCCGTCCTCGGCCGCGCCACCCTCGACGGCCGCCGCTGGCTCAAAGCCACCCTCCTCAACCCCCACACCCGGCCCGGCGACCTGGCCACGCTCCTGAAACTGGTGGAAGGACACACACCCCGATGAGACCGACACCCCAGCCCCAGCCCCCCACCGCCGACACACCCCGCGACCTGGTCGGCATCGGCATCGGCCCCTTCAACCTCTCCCTCGCCGCCCTCGCCCACCCCCTCACCGAACTCGACACCGTCTTCTACGAGCAACGCCCCGGCTTCGACTGGCACCCCGGCCTCCTCATCGACGGCGCCACCCTTCAAGTCCCCTTCCTCGCCGACCTGGTCACCCTCGCCCACCCCACCAGCCCCTGGTCCTTCCTCAACTACCTCAAGGACCGCGACCGCCTCTTCCCCTTCTACTTCGCCGAGCGCTTCCACATCCAGCGCGCCGAATACGACGCCTACTGCCGCTGGGTCGCCGACAACCTCCCCGGACTCCGCTTCGCCCACCAGGTCGACGCCGTCCGCTGGAACCCCGAACGAGACCTCTTCGAAGTCGACTTCACCCGCCTCGACGCCCACGGCCAGGCCCAGGCCCTCGGCCGCACCCACACCCGCAACATCGTCCTCGGCGTCGGCACCGCCCCCCACATCCCCGAACCCCTCAAACCACTCGTCGAAGCCCCCGACGCACCCGTCATCCACGCCGCCGACTACCTCAAGCACCGCGACCGGTTCCTCACCGCCGACCACATCACCGTCATCGGCGCCGGCCAGTCGGGAGCCGAGGTCTTCCTCGACCTCCTGCGCAACCGCCCCACCGGAAAAGAAAAGATCCACTGGCTCGCCCGCACCGAGGCCTTCGCCCCCATGGAGTACTCCAAACTCGGCCTCGAACACTTCACCCCCGACTACACCCGCTACTTCCACGCCCTCACCGAACCCGTCCGCGACCGCCTCCTCGCCGCCCAGTGGCAGCTCCACAAAGGCATCGACGCCGACACCATCGCCGCCATCCACGACGAGCTCTACCGCCGCACCCTCCACGGCGGCTGGCCCGACGCCGTCCTCACCCCCGCCGTCACCGTCCGCACCGCCGGACGCATCGCCACCACCAAGATCGAACTCCACCTCGAACACGTCCAGCAGGGCACCCGGACGCGCCTCACCACCAACGCCGTCGTCCTCGCCACCGGCTACCGCGAACGCCCCATCGCCCCCCTCCTCGCCGGACTCGACCCCTACCTCCGCCGCGACAACGCCGAACGCCCCGACATCGACGACCAGTTCCGCCTCGTCCTCGACCCCACCGTCACCGGCCGCGTCTACGTCCAGAACGCCGAACTCCACACCCACGGCGTCGGCACCCCCGACCTCGGCCTCGCCGCCTGGCGCAGCGCCACCATCCTCAACTCCCTCACCGGCAAGGACCCCTACCCCCTCCCCGGCCGGACCGCCTTCACCACCTTCGGCCTCGAACACACCCCCCGCGTCCCCGCCGCCCGCCAGGAAACCCGGCCCCTCACCCGGCTCGTCCCCCTCATCCCCCTCGTCGAAGGACGATGAGGCCCACCCCCACATCCCCTCATCGGACGAGCCCCGCCGATCGGTTCACGCCCCGGCCGTGAATCCCCGACCGCCTCGTACACCCGCCCAAACACGAACGGCGCCGACGCGAGAAACCGCGCCGACGCCGCCGACCTGAACCAAGAACGCCCTAGAACACGGGCACACCCTCACGCGTCAGCTTCCAGTCCACCGACGCGAAGTCCTTCGGGTCCAGCACACCCTTCGCCGTGACCCACTCCGCGATCCGCGTCCGGATCTCCGTCGACTCCGACCACACCTCGGTCGCTGTGGCGACGTGCGGGAACGCGCCACCACCATTGGCCCGGTAGTTGTTCACCGCGAACACGAACTGCTGAGCGTCGTCCAACGGCGCACCGTTGTACGTCAGGTTCTTGATCCGCGAACCCTCCGCCTGCGCTATGTCGATGTCGTACTGAAGACCCGACACATAGTCGTAGTTGTAGTCCGGGCGGCCGTTCGCGTTCGTCAGCTTCTCCGTGTCGACCACCGCGCCCGCAGCCGTCTGCACGAAATAGTTCGCCGAGTACTCCAGGTACGCACGGACCTGCGCACCCGTCAGCACCTTCGCTACCAGCGTGTTGTCGTACACGTACAGGCTGGACAGATCCCGGATCGTCACATTGCCGGCCGGGATCTCGGAGGTCCGCGAGAACGGCGACGCCTGCGCGATCACCGGCAGCGACGCGTACTGCGTCCCCACCAGGGCGGCCCGCACCACGTCCTCCTGGACCTTCGTGATCAGATCGATGATCGGAGCGTCCTTGTACCGCGCCTCCACCGTCGTCAGCGTGTCCGTCGCCGTACCCACCACCTGGTTGACGTACGCCACCACGAGATCGTGCTCGTCCTTCAGCAGCCGCGTGATCTTCGGGTCGTCCGCCACCGAGTTCGCGTTGCGCACCGAGGACGCCACCGACTCGACCCGCCAACGGCCCTTCTCGAAGACCAGCCCGAAGTCGAACACCGACAGCCGCTCCGCGAACGCCAGCGGCTCCGACAGCACCACCGTCTTCCCCGTCGCCGTGTTCGTGACCTTCAGCTCCGGGATCTCCACATGCGCGTGACCCACCAGGATCGCGTCGATCCCCGGCACCTGCTGAGCCACCAGCGCCGCCGAGTTCTCCACGTACGGCACCTGATCACCGTACGACGACGTGCCCGACGTACCGGAATGCGCCGACACGACCACCACGTCCGCACCCATCGACCGCAGCTTCGGCACCCACTTCGCCGCCTGCTCCTCAAGACCCGGGAACGTCAACTTCCCCTGCACATAAGCCTTGTCCCAGATCGCGATACCGGGATTGGTCAGCCCCAGCACCGCCACCTTCACCGGCGGGGCACCGTGAACGCGGAACTCCTTCATGAAGTACGGCGGGAACGCCGGCTTCAGCGTCTTCGCGTCCAGCGCGTTCGCACCCAGCAACGGGAAACGGCACTGCGACTCGAACTTCCGCAGCGTCTCGATCCCGTAGTTGAACTCGTGGTTCCCGAGCGCCACCGCGTCATACCCGATCGCGTTCATCGCCTGCGCCATCGGATGCACCGGACCACCCTTGGCGGTGATCGGATCCACCTTCGCGTAGTAGTACGTCAACGGCGTGCCCTGGATCGTGTCACCCGCGTCCAGCAGCAGCGTGTTGCAACGCCCCTTCTCCGCACGGATCTCGTTCACCAGCGTCGAGATCCGCGCCAGACCCTGGGCGTTGCCAGCCTTGTCCGAGTACTCCGCGTCCTTGAAGTAGTCCCAGTTGAAGACGTGACCGTGCAGGTCGGTCGTCCCCATCACCGTCAGCTCGTACCGCTTCACCGGCCGGCCCCCCTTCGCGCCCTCCGCGGCCTGCGCCGCAGGAGCCGCGCCCACACCCGCGAGCGCCACCCCCGCACCGGTCACGGCGGACTCCTTCAGAAACTTCCGGCGATTCAACGGCATGGTTCGAACTCCTCGGGAAAAGGGCAACGACGCGCGTAGATTCTGGCCCAACACCCGCCCCCGCAAAAGACCCTGGAGGTTTCCATCTGATGGCCGGACGGCACCACCGACCCCCCACCCAGTGACAGAGTGGGACGTATGACCCCCGACACCGGCCCCGCCGACCGGCACACCCCGGCCACCACCCCCGCCGTCCCCTACGGCACCCCCGACACCCCCCGCATCGCCGTCCGCGGCGAAGCCCACCTCGAAGTAGCCCCCGAACTCGCCCGCATCACCATCACCGTCACCGCCCGCGGCAAGGACCGCCGCCAGACCCTCACCGACCTCACCCAGCGCAACGCCCGCGCCCTCGACCTCGTCAAAGCCCATGGCGACGCCGTCGAACACCTCGAGACCAGCGCCCTCACCATCACCCCCGAACTCGGCCGCCACGGCCGCGGAGAGCGCACGCGTACCCACCACGGACTCGTCCACATCACCGCCGTACTGGGCGACTTCAGCGCACTCGGCGAACTCGTCACCGCCCTCGCCGACCTCGACCTCACCCGTGTGGACGGCCCCTGGTGGAGTCTGCGCCCCACCTCACCCGCCCACCGCGCGGCACGCCGGCAGGCAGTCCGCGAGGCCGTCCAGCGCGCCCGCGAATACGCCGAAGCCCTCGACACCACCGTCACCGCCCTCGTCGAACTCGCCGACACCGGGACCGAGGACACCCACCCCCGCGTCCCCCAGAGCACCCGCGCGCTCAGCCGGTCCGCCTACGGCGCCCCCACCGAGGACGAACCCGCACCCATCGACCTCGAACCCCAGCGCCAGCACGTCCACGCCCAGGTCACCGCCCGCTTCACCATGGCGCCACCACGGCTCTAGCCGCACCTGAAAGCATCACGGAAAGTCACCGCGAGACTCTTCCGCGCACCCACCCCGCAGCCCGGCGCACACTGGACGGGCACAGGTCGAAGAACGCGCCGGCCGCACGAAGAGCAACGCTCGACCATGCTCCGCTCATCGGAGCGGTGCGGCGCACAATTCAACAGTTGTCAATAACCCTTCACGCAAAGGTTGTTGAGTAGTCATGCGCGACCAATTCTCTACCGACCGGTAAGGCCTAGGCTCGAATCATGCGCCGAGCGAAAATCGTCTGCACACTGGGCCCCGCCACCGACTCGTACGACCAGATCAAAGCCCTGGTCGAAGCCGGAATGGACGTAGCCCGCTTCAACCTCAGCCACGGCACCCACGCCGATCACGAAGAGCGCTACCGACACGTCCGGAAAGCCTCCGACGAAACGGGCCGCAGCGTCGGAATCCTCGGCGACCTTCAAGGCCCGAAGATCCGCCTCGGCCGCTTCACCGAAGGACCCGTACTCCTTGAACGCGGAGACACCTTCACCATCACCGTCGAAGAAGGCGCCCAAGGAGACCAGGAATCCTGCGGAACCACCTACGACGGACTGGCCACCGACGTCACTCCCGGTGAACGCATCCTCGTCGACGACGGAAAGGTCTGCCTCGAAGTCACCGGCGTCGACGGCCCCCGCGTCCACACCACCGTCATCGAAGGCGGCATGGTCTCCGACCACAAGGGCCTCAACCTCCCCGGCGTCGCCGTCTCCGTCCCCGCCCTCTCCGACAAGGACGAGGACGACCTCCGCTGGGCCCTGCGCACCGGCTTCGACGTCATCGCCCTGTCCTTCGTCCGCAGCGGCAAGGACATCCAGGACGTCCACCGCATCATGGACGAGGAAGGCCGCCGCCTCCCCGTCATCGCCAAGGTCGAAAAGCCCCAGGCCGTCGACAACATCGACGACATCGTCGCCGCATTCGACGGCATCATGGTCGCCCGCGGCGACCTCGGCGTGGAAATGCCGCTCGAACAGGTCCCCATCGTCCAGAAGCGGGCCATCAAACTCGCCAAGCGCAATGCCAAGCCGGTCATCGTCGCCACTCAGATGCTCGACTCGATGATCGACAACTCCCGCCCCACCCGCGCCGAGGCCTCCGACGTCGCCAACGCCGTCATCGACGGCACCGACGCCGTGATGCTCTCCGGCGAGACCAGCGTCGGCAAATACCCCATCGAGACGGTCAGGACGATGGCGAAGATCGTCGAAGCCGCCGAGGAGGACATCCTCGCCAAGGGGCTGCCCCCGCTGACCGAACGCAACAAACCCCGCACCCAGGGGGGTGCCGTCGCCCGGGCCGCCGCCGAGATGGGCGACTTCCTCGGCGCCAAGTTCCTCGTCGCCTTCACCCAGTCCGGCGACACCGTCCGCCGCCTCTCCCGCTACCGCTCGCCCATTCCCCTCCTCGCCTTCACCCCCACCCCCTCGACCCGCTCCCAGCTCAACCTCACCTGGGGCGTCGAGACCTTCCTCGGCCCCCACGTCGACTCCACCGACGCCATGGTCGACCAGGTCGACGAACTCCTCCTGAAGTACGGCCGCTGCGCCAAGGGCGACATCGTCGTGATCACCGCCGGCTCCCCGCCCGGAGTCTCCGGCTCCACGAACCTGGTCCGCGTCCACCACATCGGCGAGGACGACAGCCCCAAGTAGCCACACGCGTCCGACGGGCCCCTGCCGGGCCGACGGAGGGTCACTCCCGCCGCCGGTCAGTACTTGGGGCCCACATGGGCGTCCATGAGGGCTACGGAGGCTTTGCGGGCAACGGAGATGTTGTACGGGTTCCCGTGCCGGGTGCAGTGCGTCCACTCGACACCGAGCCGGTCCAGGGTGTCGGTGTAGAGCTGCCTGATGTCGTCCGAGACGTTGGTGAAGAAGTACCGCGGGTACTCATAACGCTTGGGCTCCCCGCCGACGACACGGGTGGTCCAGTTCGTGATGCGACACCCGTCGGAATGGATGAGCCCCCGGACGAACTCCCAGGGGTGGGCGTCGACGATCTCCTGCTGCCAGGCAGCGAGCACGATCGGCCGCTCGTGCTTCTTGCCAGGGCCGTGCTGGGGGAACAGGCAGGGCAGATGCTTTGAGTAGACCTTGACATTGCGGCAGCCGGATTTGCGCACGCGGCAGACGGAGTTGTCAGGGAAGACGGTCCGCATGGCCTGCTCGCAGAGATCCATGAGACCCGGCCACGATCCACAACAGGTGATCATGAGGTTGGGTACGCGATGCTCGGAGTAGTGACTGATGTGGCCGTCGCCCAGGTATAGCCCCAGCAGGTAGCTGTAGGCGCCAGGGTCCAGCTCGCGACCGTGGCAGCGAGGGCACTTCGGATCGTGCTTTCCGGGACACTCACCTCGCTCGGCGCGATCCAGGTGCTTCCAGTAGCCAATTGTGCCCAGCGGAACCCCGACCCTCCGCGCCACGTCTGCGTTCTTGGCACCGTCACGGAGCAGGGTGATCGCAAGCTGTCGTACTTCTGTGCCATGCCCGTTCATGTGACCACTCTGAGTCAGTGATCGCTACCATGTGCAGCAAAAAGCGGAGGTCCACGCGAACGTGAACCTCCGCTTTGAGGTGAGTTGTGCCGGGTGCGGGATTCGAACCCGCAAGCCCTCTCAGGCAGAGGTGTTTGAGACCTCCGTGTATACCGTTCCACCAACCCGGCGAGACCGGCTCTGCGGAAGCATACCGGGTCATCGCAGCCCGCCGCCGCTAGGTAGTCTTCTTAAGCAGCACTACCTGCCCGGCCCGTAATGAGGAGCCCCCGTGACCGCCCCCGAGTCGCCCCAGCCCGTAGACGCGCCCGACGACGACAAGTCGCACGTGCCTCCGCTGACGACCCGTGTCGTCATCGCCGAGGACGAGGCGCTGATCCGTCTCGACCTCAAGGAGATGCTGGAGGAGGAGGGCTACACCGTCGTAGGCGAGGCCGGCGACGGTGAGCAGGCCGTCGAGCTGGCCCGGGAGCACAAGCCCGACCTGGTGATCCTGGACGTGAAGATGCCGAAGCTGGACGGCATCTCGGCGGCGGAGAAGATCGCCGAGGAGTCGATCGCCCCGGTGCTGATGCTGACCGCGTTCTCGCAGCGCGACCTCGTCGAGCGGGCCCGCGACGCCGGCGCGATGGCGTACCTGGTGAAGCCGTTCAGCAAGAGCGACGTGGTGCCGGCGATCGAGATGGCGGTGTCCCGGTTCGCGGAGCTGAAGGCGCTGGAGGGTGAGATCGCGGATCTCACGCAGCGTCTGGAGACCCGGAAGCTGGTGGACCGCGCGAAGTCGGTTCTCCAGACGGAGTACGGCCTGACGGAGCCGGCGGCGTTCCGGTGGATCCAGAAGACGTCGATGGACCGCCGGATGTCGATGCAGCAGGTGGCCGAGGCGGTCATCGAGGACGCCGCGGAGAAGAAGGCGGCGAAGGGCTAGTCCCGAGCCCCGCAGCAGAACTCGGTCCGCGGCGAAGCGGCGGACGGAAGAGGCCCGCACCCCTGACGGAGGTGCGGGCCTTTTCGTGCGACCGGGGTCGCGGGGGTCAGTCCTCGCCGAGGTAGGCCTTGCGGACGGACTCGTCGTGCAGGAGGTCCTGGCCGGTGCCGGAGAGGACGATGCTGCCGACCTCCATGACGTGCGCCTGGTCGGCCAGCGAGAGCGCCGCCTGGGCGTTCTGCTCGACGAGCAGGATGGTGGTGCCGGACGCCTTGAGTTCGGCGATGGTGGCGAGGATCTTCTGCATCATGATCGGCGAGAGACCCATGGAGGGCTCGTCGAGCATGAGCAGCTTGGGCTGGGACATGAGGGCGCGTCCCATGGCGAGCATCTGCTGCTCGCCGCCCGAGAGGGTTCCCGCGGCCTGCTTACGGCGTTCTCCCAGGATGGGGAAGAGGTCGTAGGCGCGCTGGATGTCCTTCTCGATGCCCGCCTTGTCGCTGCGGAGGAAGGCTCCGAGCTGGAGGTTCTCCGCGATGGTGAGGCGGGGGAAGATGTGGCGTCCCTCGGGGGAGTGCGCGAGTCCGAGGGCGACGATCTTGTGGGCGGGGATGTTGGCCAGGGGCTGGCCGTCGAAGAGGATGCGGCCTCCGCTGGGCTTGAGGAGCCCGGAGAGGGTGCGCAGCGTCGTCGTCTTGCCGGCGCCGTTGGTGCCGATGAGGGTGACGATCTGGCCGGCCTCGACGGTGAAGGAGATGCCCTTGACGGCTTCGATCTTGCCGTAGGCGACCTTGAGGTCTTCGACCTCGAGCAGTGCGGTCACTGGGCGGTTCCTTCCTTGGTGGTGCTGCCCTGCGCGTCGGAGTCGTCGGACGCGGTGGCGTCCGCGGGCTCCTCGGAGGCCTCGGGGGCTTCGTCGGTGTCCGTGGTGTCCTCGGTCGCCGTGCTGTCCTCGGCTGCCGGGGTCTCCTCGGCTTCCTCGGCGGCGGGGGCTTCCGTCGTGTCGTCGGCCGGGGCGGCCGCCGCGGTGGTTCCGGCGGCTTCGGCGGCCTCGACCTCGGCGAGTTCGTCGGCGCCGGGGGCGCCCTCGAAGGGGGTGCCGAGGTAGGCGGCGATGACGCGCTCGTCGCCCTGGACGACCTCGGAGGTGCCTTCGACGAGCTTCTCGCCCTGGACGAGGCAGGCCACGCGGTCGGACAGGTTGAAGATGAAGCGCATGTCGTGCTCGATGACGAGGACGGCGATGCCGCGGTCGCGGATGGCGAAGACGAGTTCTTCGGTCGCGCGGGTTTCCTGGGGGTTCATGCCGGCGGTGGGCTCGTCCAGGAGGAGGAGGCCCGGCTCGCTCGCCATGGCGCGCGCGATCTCCAGCTTGCGCTGTTCGCCGTAGGGGAGGTTGCGGGAGAGGTGGTCGGCCTTGTGGTCGAGGCCGATGAACTCCAGCAGTTCCATGGCGCGTTCGCGGGACTCGGCTTCTGCCTTGCGGAAGCCGGGGCCGCGCAGGAGGGCCGACCAGAGGCCTTCCTTGGTGCGGGTGTGGCGTCCGACGAGCACGTTCTCCAGGACGGTCATGTTGGCGAAGAGCCGGATGTTCTGGAAGGTGCGGGCGATGCCGGCGCTGGTGACGAGGTGCGGCTTGGGCGGCAGCACCGTGCCCTTGTAGGCGACCTTGCCCTCGGTGGGGACGTAGAGGCCGGTGAGGCAGTTGAAGAAGGTGGTCTTGCCCGCGCCGTTGGGGCCGATGAGACCGACGATCTCTCCGGCGTTGACGGTGAGGTCGACGTTCCGCACGGCGGTGAGGCCGCCGAAGCGCATGGTGACGCCGGTGGCTTCGAGGACCGGGCTGGGGGCTGTGGTGGTGGTCATGTTGGTTACGCCCCTGCCTTGGTGACGCCGACGGTGGAGTCGGGCAGGCCTTGTTCGGGGATGTGGACGGCCTTGTCGCTGTCGTCGCTCACGTGGAACTCGAGCTGGCGGCGGCGGTTGGCGATGATGCCTTCGGGGCGGAAGCGCATCAGGATGACGAGCGCGATGCCGAAGGCGAGGAGCTCGTACTCCTTGAGGAAGCTGAGCTTCTCGGGGAGGAGGTAGAGCAGGGTGGCGCCGAGGATGGGTCCGTTGACGGTTCCCATGCCGCCGAGAACGACCGCCGCGAGGAGGAAGGCGGAGTTCGGGGGCACGGAGCCGGCGAACTGGTACGGGGCCGGGTTGACGCTGTAGCCGACGTGGGCGCTGACCGTGCCGGCGAGGCCGGCGAGGGAGGCGCCGAGGGCGAAGGCGATGAGCTTGACGCGGAAGCCGTTGATGCCCATGGCGGTGGCGGCGGTCTCGTCCTCGCGGATGGCGATCCAGGAGCGGCCGATGCGGGAGTCCGCGGCGCGGTTGAAGACGACGACCACGACCGCGGTGATGAGGAGCATCAGCAGGAAGTAGTTCGCGAACCGGCCGAGGGCGAAGCCGAGGATGTTGTGCTCGGCGCCGAAGTTGAACCCGAAGATGTCGAGGTCCGGGATCATCGAGATGCCGTTGGGGCCGTTGGTGAGGTTGGGGCCGGAGGTCCCGTCCATGTTGTTGACGGCGATGCGGAAGATCTCTCCGAAGCCCAGGGTCACGATGGCGAGGTAGTCGCCGCGCAGTCGCAGGGTCGGGGCGCCGATGAGGACGCCGAAGACGAGCGACGCGGCCATGCCGGTGAGCATGGCGGCCCAGAAGGGGAACTGGACGCCGGAGAAGCGGGAGAACTCGGAGCCGGAGACGAGGGCCGCGGCGTAGGCGCCGACGCCGAGGAAGGCGACGTATCCGAGGTCGAGGAGTCCGGTGAGGCCGACGACGATGTTGAGGCCGAGGGCGACGGTGGCGACGACGAGGATGTTGACGCCGAGGTTGGAGTTGTGCTCGTTGTTCGCGAGGAACGGGAAGATCGCCGCGGCCAGGAAGGCCATGCTGGTGGCGAATCCCTTGTGGCGGGCGTTCAGCTGCGCGAAGCGGTCGAAGAGTCCGGCGGTGAGCAGGGCCCAGGCGCCGAAGACGACGAGGAACAGGTAGCCCAGGAACGTTTCGCTCGCGTCGGGGTCGACGCCGATGCCGTAGTTGAAGACGATCAGCGCGACGGCGGTGGCGGCGGTGACGATGAGGCGCTCGATCCAGCCTGCCAGCTTGGCGGCCGGCGGGATGAGGTCGGGCTTGGTGATGTAGTCCTTGAACGTGTCCCCGGGCTTGGGGAGTGCCAGGGTGCCGAGGAGGGCGACGAGGGAGCCGACGGCGGCGAGGTAGGCGCCGGGGTCGAGCGCGACGAGGCCCTTGAGGTCGACGGCGATGGCGATCGCGCTGAACCAGCTCACGGCGAACGCGGAGGCGGCGGCGAGGACGACGGGCTGGGTGGCGCCCGCCGGGTTGAGCCAGCCGAGGCCGCGGACGTTCCAGAGGGTCAGGGCGAAGAGAAGCGTGAGGGCGCCGGCGACGATGTCGAGGACCTGGAGTCCGGCCGGGGAACCGTAGTAGGTGAGGTCCCCGGGGAAGTCGGACGTGTAGGTCCAGGACATGAACGTGCTGGCGATGGTGGCGATGGCGCCGATCGCGACGAGGACGCGGGCCGCGCTCTCGGGGAGTGCGATCAGGCCGCGCTCGGGGGTGGTCGTCTCGGTGGTTGCCATGGTGCTCACGCCCTGTCCGCGACGCGTTCGCCGACGAGGCCCTGTGGCCTGAACAGCAGTACGAGGATGAGGAGTACGAAGGCCCAGACGGAGGACCAGCCGCCGCCGCCGAGCTGCTGCATGCCGGGGATGCCGTCGATGTAGCTGGTGGCCAGGGTCTCGGCGAGGCCGAGGACGAGGCCGCCGATCATGGCGCCGTAGATGTTGCCGATGCCGCCGAGGACGGCCGCGGTGAAGGCCTTGAGGCCCATCTGGAAGCCCATGTCGTACTTGACGGTGCCGTAGCGCAGGCCGTAGGCCACGGCCGCGACGGCGGCGAAGAAGCCGCCGATGGCGAAGGCGATGACGATGATGCGGTTGGTGTCGATGCCCATGAGCTGCGCGGTGTCAGGGTCCTGCGCGGTGGCCTGCATGGCGCGGCCGGTGCGGGAGAGGCTGACGAAGAGGGCGAGGGCCGCCATGCACAGGGGGGCGGCGACGATGACGAAGACCGAGCCGCTCTGGATGCTGACGGAGCCGATGTGCAGCGGACCGAAGGGAAGCTGGGGGAACTTCAGGTCGGTCTTGGCGTCGGGGTAGGTGTTGAAGACGATCTGCTGGAGGGCCAGGGACAGACCGATGGCGGTGATGAGGGGTGCGAGGCGTGGTGCTCCGCGCAGTGGCCGGTAGGCGAAGCGTTCGGCCCCGACGGCGATGAGGACGGAGACGATTCCGCCGCCTATCAGCATCGCTGGGAGGGCTATCCACATGGATGTGCCGTTTGGCAGAACGTAGAGGTAGACCGAGAGTGCGCCGAAGCCGCCGGTCATGAAGATCTCGCCGTGGGCGAAGTTGATGAGCTGGACGATGCCGTACACCATCGTGTAGCCGATGGCGATCAGCCCGTACATCGAGCCGAGGAACAGCCCGTTGGCCAGCTGCTGCGGCAGGGTGTTCACCGCGTGGCCTCCATGTGGTGGGGAGAGTTGAGCAGGGCGTATGAAGCGGGCCGCGCGGTGACGTGTGGTCGTGGCCGCGCGGCCCTGAGGTTGTGCGGAGGGCCTGTCCGGTGGATCGGACCGGGCGTGCGGTGCCGCTCGGGGCGCCGCCGCCTGGTTGTGGACCGATCCACCGGAGTGTCCCGGGTGTTGCTGATCAGCCGTTGAACGTGCCGCTCTTGACGGCCTTCCACTTGCCGTCGACGACCTGGTACACGGTCAGCTGCTTGTTCGTGGTGTCGCCGTACTCGTCGAACGAGACCGGGCCGGCGATGCCGTCGAACTTGGTCTTCTGAACCTCGGCGACGATCTTGGCGCGGGCGCCGTCCGGGATCTTGCCGTCCTTCACGACAGCGCCGATGGCCTTGATGATGGCCGTGGCGGCGTCGTAGGAGTAGCCACCGTAGGTGCCGTAGTCGCCCTTGAGGCCGGACGCCTTGTACTTCTTGATGAAGTCGGCGGCGGAGGCCAGGGAGTCGACGGGCTGGCCGACCGAGGTGACGAGGTCGCCCTCGGAGGTCTTGCCGGCGGTCTGGATGTAGGTGTCGGAGAACATGCCGTCACCGCCGAACAGCGGGACCTTGACGCCGCCGTCCTTGAGCTGCTTGGTGAGCTTCTCGGACTCGTCGTACTGGCCGCCGTAGTAGACGAGGTCGGCCTTGGAGTTCTTGATCTTGGTGACGAGGGCGGAGAAGTCCGTGTCGCCGGTGTTGACGTGGTCCTCGCCCGCGAGCTTGCCGCCGGACTTGGTGAAGCCGGCCTTGAAGAGCTTGGCCAGGCCGGCGCCGTAGGTCTGCTTGTCGTCGACCACGTACACCTTGCGCTTCTTCAGCGTGTTGTAGGCGTAGTCGGCCGCGAAGCCGCCCTGGAGGGCGTCGGTGGTGGCGGTGCGGAAGTAGGTCTTGAACGGGCGGGACTTGGAGGTCTGCCAGTTCTTGCCCTGCGTGAGCTCGGGCGCGGTGTTCGACGGCGAGATCTCGACGAGGTTCGCGGTGTCGAAGACCTGCTGCATCTGGGTGGCGACGCCGGAGTTCAGCGGGCCGACCACGCCGAGGACCTTGTCGTCCTGGACGAGCTGGGTGGCGTTGGCCTGGCCGGAGGCCGGGATGGCCTTGTCGTCGAGCGCCTTGACCTTGAAGGTCACGCCGGGAACGGTGTTGTTCTTGTTGGCGTCGTCCACGGCGATCTGGACGCCGCCCTGGATGCCGAGGCCGGTGGCCGAGTTCTGGCCGGTCAGCGGCGCGTCCACGCCGATGATGATCTCGGTCTTCTTGTCGCTCTTGCCGTCGCCGCTGTCGTCGCGCGAGCCGCAGGCGGTCAGCGTGAGTGCTCCTGTCGTGAGCACGGCGGTGAGTATGACCATGGAACGCTGTCGCACGTTGATTCCTCTCCCTGGCGCGGCACCCCAGGGTGGGGGCCGTGTTTCTCGCCGGGCCGTACTGGATGAAGCAGGGCCGTGCAGTGACGCGCCCGGCGGCGCGGTGACTGGCCGTGACTATAGGCGCAGGTCGGGGGGGTGGGGAGGAGCGTGGGGAAGGCTGTGACGCTCTTGTTATCCGGGGGGTGTCTCGCGGGGGGTGGGGCGGACGATCGGAGCATTTCGGCGCGTTGGCTGAAGGCGGTTGTGTGTTCGCATGGTGAGAACGCGCTGTTCCGGGTTGATGGCGGATACCGGAAGCTGTGCGCCCGGTCGCGGTTCGAGGGGCCGTCGGGGGCGTGGTGCGGCGCGGCTCGCGGTGTGGGGATTGCTTTATTGCGGCAGAGGTAACCGTGTGTTACTGCCGCGTGAGGCGGTCGTCGGTGTCCTGGCCGGGCGAAGTGGGTGCCGGTGGGGGCGTGTTGGGGCGGCGGGGGGCGCGCGCGGCGGCCTTCGCGCCGGGCGGCCGGGTGCCGCCGAAGTGAGGCTTTGCTGTTGCTGTGCGTCGTCGTCGCGGACGGGCGGGCGGGGGCGGGAAGCCTGTACGGCGGGCTGCCGGCCGGGGCGGTTGTATACGGCTCGGCGCAAGGTGATGAGGCGGGCGTTTCCGGTCTTCACTGTCAGTGGCAGCGGAGCTGGGTCGTTCGCACCCAACTCGGGTGTCGCTGAGCCTACTTGGCGGGCGGCGCAGACCGTGCGGGACCGGGTGCCGACCGCGAAGCGGAAGGAAGTGCGGTTGCCGTCGCGGCACTTGTCACCGGGGTGCGGTCTCCTCGGCGGCCACGGGCGGCGCGGGGGCGGGCGGTCGAGGGCGCCGATTGCGATCGCGACGGGAATCCGGACCCGGAGGGTCACCGCCGGGGCGCCGGCGGAGCGGCCCAACGGGACTCGGAGGTGAGGGGGTTGGACTTCGCCGGACCGCTCCGGAGGTCGACGGCAGGGCCGTGGAGTTACCGCCTCGCGGGGCGCCCGGCGAAATCCGTGCGCCTCGCGGGAGGCGGGAGCGCGCTGGAGAATCCCTGGGCCCTGACGAGGAGAATCCCTGGGCCCTGACGAGGAGAATCCCTGGGCCCTGAAGAGGGGGCCGAAGCGCCCCGGGGCTTCGGGACCCGCCGGCGGAGTCGCGCAACCCGGCGGCATCGGAGCGTCCCGCCGGATTCGGGGCCCCGCCGGATCCGGACGCCCGCGGAATGCGGGCGCGGGGCTTCGCCCGGGACCCGGGTCCAGGGCTTCGCGGTGCCGCAGCGCCCGGGACCCGTCGTGCCCGAGTGACCCGGGCGGCCCCGAGGGTCCACGCACGCCGGATGATCCGCGTGCCCCGGCGGGCCCGGGCGTTCCGCGGGAGTCGCGCACCCCGGTGGCCGCGGGGTACCCCGCGCAATCCGAGCGTCCGGGCGCGGCGCCCGGTTTCCCGGCGAGCCCCGGTGGGCTGGGGCACCCGGTGGATGCGCGGGCCGGAGACGCCGAGTGCCCTGGCGGGCCCGGGCGCCCCGCAGGATCCGAGTCGGCCACGCCGCGGGCCCGGGCGCCCCGCAGGATCCGCGCCGCCCTGGAGTGCAGGATCAGCCGCGCCCCTCGCAGGCTCCGCGTGTCCTCGTTCCTCCGACGGCCCGGTGGACGGTCGGAAGATTTGCGCGCCCCGGGGAGCCCTGGGACGCCGGGACGGGCCGTGTGGGCCCCGGGGCATCCCGGGGCGCCGGGGTCAGCCCTGGGGAGCGTCCTTGAGGATGCAGGTCAGGCGGGCGCTGCAGACGCGCTTGCCGTCCTCGCCGGTGATGGCGATCTCGTACGTCGCCGAGGTGCGGCCGCGGTGGACGGGCGTGGCCACACCGGTGACGAGGCCGGAGCGGACACCGCGGTGGTGGGTGCAGTTCAGGTCGACGCCGACGGCGATCTTGGTGATGCCGCCGTGGAGCATGGCGCCGACGGAGCCGATGGTCTCGGCGAGGACGGCGGAGGCTCCTCCGTGGAGGAGGCCGTAGGGCTGGGTGTTGCCCTCGACGGGCATGGTGCCCACGACGCGTTCCGCGGAGGCCTCGGTGATCTGGACGCCCATGCGGTTGCCGAGGTGGCCCGCGGAGAAGAGGGCGGGCAGGTCGACGCCGAGCGCGGCGTACTCGTCGATGACCCCTTGCGGGAACTTCGGGGTGTGCTGTTCGCCCATGGGGCCCTGCTCCGTTCGTCGTGGACCACGTCGTCGTGGATGTCCCTCGCTGAGCGAACGCTCAGTCGGCTGTCGATTGTTCCAGACGGACGACCACGGACTTGCTGGCAGGGGTGTTGCTGGTGTCGGCGGTCGAGTCCAGGGGGACCAGGACGTTCGTCTCGGGGTAGTAGGCGGCGGCGCAGCCCCGGGCGGTGGGGTAGTGCACGACGCGGAAGCCGGGCGCGCGGCGTTCCACGCCGTCCTTCCATTCGCCGACGAGGTCGACGTACGAGCCGTCCGCGATCTTCAGTTCGCGGGCGTCGTCGGGGTTGACGAGGACGACCCGGCGGCCGTTCTTTATGCCCCTGTATCGGTCGTCGAGTCCGTAGATGGTGGTGTTGTACTGGTCGTGGGAGCGCAGCGTCTGCAGCAGCAGGCGCCCCGCGGGGAGTTCGGGGTGTTCGACGGGCGCGGCGGTGAAGTTGGCCTTGCCGGTGGCCGTCGGGAAGCGGCGTTCGTCGCGGGGGGCGTGGGGGAGGGCGAAGCCGGCGGGGTCGGCCACGCGCGCGTTGAAGTCCTGGAAGCCGGGGATCACGCGGGCTATGCGGTCGCGGACGGCCGCGTAGTCCTTCTCGAACTCTTCCCAGGGGGTGCCGCTGGTCTCGCCGAGGACCCTGCGGGCGAGGCGGGCGACGATGGCGGGCTCGGAGAGCAGGTGAGGGCTCGCGGGCTCCAGGCGGCCGCGTGAGGCGTGCACCATGCCCATGGAGTCCTCGACGGTCACGAACTGTTCGCCGCTGCCCTGGAGGTCGCGCTCGGTGCGTCCGAGGGTGGGCAGGATGAGGGCGCGTGCGCCGGTGACCACGTGCGAGCGGTTGAGCTTGGTGGAGACGTGGACGGTGAGCCGGGCGCGCCGCATGGCGGCCTCGGTGACGTCGGTGTCGGGGGAGGCGGAGACGAAGTTGCCGCCCATGGCGAAGAAGACCTTCGCCTCGCCGTCGCGCAGCGCGCGGATGGCCCGTACGACGTCGTAGCCGTGTGCGCGGGGCGGCTTGAAGCCGAACTCCTTCTCCAGGGCGTCGAGGAAGGCGGGGGCGGGGCGTTCGAAGATGCCCATCGTGCGGTCGCCCTGGACGTTGGAGTGTCCGCGGACGGGGCAGACGCCGGCGCCGGGGCGGCCGATGTTGCCGCGCAGCAGCAGGAAGTTGACGACTTCGCGGATGGTGGGGACGGAGTGCTTGTGCTGGGTGAGGCCCATGGCCCAGCACACGATGGTGCGCTTCGAGGCGAGGACCATCCGCAGGGCCTCGTCGATGCTGTCGCGGGTGAGGCCGGTCGCGGTGAGGGTCTCGTCCCAGTCGGCGGCGCGGGCGGCCTCGGCGAAGTCCTCGAAGCCGTGGGTGTGTTCGGCGACGAACGTCTCGTCGACGGCTCCCTCGGTGTCGAGGATCAGCTTGTTGAGCAGGCGGAAGAGCGCCTGGTCGCCGCCGATGCGGATCTGGAGGAAGAGGTCGGTGAGCGCGGCGCCCTTGACCATGCCCTGGGGTGTCTGCGGGTTCTTGAAGCGTTCCATGCCCGCTTCGGGCAGCGGGTTGACGGTAATGATCTTCGCGCCGTTGGCCTTGGCCTTCTCCAGGGCGGAGAGCATGCGCGGGTGGTTCGTGCCGGGGTTCTGTCCGGCGACGATGATCAGATCCGCGCGGTAGAGGTCGTCGAGCAGGACGCTGCCCTTGCCGATGCCGATGGTCTCGTTGAGCGCGGAGCCGGACGACTCGTGGCACATGTTCGAGCAGTCGGGCAGGTTGTTCGTGCCGAGTTCGCGGGCGAAGAGCTGGTAGAGGAAGGCGGCCTCGTTGCTGGTGCGGCCCGAGGTGTAGAAGAGGGCCTCGTCCGGGGAGCCGAGCGCGGCGAGTTCCTCGGCGACGATGTCGAAGGCGCGTTCCCAGGCTATGGGCTCGTAGTGGTCGGCGCCCTCGGGCAGGTACATCGGGTGGGTGAGGCGGCCCTGCTGGCCGAGCCAGTAGCCGCTGCGGCCGGCGAGGTCGGAGACGGGGTGCGCGGCGAAGAAGTCGGGGGTGACCCGGCGCAGGGTGGCTTCCTCGGCGACGGCCTTGGCGCCGTTCTCGCAGAACTCCGCGGCGTGCCGGTGCTCGGGCTCGGGCCAGGCGCAGCCCGGGCAGTCGAAGCCGTCCTTCTGGTTGACGCGCAGGAGGGTGAGCGCGGTGCGGCGGACGCCCATCTGCTGCTGGGCGATGCGCAGGGTGTGTCCGATGGCGGGGAGTCCGGCCGCCGCGTGCTTCGGTCCGGCTACCTGCGGCGCGTCCTGGACCGGATCGCTTTTCGGCGGCTTGCTGGCCATCGCTGAACCCCTTCGCGTGCGCACGTCGGTGTGCGTGTGTTCGTACCTCTTCGATCCTCGCACGCGCCACCGGCGGCGAAGGCCGTGGGTTGTGGGAATCCGGGGTGGGGAGGGGGTGCGGCGGGCCGGGAGGGCACTCGTTGTCAGCGGGCCGTGGCAGGATCGGGGGTGTGGCAGAGACAGCATCGAAGAAGACCGAGAAAACCGCTGGTGGCGGCCGTCCGCGCCTGATGCTCATGGACGGGCACTCGCTGGCCTACCGCGCGTTCTTCGCGCTGCCCGCGGAGAACTTCACGACCGCGACGGGGCAGCCGACGAACGCCATCTATGGTTTCGCGTCGATGCTGGCGAACACGCTGCGCGACGAGTCGCCCACGCATTTCGCGGTGGCGTTCGACGTATCGCGCAAGACCTGGCGTTCCGAGGAGTTCACCGAGTACAAGGCGAACAGGTCGAAGACCCCGGACGAGTTCAAGGGGCAGGTCGAGCTGATCGGCGAGCTGCTGGACGCGATGCACGCGCAGCGGTTCGCGGTGGACGGGTTCGAGGCCGACGACATCATCGCGACGCTCGCCACGCAGGCGGAGGCCGAGGGTTTCGAGGTGCTGATCGTCACGGGTGACCGTGACTCCTTCCAGCTCGTCTCGGAGCACACGACGGTGCTGTACCCGACGAAGGGTGTCTCGGAGCTGACCCGGTTCACTCCGGAGAAGGTCTTCGAGAAGTACGGGCTGACGCCGGCGCAGTATCCGGACTTCGCGGCGCTGCGCGGTGACCCGTCGGACAACCTGCCGGGCATTCCCGGTGTGGGGGAGAAGACGGCCGCGAAGTGGATCAACCAGTTCGGTTCGTTCGCGGAGCTGGTCGAGCGGGTCGAGGAGGTCAAGGGCAAGGCCGGGCAGAACCTGCGCGACCACCTGGAGGCGGTGAAGCTCAACCGCCGTCTCACGGAGATGGTCAAGGACGTCGAGCTGTCCCGGACGGTGGCGGACCTGGAGCGGGCCGCGTACGACCGTACGGCCGTGGCGATGGTCCTGGACACGCTGGAGATCCGTAACCCCTCGCTGCGTGAGCGGCTTCTCGCCGTGGATCCGGGGGGCGCGGAGGCCGAGGAGGCGCGGCCGGTCGCCGAGGGCGTCGAGATCGACGGGGTGGTGCTGGGCGCGGGTGAGTTGAAGCCGTGGCTGGCCGAGCACGGCGGCGACGTGCTGGGCGTGTCCACGGTCGACTCGTGGGCGCTGGGCGCGGGGTCGGTGGCCGAGGTGGCGCTCGCCACGGGTGCGGGGCCCGCGGTCTGGTTCGACCCGTCCCGGCTGGACGAGGCGGACGAGAACGCGTTCGCCGCGTGGCTCGCCGACCCCGACAGGCACAAGGTCATGCACAACGCCAAGGGCGTGATGCGGGTCTTCGCCGAGCACGGCTGGAGCATCGAGGGCGTGACCATGGACACGGCGCTCGCCGCGTATCTGGTCAAGCCGGGCCGCCGTTCCTTCGCGCTGGACGCGCTGTCCCTGGAGTATCTGGGCCGGGAGCTCGGGCCCGCCGCCGCGGCCGACGGACAGCTCGCGTTCGGTACGGACGAGCAGGCCGAGGCCGACGCGCTGATGGCGCAGGCCCGCACGATCCTCGATCTCGGGGAGGCGTTCGGGGAGAAGCTCCAGGAGGTCGGCGCGGCGGATCTGCTGCGGGACATGGAGCTGCCCACGTCCAGCCTGCTGGCGCGGCTGGAGCGGTACGGCATCGCGGCGGACCGGGCGCACCTGGAGACCATGGAGCAGACGTTCGCCGGAGCCGTGCAGCAGGCGGTGAAGGAGGCGCACGCGGCGGCCGGGCACGAGTTCAACCTCGGTTCGCCCAAGCAGCTCCAGGAAGTCCTCTTCGGCGAGCTGGCCCTGCCGAAGACGAAGAAGACGAAGACGGGCTACACGACGGACGCGGACGCGCTCGCCTGGCTGGCGGCGCAGACCGAGAACGAACTGCCCGTGATCATGCTGCGTCACCGTGAGCAGGCCAAGCTGCGGTCCACGGTCGAGGGTCTGATCAAGACGATCGCCGCGGACGGCCGTATCCACACGACGTTCAACCAGACGGTGGCGGCGACGGGCCGTCTGTCGTCGACCGACCCGAACCTGCAGAACATCCCGGTGCGCACGGACGAGGGCCGCGCGATCCGCCGCGGTTTCGTGGTCGGTGAGGGCTTCGAGTGCCTGATGACCGCGGACTACAGCCAGATCGAGCTGCGGGTGATGGCCCATCTGTCCGAGGACGAGGGTCTGCTGGAGGCGTTCACCTCCGGTGAGGACCTGCACACCACCGTCGCCTCCCAGGTGTTCTCGGTGGAGCGCTCCGCGGTGGACGCCGAGATGCGCCGCAAGATCAAGGCGATGTCGTACGGCCTCGCGTACGGTCTGTCGGCTTTCGGCCTGTCCCAGCAGCTCAACATCGAGGCGGGCGAGGCCCGTGGGCTGATGGACACCTACTTCGAGCGCTTCGGCGGTGTACGGGACTATCTGCGCCGCGCGGTCGACGAGGCCCGGGCCACGGGCTACACGGCGACGCTGTTCGGGCGCCGCCGCTATCTGCCCGATCTCAACAGCGACAACCGTCAGCGCCGTGAGGCGGCCGAGCGCATGGCCCTGAACGCGCCCATCCAGGGCACGGCCGCCGACATCGTGAAGATCGCGATGCTGAACGTGGACCGGGCGCTGCGCGAGGCGAAGCTGGAATCCCGCATGCTGCTCCAGGTCCATGACGAAATCGTTCTGGAGATCGCCCCCGGTGAGCGGGAGAGGACCGAGGAACTGCTGCGCCACGAGATGGCGTCCGCGGTCCGGCTCCAGGTCCCGCTGGACGTCTCCGTCGGCGTCGGCCGTGACTGGGAGTCGGCCGCGCACTAGCGCCGGGCGCTTCATCCGAGGGCCGCGGTTCCGCACCACCAGGTGCCGGACCCGCGGCCCTCGGGCGTTCTCGGCCGCGGTGCGGTTGGTTCAGGGTGCCCGTGCGGGCGGTTCGGGGTGCCGTGCGGGCTGCTCTGAGTCGTCGGGCTCGTCACTCGCGTGGCTCTCACAGGGCGCCCGGTGCGGGAGGGCGACGTAAGGATGCGGGCATGGGTATACGCACGCTGCACCGCCGTACGGCCATGGCCGCGACCGTGGTGGTCGCGACCGCGACGGTGGCCGCGGCCGTCGTCCCGGCGCTGCTCGCGCCGGTACCCGCGGTCGCGGCCGGAGCGGGCACCGGCCAGCTCCTGGGGTCCGCCGGCTCCTCCCGTGAGGAGGACTTCGAGGCCCGGCTGTCCCGCGATCTCCGGGCGGCGCTGTCCGCACGCCCGGGCACGGTCCTGGTGTCGGTGCGCGACGACGAGGGAGTCGGCCCGGCCCGTACGACGGCCGGGGACCTGCTGCGGCAGTGGCCGGCGGCGGTGTCCCGCGCCCGCTCGTTCCTGGGAGCCGGCGCGAGCCGCCTGCGGGAGTTCACACGGCTCGCTGACGGCCGGCCCCGCACCGCGTTCCGCGGGCTGTCGCGCGGCCTGGGGGCCCACATCTCGACCGGCCGGCTCCCCCGGGCGGCGAACGGCGGGCGGGTCCACGGCATCGGTTCCTTCACCGGCCCGGCCCGCAGCTACCGCGTGATCGTCCTGTCGTACGACCATCCGACGACGCCGTATCGCGCCCGTGTCGTCGAGCGGGTCGCCCGGGCGGTGCACCGGGGCCTCGGCCGGGGCCGCGGGCTGTTCCGGGGGCTCGCCGCGGGCGGGGCGGTCAGCGAGCGGCGGGTCGGCTCGGCTCCGGACGCGCCGCCTCAGGGCCGGGACGAGCCGGAGCGGGACGCCAGATCCTGACCGCGAGGACGTACAGGCACAGGCCGAGGACCAGTCCGGCGCCCCCGCCGAAGCACAGCGCGGGAATGAGTTCCCACGGCTTCGCGACGGATTTCCAGTACGCCCACCAGTGCACCGCCCGCTGCACCGCGGACGCGACCGTGAGACCGCCGATCACCGTCGCCGCCAGCCACCGGTCGGCGGTGGACAGGACGGGCACGGCGACGACGGGGCCGTCCGGGGCGCGGCGCAGCGCGAGCACCACGAACGTCACGATCACGAGGGCGGCGGCCGCCGAACTGCCGTACTGGACGTACCAGTAGAGCGGCGAGCCCGCGAGGGTGTGTCCGAGGACGGGGAAGAGCTCGACGCCCCACCGGTCGTGATGGGTGAACGCGTCCCACACGACGTGCGTCGTCGCTCCGAGGACCGCGGAGGCGTACCAGCGGAGAACGGCCGGCGCACGCACCGGCTCACGCGCGGCTCCACAGCGCACAAGCCGCGCCGTACGCCCCTGTCGTGCCGCGGGCAACAGCGCGACCAGTGGTTCGCGCAGCAGGAGCCAAGCACCCACCAGCGCCCATGCGACAACCACATCAACCGTGAACACGCCGGTGAACGTGTGGGTGAACGTCCCGAACTCCATCGCCCCGGGCACCACGCTCGCCGCGTAGTAGGTCATGTCGGGAGCGAAGGAGCCCGCCAGCAGAACGGCGGGAATCAATCGACCGCGGCCGTTTCCGTTCCCGCGGATCGCGGGCAGCACGGCGGCCGCGTGACTGAGAGTGAAGGGCAAATCGTCCCCCTGCGTCTCCTGTTGACCGGCTATGTGCGGCCGGTTGATCATCACAGGCCAGTATGCGGGACGGCGGCTCATGGCCAACTGGTGAATATCGGGCGCGAACAGGTCCCTGGGCGACGGAAGTTGTCGTAGGGTCACTTGGGTTGCCGTGCGGGGAGCACGGCCTGGAGACAGCGGCGGCGCGGGACTGAGGGGCGACGGGTCACGCCGGTCGTCCATGGGAGGGGTTCACTCGATGGCGGCGGAATTCGGCAGGAGGCTGCGCAAGGGCGCGGCAACCACTGCTGTGGCCGCGCTCGCGGTCGCGGCTCTGTCCGCCTCCCAGGGCCCGGGGGCCGTCACCGACGAGCCCGGCAGACAGTCGGCGGGTGCCGACCTCGGCCTGGACACCGACGGCACGGGCGACGACGGCACCGCGACCGGCAACGGGCGGTACTACACGGACCTGCCGCCGCTGCAGAGCCCCAACCCGGCGCCGACCACGGGCAGCGGCACACCGGCCGCGACGGGGGCCGCCGAGGCGGGCATCCCCGCGACCGTGCTGGCCGCCTACAAGCAGGCCGAGGCGTCGCTGCGCGAGTCCAAGCCGACCTGCAACCTGCCCTGGCAGCTCCTCGCCGCCATCGGCAAGGTCGAGTCGGGCCAGGCCCGCGGCGGCCGTGTCGACGCGAGCGGCACGACCCTGTCGCCCATCCTCGGCCCGGTCCTGAACGGCTACGGCTTCGCCAACATCAAGGACACCGACAACGGCGCCTTCGACGGCGACAGCACCTACGACCGCGCGGTCGGGCCCATGCAGTTCATCCCCTCCACCTGGGAGTGGGCGGGCCGTGACGGCAACGGCGACGGCAAGAAGGACCCGAACAACATCTACGACGCGGCGCTGGCCGCCGGGCACTACCTGTGCCGCGGCAACCGCGACATGGCGGTCCAGTCGCAGATGAACGCGGCGATCCTCAGCTACAACAACTCGACGGCGTACCTCAACACCGTCCTGTCGTGGCTGGAGTACTACCGCAAGGGCACGCACGAGGTGCCGGACGGCACCGGCACGCTGCCCTCGCACGAAAGCGACGAGCCGGCGACGTCGAGCCCGACTCCCACGCCCCCGCAGCCGTCCCCGCCGAGCAGCCCCCGGCCGGGCGGCCCCTCGACCCCCACGCCGACGCCTCCCGCCACCCCGACCCCGCCGGCCACACCGCCGCCGACGAGCCCGCCGACCCCCACGCCGACGCCCACCGAGACGGTGGACCACCTGACGAACGTGGGCGCGGGCAGGCTCACGGCGACCGCCGGGGACACGTTCGCGCAGAAGATCGCCGTGCGCACCGACGACAAGGCCGGCAAGGCCGTGGCGAAGGTCCGGGTGCGGTTCACCATCGTCGGCGACACCGACGCCACCTTCACCGGCGGCGAGAGCGTCGCCACCCAGGTCACCGACAAACTCGGCATGGCCACCGCGCCCGCGCTCGTGGCGGGGGAGAAGACGGGCGACTTCACCGTCCGCGTCACCGTCGTCGGCCGCGTCATGGCCGGCCTCGACTACGCGGCCAGCGTCACCGCGCGCCAGGCGGACACCCTGGCCCGCACCGGCGACACCGCGCTGACCTGCGTCCCGGGCGGAGAGTTCGCCGACCAGGTCGAGGTGAAGGCCACCTACAAGGGCGCGGTCGCGGGCAAGGTCGCCGCGACCGCGACCCTGGTCAAGTCCGCCGACGACACGGGCGAGAACGACAAGGGCCCCTACTTCAAGGACGCGGACGGCAAGACCGTACGCACCCTCGGCGCCCTGACCACCGACGCGGACGGCCTGCTCAAGCTCCCGAAGCTGTACGCCGACGACACCACCGGCACCTTCCTGCTCCGGATCACCACCACGGGCGGGGCGACCCTGACCGTGGAACTGACGGTGGCCGCCGCTCCCACCGCCTCCGCCACCGAACCCGCCTCCTAGAACCGCGCCGCCACCGCGCGGCCCGCGCTCGCCCCAGGGCGCCCTCCCGGCTCACGCCGCGAGGGCGCCCTGATCGTTGTGTGTGCAACGTGTTCTCATCTCGCCCCGCCGTTGCTACGGTGCCCGACCTGACGACGTATCAGCTCCTGGCCCCGGGAGGCCCGCATGCGTGCCCTCATCGCCGCCGCGACCGGTCTCGCCGCGGCACTCGCGCTGGTCCTGACCGTCACGGCCATGGGCTCGCCGGCCGGACACACCTCGCCGAAACCGCTGCTCACCACCGTTCCCAAGCACCCCTGACGCACGCACCGGGAGGGCCGTCGAGATGCGCCGCAAGGCAAGCCTGATCCTGCTCGCGCTCGCCGTGTTCTTCGCGGCGCTGTCCCCGCTGCTGCGCTGGTACGCCTTCCCGCGCCTGGCCAAGGTCCCCGCCGGCCAGTACCAGGACATGGTCCTGGAAGCGAAGGACGCGACCCTCCTCGACTACGGCACCATGCAGGCCAGGAAGGTCTCCAAGGTCACCGTCGTCCAGACCCTCAAGGGCGACGTCGAGGCCTCCGAGAGGATCGAGCGGACCGCCGGCCGCGACGTCGTCGTCTGGGACTCCCTCTCCTACGTCCAGGGCCCCGACGGGAAGATGGTCTCCAAGCTCCCCGAGCGCTACATCTTCGACGCGCACAGCCAGGAACCCGTCCACGCCACCGGCGAGTCCGTCGACGGCGACCCCGTCACCCGCCAGGGCATCGAGTTCAAGTGGCCCTTCAGGACCGAGAAACGGGACTACGAGTACTTCGACGCGCAGACCCGCACCTCGGCGCCCATCCACTACAAGCGCACCACGACCTTCCGGGGCGTCGAGGTCTACTACTTCGAGCAGACCATCCCCTGGACGAAGGTGAAGTTCCCCAAGATCATGCCCGTCCAGGGCGTCACCCCCGAATCCCTCGCCAAGACCGGCACCACCCGCTGGTACACCACCGTCCGCAAGTTCTGGGTCGAACCGGTCACCGGAGCGCCCGTCTTCGGCGAGGAGATCCACAAGGAGGAACTGCGCGGCGGCACCCTCCTGGGCGGCCGCGACAAGGTGACCGCCTTCTCCGGGGACGTGAGGATGCGCGAGGACTACATCCGGCACACCGTCGACCTCGTCAAGTCCAACCGCACCCTCGTCCTGATGATGACCTCCTACCTCCCCTGGGGTTTCCTGCTCCTCGGCGCGGCCCTGCTGTCCCTCTCGCTGTATCTGGAGGCCCGCGGACGCAGGCCCGGCGACCCCACGCCCGCCCCCGCCGCCGACCCCGAGCCCGTCAGCGCCTGAGCCGCGCGTTCGTGTACCTCGTCGCCTCGGCGGTCGCCGGGTCCTCGGGCCACGGGTGCTTGGGGTAGCGGCCCCGCAGCTCGGCCCGTACGCCCTTGTAGCCGTCTTTCCAGAAGGACGCGAGATCGGCGGTCACCGCGGCCGGACGGCCCGCCGGAGACAGGAGATGCACGAGGACGGGCACACCGGCCACCTCGGGGGACGCCTGGAGCCCGAACATCTCCTGCAGCTTCACGGCGAGCACCGGCTGCGCCGGGTCGGTGTAGTCCACGCGGATCCTCGACCCGCTCGGCACCTCGATCCGCTCGGGCGCGAGCTCGTCGAGCCGGGCCGCCTCCCCCGTGGCCCAGGGCAGCAGCCGGTTCAGCGCCTGCCCGGCGTCGATCCGCGCCAGGTCCGCCCGCCGCCGGGCGCGGCTCAGTTCCGGCTCCAGCCACTCGCTCACGCGCGCGTGGAGGGCTTCCGCGGAGACGTCCGGCCACGGGTCGCCGAGCCGCAGGCGCAGGAACGCGAGCCGCCGGCGCAGCACCTCGGCGTCCGGCGACCACCGCAGCAGACCGAAACCCTCCTCCCGCAGCCCTTGGAGCAGCGCCTCCCGTACGAGGCCGGGGTCCGCGTCGCGCAGCGGCCGATCGGCCAGCTCGATCGCCCCCAGCCGCTCCACCCGCCGGGCGACGACGTCACCCCCGGCCCAGTGGACCTCCTCGCCCTCGTCGTACAGGCCGGCGGCGGCGCGCCGTGCCGTCGGCTCGTCGATCACCGCCGCGAGCCGCACGCGCGCGTGCCCCCTGCCGACGGGACGGTCGGCGACGGCGACCGCGAGCCAGGGCGCACCGCGCAGGACGGAACCCTCACCGGCGTCGGCGCGGGTCCCGCCGACCATGAGGTGGGAGCCGCCCCTCAGCTGCGCGACCCGCTCGGGGAACGCCAGCGCGGCGACGAGCCCGGCGACCCGGTCGTCCCCGGGCTCCTCCCCTCCGGCGCGCACGCCCGGAGGGGAGGAAGGGGAAGAGGGAGAAGAAGAGGGCGGAGAAGGGGAAGAGGCAGGGGACGCCGAAGGGACGGTGGGGGAGCCCGCGGGGGAGGGCCGACCGGGAGAGCCCGCGTCCGGGGCCGACGTCGGGCCGGGTGCGGAGGCCGGGGCGACGTCCGGAGCGGCGGCGGGGGCGAGGCCGGCCGCCGAGGAGCGCAGACGGCGGGACTCGGCGCGCCAGCGGGCCGCGTAGGCGTCGCCGCCGCGCCGGGCGGTGCGCCAGGCCGCGGCCAGGTCGTCGCCGTACTCGCGCGGGGGCTCCTCGCTCAGCAGGGCCACCACGTCCGCCGCCCGCGCCGCGCCCACCAGCGGGGCCGCGTCCAGCAGGGCGCGCGCCAGCCGGGGGTGCAGGCCGAGACGGGACATGCGCACACCGCGTTCCGTGGCCCGCCCCGCGGCGTCGACCGCGCCCACGGCCGACAGCACGGCCCGCGCCGCCGCCATCGCCCCGCCCGGCGGCGGATCCAGCAGGGCCAGCCCGGTCGCCCCGGGATCGCCCCAGCAGGCCGCCTGGAGCGCGAACGCCGTCAGGTCGGCCACCTTGATCTCGGGTTCCGGGAACCGCGTCAGACGGCCGTCCTCCGCCTCCGCCCAGCAGCGGTAGACCGTGCCCGGCGCCTCACGGCCGGCGCGCCCCGCCCGCTGCCGCCCGGCCGCCTGCGAGGCCCGTACGGTCGCCAGGGCGCTCAGCCCGCGCGCGTGGTCCACCCGCGGCTCCCGCGCGAGCCCCGAGTCCACGACCACCCGCACTCCCGGAACCGTCAGCGACGACTCCGCGACCGAGGTCGCGAGGACCACCCGGCGCCGCGCGCCGGCCGTGAGCACCGCGTCCTGCACGGCCGCCGGAGCCCGCCCGTGCACCTGGAGGACGTCGACGTCCCCGATACCGCCGAGCTGCCCGGCCACCCGCGCGATCTCCCCGACCCCGGGAAGGAAGCACAGGAGGTCACCCGGGCGCTCGGCCAGCGCCCGCCGGACCGTGGACGCCACATGCGTCAGCAGGGCCGGATCCACCCGCATCCCGTGCGGGGGGCGTACGGGGCGCGCGGGCGGCGCCCACACCGTCTCGACCGGATACGAGACCCCCTGCGCCTCGACGACCGGCGCGTCGCCCAGCAGCCGGGCCCAGCCCCCGGCGTCCGTCGTCGCGGACGCGGCGACCAGCCGCAGCTCGGGACGGAGCGCGGCCCGCACGTCCAGCAGGAAGGCGGCCACCGTGTCGGCGTCCAGATGCCGCTCGTGACACTCGTCGAGCACGACCACGTCGACGCCCGCGAGTTCCTGGTCGCGCTGGAGCCGCTGGAGCAGGACCCCGGTCGTGATGACCTCCACGCGCGCGTGCGGACCGACCACGCGTTCCCCGCGCACCGTGAAGCCGACGCTCTCCCCGGTCTTCTCACCCAGCAGCCACGCCATTCGCCGGGCGGCCGCACGGGCCGCGATCCGGCGCGGCTCGGCCACCACCACCCGGCGCGCCGGGCGCCCGTCGTCCAGGAGACCGGCCAGGGCGAGCGGCACCAGCGTCGTCTTGCCGGTGCCGGGCGGCGCCACCAGCACCGCGGCGCCGTTCCCCTCCAGGGCGTCGTCCACGGCGGGCAGAGCGCCGCGCACGGGCAGCGCGTCCAGGGCTTCGTAACGGATCACGACCCCAGTCTCGTACGAGCGCCGACGGGTGTACGTCAGTCCCGTTCGCAGACGAAGATCGCCGTGCCCGGGATGAGGTTGCCGCGCAGCGGGGACCAGCCGCCCCACTCCTGGGTGTTCCAGGCGGGCCACTCGGGCTCGACGACGTCGACCAGGCGGAAACCGCCGGCCACCACGTCACGCACCCGGTCGCCGAACGTCCTGTGGTGCTCGACGTAGACCGCGCGGCCCTCCTCGTCCTGCTCCACGTACGGGGTGCGGTCGAAGTAGGACGCGGCCACCGACAGGCCCTCGGGGCCCGGTTCGTCGGGGAACGCCCAGCGGACCGGGTGCGTGACGGAGAAGACGAAACGGCCGCCGGGGCGCAGCACCCGGTGGACCTCCCTCAGCACCAGTACCGGATCGGCGACGAAGGGCAGCGCGCCGTACGCCGAGCACGCGAGGTCGAAGGATCCGTCCGCGAAGGGCAGCGCGCTCGCGTCCGCCTCCACGAGGGGCACGGCGCCCCCGATGCGCAGCGCGTGCTGGAGCTGGCGGTGGGAGAGGTCCAGGGCGACCGGGCGCGCGCCCTGTCCGGCCAGCCAGCGCGAGCACTGCGCCGCGCCGGCACCGATCTCCAGGACGTCCTTGTCCTTGAGGTCCTCCGCGGGGCCCAGCAGCTCGGCCTCCACCTCGTCGAGACCCTCGGGGCACCACACGAACCGGTCGTCGCCGAGGAACGTGCCGTGCTCGATCTGGTAGTCGTCCGCGTTCCGGTCCCACCAGCCCCGATTCGCCCGGGAACTCTCGATGAGATCCGCGTCACGCCGGGTGGCTTCCGGTTCGAACGGTTCGGGCTCTTGGATGATCGGCTCCCTCGTCGTACTCTTCCGTCCAACCCGTCTCGGGCGTGTCACGACAGAGGCGTCCTACTGCCTGCGTGGCCTTGTGAGACAGGTCTTGTGCCGGGATTGCGGCGATCCGCCCCGGGTGTGCGCCTTCGCGCATTGACCCTGCCCGGCTGCCCCCGTATGCTACAAGTTGCGCTGCGGGCCTGCGCTCCTCAGACATAGCAGGCTGTGCTCGCATCTGTATGTATGTCCCCTCGGTTCTCGAGGCGCCTTCCGGCTTGGCCGGGTCGGGCGCTTCCTTGGCTGTCCGGCTTCTACAGGGCGAAACGGGCTCCCGGCGTAAGCAGTACCTACGACTCACTGTCCGTACCGGAGCCCTTTCCCACATGACGAGCAGCACCGAGACCACCGCCACCACCCCGCAGGTTGCGGTCAACGACATCGGTAACGAGGAAGCCTTCCTCGCCGCGATCGACGAGACGATCAAGTACTTCAACGACGGCGACATCGTCGACGGCGTCATCGTGAAGGTCGACCGGGACGAGGTCC
>NZ_JBIASW010000009.1:0-65732 GCF_042891215.1 Streptomyces sp. NPDC001914
CACGCGCCGCAACGACACGCACAGAAAAGCCGATCACGGCCACCGTCAACCATCAGCTGGGATCGAACTGTCAAGCATCACCCGGGATCGGACAGCGTAGGCCAGCGCGAGCTGTTACAGGTTTCTCTACATCATCAAGTGCCCGCGCGAGCGCGGGCTGGCCCTTGGGCTTTGGCCCCTCTGCGCCTTCGGCGCCGGGGCCAAGCCCCGGGCCGCAGCGAGTGCGGGCCCGAGTCGAGAACGGTAACCACGCTGTGGGCCGGTCGGCTCCGAGACTTTAGGCAGCCACCATGGGGCGAGCCTCGAAGATCATGGCCCCAACGTCGTGCTTTAACGGGCAGGTCCACAGACTGCCCGACTCGCCGGAAGCTTACGGGGCCATGATCACTCGCCCCATGGCAGCTCCCGCCCAAAGTCTCGGAGCCGACCTCTCGACATCGTCAGCAACAGGCCAACAGCCCTACTCGCCCGTGCTCCCCTTGCTAGTCGCGGGCTTGGTCTGCTGGTAAATATCGGCTCCGAACCCTTGCCAATCGACGGTCATGGCGTCCTTGGTCAGCCCGTACACCCGCCCCACAGTCCGGTCGGTATTGCCGTCATCGCACTTAACCCTGATGACGTGCAGTCCATCCTCTTTGGAGGCTTTGCCTCGACAGCGGTGCTTGCCGATCAGTTCGACTTGCCGGCCATCGATGAGGAGCTTCACGAAGCCTCCGCGGTCGAGATAGACCCAGCTGCCAGTGAGCGCCGGATCGGCTTCGCCGTTGGTCCCCGCAGCGCTGGACGTGTCGGTCTGGCTGTCAGAGCTTGCAGTCGCAGTCGCTCTATGTGTCGAGGGGGGCTTCGCTTCTTCGGACTTCGTACCGCCGCATCCGGACAAGGCGACGGCCGCCACCAGGACCATCCCGGCGACGCTTTGTACTCGCTTGATCACGTAATCCCCTCGAAAGACCCGCCTGTACGCACGAGAGGCGGCAGGTCGGCAGCGGATCATAGCTTTCGAGGAAACCCATGGCACAGCCTCAGCTCACCAGGTCAGGACCGCCACGCGCTGACATCAGCGGCTGACACCAACAAGCACGAACAACGGCGGTCGAGGCCGGACCCCAGGCGCCGATCAGGCAAGGCGCCCAGGCGGTTGACTGGCGCTGATAGGCCCCTGTGATCGACCTGATAAGGATGAGGCCACAGGTTCAAGTCGCCGTGCCCCTACATCCCAATCAGGTGGCATCCGTAGCCGTGCTCACTACAGTGCGGATCACCACTACGAGGGGGGACAATGCCGGACTACGAGACTCACGCGAGCAAGGCCCAGGAACTCTTGGACACGGTTCACGCCAAGGACTTCCAGCGCTCCGGAACACTCGCCATCGCCGCAGCTCAGGTGCAGGCAATCCTCGCCTTGGCTGCAGCGGTCGACCACCAGAGCCGCGTCGACAGGGGCGGGGCCAGGTGATGGCACGCCCCCGCAGCGTTCCACTCTCGCGCCAGAACGGACGGGGCAAAAGGTGGCCACGGCCCGGATTCGAACCGGGGTTTCTGCGTCGGGTGAACCCGAGCGCAGGGTCTTAGGCCGCTAGAGGACTCATGGCCAGGCGGACCATACCAACTCGAAGACAGGCCAGCCCAGTTTTTCCCGGGCGCCACCTCAGGCCACCCGGCACGGGACGGCTGAGAACGAGTCCGAATCGCGACCTACTCGAATCCGGTCGGAATCAACCACACTTGAACACATGGGGGGTTTATCCGATCAATCCCAGTTCGCATGTGATCGTTGTGGTGCCGCCGGCTCCACCGTGCGCGAGCGAGGGCGCATCGACCTCATGGCCAAGCTGTGCGATGTCTGCTGGAACACCATCGCCAACGAGATGGCCGAAGTCGACGGGGCCACGGCTGCCCCTCGACCCGATCCCGACCCGGACGACGTGTCATGGATCGAGCCACCCACTTGCCCAACATGCGGCGCATTGGTTCAGGTATGTCCCACGAACTACGACCGCTGGGTCAGCCTCGCCACCGTGGAGTTGCCCGCCAAGGACGTCCCAGAGCCCTTCCGGTGGCGTTTGACGAAGCTCCCGGCCCTATCCCCCATCGTCACGGACATCGTCGCCGTACGGGTCCGTGGAGTCGATCCGCTCCCGGGTGAGCCCGTCGTGCCGGCCCACCGCATGATGTGCGTCCCCGAGTAGCGTGAGACGTCGATCACAACGCGAGGGCCGCGGACTGCCGTGCCCGCTGCGTGCCCGATCGAGCGGCGACCGGCGGGGAGTCACGGGGAACGTCGGCGAGCGGCGTGAGATCCCGCACGTCAGGGTCTCGCCAGCTCAGCCCGGACCCTCGTACGCGATCTTCCAAACTAGCTACGCGGGTTCGATTCCCGTCGCCCGCTCCAAAAGACGTAGAGCCAGGCCGGGGAACGGATTCCCCGCCTGGCTCTCGTCGTTTCCGGGGGCGTTCCGGTCCGCCCGGGTTTCGGGCCGGTCCGCCGGAGTTCCGGGCGCGGGGATCTCCGCGGGCGGCGCGCGGTCGACGGCGCGCGCCCGGCGTGGACCGTGCGGCGCCCGTCCCCGATCCGGCGAAGGGCGCTTTCCGTCGCGTCCCGTTCAGAAGCTGATCGAGTTGATGGTCTCCGCTATCGAGTCGAGGAACCGGTTGATGGAGGGAGCCATACCGGTCGACGCGAGGAAGAAGCCGAAGAGCACCGCCACGATGGCGGGTCCCGGCTTGATGGATCCCCCTCGGATCAACACCACGAGGATGATCGCCAACAGCAGCACCACTGACAGCGAAATGGCCACAACTGATCACACCCTACGGTCGGTCCGCTCTCCCGGCCCGGGGGTGCAGCCCCGCACACCCCCGCCAGAACCATCGTGCCACCAACCGGCCACTCGTATGCGACAGGTGACGCATCGTCGGCCGACGCCCGGCACCGGAGTGGGCCGGCGCCCCACCGGAGCCACGCCGCACCACCGCGCCCGGGCCGCGCGGGAACACAGCGGGGACACTGCCCCGTGGCGCAATTCGAAGGCGTGCCGTACAGCGAATTCCCGGCGACGGTTGCCATGTCCACACATCCTGTTCGCAAGCAATTCGAATTGTTGCCACAGGCACACCGCGACCATGCCGCACGGGTCACCAAAAACCCTTGAATCGGACATATCTCCAGAGTCGCCCGCGGGCGTTATGCGCCGCTAAGTCAGTATGAATCAGGACAGAACGGCCTTCGCCGGTAAGCGAATCGATATACGGAACCACTTGCGGATCGGCAGGCACACATCTCCGAATCCGGGGTACGCGCAGGCGATAAGCAGGAATCACATCGGGCGTTTTACGAGAACGCACAGACGACGCTAGGGTGCCTCAGATGTTCCACGCCGCCACGCCCCCCGATCGCGCAGCGAGGTCCAGAAACATCTCCCGGAGTTCCTGGCGGGAGGGCCTGTGACCAACTCGCTCCGACCCCACGACCACCACAGATCACCACTCCCCCCGGCCCAGCGGCCGGCGGACGGAGTGCCGAGTCCGCGCTCGCCCCGGACGTCCGCCACGGCGGTCGCGACCACGGGCACCGCACCGGGCGGCAAGCCCGCCAAGCAGCGCGACGCCTTCTTCGACAACGCCAAGTACCTGGCGATCGTGCTCGTGGCCATGGGTCACGCGTGGGAGCCGCTGAAGGGCCAGAGCCGCGTCCTGGAAGCGATGTACACGGTCGTCTACACCTTCCACATGCCGGCCTTCATCATCATCTCCGGCTATTTCTCGCGCAGTTTCGACATGCGCCCCGACCGCCTGAAGCGGCTGGTCACCGGTGTCCTCGTCCCGTACGTCCTGTTCGAGACGGCGTACTCGCTCTTCGACCGCTTCGCCGGGGGCGACCCGGACCAGGCGATCAGCCTGCTCGACCCCTGGTACCTCACCTGGTTCCTGGTCGCGCTGTTCATCTGGCGGCTGACGACCCCGCTGTGGAAGCTGGTCCGCTGGCCGGTCCCGGTGGCGGTGTGCCTCGCGCTGCTCGCGTCCGTGTCCCCCGAGATCGGTGACGACCTGGATCTCCAGCGGGTGCTGCAGTTCCTGCCGTTCTTCGTCCTCGGCCTGTTCATGAAGCCCGAGCACTTCCAGATGGTGCGCCGCCGCGCGGTGCGCGTCCTGTCGGTGCCGGTCTTCGCCGCCGCGCTGCTCGTGGGCTGGTGGGCGGTGCCCCGGATGAACACGGCCTGGTTCTTCCACCGCGACAGCGCGCAGGAGCTGGGCGCCCCCTGGTGGGCCGGCGTCGTCATGACGCTCGCGCTCTACGGCTGTTCGCTGGTGCTCACGGCCTGCTTCTTCGCCTGGGTGCCGCGGCGCACGTTCTGGTTCACGGCGCTGGGCGCGGGCACGCTGTACGGCTACCTGCTGCACGGTTTCGTCGTCAAGGCGTCCGAGTACTGGGGCTGGTTCGACCACGGGTGGCTGCACAAGCCGGTCGGCGAGATGCTCGTGACGGTGTTCGCGGCCGCGCTCGTCACCGTCCTGTGCACCCGGCCGGTCCAGCGGATCTTCCGGTTCTCGATGGAGCCGGAGATGGCGTGGGCGTTCAAGCGGGACCCGGCGGAGGCCGCCCGGGAGCGGGCCAAGGCCACCGCGTAGGCGGCCGGCGGGCGAGAAGCGTGCGAGAAGGGCGGGACCGGACACTCCGGGCCCGCCCTTCTCGTGTGCCGGCGTTCAGTCCGGCGGCAGCCCCAGCAGGGCGCGCATCGTCTCGTACTTCCTCGTCAGCCGGGCCCGGGTGAGTTCGTCGAGGACCGCGAGGCGCCGCGGGTCGGAGTTGTGCGCCAGGTCGGACGCCTTGACCAGCAGGGCGCCCCGGGTGGTGCGGACGCGTCGCGCGTACGCCTCCGGGGCCTCGCCTTCCGCCTTGGTGAGCGCCCGCACGATGTCCTTCGTACGGGGGCTCAGCGCGGCCTCGTCCAGCCACTCCCCGGAAAGGGCGTCGTCCTCGACGGCGTCGTGCAGCCAGGCCGCGGCTATCTGGTCGTCGTCGCCGCCGCGCTCGCGGACGCCGTCGGCGACGGCCTGGAGGTGCTCGGCGTAGGGCCGGCCGGCCTTGTCGGTCTGGGTGGCGTGCGCCGCGCGGGCGAGCGCTTCGACTTCGGCCAGGGTCAGGAGAGGTCGGGTCACGCGATCAGTGTCTCCTCGGTACGGGCCGCCGCCTGCGTCGCGGGAACCGCGGGGGCGGTCAGCGTACCGGGGCCAGGGCGTCGCGGCAGATGAGCAGGAGGGCCCGGTCGTCGTTGACGTCCCTGGCGACCGCCTCGATGAGGTGCCAGGCGGCGCCGTGGAAGCCGCCGGCGACATAGCGGTCGGCCTCGCCGGTGAGCCGGTCGATGCCTTCGACGATGTCCCGGTCGGCCGTCTCGACCAGACCGTCCGTGAACAGCATGAGCACGTCCCCGGGCCGCAGCGAGCCCTTCACCGGGTCGAACTGGGCGCCGTCGTACACACCGAGCAGGGGGCCTTCGGCGGCCTTCTCCTCCCAGCGGCCGCTGCCCGCGCTGAGCTGAAGGCCCGGCGGGTGTCCGGCGGAGAAGAGTTCGTAGTCGCCCGAGTCGAGGTCGAGCACCAGGTGGATCGAGGTGGCGAAGCCCTCGTCCCAGTCCTGGCGGAGCAGATAGCCGTTCGCGGCGGGCAGGAAGGCGTGCGGGGGCAGGGAGCCGAGGAGTCCGCCGAAGGCCCCGGACAGCAGCAGGGCGCGGGATCCCGCGTCCATTCCCTTGCCGGAGACGTCGGTGAGGACGACTTCGAGGGTCCGGCCGCCGTTCGTCCGGGCGGCCACGACGAAGTCCCCGGAGAAGGACTGGCCGCCCGCCGGGCGCAGCGCCATCTCGCGGTGCCAGCCCACCGGCAGCTTGGGCAGCTTGCTCTGCACGCGGATGCGTTCGCGCAGGTCGAAGAGCATGGTGCCGCCGCGCCGCCAGGGCACGCCCACGCGGCTGCGGAACTGTGCGATCAGCAGTCCGAAGAAGCCGCAGGCCGCGACGACCAGGACCACGCCGGGTGTCACCCGGGAGGGGCCCTCGGTGTACGGGCCGAGCTTCACGGACTCCACTATCAGCGCGGTGGCGGCGGCCGCGTACAGCCCGAGCAGGCTGGCGGGCCGCAGGAGCAGGCCGCCGGCCACGATCGGCAGGACCAGGGCGGCGGGTGAGCACCACACCGAGTTGACCAGGGTCGTGGAGGCGATCACCGGGATCATGATCAGCAGGCCGGCCAGCGCGATCCAGTCGGAGCCGTCCCCGCGGAAGTAGTCGACGGCGGATCTGCGCAGCGCTGTGCGGGCCCGGTGCCATTGCATCTTCAACCGGGCCGTGAACGTATCGGCTTCAGCGCGCCGCTCTCGTCCTGCTGCCATTAGTTCGGGACCCTATCCATCGGACCAGGCGCTTGGCACGGGAGGTCCTACTTGTCCCCCCTCCGAGCGCTCAACTTCACAGAGAACCACGCCGGCACCTGCGTGCCGGGGCCCCGCGGACGGGCGAAATTCCCTCGCTCGTACCGCATTGCCCTGGTAGGCATGGGCTATGACGACTGACGTTCGGGTGCTGCGGCAGGCCGACTGGGACGAATGGTACGAGAACCTGATCCGCGCGTTCGGAGGTGTGGCGGAGTCGTCCGAGGAGCGCGAACTGTGGAACGCGCTCACAGAGTACGACCGTTCGCTGGGCGTGTGGGACGGGGAGAACTGTGTGGGCACCGCGGGGGCCTTCTCGTTCCGTGTGACGGTCCCGGGCGGCGCCCCGGTGCCGGCGGCGGGGGTCACGATGGTGAGCGTCGCGGCCACGCACCGTCGCCGCGGGGTGCTGACCGCGATGATGCGCCGCCAGCTGGACGACGTCCGCGCCAGGGGTGAGGCGCTGGCCGTCCTGGTCGCCTCGGAGCCGGTGATCTACGGGCGCTTCGGCTACGGCATCGCGAGCTCGTCGGTCAGCGCGGAGATCGACACCGCCCGGGTCCATCTGTCCGTACCGCCCGGTACCGACGACGTACGGCTGCGCTACGCGGTTCCGGCGGAGGTGCTGGACGCGTGCGAGGCGGTGTACGCGCGGCTGGTACCGCTGCGGCCCGGGATGCTGGAGCGCAGGCCCGGCTGGGAGCGGCTCATGCTGCTCGACCCGGAGAGCGAGCGCGGCGGTGCCTCGCCGTTGCAGTGCGTGGTCGCCGAGCGGGACGGCGAGATCGTCGGGTTCACGCGGTTCCGGGTCAAGCCGGAGTGGGGCCCGGCCGGGCACAACGGCGCGGTGTCGATGGTGGATCTCGAGGGGCTGGACCCGGCGGCGCGGGCCGCGCTGTGGCGGTTCCTCTTCGACGTGGACCTGACGTCCACGCTGCGGACCCGGGGGCGCCCGCTGGACGACGCCTGGCAGCACCTGGTCTCGGACATCCGCCGCTGCCAGCTGCGGGTGAAGGACTCGCTGCACGTGCGGCTCGTCGACGTCGGCGCGGCGCTGGAGGCGCGGACCTACCAGGCTCCGGTGGACGTGGTGTTCGAGGTCGAGGACTCCTTCTGCCCCTGGAACGAGGGGCGTTGGCGGCTCACCGGCGACACCAAGGGAGCGGTGTGCGTGCGGACCGAGGACGCCCCCGATCTCGCCCTGACCGTACGGGAGTTCGGGGCCGCCTATCTGGGCGGTGTCTCCCTGGCCTCGCTCGCGACCGCCGGCCGGGTGCGTGAACTGCGGCAAGGGGCGCTGGCGGAGGCGTCGACGGCGTTCTCCTCGGCGCTCGCCCCCTGGCTGCCGCACGGGTTCTAGGCCGGACACGACCCGGGACCCGGCGCTCCCGCGGGGGCGCTCAGGCCTTCTGGCAGGCCGGGCACCAGAAGAGATTGCGGGCGGCGAGATCGGCGGTGCTGATCTCGCCGCCACAGATGTGGCAGGGCAGATGGGCCCTGCGGTAGACGTAGACCTCGCCGCCGTGGTCGTCCACGCGCGGCGGACGGCCCATGGCCTCGGGGGTGTGCTCCGGCCTGACCGTGTCGATGCGGTTGTTGCGGACGCCCTCGCGCATGAGGTCCACGAGGTCGGCCCAGATCGCGTCCCACTCCGCGGCGCCGAGATCCTTGCCGGCGCGGTACGGGTCGATGCCGTGCCGGAAGAGGACCTCCGCGCGGTAGACGTTGCCCACGCCCGCGACGACCTTCTGGTCCATCAGCAGCGCGGCGATCGTCGTACGGCTGCGGGACACCCGGCGGTACGCCGCGGCGGGATCGGCGTCCGGGCGCAGCGGGTCCGGGCCGAGGCGGTCGTGTATCGCGCGTTTCTCGTCGTCCGTGATCAGCGCGCAGGTGGTGGGACCGCGCAGGTCGACGTACGCGGTCTCGTTGACGAGTCGCAGGCGGACGGTGTCGGTGGGCGGCGGGGCGGGTGTGCCGCCGAATCCCACCTTGCCGAAGAGGCCGAGGTGGATGTGGATCCACCGCCCGGGACGGAACCCCAGGAAGAGGTGCTTGCCGTGGGCCTGCGTCTCGGTCAGGACCGATCCGTCGAGGAGGACCGCGGCGTCTTCGAACCGGCCCTGGGGGCTGGTGACGCGGACGCCGCGGCCACCGAACGCGGCGAGGTAGTCCTCCGCGAGCCGGTGAATGGTGTGCCCCTCGGGCACCGTTCCTCCTGCTGTCTCTCACGTCCGACGGCCGGCGGCCCGGCGGCGCGGCGGTTCACCGGCCCCCGGGTCCGCGGCACGCGGTCCGTCGGTGTCAGGCCTGCGGCTGCTGCGGGTGGTGGGCCGGGATCGGGGGGAGTTCCCGGGTCTTCTCGTAGTCCGCGAGCATCTCGATGCGGCGGACGTGGCGCTCCTCGCCGGTGAAGGGCGTGCCCAGGAAGGTCTCGACGAACTTCGTCGCCTCTTCCTCGGTGTGCATGCGGGCGCCGACGGAGATGACGTTCGCGTTGTTGTGCTCGCGGCCGAGCGCTGCGGTCTCCGCACTCCAGGCGAGGACGGCCCGTACGCCGGCGACCTTGTTCGCGGCGATCTGCTCGCCGTTGCCGGAGCCGCCGATGACGACGCCGAGGGCGCCCGGGTCGGCCACCGTGCGCTCCGCGGCGCGGAGGCAGAACGGCGGGTAGTCGTCCTGGGCGTCGTAGATGTGGGGCCCGCAGTCGACGGGCTCGTGGCCGGCGGCCTTGAGCCACTCGACGAGGTGGTTCTTCAGTTCGAGACCGGCATGGTCGGATCCGAGATACACGCGCATGGTCCGAGTGTGACACGGCCGTTTCGGGGCAGTCGCGCCGGGTCCCGCCGCACAAAACTGTGACTCAGCCTACAGAACCTCAAGGAAACCTCAAGTAACGATCTGGATTCAAAGGTTCACGAATCCGATCGCCTCCGTTTCACTGGACCAACTTGTACGCCGCCCCTCACATCGGGGTCGGTGCGCGCCCCGTACACCGCTCGTACGGGTCGGGCGCTTCGTACGGGAATCTGCTCATCCGGCGCAAAGGAACCCACCTCATGACCTCGCAGCCGACCCCCACTAAGGCCGCACAGGCCACCGGAGGCCCCGGAGAACCCGGTGGCGGCCTCCAGGCCGGACTCAAGAACCGCCATCTGTCGATGATCGCCATCGGCGGCGTCATCGGAGCCGGACTCTTCGTCGGCTCCAAGGCCGGCATCGCCACGACGGGCCCCGGCATCCTTCTCTCGTACGCCCTCGTCGGCACGCTCGTGGTGCTGGTGATGCGGATGCTCGGTGAGATGTCCGCCGCCAACCCGACCTCGGGCTCGTTCTCCGCGCACGCCGACCGCGCGCTCGGCCGCTGGGCCGGCTTCTCCATCGGCTGGCTGTACTGGTTCTTCTGGGTCGTGGTGCTGGCCGTGGAGGCCACCGCAGGCGCGGACATCCTCGAAGGCTGGATCCCCGCGGTACCGCAGTGGGGCTGGGCGCTCATCGTGATGGTCGTGCTGACGGCCACCAACCTGGTCTCCGTCGGCTCGTACGGCGAGTTCGAGTTCTGGTTCGCCGGGATCAAGGTCGTCGCGATCGGCGCGTTCATCGTCGTCGGCGGTCTGGCCATCTTCGGGCTGCTGCCCGGTGTCGACGCCGAGAAGGCGGGACTGGGCAATCTGACCGACCACGGCGGATTCCTGCCGCACGGACCCGGCGCGGTCCTCACCGGTGTGCTCCTGGTCGTCTTCTCCTTCATGGGCAGCGAGATCGCGACGCTGGCCGCCGGCGAGTCCGAGGACCCGCAGCGGGCCGTCACCAAGTCGACGAACAGCATCATCTGGCGTATCGCCGTCTTCTACCTGGGCTCGATCCTCGTCGTCGTCACCCTGCTGCCGTGGAACGACCCGGCCATCGAGGACAAGGGCTCGTACGTCGCCGCCCTCGACTCGCTCGGCATCGCGCACGCCGGCGAGATCATGAACTTCATCGTGCTGACGTCCGTGCTGTCCTGCCTCAACTCGGGCCTGTACACCGCCTCCCGCATGGCCTTCTCGCTCGGTGAGCGCGGGGACGCGCCGAAGGCGTTCGCCAGGACCACCCGGCGCGGTGTGCCGATGACCGCCATCATCGTCTCGGTCGTGTTCGGCTTCGTCGCCGTCTTCTTCAACTACAAGTTCCCGGACTCGGTGTTCCTCTTCCTGGTCAACTCCTCCGGTGCGGTGGCCCTGTTCGTGTGGCTCGTCATCTGCTTCTCGCAGCTGCGGATGCGGAAGATCATCCAGCGCGAGGCGCCGGAGAAGCTCGTCGTGAAGATGTGGCTCTACCCGTATCTGACCTGGGCGACGGCCGCGATGATCGTCTTCGTGCTCGGCTACATGCTGACCGACACCGAGCACGACGGCCGCGAGACCGTGCTGCTGTCGCTGCTCGTCGCGGCGGTCGTGCTGGTCATCGCCTTCGTCCGGCAGAAGACCGGCGCGGGCTCCCGTTCTTCCGCGCAGCAGCCGGTCGCCGGCGACTCGCGCGAGGAGGCCCGGGCCGAGGTCGGCGCCTGACCCGCCCCCGAAGCCCGAGTGAGGAGGGGCCCGCGGCACACCGCCGCGGGCCCCTCCTTCCTTTCACAGCACGGTGAAGCTGTCCTTGACCCGGTCGTAGACCGTGAGGGCCCGGTCCTCGACGTCCTGGTGGTACCAGGTGCTGATCTGGAACGACTTCCCGTCGGTGTCGAAGCCGAGCAGCCGGGCGTGCCAGCTCACCCCCCTGAGCGTGAAGGTGTACTCCCAGACGACCGCGGTCCGGCCGCGGAACATCGTCTGCTCCAGCCGGATCTTCCGGTAGTCCCGCCCCTGGTGGGCGTTGCGCTCGGAGGTCGTCCAGGTGGCCAGGAGATTCCCCCTGGCGATGGACGACTTGGCCGCCAGTTCCTGGGTGCCGTCGGGCGAGGTGTAGTGCACCTCGGAACCGGTCTGCGGATCGCGCCGCCAGCCCTTGGGCGTCACCCAGGCGTAGCCGCCGGCCTCCCGGCGCGCTCCCGCGGGCAGGCTGGGCGGACGGGAGGTGCCGGCGACGGTGGGCGCCGGGGACGAGGGGTCTTCGGTACCGGAGGCGGACGTCGGGGACGAGCCCGCGGCGGCACCCGCGCCGCCCGGTGATCCGCCGGTCATGGCCACGACGGCCCAGGCGACGGCCGCCGCGGCGACGACCCCGGCGGCGGCGAACGCGATACGACGCCGGGCACCGGACAGACTCCTGTCCCGGTGCCGGTCCCGACCCTGGCCCCGGTCCCGGCCCTGGCTCTCGCTCCGGCCCCGGCCTTCGCTCCGGCTCTCGCCCCGGCGCCGGCCGGTACTCCGGCGTCCGCCGCCCGCGGAGCCTGGAGGCACGCCGGAGCCGGACGGTACGGAGGAGCCGGACGGCACGGCGGGCTCCGGGAGTTCGTCCGGCTCCGGCACCACGGGCACGGGCACCGTGGGCAGCCGGGAGGGTACGCCGGAGCCTGGCTCCGTACGCGGTCCGGAGGAGGACTCGGTGGATGCGTTGGCCGCTCCGGACGCCCCGGGCTCCGGTGCGGCGACTTCGGTTCCGGGGTCCGGATCGCGCGGCGGGCCGGGTTCTCGGCGCGGGTCGGGCACGGTGGGTTGCGGGACGGGCGCGCGTTTCAGGACGGGGCGCGGGTCTGGGGCGGGGCGCGGGTCGGGGACGGGGGCGGGACGCGGGTCGGGGACGGAACGCGGGTCAGGGGCGGGCGCGAAGGCGGCGAGTGCCGCTTCCAGGTCCTCCAGGCCGGGCCGCGCGGCCGGGTCCTTCTTCAGGAGGGCGGTCAGGATCTCCCGCAACTCCCCGGCTCCGGAGGTGAGTTCGGGTTCCTCGTAGAGAACCGCGTGCAGGGTCGCGAGGGTCGTGGACCGGGAGAAGGGGGAACGGCCGCCGAGGGCCGCGCAGAGCGTGGCGCCCAGCGACCACACGTCGGAGGGCGGCCCCTGGGGGCGGCCGGAGACCCGCTCGGGCGCCATGTAGTCGGGGGAACCGACCAGCATCCCGGCCATGGTGAGCGCCTCGGCGTCCTGCAGTGCTGCGATGCCGAAGTCGGTGAGGACGACACGGTTCCGTCCGGCGCTCTCGACCAGCACGTTGCCCGGCTTGATGTCGCGGTGCAGCACCCCCTGCGCGTGCACCTGCCGCAGCGCCCCGACCAGTTCGAGGCCGACGCGGGCCGCCTCGCGCGTGTCCAGCGGTCCGTCCTCGGACACGATCCGTTCGAGCGAGCGGCCGGCGACGAGTTCCATGACGATCCACAGCCGCTCGCCTGCGTCCACGACGTCGTAGACGCGGACGACGCCGGGATGGTCGATCCGGGCCGTCGCCCTCGCTTCGCGCAGGGTGCGTTCCCGGCGGGTCCCGGTGTCCTCGGGATCGAATCCGTCCATGCGCATTTCCTTGACCGCGACCTGCCGGTCGAGCATTTCGTCGGCGGCTCGCCACACCCGCCCCATTCCCCCCTGCCCAATACTCTCGACCAGCCGATAACGTCCGGTCACCAATAATCCCGGAACACCACCCTGTACGTTCGCCGACATTTTCCGCACCCCCCTCACCATCAGCCACGATCGCCCGTCACAACAGAGCCACAATGGTCACGCTTCAGGCCGTACCAGCATAGTGCGGAGAAATCTTGTGGTACCTCTTCAAGTACTGCGAATTCAGGCGCAGCCAAGGGGGCGAACATGAGTTCTCGTCGGGCGACCACCATTACGGGATCCCTGCTCACGGCATGTTTCTCGACCGTGATGATCCTTTCCTACTCCGCCGTCGCGGACGACCAGGGGCCGGGGAGCGGCAAGGGCGGAAAGGCGGTGGACGAAGCCCCGGCGGGCGTGAAGGTGACCACGCTGCTGCCGGAGAAGATCTCGGTCGACAACAGTACTCAAAAGACGGCCTTTTCCGCCACGGTGAAGAACGAGGGAAACAAGGAGAGCGGCGATATCAGGCTGCTGGTGGTCGGATTCGACGGCCTGAAGGTCAAGAACGTCGAAGGCTGCACCGCCATGGCCGAAAAGAATCTCCCCGCGGGTTCGAACAGCGGTTTCATCTGTTCCACGGGGAATCTCGCGGCCGGTGAATCGAAATCGTACGACGTCGAGGCGACGTTCGATCCGAGCCGGACGGGCAAGATCTGCCTTCCGGTCCAGACCCGCGACGGGAAGAAGACGTACTGGCAGCAGGGCCCGGTCCCGTTCGGTACGACGAACCCGTCCCCGAACGCCCCGGCGACCCCGCTGCTGCTGGGCACCGACAACAAGCCGGTGGCACCGGGCGGCGACGAACTGCCGAAGACCGGGCCCGGAGCCGGTGCCGTGCCGCTCGGCCTCGCGGGCGCGGCGCTGATGTCGGCCGGCGCGGCGGGGCTGTGGTGGGCCGGCCGCAGGCCGCGACGGGAACACTGAGCGCCGGGCACGGTCCCGGCCCGGAACACGCGAAGGCCCGCCGGGTGCGGTCGGAAACCGACCCGGCGGGCCTCGACGTCATCGCCTCGACGGCGTGGACGTCACTTCTTGTCGACGAGCTTCCACGCGGTGGGCAGGATGCCCATCGCCAGGGCGGCCTTGAGGGCGTCGCCGATCAGGAACGGGGTGAGGCCCGCCGCGACGGCCGCGCTCGCCGACATGCCGGTGGCCAGGGCCAGGTAGGGGACGCCGATCGCGTAGATGATCGCCTCGCCGAGCAGCATCGTGCCCGCCATGCGCAGCACGGAGCGGTCGGCGCCGCGGCGGGCCAGGGCACCCACGACGGTCGAGGCGAGCAGCATGCCGAGGATGTAGCCGAAGGACGGGGCCGAGGCGCCGGAGCTGCCCTGCGCGAACCACGGGACGCCGGCCATGCCCACGAGCGCGTACACCGCGAGCGACAGGAAGCCGCGGCGGGCGCCGAGCGCCGTGCCGACGAGCAGCGCGGCGAAGGTCTGGCCGGTCACCGGCACCGGGGAACCCGGGACGGGCAGCGAGATCTGGGCGGCGAGACCGGTGAGCGCGGCACCGCCGAGCACGAGGGCGGCGTCACGGACGCGGGAGGCCGGGAGAAGGTCGGCGAGGACCTCGCCGGGGCGGGAGGGCGTGGCGACAGCGGTGCTCATGAGGACTCCGGCGAACAGGGGTTGCCCCCTCGGCCCATGGAGAGCCCGGGGGAGGACAAGGTCGGAACACGGCGACGCTATCCCAGCGGCCCGCGGGTGATCACCGTCAGCGCTCGACAAAGCGCGGATCAACGGCTTGGTGGGCTCCTTACAAAGAGTGCCTGGTACACCCGCCCGAAGGTGATGCTGGTCACTGAGGTGAAGTCGTTTTCGCTACGGGAGACTTCGGGGCCGGGACTGTGGAGACTCACCAAAGACTCCGCCGGGCGTTTCCCCGCCGGGCGGACCCGGTGTCCGGTCCGTGGGCGCATCTGGCAGGTCCCCCCGGCCAGCCCCTACCCTTCACCCCATGGTTCCCCAGGCCCTGAACTTCTCGTCGCGTCGCTATGTCGACCTGCGACGCCAGGGCACGGCCACCTGTCGCCGGCCCTCCTGAGGCGGGGCGGAGCGGATCCGGCCCGCCGGGACGAGACCACAGCGGACCACACCAGGCCCTGTCGCACCCGCTGCGGCGTGGCGTACGTGACGGCGCTCGGCCGGACCAGCTCCCGAGGATGAACTCCATGGCCAGTACGGTGGCACCCCCTTCCCTGTCCCTTCCCTCCCCCGTTCTCGACCGGCGCCGGGCGAGCGCCAGCGTGATCCTGCGGTCGGTGCTGGAGCACGGGCCGGTCGCCCGCAGCACCATCTCGCGGCTGACCGGCCTGTCCCCGGCGTCGGTGACCGACTACTGCGCCCGCTTCACCGAGCGGGGCCTGATCCGGGAGGCCGCCGCACCCCACCGGTCGGGCGGGGTCGGGCGGCCACATCTCCCGGTCGACCTGGACCGCTCCCGGTTCGTGGTCGGCGGGGTGCACGTGGCCGTGCCGTACACGACCGTCGCACTGCTCGACCTGCGCGGACGGGTTCTCGCCGAGAGGCGGCTTCGGCACGACCGCACCGAGCCGGGCCCGGTGCTCGCGAACGCCGCCGACGCGATCACCGCGCTTCTCGCCGGTGTCCCCGGCCGTACCGCTCTCGGCATCGGTGTGGCGGCCGGTGGCTGGGTGGACGCCGAGTCCGGCACGATCGTGGAGCACCCGCTGCTGGGCTGGCGCGACGTGGCCGTCCGTGAGGCCGTCGGCGCGCGCACGGGACTGCCGGTCCATGTGGACGGCCACGCGCGGGCGCTGGTCAACGGTGAGCGGCTGTTCGGGCGGGCCAGGGGCAGCCGGAGCGTGCTGCATCTGTTCGCCGGCAATGTGGTGGACGCCGCCTTCGCCACCCACGACCAGGTGCACCACGGGCCCCGCTCACAGGCCGGTGCGATCGCCCATCTGCCCCTGACCGGCGGGTCGGAGCGGTGCGACTGCGGCCGGACGGGGTGCCTCCAGGCCGAGCTCAGTGAACGGACGCTGAGCCGGCGGGCGCGGGAACTCGGTGTCACGGACGGCTCGAACCCGATGCACGTGGTGTCCGCGGCGGCCGCCGGCGACCCGGTGGCCGTGCGGCTGCTGACGGAGCGGTCCCGGATGGTGGGGCGGGCGGCGGCGCTGCTGCTCGACGTGCTCAACCCGGAGACGGTCGTCGTCACCGAGATAGGCGCCATCCACCGGGAGGACTGCCTGGGGGCGCTGCGCGAGGCGGTGGGACCGGAGCGGGCGTCCGCCGTCGTCCCCACGAGCTTCCCCGATTCGGTGCTCGCCGTGGCGGGCGGATCGGTCGTGCTCGACGTCCTGTACCGCGACCCGCTGGGTTCCCCGGGCCGCTCACCGGCAGTCATTTAATTCAGAAAGTCGGAATGTTGACAGGGCTCGTTCCCGGACAGGAGCATCGAGGGCATGAGCAGCGCGCGGGTGCAGGTTCCGCTCACCAAGTGCCGTGTGGTCGACCTGATGCGGGTCGCACGCACACGTTGTTGCTGACCTCCTGTCGCTGACCGGTCGCCGCCGGCCCCATCGTCACCGGCACCGTGTCACCGAATCCTTTGAGACGCCGATCCGCTGACGCGCCGGTCCGCTGACACGCCGGTCCGCCGGCCGGGCGGGCCCTTCTCCGGCCGATCCGCCGGCGGACGGGGTTCGCCCGGCGGCGCCGCCCGAGGGGCACCCGGCCGCCGTCACGCCCCTCACGCGTCACACCGCCGTACGCGGGACCGGCCGGCCGACGCCCTTCGCGGCGCGGGCCGTCCGGCCGTCGTCATCCCTGGTCGCCCGTCTCTTCAAGCACGCCACCGGCGTGTGTCCCTCCGGCGCGCCCGCGTCCCCTCCGGCTTCGCCCTGCCCGGAACCCGGCGCGCCCTCCCGCCACTTGGAATCCCCGGAGTCCTTCCATGCCACCACTGTCCGCACGGTCAACGCGTTCCTCCTCTCCCCTGTCCACGTCCGGTGTCGACCGGCGCGTGTTCCTGTCCTCCCTCGCCGGTGTCGCGGCCGCCGCCGGGCTGAGCGGCTGCGCCGGTGCGAGCGCGGCCGGCAGCCGGTCCCAGGGGGATCTGTCGGCGCCGCTGTCCGACAAGGTCCCGAAGGGCACCGAGCTCAAGATCGCCTCCTACCAGGGCGTCCAGGAACTCCAGTTCAAGCTGGCGGGGCTGGCCGGTCTGCCGTTCACCGTCTCCGACTGGGTGAACATCGGCGCAGGACCCGATGTCATCAACGCCTTCCGCGCCAAGTCCCTGGACGTCGGCAACAACGCGGGCATCCCGCCGATCCAGGCGCACTTCCAGGGATTCGACGCGAAGATCGTCGCGATCAACATCACCCGCAAGCCCAACTACCTGTTCGCCACGAAGCCCGGCAGCGACATCAAGGACGTCCAGGACTTCAAGGGCAGGAAGCTGGCCTTCTCCCAGGGACAGGCGCAGGGAGTCGTCCTGCTGCGGGCCCTGAAGCAGGCCGGCATCGCCTACGACGACGTGAACCTCGTACCGCTGACCAGCAATCAGTTCCTCACGGCGCTCCAGGCGGGCCAGGTGGACATCGCCCCGCTCGCGAACAGCCAGGCGCCGGCCTATCTCAAGCAGTACGGGCCCAAGGGTGCCCACACCATCACCACCGACGTGGTGGACCTGCTCAATCTGCTCTGGGCGCCGACGTCGGTACTGGCCGACAGGGCCAAGGCGGCCGCGGTCGCCGCGTACATCCCGCGCTGGGCGAAGGGCCAGGTGTGGGCGTACGAGCACCCCGACGCCTGGAACGAGGAGTTCTACGTCAAGACGCAGAACCTGACCCTCGCGCAGGCGCAGGCGATCACCGCCCTGGCCAACAAGCCGCTGTTCCCGCCGAACTGGGACGAGGCCGTCAAGTGGGAGCAGGAGACCGCCGATCTGCTGGCGGAGGGCGGCTTCGTGAAGGGTTTCAAGGTCGGCTCGCTCTTCGACCGGCGCTTCGAGGCCATCGCGGCCAGGGCCGTCCCCGCGGAATACCGGAAGTGACGGCCATGACGACAAGGACCACGACCACGGCTCCGGCCGCACCGGGGACAGAGCCCGCGGCCCCGACGGCCCCCGGGAACGGAACCGCGGCTGCCGCCACACCAGCGAACGGGACCACAACCCCGGCCACACCCGGATCCCGGACCACCCACCCGGCCACGGCAGGCACCGAGACCGCCGGTCCGGCCTCGACCTCACCCGGGCCCGGAACCGGAACCGCGGCTGCCGCCACACCCGCGAACGGGATCACAATCCCGACCACACCCGGGACCCGGACCACCCACCCGGCCACGGCGGACACCGAGACCGCCGGCCCGGCCGCGACCGCACCCGGGGCCACGGCTCCGGTCGCACCGGGGAGCGGGTCCACCGACCCGGCCACGGCACCCGCCGAGGCCACGGGCCTGACCTCGTCCGCGGTCGCGGACGCCTCGGGCACGGCCACGAGCACGAAGGGTGCCGGGCCCGGCGGCCGGTGGTTCGGGCGGGCTCCCCGTGCCCGGCGCCGGGGGCTGGCGCCCGGCAAGCGGCTGCCCGCCTCCCGGCTCATCGGTCCGGCGCTGTTCCTCGCCCTGTGGGCCGCCGCGTCCGCCGCCGGACAGCTCGATCCCGGCGCGATCCCCGCGCCCTGGACGGTGCTGCGGACCACCGGTCACCTGTGGACCGACGGCACCTTGCCCACCGACGTGCTCACCTCCCTGGAACGCGCGGCGTACGGCTTCGCGTTCGGCCTGACCGCCGGCGTCCTCCTCGCCCTCGCCTCCGGGCTCAGCCGCGTCGGCGAGGCGCTGATCGACGGGACCGTGCAGCTCAACCGGGCGATCCCGACCCTCGGTCTGATCCCGCTGTTCATCCTCTGGCTGGGCATCGGCGAGACCTTCAAGATCGCGATCATCGCCATCGTCGTCTACATCCCGATCTATCTGAACCTGCACTCCGCACTGTCCGGCATCGACCACCGGTTCGTGGAACTCGCCGAGGTACAGGGGCTGTCGAGGCTCCGCTTCATCCGGGAGATCGTGATCCCCGGCGCGCTGCCCGGCTTCTTCGTCGGGCTGCGGCTCGGCGTGACCGGCTCCTGGCTCTCCCTGGTCGTCCTGGAGCAGATCAACGCCACCAGCGGCCTCGGCTACATGATGTTCCAGGCCCAGAACTACGGCCGGACCGACATCATCCTCGTCGGCCTGCTGATCTACGGCATCTTCGGGCTCGTCTCCGACAGCGCGGTTCGTCTCGTCGAACGAAAGGTGCTGTCATGGCGACGCACGCTCAGCAGCTGACCCGCCCCCACACGGTCCGACTGCGCGGCCTCACTCGGTCGTTCGAGGGCCGCACGGTGCTCGACGGAATCGACCTGGACCTCCCCGCGGGCCAGTTCACCGCCCTGCTGGGCCACAGCGGCTCCGGCAAGAGCACCCTGCTGCGCGCCATCGCCGGCCTCGATCACGGCGTCGCCGGGAGCGGGGAACTCGCCGCCCCGGAAAGGGTGTCGGTCGTCTTCCAGGACTCGCGGCTGCTGCCGTGGCGCCGCGTCCTCGACAACGTCCTGCTGGGCGCGGACGGCCGGGAGGCGGCGGAGAGGGGCCGCTCGGCCCTGGCCGAGGTGGGACTCGCGGGGCGTGAACGGGCCTGGCCCAACGAGCTGTCCGGCGGTGAGGCACAACGCGCCGCCCTGGCCCGCTCCCTCGTCCGCGAACCCGAATTGCTTCTGGCAGACGAGCCGTTCGGGGCGCTGGACGCGCTCACCCGGATCCGCATGCATGTGCTGCTGCGCGAACTGTGGGAGCGCCACCGGCCGTCCGTGCTGCTCGTGACGCACGACGTGGACGAGGCGATCGTGCTCGCCGACCGGGTGCTCGTGCTCGACCACGGCCGTATCGGCGTCGATCTGACCATCGACCGTCCGCACCCCCGCTCGTACCGCGATCCCCTGCTCGGCGAGTACCGCGAGCGGCTGCTGAACGCCCTCGGGGTGACCGAGGACCTGACAGGAGCGCCGGACAACGGCGCGGCCGGGCCGGACGCGTCCGCGCACCAGAAGGAGAAGCACCTGTGACCAGCCCGCGCCGGCTCCATCTCAACGCCTTCCTGATGAGCACCGGTCACCACGAGGCCTCCTGGCGGCTCCCGGAGAGCGACCCGTACGCCCACGTCGACACGGCCCACTACGTGCGGCTCGCGCGGATCGCCGAACGCGGCACCTTCGACTCCCTCTTCCTCGCCGACGGCCCGGTCCTGTTCAACAGCGTGGGCCAGCGCCCCTCCGGCGCGCTCGAACCCATCACCCTGCTCACCGCGCTGGCGACCGCGACCGAGCACATCGGCCTGATCGCGACGGCTTCCACGTCCTACAACTCCCCCTACAACCTGGCCCGCAGACTCGCCTCCCTCGACCACATCAGCGGCGGCCGCGCGGGCTGGAACATCGTGACCACCGCGGGCGCGGAGGCCGCCCGCAACTTCGGCCTGGACGACGAGCCTGCCCACGCCACCCGCTACCGCCGCGCCGCAGAGTTCCTGGACGTGGCGCTCAAGCTCTGGGACAGCTGGGAGGACGACCTCGTCGTCGCCGACAAGGCGGCGGGCGTCTGGGGCGACCCCGGCAAGATCCATCCCGCGCGCCACAGGGGCACGTACTTCAGTGTGGAGGGCGCCCTCAACGTGCCCCGCACACCCCAGGGTCACCCGCTTCTCGTGCAGGCGGGCTCCTCGCAGGACGGCAAGCACTTCGCGGCCCGGTACGCGGAGGCGGTGTTCACCGCCCAGCAGACCCTCGCGGACGCCCAGGACTTCTACGCCGACCTCAGGTCCCGTACCGAGCGGGCCGGCCGGAACCCGGACCACGTCAAGGTCCTGCCCGGCATCGTCCCGGTCATCGGCTCGACCGAGGCGGAGGCGCGCGCCCACGAGCGCGTCCTGGAGGACCACATCGTGTACGAGCACGGCGTGAGCCACCTGGAGCGTCTGCTGCGCCTGGAGCCCGGCACGCTCGGCCTCGACGCGCCGCTGCCCGACGATCTGCCTCCGGAGAGCGCGATCGAGGGGGCCAAGAGCCGCTACACCCTCGTCGTGGAGCTCGCCCGGCGCGAGCGGCTCACCGTCCGCGAGCTGATCGGCCGGCTCGGCGGCGGGCGGGGTCATCTGACCTTCGCCGGGACGCCCGAGCAGGTCGCCGACACGATCGAGGAGTGGTTCCGCGGCGGCGCCGCCGACGGCTTCAACATCATGCCCGCCGTGCTGCCGTCCGGCCTCGACCTGTTCGTCGACCACGTGGTGCCGATCCTGCGCGAGCGGGGTCTGCTCCGTCGTGAGTACGGGCCCCGGCAGACCCTGCGGGAGCGCTACGGGCTTCCGCGCCCGGCCAACCGGTACACGGCGGCGGCCGCGACGGCGACGGCGGCCACGCTCCCGGCGGCGGCACCGGCACCCGCACCGGCGGCCGCGTCCGCCCTCTCCTGAACCGGCTCGCACCGCCAGGACCGTCCACCCCCGAGCCGCCGGATGTCCGAACCTCCGGCCTCCGAACGCCCGGCCTCCGAACCTCCGAACGTGCATTCCAGAACGCCGCATTTAGAACCGAAAGGACCCGTACCCATGTCGGACATCGAGATCCAGAAGGTCACCGCGCACATCGGTGCCCGCGTCCTGGGCGTCGACATCTCCAAGCCCCTGGACGACATCACCGCCGCCGCCCTGCGCACCGCCCTCAACGAGCACAAGGCGCTGGTCTTCGACGACGTCGACCTGGACGACGAGGGCCAGCAGGCCTTCGCCCGCCACTTCGGCGACCTCACCACGGCGCACCCCACCGTTCCCGCCGTGGACGGCGCCCCGAACGTACTGCCCGTCGACAGCGAGCGGGGCCGCGCCAACCACTGGCACACCGACGTGACCTTCGTGGTCAACCCGCCGCAGGCCAGCACCCTGCGCAGCATCACCGTGCCGCCGTACGGCGGCGAGACGCTGATCGCCAACTCCGCGGCCGCCTACCGGGATCTGCCCGAACCGCTCCGCGCGTTCGCCGACACCCTGTGGGCCGAGCACACCAACGACTACGACTACGCGGTGCCGGACGAGAGCATCGACGAGGAACAGGCCGCGCAGCGCGCGCAGTTCACGTCCATCACGTTCCGCACCGCTCACCCGGTCGTCCGGGTGCACCCGCTGACCGGTGAACGCGGCCTGTTCATCGGCGGGTTCGCACAGCGGATCGTCGGTCTGTCGGTGTCCGAGTCCCGCAAGATCCTCGACCTGCTCCAGGCGTACGTGACACGGCCCGAGAACGTCCTGCGCTGGCGCTGGTCTCCCAACCAGCTCGTCCTGTTCGACAACCGCATCACCCAGCACTACGCGATCGACAACTACGACGGCCTGCCGCGGCGGCTGCACCGGGTGACGGTCGCCGGTGACGTGCCGGTCGGCGTCGAGGGGAAGGAGAGCCGTTCGATCGAGGGAGACGCCTCGCACTACACGCCGGTGGCCTCGTGACGCCGTACCGGCTCGGGTGACGGACGGCGGACGAGGAACGACGGACGACGGACGACGAACGACGGACGACGGACGACGGGAAGGCCCCCGCGAGGATCCCCCTCGCGGGGGCCCTCCGTCACGGCCCGCACGGCACGTTGAGCGAGAGCAGGGCCACGGTCCCGTCCTCCACCCGGAGTTCGCTGATCGCCGCGTTGCGCAGGGCCGGCAGGACACGGCGGTACTCGCCCAGCGGGATGGACAGCGCGGTGCACAGCACCAGCCGCAGCAGGGTGTTGTGGGCGACGACCAGGACGCGTTCGCCCGGGTGGGCCTCGGCGATGCGGCGCAGGGCGCGGGTTCCCCGGGCCGCCGCCGTGCGCGGATCCTCCGCCTCGGGGAACGGGTAGGACACCGGATCGGCGCGGAACGCCTTGGCCCGGACCGGGTTCTCCCGCTCGAACTCGGCGAGCGTGCGGCCCTCCAGCACCCCGAAGTCGCACTCGCGCAGGGCGGGTTCACGCCGGGCGACCAGCCCGAGGGCCCGGCACGCGGGCTCGGCGGTGGCGACGGCGCGGGACAGGGTCGAGGTCCAGATCGCGTCGACGGGGTGCGCGGCGGCCCAGCGGCCGAGGGTCTCGGCCTCGGCGCGGCCCTCCTCGGTGAGGTGGACGTCGCTCACTCCGGCGTAGCGGTTCTCCGCGTGCCAGACGGTCTGCCCGTGCCGGGCCAGGAGGAGGGCGGTACTGCGGCTCGTAGTACTCATGAGGCCGCAGTATCCAGGTCGGGCCGGGCCCGCGGGCGCGCCACGACGGGTCCGGTACGGGGCCGGGTAAGAAGCGCCCGGCGCGCGGGCCCGGCGCGCGGAACGGGCCGGCGCGCCGGGGTCCGCGTGGACTACAGGTTGCTGAAGTCCGGTCCCGCCGTACGCGTGCGCTTGATCTCGTAGAAGCCCGGCACCGAGGCGACCATGAGCGTGCCGTCCCAGAGCTTGGCGGCCTCCTCGCCCTTGGGGGCGGGGGTGACGACCGGGCCGAAGAAGGCGATCTGCTCGCCGTCGGCGCCGGGGACCGCGATGACGGGGGTGCCGACGTCCTGGCCGACCTTGTCGATGCCCTCCTTGTGGGAGGCGCGCAGTTCGGCGTCGAACTCGAAGTTCTCCTGGTCGGCGTAGTCGATCAGGTCGGCGGGCAGTCCCACCTCTTCGAGGGCGCCGGCTATCGCCTCCTTGGTCGGGCCCGCGCCGTCGTTGTGGAAGCGGGTGCCGAGCGCGGTGTACAGCGGGCCGAGGACGTCGTCGCCGTGCTTCTGCCAGGCGGCGGTGACCACCCGGACGGACTGCCACGCCGTCGTCGCGAGCATCTCGCGGTACTGGTCGGGAAGCTCGTCGAGCTTGGGCTCGTTCAGTACGGCGAGGCTCATGATGTGCCAGCGGACCTCGATGTCGCGGACCTTCTCCACTTCCAGCACCCATCGCGAGGTCATCCAGGCCCAGGGGCACAGCGGGTCGAACCAGAAGTCGACGGGGGTCTTGCCGGAACTGGTCTGAGCGGTCTGCTCGGGCATGGCTCTCCTCGGAACGCGGTGTTTCCCGTGGCAACACCGGCACGCGTCCGCACCATTCCCGCGCATCCGTGCGATTCCAGGGTCGCCATGGGGATTCCCCTGTGTCGCCGTCGCCGCGCTGCCCACCGTAAGGAGCACATGGCAGGATCGGCCCTGTTCGCACATGTCTATGACGCCATGAGGGAGTGCCGCCGTGCCCGGTGAGAATCTGTCCCGCGACGAGGCCCAGGAGCGGGCGGCGCTGCTGTCCGTCGACAGCTACGACGTCTTCCTCGACCTGCGCTCGGCCGTCGGGGAGACGGAGCCCGGCGGAGCGGCCGGGGAACCCCGCACCTTCCGTTCGGTCACCACGCTCCGCTTCCGCTGCGCCGAGCCGGGCGCCGCGAGCTTCGCGGACCTGATCGCGCCGGGTGTGACGGCCGTCTCCCTCAACGGGCGGGACCTGGACCCGGGTGAGGTGTTCGACGGCTCCCGGATCCGCCTGGAGGACCTGGCGGCGGAGAACGAGCTCGTCGTGGACGCCCTGTGCGCCTACTCCCGGACCGGCGAGGGCATGCACCGCTTCGTCGACCCCGAGGACGGCGAGGTGTACCTGTACACGCAGTACGAGCCCGCCGACTCGCGGCGCGTCTTCGCGAACTTCGAGCAGCCGGACCTCAAGGCGCCGTTCCGCTTCGAGGTGCGGGCTCCGGAGGGCTGGACCGCCTGGAGCAACGGCGCCGGCGAACTCGTCGACGGCGTGTGGAAGTTCGCCGAGACCAAGCCGATCTCGACGTACATCACCGCGGTCGTGGCGGGCCCGTACCACTATGTGACGGACTCCTACGCGCGCACCTTCGACGACGGTACGACGCTGGAGATCCCGCTCGGCGCGATGTGCCGCAAGGGCCTGGCCCCGTACTTCGACGCCGACGACGTGTTCCTGGTGACCAAGCAGGGCCTGGACTTCTTCCACGACCACTTCGACTACCCGTACCCCTTCGGGAAGTACGACCAGGCGTTCGTGCCCGAGTACAACCTCGGCGCGATGGAGAACCCGGGGCTCGTCACCTTCCGTGAGGAGTACATCTTCCGCGGGAAGGTGACGCAGGCGTCGTACGAGGCGCGGGCGAACGTCATCCTGCACGAGATGGCGCACATGTGGTTCGGCGACCTCGTCACCATGGTCTGGTGGGACGACCTGTGGCTGAAGGAGTCCTTCGCCGACTTCATGGGCACGTTCGCGAACGTCGGCGCGACCCGCTTCACCGACGCCTGGATCACGTTCGCCAACCGCCGCAAGGCCTGGGCCTACCGCGCGGACCAGCTCCCGTCCACCCACCCGATCACGGCCGACATCCGTGACCTGCAGGACGCCAAGCTCAACTTCGACGGCATCACCTACGCCAAGGGCGCGTCCGTCCTCAAGCAGCTGGTGGCGTACGCCGGGCAGGACGCCTTCCTGGAGGGCGCCCGCCGCTACTTCAAGCGGAACGCGTACGGGAACACCCGCCTCGGCGATCTGCTGTCGGCCCTGGAGGAGACGAGCGGACGGGACATGACCTCCTGGTCCCGGTCCTGGCTCCAGACCGCGGGCGTCAACTCCCTCACCCCGCAGGTGATCCTGAGCGCGGAGGGACGGATCGCCGAGCTCGCGGTGCTCCAGGAGGCGCCGGAGTCGCACCCCGAACTGCGCCCGCACCGGGTGGCCGTGGGCCTGTACCACCGTGCGGACGGCGACGGCCCGCTCGTGCGGTACGCGCGCGCCGAGGTGGACATCGACGGGCCGCGCACGGTCATCTCCGAGCTGGCGGGAGCGGAGGCACCGGCGCTCGTCCTCGTCAACGACGACGACCTCACGTACTGCAAGATCCGCTTCGACGAGGGTTCGCTGGCCACGCTGCGCGACGCGCTCGGCGAGATCACCGACCCGCTCGCGCGGGCGCTGTGCTGGTCGGCGCTGTGGAATCTCACGCGCGACGCGATCGTGCCCGCCCGGGACTTCATCGCCCTGGTGCTGCGTTTCGCGGGCCGCGAGTCCGACATCGGCGTCCTGCAGATGCTGCAGGCCTGGACGAACTCCGCGCTCGTGAACTACGCGGCGCCCGACTGGCGCGAGGAGGGCGGAGCGCTGCTGGCCGAGGGGGCGCTGGCGGAACTGCGCCTCGCCGAGCCGGGCGGCGAGCACCAGCTCGCCTGGGCCCGCTTCTTCGCCACCGTCGCCTCCGGCGAGGCCGATCTCCAGCTCCTCCAGGGTCTGCTGGACGGGACGGCGAAGATCGACGGCCTGGAGGTCGACCAGGAGCTGCGCTGGGCGTTCCTGGAACCGCTGGCCGCCCGGGGCGCGGCCGACGAGTCCGTCCTCGCCGCCGAACTCGCCCGTGACGACACTGCGTCCGGCAAGCGGCACCAGGTCCGCTGTCTGGCCGCCCGGCCCTCGGCCGCGGTCAAGGCGCAGGCCTGGGCGGCCGTCGTGGAGTCCGACGCGCTGTCCAACGCCCTCGTCGAGGCGACGATCTCCGGCTTCGGCCAGCCGTCCCGGCGCGACCTGCTGGAGCCGTACACCGCGAAGTACTTCGCCGCCATCGAGCGCGTCTGGGCGGAGCGTTCCATCCAGATCGGCATGGACGTGGTCAGGGGCCTGTTCCCCTCGCTCCAGGACTCCCCGGAGACCCTGGCCGCGACGGACGCGTGGCTCGCGGCGCACGAGGACGCGCCGCCGGCGCTGCGGCGGCTGGTGCTGGAGTCGCGCGACGATCTGGCGCGGGCGCTGCGGGGGCAGGCCTGTGACATCGCCGCCGCGGGCTGATCACCCGTCCTGAGCGGACCCGGAGGGAGAGGGCACCGGCGCCACGGGCGTCGGTGCCCTCTCCCGTGAGCCGGGCCGGGCCGGGCCGGGCGACGGCGTCTCCGGCGGACCGGGGCCGCCGCCACGCCCGCGGTGTCGGGAGCCGGTGGGGTCTCCGGTGCGCTGATCCGATCCAGGATCGGCCGGTTGATCCGATCCACGCATCGGCCGGTTGATCCGATCCGCCCATTGGTCGACTGATCGGATGCCCGCACTGATCGACTCATCCGATGCGCGCATTCGTCGACTGATCCGATGCGCGCACTGGTTACAAAATGGAGGTATTCACACCCGTAACCCCTATGAACACGCACGCGGACCAGCACCGTTCTCCGGTCGAACGCGCGTGCTTTCGGGAGAGGTTGTCCCGATTCGCCGACGGACGGGTAACAGCCGTTAGAAGTCGGCTTCCCGGCGGAAAACCCCGGACCATGAGTCACAGCGCCCCCATCTCCCCCCGCACCCTCCGCACCTCGTCCCCCGTACGGGAGCGGGTCCTGACCGCCGCCCAGTTGCGCGTCCGCGGCGTGACCGCCGCGGACGCCAACGAGCGGTGCCGGCCCGGCGGACCCTGGCAGCGGATCCTTCCCGGCGTCTTCCTGCTGCGTCCAGGGCCGCCCACGCCCGAGGAGCGGCTGCACGCGGCGCTGCTCTACACGGCCCGGCCCCCCTCCGCCCGCACGGCACCCCGCATCCCGGCCCAGCCCCGCTCCGCGGAACCGCGCGACGACCGGCCCGTCGCGGACGCGCTGATCACCGGCCTGGCCGCGCTGGCCCTGCACGGCTTCTCCTGCGCTCCGCCGCTGTCCTCCCTCGACACCATCGACGTGCTCGTCCCCCGGCTGCGCCGGCTGCGCTCGGCAGGCTGCGTCCGCATCGTGCGGACGACCGTGCTGCCGGCGCCCGCGTACGTGGCCGGGGTCCCGGTCGCCGCCGTCCCCCGCGCGCTGGCCGACGCGGTCGCCGGGCTGACCGACGCGGAGGCCGTGCGCGCGCTGCTGACGGAGGCGGTGCGCCGCGGCTACTGCGAACCCCGCTCGGTGGTGGAGGAGCTGACGGCGGCCCGGCTGCTCGACCGCCCGCACGTGGTGGACGCCGTGGACTCGCTGGTGGCGGAGGGCAGGGCGATCGCGGAGAACCGTCTGTACCGGATGGTCTTCGAGCACGGCCTGCCCGACCCGGTCTGGAACGTCGACCTGCGGCTGCCCGGAGGCCCCCACCTCGGCACGCTCGACGCCTACTGGCCCGAGCAGGCGGTGGCGGTCGAGCTGGAGACGCGGAGCCCGCTCCAGGAGGCGGACGACGCCCGGGCCTGCGAGCGGACCCGCAGGCGCGAGCATCTGGAGCGGCTGGGCGTCACCGTCGTCCACATCACCCCGCGAAGGCTCAGGGACGCGATGGAACAGCAGGCGGCGGTCGTACGGACCGCGCTCATGGCCGCGAACGACCGCGATCCGGCCGCTTATGTCGTGGTGCTGCCCAGGTCGTGACGGACAGGGCCGCGCCCGGAGGGGAGGGAGGGGGCCCACGAGTCGTTCTCGCGGGCCTCCTCCCGGGTTCCGGTGGCGTTGTCAGTGCCCGCATCTACTGTGGGGCGGGCAGGGGCTTCCCGGCCGGACGCTTCTGCCGTGACGAGCCGGACCAACGACAGGAGAGTGTGATGACGACCCTGCCCGACCGCCCGAACACGGCGCTGCTGGTGATCGACATGCAGCACGGAGCGGTGGACGGCGCCCACGACCTCGCGGGCGTGATCGCGAACATCGAAAAGCTCGTCGCCAGGGCCCGCGCCGAGGCGGTGCCGGTGATCTGGGTGCAGCACTCCGACGGTCAGATGAAGTACGGCAGCGAATCCTGGCAGTACGTGCCGGAACTGGTCCGCGAGGAGGCGGAGCCCGTCGTCCACAAGAACTGGGGCGACTCGTTCGAGGCCACCGACCTGGAGGACCTGCTCGCCGAGCGTGCCGTCGGCCATGTCGTGGTCACCGGCGCCCAGACCGACATGTGTGTCCGCTCCACACTCCACAGCGCCTTCACCCGGGGGTACGACGTCACGCTGGTCGGCGACGCCCACACCACGGAGGACCTCACCGCGTACGGCGCTCCCGCCCCGGCCGACGTCGTCGCCCACACCAACCTGTACTGGAGGGAGCAGCGCGCGCCCGGCCGGCGCGGGGACACCGTCGAGACGGCGGACGTGACCTTCGCCGCGAGAGTCGCCGGCTAGAGCCGGTCGGACAGGCTCCGGGAGGGGCCCGCGGCCGGGGTTCCGGTCAGACCCCGGGGCGGGTTCCTCTCCGCGAGCTAGCCCTTCTTCAGGATCAGCTCGGTGTTGCGGTCGCGGGAGGTGCCCGACAGGTCGGTGCGGGCTCCGGGGGCGTTGAAGGAGAGCTCGCGGTACAGCGCCGCGAGGCCCGTCTGGGTGAGGTCGGAGAAGTCCGTGGCGTGCGGGGCCGCGGACTCGATGAGGGTGGTGAACAGCGAGAGCGTGCCGTCCTTGTTGTCCACCAGCTCGATGACCCGGGCGAGCTGGGGGAAGTCGACGTGGGAGGCGGTGCAGACCTCCCAGAAGGAGCGGTTGCCCGGGGCGGCGTGCGGGATGATCTCGTTCTTGTGGGTGTGTCCGTTCACCCACGCCAGCGTGTTGCTGAAGCGGGCGAGCAGCGCGACGACCTCGTCACCGCCGTGCCGCCGCTCGGCCGGGTGGGCGGGGTCGGGGTGGGTGTTGCGCATCGTCTTGCTGGTGTGGTGGCTGAAGACGATGACGTAGGAGTCCGCGTTCTCGCTCAGGGTCCGCTCCAGCCAGCGCAGTTGCGCCGTGCCGATGGAACCCTCGTAGTGACCGCCGGGGTCGGTGGTGTCCAGGCTGACGCCGATGACGTCCTCGGCGATCCGGAACGTGTAGTACTGGGTGCCCGCGGACAGGTTCGCGGAGGAGTAGCCGTGACCGATCGGGCCCGGTCCGGTGTACGCGGGGTCGAGGTGTGCCTTGACGTACTCGGCGGGGGTGAACGGGGCGCGCTTCTCGTCCGGCGTGACCGAGCGCATCTCGCGGCTGTGCGCCATGAGCAGATCGTGGAACGCGGCGCCCTTCGGGCTGCTGCCGTTCTTGATGCTCTTGGCCAGGGCGGCGGCCTCCGCCGAGCCCAGCGACATCAGCTTCTTGCCGCCGACGGCGAACTCGGTGAGGTAGGAGTCGCCGCGCGATCCGTAGCAGCCGAGCGGCAGTGCGTCGTGGTTGCCGACGGTGGAGTACCAGGGCAGCTTCAGGCCGGGGCTGCGCAGCTCGCGGATCGCCGCCTCCAGGAAGCCCTGGACGCGCGGGAAGCCGAGCTGCTTGTCGGCGTCGCGCAGGGCGGCGTCGGGCTGCCAGTAGGTCTTCAGGCCGCTGGCCTGGACGCCCTCGTAGTGCCGCGGGTCGCCGCTGTTGGGGGTGATGCGACCGCCGCTCATGACCTTCAGGAACCACTCCAGCTCCGTCTTGGAGTTGTTGTCGGTGTTGTCCCCTGTGGTCATGACGAAGTGCAGCGGGGTTCCGGTGGCGGGGGCTCCGTGCAGGGAGTTGACCCGCTCGATGAGGGAGACGGCCCCCGCGACGGTCAGCGTCTCCTGCGGGCGCCAGGCGCTCTTGTTCTGGGAGCGCAGGTACTCCAGGCGCAGCGGGTGCTGGGCGTCGATCAGGTGCAGGTCGGTGAGCTGCACGAACGCGGCGAGCGCGGTGCGCCGGTCGGCCCGGCCCGTCTTGGGGGCGGCCAGTTCGTCGCGCACGACGCGCTTCCAGCCGGCCCCGTCACCGAGCCGGCGGTATCCGGTCGAGCCGGAGCGCGGGGTGGCCACGGAGCCCAGCGTCGTGCCGCGGGTGTACGGGGCGAGCGCGGCCGGCCCCTTCGGACCGGCGGTGGCCAGGCGGCCCTCGGCGTGGGCGACGGAGTCGGCGACGGGCGCCTGGGCGGCGGTCGCCGCGTGCGCGGGGGCCTGCGGGCGCAGGGCCAGACCGATCCCCGCGGAGAGGGACACCGCTCCGGTGGCGGCCAGCAGGGTACGGCGGTTGAGGGCGGGTGCGGTGGCGACAGAGCGTATGCGCGGCATGGCGCGGTCTCCCCGAGTGCGAACGCGTCGACAGTGGCCGCGGGGCGCTCGACCGGCGAACTCCCCGCTCGTACTGGATCGTTGGCATTGGGGATGACCTGCGCGTTAACTGGGAAGCAACGGGCGACGCCGATCACCGTACGTCGATCTTCGCGCACCCTGGGCGTCCATGGAGTCCTGTCCGAACGGCCGGTGGACGGTCACTCCGTGTTCACTTTGCGGGGTAGGGGAAGTGGATCCGGGTGCGCGGCCCGGCCGTTCAGGGATGCGCCCGGCCCTTCGCGGATTCCTCCGCCCGTTCACGGATTCGCCGGCGAGTAGGCGGGCGCGGACCAGCGCAGCGGGCTGGCGCCGGGCGTCTCGACGGCCTCGGAGAGGGTGAAGCGGACGGTCCGTTCACCGTCGGGGGCGAACTCGGTGCGGGCCGTGCCGGTGAGCTGGAGCACCGACCCCGAGGTCCAGTCCAGGAAGAGCAGACCGGCGCGCGGATCGGCGGTGAGGTTGCCGAGGGTCAGGAACATGGAGTTCCCGGGGTAGTCGGGCCAGCTCAGTTCGCGGGGGGTGTCGACGCGCACGAATCCGGGGTTGCCGCCGCGGTGGCTCGCGTCGGCGCCGTGCGGGTGGACCGTGGCGACGAAGAAGGTGTCGGCCGCCGCGACGAACTCCCGCTGCGACGGGGTGAGTTCCGTGCCGCGACTGGGCACGCCCGGCGTACGGCCGGTCACCCTCTCGTACGTCTGCCGCTGCTGGAGGTACTTGGGGCAGTTGGCGAAGACCTGGTCGGCCTCGACGGCGAAACCGCGCGGGGTCGGCCGGACCCGGCCGTCCAGGCGCATACGGCGACGGGTGCGCGGGTCGAGCGCGATGGTGCCGACGGCGGTGCCCGGTTCGGCGAGCGCGGCGGTGAGCGGGTCGCCGGCCGGGAGGCCGCCCACGACCGAGATCTGCCGGGCGCCGGTGGCCCGCACGAAGCCCGGCTCGCCCGTGAGCAGCGAGGCCCACACGGCGCCGCCGCCCGCCGGGCCGGCCTCGCCCTCCCGTCGCGTGCCGCCGTCCGGGGCCGCCGCGCCGACGATCAGCATGGGCTGGAGTTCGAGGAAGGCGGCGGCGACGGGCCGGATGCCCTGGCCGACGGCCCGGCCCACATGGTCGGCGAGGTCCCGGACGCCCACCCGGTCCTGGATCGTCCGCGAGCCGGAGTGATACGTCATGACGACTCCAGGTGACTGGGTGACTGGGTGACTAGAAGAAACCGCAGGTCGGTGCGGACGCGTTCGGTGCCGGCGCCTCCTCGGCGCCGCTCAACGCGAAGATCTCCAGGCGGGTGCCGTCCGGGTCGTGGAAGAAGACGCCGCCCGAGGCCGCGCCCTCCCGGTGGGCGACGACACCTTCGTAGGCGAACGTGACGCCGTAGTCGCGCAGGGCGCTCTCGTACTCCCTGACCTGCTCGACGGAGTCGGCTTCGAGGGCGAGGTGGTGCAGGCCCGCCAGGCCCGTGTCGTGGGCGCCGCGCGCCTGCTGCCAGAGCGTGAGCGCGGGGCGGCCGTCGCCGGACAGGGATCCGAGGAACGCGTACCGCCGCTCCCCGTCGTCGCCGTCCTTGCCCTCGCCGAGCACCCCGAATCCGAGGACGTCGCGGTAGAAGGCGAGCGAGCGGTCGAGGTCCGTGACGTTCAGGCCGACGTGGCCGGTGCGCAGCGTCATGACAGGTGCCCTTCTGCCGGTGGCCGCCCCATTGAAGAGCTAACCCTTGTAAACGACATTAAGGGTTAGAATCGAGAGCGTCAACCGGTGACCTACTCTTGAGCGGTTAGCAGCGAAGGGAGACCCCCGTGTCCAGCAGCCCCGATCCCCGCCCCCTCACCGGCGAGCCGGTCTCGCTCGACCTGCTCAACACCCGCTGGGTCCAGGAGGGCGCGGTACGGGACCTGCTGGCCGACACCGAGGGCCTCGCGGTGTGGCTGGCCGGCAACGACTTGGACTTCCCGGCCGACGACACCGTCCTGCGGCACACGCTCGAAGCCCGCGACGCCCTGCGCGCCGCCGTCGACGCACCCCACGACCAGGAGGACGGACGAGACCTCCGCTTCCCGGCCGGGGCCGCCGCCCGCGTCGACGCCGTCCTCGCGCACGGACGCGTCCGGCTGACCCTCACGGACCGAGGGCCGGGCGGGACGCCGGAGTTCGACGACCCCTCCTGGGGCCCGGCCTGGCTCGCCGCACGCGACTACCTGGAACTGCTCCGGGCCGCCCCGGACCGCATCCGCCGCTGCGCCCACGAGGCCTGTGTCCTGCACTTCTTCGACACCTCGCGCAACGGCACCCGCCGCTGGTGCTCGATGGCGGCCTGCGGTAACCGCGCGAAGGCGTCCCGCCACTACGCGCGCACAAAAGAGAGCTGAATCGACAAAGAGAGACATCCGAGCCGTCCGGGATATCCCTTCATAGCCCGTCATCGACGGCATGACGCATGGCGGAAGTACGCCATGCGTCCATCCGCACTTGGTCAACTCTCCCCAAACAACTGCCCCTTGGGTAAAGCTGAGCGGTCATCCGGGTTCACATTCCGGACTGATGCGACCGGCGCCGGAAGAACCACCGGAATCGGCCGTTCCACGCTCGTTCCTTTACCTACAAGGGATGCAGATGACCTCCGAACCTCAGCGCGCACCTATATCGGGCGCGAGACGCGTGGCCCGACTGGCCATGGCAGCGGGCCTGGTGGCCGCGCTCTCCGCGGCCGGGCCGATACCCATGGCCTTCTCCGCGGACTCGGACGTGCCCACGGCCGATCCCGGCACCAAGTCCGCCACCGCCAAACTCGGTTCGGACGACGCCGACCTCCTCGCCGACGCCAAGGCCGACGGCGACAAGAACGTCACGATGATGATCGCGACGGCTCCCGGCCAGACCGAGCAGGTCGCCGAGGAACTGGACGCCGTCAAGGGCGGCTCGGTGGGCCGCAGTTACGACAAGCTCGGCTACGTCCGCGCCACCGTCCCGACGAGCAGGGCGGACGCGGCCATCGCCGCCGCCGCGAAGCTGTCCTCGGTGCACGGGATCGACCTGCGCCAGGAGATCGCGCTGGACGACCCGACCCCGAGCGCCGACACGGCCAAGCACGGAAGCAACACCTCCACGGCCGCCACCTACTCCGGTCCCGGCAAGAACACCCCCGCCGAGAACCCGTACAACCCGTCCTTCGAGACGGGTGCGGTGGACTTCGTCAAGGACCACCCGAAGGCGGACGGCCGGGGCATCACCATCGGCATCCTCGACTCCGGCGTCGACCTGGGTCACCCGGCCCTGCAGAAGACCACCACCGGAGAGCGCAAGATCGTCGACTGGGTCACCTCGACCGACCCGATCCTCGACAGCGACGGGACCTGGCGGCGCATGACCAACCCGGTCAGCGGCCCGACCTTCACCATCGCGGGCGCCACCTGGAAGGCCCCCGCGGGCAACTACCAGTTCAACCTGTTCCGCGAGTCCGCCACCGCAGGCGGCGACGCGGCGGGCGACGCGAACCGCGACGGTGACACCACCGACGTGTGGGGCATGCTCTACGACCCGGCTGCCGGCACGGTCACCGTCGACCTGAACAACAACAACGACTTCACCGACGACACGCCGATGAAGCCGTACAAGGACGGTTTCCAGATCGGCTACTTCGGTACCGACAACCCGGCGACGGACGTCGTCGAGCGGCAGCCGTTCGTCGTGGAGATCCGCAAGGACGTCCCGACGGACCCCTACGGCGGCGACTGGGTCGGCAAGAAGGCCGACTTCGTCAACATCGGCGTCATCGAGTCCGAGCACGGCACCCACGTCGCGGGCATCACCTCCGCCAACGGCCTGTTCGGCGGGAAGATGAACGGCGCCGCCCCCGGCGCGAAGATCGTCTCCTCCCGTGCCTGCACCTGGACCGGCGGCTGCACCAACGTGGCGCTCACCGAGGGCATGATCGACCTCGTCGCCAACCGCGGCGTCGACATCGTCAACATGTCCATCGGCGGCCTGCCCGCGCTCAACGACGGCAACAACGCGCGCGCCGAGCTCTACACGCGTCTCATCGACACCTACGGCGTCCAGCTCGTGATCTCCGCGGGCAACTCGGGCCCCGGCGCGAACACCATCGGCGACCCGGGCCTGGCCGACAAGGTCATCTCGGTCGGCGCGGCCATCTCCAAGCAGACCTGGGCCGCCAACTACGGCTCCCAGGTGGAGAAGAAGTACGCGATGCTGCCCTTCTCCTCGCGCGGCCCGCGTGAGGACGGCGGCTTCACGCCGACGCTGAGCGCGCCCGGCGCCTCCATCAACTCCACCCAGACCTGGCTGCCGGGCTCCCCGGTCGCCGAGGCGGGCTACACCCTCCCGGCCGGCTACTCGATGCTCCAGGGCACCTCGATGGCCTCCCCGCAGGCCGCGGGCGCCTCGGCGCTGCTGCTGAGCGCGGCGAAGCAGAAGGGCATCAGCCTCACCCCGGCCACCCTGCGCACCGCGCTGACGTCGACGGCCGACCACATCAAGGGCGTTCAGGCGTACGAGGAGGGTGCGGGCCTCATCAACATCGTCGACGCCTGGGACTCCATCCGGGACGGCGCCACCGCCCACGACTACACCGTCAAGGCGCCGGTCGACACCGCGATCGACTACGCGCTGAAGACGCCGGGCTTCGGCACCGGCCTGTACGACCGCGAGGGCGGCCTCAAGGCCGGGCAGCGCAAGACGTACGACATCACCGTCACGCGCACCTCGGGCGCGGACCGGCCGGTCCGGCACGAGCTGTCCTTCGCGAACAACGCCGGGGACACCTTCCGCATCCTCGGCAAGGACGAGGTGAACCTCCCGCTGAACCAGCCGGTCACCGTCAAGGTCCAGGCCGCGCCGGAGTCGGCCGGGCTCAAGAGCGCGATCCTCGAGGTCGACGACCCGCGCACCGAGGGCGTCGACAAGCAGATCCTGTCGACCGTCGTGGTCTCCTCGCCGCTCAAGTACACCTACAGCAAGTCGAGTTCGGTGCAGCGCAACAGCACCACCTCGTACTTCGTGACGGTCCCCGAGGGCGCCACCTCCCTGGAGGTCGCGATCGGCGGGCTCAAGGACAAGAGCCAGACCCGGTTCATCGCGATCCACCCGTACGGCGTCCCGGTCGACAACACCAGCACCCCGTACTGCTACAACAACTACCTCGACGGCAACGGCTGCAAGCCCGACGTGCGCGCGTACGCCGACCCGCAGCCCGGCGTCTGGGAGATCGAGGTCGAGGCGCGCCGCACCTCGCCGCTGCTCGACAACCCGTACAAGCTGGACGTCGCCGTGCTCGGCGCGGCCTTCGACCCGGCCGTCGTGACCGTCCCCGAGGCCAAGGTCGGCACCCCGGCCACCGCCTCCTGGAAGGTGACGAACAACTTCGCCGCGATCGACGGCAAGCTCAAGGGCGGTCCGCTCGGTTCCTCCAAGAACGCGCGGCCGACCATCACCGAGGGCGCGACGCAGACCACCACGGTCGACGTGCCCGCGGGCGCCGCGTCGCTCGACGTGGTCATCGGCAACGTCTCCGACAACGCCGCCGACCTCGACCTGACGGTGAAGAACGCCGCCGGGACCGTCGTCGGGCAGTCGGCCGACGGCGACTCGGAGGAGGCCGTCTCCATCGCCAACCCCGCCGCCGGGACGTACACCATCGAGGTCGCGGGCTACGCGGTCCCGTCGGGTTCGACCGCCTACGACTACCGGGACGTGTTCTTCTCGAGCGCGCTCGGCACGGTCTCGGTGGACGACTCCACCCCGGTCAAGCTCGCCACCGGCGCCTCGGCCACGGTGTCCGGCTCGGTCACCGCCGCCGCGGCGGCGCCCGAGGGACGCGAGTTCTTCGGTCAGGTCCAGCTGGTGAACGCGCGCGGCACGGTCGCGGGCCTCGGCAGCGTGAAGATCGAGAAGGTCACGCCGTAGCGGTGTGACCCCCGGCCGCGCGAGCGGCCCGGGAACCCGGGGCGGGCGTCCGGAAACGGACGCCCGCCCTTTCCCGTGCCCCCGTGCCCGGTGTCACTGCTCGCACCGCATGCCCCGGGACTCGGGCAGCGCCTTGACGATCCAGGAGCGGTCCCGGGCGATCTCCTGCTCCCCCGTCGTCCAGATGTCGGGCGTCGAGGCACGCCGCTGGATGGCGACCAGCACCTCGTCCCCCCGGTGCAGCCGCGGGTCGACGTCCTCGTCCATCAGGAAGGTGACCTCCTTCTCGCCCGTGGCCGGCTTGTAGTAGTGGAAGACGTCCAGGGTGATGCGGTCCTGCGCCGTGCCGGGGACGGCGGCCACCTTGGTGACCGTGCCCTCCGCGATGAGCCGGGAGCACGCGATGTAGCCGGGGGCGCTGAGCGAGGCCGTGCTGCCGCTGTCCGCCTTGGCACCCGCGGCGCTCTTCTCGTCCGCCCCGCCCGCTCCGCCCTGCGTGGCCAGCCAGCCCAGCCCGAGGACCATCGAGGCCACCGCGGCCGCGGCCAGGCCGACGGCCCCGACGACGAGCGCCCGCCGGTACCCGGAGCGCCTGCCCGGAGTGCCTCCAGGGCGCCCGTCGCCCGACCTCCGCGGCCCCCGGGGCCGCCCGGCGCCCCTGGGGCCGCGGAACCCGCGGGCGGGCTCGGCCGTCCTCCCGGCGTCCGCCAGCGCGTCCCCGATGACGACCAGTTGCTCCCGGAGCACGTCCACGTCCGCCACGGCCGCCCCGTGCTCGGCCATGAACAGGACGTCGTAGCGAGCGCCCTCGGGCAGTTCGTCGCCCGTGATCGCGGCCGTCAGCGCGTCCACACCTTCGTACTCGGCCACGTCACACCACCTCGTCCTCGTGCAGGCGGGCGCGCAGCGCGCGGACCGCCGTGTGCAGCCTGCTCTTGACCGTGCCCTCGGGTATGCCGAGCTCGTCGGCGATGTCCCGCACCGGCAGGTCGGCGTAGAACCGCAGGACGAGGACCTGGCGCTGGGCGTCGGGCAACTCGTCCAGGCCCTGGGCGACGGCCAGCGAGAGCACGCTGGACTCCTCGTCCGAGGGCTGCGCCGGCTGGCGCAGCGAGGCGAGCCGCTCCCCCAGCCGCTCCTGCCGGCGTTTGGCCCGGTGCCAGTCCATCGCGAGGTTCGAGGCGACGACCGCCGCCCACGCCGACACGTCGCGCGGCGCCTCGTCCCCCTTGGCGGCCCGCTCCAGCAGCCGCAGCCGGACCTGCTGTACCCCGTCCGGCAGGTCCGCCTGCGGCACACCGCCGAGCGCGAGCACCGCCCGCACCCGGCGTTCCTGCGTCGCGTCCAGGGGATCGTCCGCCCCCGGTGCCCTGCGTGGCTTTCTGCGCAGCACAGCCACCCCTCCCCTCCCCGCGTCCCCTCTACGACGCCGGGGCGGGTGAAAACGTTCGGCCGCGTTCGAGGCGTACGTCACACCGGGCCCGGATCGAGGACCGGGACGCACCGTACGGCTTGCGGCCGCCCCGTGTCGCCGGGCGATTTCTTCGTACCCGGGCGCCCGGCCGCCGCAGGATCGGGCCCCCGCGCGCGGGCGGGCGCGTCCCACGCTGTGAGCCGCGCGACGAAAGGATTGGACACGCGGGCCCGGGTGAGACGCATGATGGAAGCGCTGGACCACGAAGAACGCACGTCAAGGGAGTCGCCGTGAGGGTCGGAATCGTCGGAGCCACCGGTATGGTCGGCACAGCCATGCGCAAGATCCTCGTCGAGCGGGACTTCCCGGTCGAGGAGCTGCGTCTGTTCGCCTCGGCCCGTTCGGCCGGGACGGTCGTCGACGGAGTGACGGTGGAGGACGCTTCGACGGCGGACTACTCGGGCCTGGACATCGTGCTGTTCTCGGCGGGCGGAGCCACCTCCAGGGCGCTGGCCGAGAAGGTCGCCTCGCAGGGCGCCGTCGTGATCGACAACTCCTCGGCCTGGCGCAAGGACCCCGAGGTCCCCCTCGTCGTCTCCGAGGTGAACCCGCACGCGATCGCCGACCGCCCCAAGGGCATCATCGCCAACCCGAACTGCACGACGATGGCCGCGATGCCGGTCCTCAAGCCGCTGCACGAGGAGGCGGGCCTGGCGGCGCTCGTCGTCGCCACCTACCAGGCGGTGTCCGGCTCGGGTGTCGCCGGTGTGGCGGAGCTGCACGGCCAGGCGCTGAAGGTCGTCGGCGAGGCCGACGGGCTGACCCACGACGGCGAGGCCGTCGACTTCCCCGAGCCGCAGGTCTACAAGCGCCCCATCGCCTTCAACGTGCTCCCCCTCGCGGGTTCGATCGTCGACGACGGTCTGAACGAGACGGACGAGGAGCAGAAGCTGCGCAACGAGTCGCGCAAGATCCTGGAGATCCCCGCCCTCAAGGTCTCCGGCACCTGTGTCCGCGTCCCGGTGTTCTCCGGCCACTCCCTCCAGGTGAACGCCCGCTTCGACCGCCCGATCTCCGCCGAGCGCGCCACCGAGCTCCTCGGCGGCGCCCCGGGTGTCGTCCTGTCGGACATCCCGACCCCGCTCCAGGCCGCGGGCAAGGACGCCTCGTACGTCGGCCGCATCCGGCCGGACGAGACGGTCGAGCACGGCCTCGCGCTCTTCATCTCCAACGACAACCTCCGCAAGGGTGCCGCGCTGAACGCGGTCCAGATCGCGGAGCTGGTGGCGGCCGAGCTGAACGAGGGCTGACGCCCGCGTCCACGGCCCGCCCCCTGCCGGGCGCGCGCCCACCGCACGCCCGAGGGGGCGGGCACCGGCCGGTGCCCGCCCCCTCGGGGTATGTCCGTTCCCTCTCCTAGGCGGTGGCCGCCGCCGCGTCCGCCGCCTGCGCCTTCAGGGCCCGCTCGACGCCCGAGCGGGACTCCGAGACGAGGCGCCGCAGGGCGGCGTTGGGCTCGGCCGAGGCCAGCCAGGAGTCCGTCTTGGCGAGGGTCTCCTCGGCGATGTGGATGCCCGGGTAGAGGCCGGTCGCGATCTGCTGGGCGATCTCGTGCGAGCGGGCGTCCCAGATCTCCTTGACCACGGAGAAGTACTTGTCCGTGTACGGGGCGAGCAGCTCACGCTGGTCGGCCTGCACGAAGCCGCCGATGACCGCTTCCTGCACGGCGTTCGGGAGCTTGTCGGACTCGACGACCGAGGCCCACGCCTCGGCCTTCGCCTCCGCGGTGGGACGGGCGGCGCGGGCGGTGGCCGCGTGCCGCTCGCCGGCGGCGGTCTTGTCACGCTCGTACTCGGCGGCGATCTCCGCCTCGTCGAAGCGTCCGACGGCCGCGAGCCGCTGCACGAACGCCCAGCGCAGCTCGGTGTCGACGGCGAGGCCCTCGATGGTCTCGCGGCCTTCGAGCAACGCCTCCAGGAGGTCGAGCTGCTCCGGGGTGCGGGCGGTCGCCGCGAAGGCGCGGGCCCAGGCGAGCTGGTGGTCGCCGCCGGCCTCGGCCGCGCGCAGGTGGGCGAGCGTCGCGTCCGTCCAGCGGGTCAGCAGCGCCTCGCGGGCGGCCGGGTCGGCGTACAGCTCGATCGCGAGCTTCACCTGGCGGTGCAGCGACTGCACGACACCGATGTCGGACTCCTTGCCGATGCCGGACAGCACCAGGGCCAGGTAGTCGCGGGCGGCGAGTTCCGCGTCGCGGGTCATGTCCCAGGCCGAGGCCCAGCACAGGGCGCGCGGCAGGGAGGACTCGAAGTCGCCGAGGTGCTCGGTGACGAAGGCGAGGGAGTCCTCGTCGAGGCGGACCTTGGCGTACGACAGGTCGTCGTCGTTGAGCAGGATCACGGCGGGGCGGCGCTTGCCGACGAGCTGCGGTACGGCGGTCAGCTCGCCGTCCACGTCCAGCTCGACACGCTCGTCCCGGACGAGCTTGCCGCTGTCGGCGTCGAGCTCGTACAGGCCGACCGCGATGCGGTGCGGGCGCAGCGTCGGCTCGCCCTGGGCGCCCGCGGGCAGTGCCGGGGCCTCCTGGCGGACGGCGAAGGAGGTGATGACGCCGTGGGCGTCGGTCTCGATCTCGGGCCGCAGGATGTTGATGCCGGCGGTCTGGAGCCACTTCTGCGACCAGGTGCCGAGGTCGCGTCCGGAGGTCTCCTCCAGGGCGCCGAGCAGGTCGGACAGGCGCGTGTTCCCGAAGGCGTGGGCCTTGAAGTACGCCTGGACGCCGCGGAAGAACTCGTCCATGCCGACGTAGGCGACGAGCTGCTTGAGGACGGAGGCGCCCTTGGCGTACGTGATGCCGTCGAAGTTGACGAGCACGTCGTCGAGGTCGCGGATCTCGGCCATGATCGGGTGGGTGGAGGGCAGCTGGTCCTGCCGGTACGCCCACGTCTTCATGGAGTTGGCGAAGGTGGTCCAGGAGTGCGGCCACCGGCTGTCGGGGTGGTAGGCCTGACAGGCGATGGAGGTGTAGGTGGCGAACGACTCGTTCAGCCACAGGTCGTTCCACCACTCCATGGTCACGAGGTCGCCGAACCACATGTGGGCCAGCTCGTGCAGGATGGTCTCGGCGCGCAGCTCGTAGGCGGCGTCGGTGACCTTGGAGCGGAAGACGTACTGGTCGCGGATGGTGACCGCGCCCGCGTTCTCCATGGCGCCCGCGTTGAACTCGGGCACGAAGAGCTGGTCGTACTTGCCGAACGGGTAGGCGTAGTCGAACTTCTCCTGGAACCAGTCGAAGCCCTGCCGGGTGACCTCGAAGATCGCGTCCGAGTCGAGGAACTCGGCGAGCGAGGGACGGCAGTAGATGCCGAGCGGCACGGTCTGCCCGTCCTTCTCGTACACGCTGTGCACGGAGTGGTACGGGCCGACGATCAGCGCGGTGATGTACGTCGAGATCCGCGGCGTCGGCTCGAAGACCCAGACGTCGTCCTTGGGCTCCGGGGTCGGCGAGTTGGAAATGACCGTCCAGCCAGTCGGTGCCTTCACCGTGAACTGGAAGGTGGCCTTGAGGTCGGGCTGCTCGAAGGACGCGAAGACGCGCCGGGCGTCCGGCACCTCGAACTGGGTGTAGAGGTAGGCCTGCTGGTCGACGGGGTCGACGAACCGGTGCAGGCCCTCACCGGTGTTGGTGTAGGCGCAGTCGGCGACGACGCGCAGGACGTTGCGCCCCTCCAGGAGTCCGGGCAGCGCGATCCGCGAGTCCTCGAAGACCTCGGCCGCGTCGAGCGCGTCGCCGTTGAGGGTGACTTCGTGGACGGCCGGGGCGACCAGGTCGATGAAGGACTCCGCGCCGCTCTCGGCGGAGTCGAAGCGCACCGTGGTCACGGACCGGTAGGTGCCGCCCTCCTGCGCGCCGGAGAGGTCGAGTTCGACCTCGTACGAGTCAACGGTGAGCAGCTTCGCCCGCTGCTGCGCCTCTTCGCGGGTCAGGTTTGTGCCAGGCACGCGGTCATCTCCTCGTTATGTGTGGGTTGCGCCATCCTTCCACGGGACCCGCACACAGCGCGATGTCCGTTTCCCGCCGGTGCCGCGCCGTCGCGGGCGTGAGCCTTGGGGCATGACGACGTACAGCGCACGGCCCATCGGCGCGGCCGTTCTGAAGGAGCTCCGCGACACCGACGACGCGGGCCGCCGGCCGGTCCCGCTGACCGACGAGGAGGGCGGGTCCCCCTTGCGGTGCTGTCTGCGCCGCAGCGAGCCCGGAGAGCGCCTCTGCCTGGTCTCCTACGCCCCGTTGCGCCGCTGGGCGGCACGGACCGGCGCGGAGCCGGGTCCCTACGACGAGACGGGCCCGGTCTTCGTCCACGCGGACGCGTGCGCGGGCCCGGCCACGGACGCCCTGCCGTTCACGAACGCCCACCGCACGGTCCGCCGTTATTCGGCCACGGGACGCATCCTGGGCGGACGGCTGGTGGAGACACCGTCCGGCACACCGTCCTCGTCCGGCGAGGCGTTCACGGAGGCGTTCGCGGAGGCGTTCGCGGATCCCGAGGTGGCGCTGGTGCACGTACGGGCGGTGGAGTACGGCTGCTTCCTGTACGAGGTGCGGCGGGGCTGAGGGCGGCGGGGTCCCGGGAAACACGTCGAGGGAGTCCGCGTACCCGTGGGTGCGCGGACTCCCTCGACGGAGAGTCGGTGTGCGGGGCTCAGCCCTGCTTCGGCTGCTTGTGGGACTTGTCCAGGACCATCACGAGGGCCGTGATGCCCGCGAACAGCACGAGCGGCAGCGCGACGTAGAGGCCGAGGGTCTCGATCACGCTCAGGCCGGACCCGGGGTCGTCGCCGTCGTCGCGGCTGAGCGCGAGCGCGGGGGACGACATGAGCAGCATCATCAGCGTCGTGCCGGCCGCCAGGGCACCGGCGCGCAGGGCGTTCTTCTTGTCCACGGTGCAAACGTAGCGAACACCCGGCGGGGCCGCGCGCCCGGGGTGCCGTACGGAGGTCACGGGGCCCGGGGCGGCTGTCGCGGAGGGCTCCCGGAGTCGTCCGCGCGGTCGCCGCTCTCCGCCCGCACCACGTCGACGAGGGCGTGCAGCCGGGGCGAGGCGGCCAGTTCCTCCAGGGTCACGGGGCGGCCCTCGGCGTCGGCGACGGGCAGCCGCCAGTTGGGGTACTCGTCCCAGGTGCCCGGGAGGTTCTGCGGGCGGCGGTCGCCGACGGCGTCCGGGAGCCAGACGCCGATCAGCCGGGCCGGGGTGCGCAGCAGGAAGCGGTGCACGGCCTGGATCTCGGCCTCCTCCACCGAGGCGGGCGCCCCGCCGCTCGGTCCGCGCAGCAGCCCGAGCCGGGAGAGCAGCGCCAGCCACTCCCGGACGTCCGTGGCGGCGGCCGCCCGTTCCTCGTCGAGGGAGCCGGTCAACAGGCCGAGCCGGTCGCGGAGTTCGACGTGCTCGCCGGTGAACCGGGCCGCGGTGGACGGCAGGTCGTGGGTGGTGGCGGTGGCCAGGCAGTCGGCGCGCCAGGCCTCGGGCGGCAGGGGCAGGCCGTCCCCGTCCCAGTCGCGTTCGAACCACAGCACAGAGGTGCCGAGCACGCCGCGTTCCTGGAGCTTCTCGCGCACCCCGGGTTCGACGGTGCCGAGGTCCTCGCCGATGACCAGCGCTCCGGCCCGCGAGGCCTCCAGGACGAGGATCGCCAGCATCGCCTCGGCGTCGTGGCGGACGTAGGAGCCCTCGGTGGGCGGCTTTCCCTCGGGGATCCACCAGAGCCGGAACAGGCCCATGACGTGGTCGATGCGCAGGGCGCCCGCGTGGCGCAGGAGCGCGCGCAGCAGCCGGCGGTAGGGGGCGTAGCCGGAGGCGGCGAGCCGGTCGGGCCGCCAGGGCGGCAGGCCCCAGTCCTGGCCGCGCGCGTTGAAGGCGTCCGGGGGCGCGCCGACGGACATGCCGGCGGCGAAGTACTCCTGCTGGGCCCAGGCGTCGGCCCCGTCGGGGTGGACGCCGACGGCGAGGTCGTGCACGAGGCCGATGGACATGCCCGCGTCGCGCGCGGAGCGCTGGGCGCGGGCGAGCTGGCCCTCGGTGAGCCAGGCGAGCCGGCTGTGGAAGTCGACGCGGTCCATGAGTTCGGCCCGTGCGCGGACGGTCGCGGAGGAGCGGGGGTCGCGCAGCGCCACGGGCCAGTTCCGCCAGTCGGAGCCGTGCACCTCGGCGAGCGCGCACCAGGTGGCGTGGTCCTCCAGTGCCCGGCCCTCCTCGGCGAGGAAGTCGGCGTACGCGGCCTGCCGTCCGGGCCCGAGCGGCACGTCACGCACCGCCGCGAGCGCCTCGCGCTTGAGCTCCCAGACGGCGTCGCGGTCGATGAGGGCGCCCTTGCGCAGAACGGAGTCGCGCAGCCGTCCGGCGCGCTCCCGCAGTGCGCGCAGCCGGTCCTGGTCCTCGGCGTAGGGGTATTCGGGGATGTCCTCGACGCGCAGGTGGACCGGGTCGGGGAAGCGGCGGGAGGAGGGCCGGTACGGGGAGGGGTCGGTGGGCTTGCCGGGGACGGCCGCGTGCAACGGGTTGACCTGGACGAATCCGGCGCCGAGCGCCCGCCCCGCCCAGGCGGTCAGCTCGGCGAGGTCGCCGAGGTCGCCCATGCCCCAGGAGTGGCGGGAGAGCAGGGAGTAGAGCTGGACGAGCAGGCCGTGGGCGCGGCCGGGCGGCGCGGGCAGCCGGGTGGGGGCGACGACGAGGTGGGCTTCGGCGGCGCGGCCGTCGGGGGCGGTGGCATGCAGCGTGTGGACGCCGGGCGGGAGGTTCTCGGCGGACGTGCGGGACTCGCCCTGTTCGGTGGTGACGCTCAGGCGGGTGCCGTCCGGCAGGGCGGCGAGCTCGGCGGGCAGGAGGCCGCCCCAGCAGACCAGGGTCGGCGGCAGCAGCCGTCGCGCCGCCTCGGCCTCGTGCAGCGCGAGGGCGGCCAGGACGGCCTCCGGGGTGCTCGCGTCGACGCCGAGCGACGCCAGGATCGCCACGAGCGCGGTGTCCGGCGCCGCGACCGTGCGGCCGGGGGACGGGCTGTACTCGGGGGCGACGCCGTGCAGTTCGGCGAGCTGGGACAGGGGCGTCCGCGGCGCCGGCCCGGATGCCGTCCGCGGCGGGTCGGCGGGCCCGGTGGGTGCCATCAGGCCCCCGACGCGGCGCCGGTCGAGGTGGGCTCGCTCGTCAGGTGCGCGGCGTCCGCGAGCGGCGGCTCACTGGTCAGCGGCTCGGCGTCGGGCAGCGGGGGTTCGCTGGTCAGCGGGGCCGCGGAGCAGACGCTTTCCGAGCCGAGCGGGCACGGGTGGACGTCCTCGGGCTCGGCGGACGCACGGCCCGCGCGCGGGCCGGGAACGGCCGCCTCCGCCGCGCGTTCGGACAGGGCCGTCAGGAGCAGGTGTGCCGATGCGGCCACGAGGGCCTCCTTGTCGAGGTCGGATACGGCGACCGGGGGCATTCCGGTGGTTCGTGCCGGAAACGGATGCCCCGGGCGGTCATCGCAGCCCTACCCCGTGGGCGCGACGGCAGACGTTCACGGACGGACAACGTGCTCCTGGTCACATTCCGTCGCCGTCCCGAGAGGGCGGGCCGCGCCTCCAGGCTGGGGTAATCCCGGCACTTCGGCCACTCTCGTTGACACCCTCACCACCCGAATGGTGGGCTCGACGGCACACCGAAGCCGCAGCCGGGGTGGCGGGCTACGAGGGGGAACCGTGCGACTCGGGCGTGGAAAAGGAGCGGCCGCACTGGCGTTCGCCGTGGTCGCGAGCACGTTCGTCACGGCCCCCGCGGCCCTCGCGGCTCCCCCTGGCCCGGCGGCCTCCGCGGGCGACCGCGAGCCCGCCGGGAGCACGGGGCCCGCCGTCTGGCCGCGCCCCCAGTCGCTGCGCGCGAACGGCACCCCGGTCACGGTCACGGACGAGGTCGTCCTGGTCACCCCGGCGCCGCGGACGGCCGGCGGCCCGGGCCCGGGCGGCTCGTACGCCCCGGGCGTCCCCCTGAACCCGTACGCCCCCGGCGTGAGCGTCGACGCGTACGCCCCGGACAGCGATCTCGACCCGTACGCCCTCGAAGCGTTGCGCGCGCTGCTGCGGCGGGCCGGCGCGCGCACGATCACGACGGCGCGCGACGGTGACGCGCTCCCCGCGCGCGCCCTGGTGGTGCGTCTGGGGACGGACGCGGCGGACACCGGCGGGCGGGGCGCGGGACCCTTCGGCTTCACGAGCGCCGCTACGGACCCCCTTGAGCGGGCGCTCACGGCGCTCGGCGCGGCGCCCCGCGCCGACCTCCCCTCCGGCGGCTACCGGCTGGCCGTCGGCCGCGCCGACGGCCGGGACACGGTCGCGCTCGCGGGAGTCGGCGAGGACGGCCTGTTCCACGGAGTGCAGACCCTCGGCCAGCTCCTCGGTGCCGACGGCCGGATCGCCGGGGCCGTCGTCCGCGACTGGCCCGGCACCGCCGCGCGGGGCGTCACCGAGGGGTTCTACGGCAGCCCGTGGACGCCCGAACAGCGGCTCGCGCAGCTCGACTTCATGGGCAGGACCAAGCAGAACCGCTATGTGTACGCCCCCGGTGACGACCTCTTCCGGCAGGCGCGCTGGCGCGAGCAGTACCCGGCCGGGGAGCGGGCCCGCTTCCGGGACCTGGCGGAACGGGCGCGCCGCAATCACGTCACGCTGACCTGGGCGGTCGCCCCGGGACAGGCGATGTGCTTCTCCTCGGACGCCGACGTGCGGGCCCTGACGCGCAAGCTCGACGCCATGTGGGCGCTCGGGTTCCGCTCCTTCCAGCTCCAGTTCCAGGACGTCAGCTACACCGAGTGGCACTGCGACGCGGACGCGGACGTGTTCGCCTCCGGGCCCGAGGCGGCGGCGAAGGCGCAAGCCCGCGTGGCGAACGCCGTGGCCCGGCATCTCGCCGCCCGTCACCCGGAGGTGGCCGCGCTGTCCCTGATGCCGACGGAGTACTACGAGGACGGCTCGACCGACTACCGCCGGAAGCTGGCGAGTGCCCTGGACGACGGCGTCGAGGTCGCCTGGACCGGTATCGGCGTCGTGCCGAAGACCATCACCGGAGGCGAACTGGCGCGCACCCAGGCGGTGTTCGGCAGCCACCGGCTCGTCACCATGGACAACTACCCCGTCAACGACTACGCGCAGGACCGGGTGTTCCTCGGCCCGTACCAGGGGCGCGAGCCGGCGGTGGCCGCGGGCTCGGCGGCGCTGCTCGCCAACGCGATGCCCCAGGCGGAGGCCTCCCGCATCCCGCTGTTCACGACGGCCGACTACGCGTGGAACCCGCGGGACTACCGGCCCCAGGAGTCCTGGGAGGCCGCCATCGAGGATCTGGCGGGCGGGGACGCCCGGGACGCGGACGCGCTGCGCGCGCTGGCCGGCAACGAGGCGTCCTCCGTCCTCGGCGGCGAGGAGTCGGCGTACCTGCGCCCGCTCATCGAGGCGTACCGGCGGGCGAGGACGGGCACGGACCGGGCCGCGGGCGAACGGGCGGCCCAGCGGCTGCGCGCCGCGTTCACGGTGATGCGCGAGACGCCCGAGCGGCTGGCCGGCCGCCCGGTCGCCACCGAGGTGAAGCCCTGGACCGAGCAACTGGCGCGCTACGGCGAGGCCGGCGAGACGGCCGTCGCGCTGCTCGAGGCCCAGGCGAGGGGCGACGCGACGGCGGCGTGGACGGCGTACCGCACGCTGAACCGGCTGCGCGGCGAACTCGCGGCGAGCGGGGTGAAGGTCGGCACGGGCGTGCTCGACCCTTTCCTGACGCGGGCCCGGACGGCGTACGAGAAGTGGGCGGGCCTCGGCAACGAGTCCTCCACGGGACACGGCACCCCGAAGGCCCCCGGCGGGACGGGGACCGGCGGCGGAGGCACCGCGGACGCGGGCGGACGGGGCGACGGCGGAGCGGCCGGCGACGGGGCCGCGACGGGCGACGGCCCGGCGGAGGACGGCGCGAAGGCGGACGGCGGCGGGCGGGACGGCCGCGAGGTGCTGCTCCCGCGCCCCCGCACCCTCACCGACGTCAGCGTGCTCACCGACCCCGGCGCGACGGGCTTCGTCGAGGCACGCGTGCCGGGCGAGGGCTGGCGGTTCCTCGGCGCCCTCAGCGCCGGGGGCGCGACGGAGCTCGGCGCGGCGGAGATCGGCGCGGCGGGCGTGCGCGTGGACGCGCTGCGGGTCGTCGGACCCGGGCGTTCCCAGGTCCGCCATCTGGTGCCGTGGTTCGCCGACACGCCCGCCGCCGCACTGGACCTGGCCCGCTCCACCACGGACGTGGAGATCGGCGGCACGGAGCGGATCACGGCCCGGCTGACGTCCTTGCGCCCGACCGGCGTCCGCGGCGAGCTGACCGCGCGGGCCCCCGAGGGCATCCGGGTCAAGGTCTCGCGGCCCTCGCCGACCCTGGCGCGCGGAGCGGTGGTCGACAGCCTCGTGGAGGTCACGGTCCCGGCCGGCACGCCGTCGGGCACGTACGAGGTGACGGTCGCCTTCGGGGCGCAGACCCGCACCCTGACCGTCCGCGCCTTCCCGCGCACGGCGGGCCCCGACCTCGCCCGCACCGGCACCGCCTCCTCGTCCGCCGACGAGACCCCCGACTTCCCGGCCCCGGCGGCCAACGACGGCGATCCGGCGACCCGTTGGTCCTCGCCCGTGGACGACGGCGCCTGGTGGCAGGTGCGGTTCGCCGAGCCGGTGCGCCTCGGCCGGCTCGTGCTGACCTGGCAGGACGCCCACCCGTCCGCTTACCGCGTCCAGGTCTCCGCCGACGGACGCGTGTGGCGCACGGCGACGACCGTGACGGACGGCCGCGGCGGCCGCGAATCGCTCCGCTTCGACGAACACGACGTCCGCTACGTGCGCGTCCAGGGGATGCGCCGGGCCACGGCGTACGGGTACTCACTGTGGTCGGCGGAGGCCTACGCGGTCGCGGACTGACACCGCTCCCGCCGGTTCCCCTTCGGTCCTCGTTGCTCCTCACCGGGTCCCGACGCTCCTCCCCGGCGGTCCTCGCCGGGGACCCGGCACTCACCCTGGCGGCTCCCGGGCGCTTCGGCGGCTCCCGGGCGCTTCGGCGACTCGCGGGGCTTCCGCGAAGCGCGGGGTTTCCTGGATGCGCGGCGGGCTTTTTCGGCTCCGGCTATTCACTCAGTACATATCTTGAGTGCATACTGATCTTCATGAGCACCCGTCACATCCTGTTGGGGCTGCTCGCCGGAGGGCCCAGCCATGGGTACGACCTCAAGCGACGGCACGACGAACGTTTCCCGCAGGCCCGGCCGCTGGCGTACGGGCAGGTGTACACGACCTTGCAGCGGCTGGTCCGCGACGGTCTCGCCGCGATCGACGGCACCGACTCGGACGGAGGCCCCGAGCGGACCCTGTACCGCTCGACCGGCGAAGGATCGCTCGAACTGACCCGCTGGGCGGGCGAGATCGCGCCGCCCGCGCCCTTCGTGACGAACGAGATCTTCGCCAAGGTCGTCGTCTCGATCCTCGCCTCGGCGGACCCGGCCGGCTATCTGCGGGCGCAGCGCGCCGCGCACATGGCGCGGATGCGCGAGCTCACGGCGGTGAAGACCGCACCCGGCGCGGGTCTCGCGACCGTCCTGTCGGCCGACTACGCCCTCAACCACCTCGACGCCGATCTCCGTTGGATGACGACGACGGCGGCCCGGCTCACCACCCTGACCGCGGAGGTCGACACAGCATGAGCACCCCCCTTCTGACCGCCAGGGACCTGGTCAAGGCCCACGGCCCGAACCAGGCGCTACGCGGCGCCTCGCTGGACCTGAGCGCGGGCGAGGTCCTCGCCGTCACCGGGGCCAGCGGGAGCGGGAAGTCCACCCTGCTCCACTGTCTGGCGGGCATCGTCAGGCCGGACGGCGGAACCGTGGAGTACGGGGGCGAGCGCCTCGACCTGCTCCCCGAGAAGCGGCTCGGCGAGCTGCGCCGCACGGACTTCGGCGTGGTCTTCCAGTTCGGTCAGCTCATCCCCGAGCTGACCGCGGCCGACAACGTGGCCCTGCCCCTGCTGCTCGCGGGCGCCTCCCGCGCGGCGGCACGCGAGCGGGCGGGCGAGTGGCTGGAGCGGTTCGGTGTACGGGGCCAGGAAGCGCTGCGGCCCGGTGAGATGAGCGGCGGCCAGGCCCAGCGGGTGGCCCTGGCGCGAGCCCTGGTCACGGACCCGAAGGCCGTCTTCGCGGACGAGCCGACCGGCGCGCTGGACTCCCTCGCCGGAGAGCAGGTGATGACCGCGTTGATCCACTCCGCCCGCGAGGCCGGCACGGCGGTCCTGCTGATCACGCACGACGCCCAGGTGGCGGCGTACGCGGACCGCGAGGTCTCGCTGCGGGACGGGGTCGTGACCGGCTCCGGCGCCCTGCCGGCGGACCAGGTCTCCCTGACCGCGGGGGAGGCCCGATGAGGACCGACCTGCGGATCGCCCTGCTCCTGACCCGCGGCTCGGACCGGCGCGAGGGGTGGCGGGTCGCGCTGACGGCCGTCGGGGCGGCCCTGGCCACCGGCCTCTGCCTGGCCGCCGTCGCCATCGCCGCGCTCCGGGGCCAGTACTCCATCCCCCTCGCCCACGGGCTGCTCGGCCAGCCGGGCCAGCGGGCGGGCGCGGTCCTCACCCTGCTGCTCCTGCTGGTGCCGGTCTTCGGTTTCCTCGGGCAGTGCGCCCGTGTCGGGGCCGTGCACCGCGACCGGCGCCTCGCCGGGCTGCGCCTCGCGGGGGCCGGCCCCGCGCAGGTGCGGCGGATCGCCGCCCTGGAGGCGGGTCTCGCGTGCCTGGTCGGCTCGGCCGTCGCCACCGCCGTCTCCGCCGAGGTCCTGCAGCGCCAGTGGCAGAGTCCGTCGGCCGTCGTCTGGGCCGGCTTCGCCGCGGTCGCGCTCGCCGTGCCCGTGCTGGGTGCGCTGGTGAGCGCGCTCGCCCTGCGCCGGGTGGTGACCTCGCCGCTCGGCTGGGTGCGCCGGGTGCGCCCGGACGCCGGACGACGTCCGGGTCTCGCCGTCCTCGCGGCCGCTCTCGTGATGCTTCTCACCGGGATCGTGCTCGCTCCGCGCGGCCACGGCGGGCTCGGAACCGCTCCGGTGCTCGTCTTCGGCGTGGTGATTCTCACGGGCCTCGGAGCCGTCTGGGCCGTCGGAGCGAGCGCCCGGTTCACCGGCCGCGTGCTCGCGGAGCGGACCGGGGACCCGGCGGTCCTGATCGCGGCCGAGCGGCTGCGGGACGATCCCTGGGCGGGCGCCCGCACCCATGCGGCGGTGCTGCTGGTGACCGTCGTGGGGACGGGCTTCGTCGGCGTGCGCCAGGTGTTGCTCCACATGTTCGAAGGGCATGACCGTGACGAGTTCGCCACGGACCCGGCCTTCTACACCACCGGTATCGACCTCACGGGCGCCGCGATCCTGGTCGCCCTCGCCATCGCCCTGTCCGCGCTGGCCGTGGGGACCGCGGAATCACTGGCCACCCGCCGCCGCGGTCTCGCCGCGCAGACCGCCGCCGGGGTGCCGCGGGCGGTCCTCGGCCGCGCCCTGATCCTGGAGACGGCCCTGCCGCTCGCCCCGGCGATCGCGCTGGCCGGCGTCGGCGGTCTCGGGATCGGTTTCTGGTACGGACAGCTCGCGGGCGACGGATTCGTGCCGGTGCTGCCGCTGGTCGTCCCCGTGCTCGTCTACGCGGCCTGTGTGCTGGCCGCGGCCACGTCGCTGCCCCTGCTGCGCCGCTCGGTGCACCCCGCGGAGCTGCGTCACGTGTGACCGGGCCCCGCGGGCGGGGCCGAGGGCCCGTGGGGCATGCGGGCCCGGCGCCGCCCGGCGGGCGGGCGGCGCCGGGCAAGCCGGAGTGCCCGTGCGGCACGGGTGCCGGCGGCCGGGAGGCACGGGGGTCCTCCCGACGCCGGAGGCGGTGACGGCCGGGGGCGGCGCCGCCAACGCGAAGGCCCGGATCGTCAGGCTGAGATGCCGTCGATCCGGGCCATGGCGTCGTCCGCGCCGTACGGTTGCAGGTAGGGCATCCAGCGCGGGTCCCTGTGCCCGGTTCCGATGATGCGCCAGGCGAGCCCCGTCGGCGGGGCGGGTTTGTGGCGCAGGCGCCAGCCGATCTCGACCAGGTGCCGGTCGGCCTTGGTGTGGTTGCAGCGGCGGCAGGACGCCACCACGTTGTCCCAGGCGTGCTGACCCCCGCGGGAGCGCGGGATGACGTGGTCGACGCTGGTTGCGACGCCACCGCAGTACATGCACCGGCCGCCGTCGCGGGCGAACAGAGCTCGCCTGGTCAGCGGGACGGGCCCTCGGTAGGGAACCCGTACGAACCTCTTCAGCCGGACCACGCTGGGTGCGGGGACAGTAACGGTCGCGCTGTGCATGAAGGCGCCGGATTCCTCGAGACAGACGGCTTTGTTCTCGAGGACGAGGACGAGCGCGCGGTGGAGCGGTACGACGCCGAGCGGCTCGTACGACGCGTTGAGGACCAGGACATGCGGCACGGATGCCTCCTTGTACGCCGGCGGCGCGTGGCTCGCGCCGGGACGATCTGCAGTCAGTCTCCCCTCATGCCTGGTGACGGCGCCACCATGTCCCGGTAACGGGCTGGGAGTGTTTTCGACCACACCCCCTACATCCCCAGGTGAGCACGGTCTCTCCCCCGAAGATGACAACGATCCACACACGATGCCCCGTTAGTGTGGTGGTTCTGCCCGGACGGCACCCCCTCCCATGTCCCCCGCCGCGGGCAGACCGCTACGCCTGGAGGTACCCGCTGTGTCCCTGCCCGTCCTATCGGCCCTGGCCGCCGGTCCGGCCCCGTCGCCGTCCCCCTCGACGACCGGTTCGGTGACCCCCACGCTTCAGGACGCCCAGGAGAAGGCGACCCACGCGGCGAGCTGGGTCGAGGAGAACTGGTCGACCTGGCTGGCCATAGGTCTGCGCGTCCTGCTGGTGGTGGTGATCGCGGCGATACTGAGAGTGTTCGTGCGCCGGGCGATCACCAAGCTCATCGACCGGATGGGCCGCACCGCCGAGGCCGTCGACGGCACGGCGCTCGGCGGTCTGCTGGTGAACGTGGAGCGCCGCCGTCAGCGCTCCCAGGCCATCGGCTCGGTCCTGCGTTCCGTCGCGTCCTTCCTGATCATGGGCACGGCCGCGCTGATGATCCTCAGCACGTTCGAGATCAATCTGGCCCCGCTGCTCGCCTCGGCGGGTGTGGCCGGTGTCGCGATCGGTTTCGGCGCCCGCAACCTGGTCACGGACTTCCTCTCCGGCGTCTTCATGATCCTTGAGGACCAGTACGGCGTCGGGGACGTGATCGACGCGGGTGTGGCCTCCGGCGAGGTCATCGAGGTGGGGCTGCGCGTGACCAAGCTCCGCGGCGACAACGGTGAGATCTGGTACATCCGCAACGGCGAGGTCAAGCGCATCGGGAACCTCTCCCAGGGCTGGGCGACGGCCGGTGTGGACGTCACGGTCCGTGCCTCGGAGGACCTGGACCACGTCCGGTCCGTCATCGGCGAGGTCGCCGAGACCATCAGCAAGGAAGAGCCCTGGAACGAGCGTCTGTGGGGCCCGATCGAGATCCTGGGCCTGGACAGCGTCCTCCTCGACTCCATGGTGGTCCGGGTCTCCGCCAAGACGATGCCGGGCAAGGCCCTGTCCGTGGAGCGCGAGCTCCGCTGGCGCATCAAGCGGGCCTTCGACGCCGCGGAGATCCGCATCGTGGGCGGCCCCACCGCGGCGGCGGAGGACGAGCCCGTCGACCCGTCGGCCGCCGTGGCGGCCCCGTCGGTCTTCGCCAACACGGAGTCCGCGCAGTCGGTGGCCACCGCGCCCATCCCGGCCCCGGCTCCGTCGAGCGTGCCGAAGTAGAGCCCGACCGTACGAGGAAGGGGGCGGCGCCCGGACTGTTCCGGGCGCCGCCCCCTTCCTCGTACGCCCCCCGGCTTCCCGGACACAACACCCGGACCCGCCGGAACGCTTCAGCACGCTCGTTCGCCGCCCCGTCCCCCCGAGGCCACGTACGACCACGCCCAAGCCAAGCCCCAGACCAGGACCCCGCCCGGCCCGCCACGAGACCGCCCCCGCAGCAGACGGACCCGTCCGCCGCCGGGGCGGTCTCGTGGGTTCCGGGGACTGCTCCGCGGCCCGGACGGCGGCTGCTCTTGACGCCCGCACCCCGTCCGGCCTACTTTCCTCGCACCAGCAATAGGAAACTTTCCTAACAATGATCATGGGTGGACTTCCAGAACGCACCCCTGGGAAGCTGGTCGGTCGAGAAGGGCAGGTGGCGACAGACATGGCAGGATCCGCCGGCACGCCGGGCACCCCGCGCGTCCTGCGCGCGATGAACGACCGTGCCGCCCTCGATCTGCTGCTCGCGCACGGACCGCTCTCGCGGACCCGGATCGGGAAGCTCACCGGGCTGTCCAAGCCCACCGCCTCCCAGCTCCTCGCCCGCTTGGAAGCCGCCGGACTCGTCCTGGCCACCGGCACCAGCGAGGGCCGGCCGGGCCCCAGCGCCCAGCTCTACGAGGTCAATCCGGGCGCCGCCCACGCCGCGGGCCTCGACGTCACCCCCGAGCGTGTCCTCGCCGCCGTCGCCGACATCACCGGCCGCACGATCGGCACGTACGAACTGCCCACCCCCGGCCGCCGTCCGGCCCTGCCCGTCGTCCGCCAGGTCACCGACGCCCTCGACGGCGCGGTGAAGGCCGCCGGGCTCGCCCGGGACGACGTGCGGCGTCTGGTCATCGCGACCCCCGGCGCCTTCGACCCCAACACCGGCCGGCTGCGCTACGCCTCCCACCTGCCCGGCTGGCACTCCCCCACCCTCCTCGACGAACTGGCGGCGGCGCTGCCGATGCCCGTCGAGTACGAGAACGACGTCAACCTCGTGGCCATCGCCGAACAGCGGCTCGGCGCCGCACGGGGGCACGAGGACTTCGTCCTGCTGTGGAACGAGGGCGGTCTCGGCGCCGCCCTGGTCCTCGGCGGCCGGCTGCACCGCGGCTGGACCGGCGGCGCGGGCGAGGTCGGCTTCCTGCCGGTGCCCGGCGCGCCCCTGGTGCGCCAGGTGACCCGGGCCAACAGCGGTGGCTACCAGGAACTCGCCGGCTCCCAGGCCATCCCCGCGCTGGCCCGCGAACTCGGCATCCAGGACCTGCCCTCCGGCCCGTACACCGAGGTCGCGGCCACCCTCGTCGAACGCGCCGCCGCCGTCGAGGCGGGCCCCTACCGGCAGCTCCTGGAGAGGTACGCGACCGGACTCGCCACCGGTCTGGCCTCACTCGTCTCCGTGCTCGACCCCGAACTGGTCGTCCTCAGCGGAGCCTCGCTCACCGCGGGCGGCGAACCGCTGCGCGCCCTGGTCCAGGCCGAACTGGAGGAACTGGCCGCGTCCCGGCCGCGCCTCGTCGTCGGCGACGTCCACGAACACCCCGTGCTGCGCGGGGCGCTGGAGAGCGCCCTGGCGGCCACCCGCGACGAGGTCTTCGACACCTCCCGCTGAGTCCGCACCACCCGCCGCTCCCCTCCTTCCCGAGCCCACACCCCGCCATGTCCCGCCCCGTCCTTCGCAGGGAGATCCCGCCATGCCCGGAATGTCACGAAAGGCGGCCGTCGCACTCGCCGCCTCCGCCTCGATAGCCCTCCTCGCCACCGCCTGTACCGGCCAGTCCGACAGCGGCGGGAGCGACGACGCCTCCAAGGAACAGACGATCAACTTCTGGCACGGCTGGAGCGCCCCGAACGAGGTCGCGGCCGTGAAGTCGCTGGTCGCGGGCTTCGAGAAGGCGCACCCCAACATCCACGTGAACGTCGTCGGCAACATGACCGACGACAAGATCAACCAGGCGCTGCGCGCGGGCGGCGACAAGGCACCGGACGTGGTCTCGTCCTTCACCACCAACAACGTGGGCAAGTTCTGCTCGTCCGGCGCCTTCGTCGACCTGAACCCCTTCTTCAAGAAGGCCGGCATCGACCCGGAGACGACCTTCCCGAAGGCCATGAACGAGTACACCCAGTTCGACGGCAACCGCTGCACGGTGCCGCTCCTCGGTGACGCGTACGGGCTCTACTACAACAAGGACGCCTTCGAGAAGGCCGGCATCGCCTCCCCGCCGAAGACCTGGTCCGAGTTCGAGAAGGACGCGAAGAAGCTCACGATCGCCCAGGGCGACTCGTACTCCCAGCTCGGCTTCATGCCGAACTACCACGGCTGGGAGTCCACCACCGAGCACTACTTCGGGCAGTTCTCGCCGACGTACTTCGACGGTGACGGCAAGTCGAACATCGCCAAGGACCCCGCCTTCACGGCCGGGTTCACCCTCCAGAAGAAGCTCGTCGACGAACTCGGCGGCTTCAAGAAGCTGGAGACCTACCGCTCCAAGCTCGGTGACGAGTGGGGCCCCAAGCACCCCTTCCACACCGGCCAGGTGGCCATGCAGCTCGACGGCGAGTGGCGGCTCGGCATGGCCGAGGAGGCCAAGCCGGACTTCGAGATCGGCGTCGCCCCGCTGCCCGTCCCGGACGACCGGGCCGACCAGTACGGCAAGGGCTACATCACCGGCACGATCGCGGGCATCCCGTCCACCAGCAAGAAGCAGAACACGGCCTGGGAGCTGGTCAAATACATGACCACGAACACGGACGCGGTGGTCGGCTTCGCCAACGACATCCACAACGTGCCCTCGACGCTCGACGCCCTCAAGTCGCCGAAGCTGAAGTACGACCCGCGCTTCAAGACGTTCCTGGACATCGCCTCGAACCCGAACTCGACGACGACCCCGCCGTCCGTCAACGGCGGCACCTACCTCGTGACGATCCAGCAGTTCGGATACGACTACGAGAGCGGCAGGGCCAAGGATCTGAAGGCGGGCCTCGCGGCCACGGCCCAGCAGATCGACACGGACATCGCGCAGGCGAAGTAGCCACAGGACATGAGTACTGTCACGCTCGCCTCGAAGCGCCGCAGGTCGGCGCTGCGGACCCTCGCGTTCATGTCGCCCTGGCTGATCGGCTTCGCCGTCTTCTTCGCCTACCCGCTCATCTCGACCGTCTACTTCTCCTTCATGCACTACGACGGCTTCAGGGCGCCGACGTGGAGCGGGACGCAGAACTGGCGCTACGTCTTCGAGAACTACCCGCTGTTCTGGCCCGCGCTGCGCAACACCCTGTGGCTGGTCCTCGTCATGGTGACCCTGCGGGTGGCCTTCGGGCTCGGCGTCGGACTGCTGATCACGAAGATCAAGACGGGCACGGGGGTCTTCCGGACCCTCTTCTATCTGCCCTACCTCGCCCCGCCGGTGGCCGCCACCATGGCCTTCGCCTTCCTCCTCAACCCCGGTACGGGACCGGTCAACTCGATCCTGGAGAAGGCGGGCATAACGGCCCCCGGCTGGTTCAACGACCCCGCCTGGTCCAAGCCCGCCCTGACCCTGCTGGCCCTGTGGGGCATCGGCGACCTGATGGTCATCTTCATGGCCGCGCTCCTCGACGTGCCCACCGAGCAGTACGAGGCCGCCGAACTGGACGGCGCCTCGGCCTGGCAGCGCTTCCGGTACGTCACCCTGCCGAACATCTCGCCCATCGTGATGTTCGCCGTGGTCACCGGGGTCATCCAGACCATGCAGTACTACACGCAGCCGCTGATCGCGGGAAAGGTCGCCTCCGGGGTCATCCAGGGCGCCGGCACGCAGTTCGAGCCCGGCTACCCCGACAAGTCGACGCTCACCCTGCCCCAGCTCGTCTACAACCTCGGCTTCCAGCGCTTCGACTACGGCTCCGCCTGTGTGGTCGCGCTCGTGCTGTTCGCCCTGTCCATGGTGTTCACCGCGTTCCTGATGCGGCGCCGGGGCGGTCTCATCCAGGCAGGTGACTGACCGATGACCCAAGTACTCGACAAGCCGGTGGAGCTGGCCGCGCAGCTCTCCCCCGCCGAACGCACCGCCCGCCGCAGGGCCCTTCTGGAGTGGGTCGCGGTCCACTCCCTCGGCGTCGCGGCCGCCCTCTTCTTCGTGCTGCCCTTCGTGTTCGTGTTCCTGACCTCGCTCATGAGCGACAGCCAGGCGCTCAGCCGCGACCTGATCCCGCACACCTGGGAATGGGGCAACTACCGGAAGGTCTTCGACACCCCCGGCTTCCTCACCTGGTGGAAGAACACGCTGCTGTACGCGGGCTTCGGCACGGTGCTCACCGTCGTCTCGTCGATCCCCGTCGCCTACGCCCTCGCCAAGTTCCGCTTCCGCGGCCGGAATCTGTCGCTGATGCTGGTCATCTCGATGATGATGCTGCCGCCGCAGGTCGTGATCATCCCCATGTACCTGTTCTGGGCCAAGCAGCTCGACCTGTCCGGCACCCTGTGGCCGCTGATCATCCCGATGGCGTTCGGGGACGCGTTCTCCATCTTCCTGCTGCGCCAGTTCCTGATGACCATCCCGAACGAGTACCTGGACGCCGCCCGGGTCGACGGCTGCGGGGACCTCAGGACGCTGCTGAAGGTCGTCCTGCCGATGGCGAAGCCCGGCATCGCGGCCGTCGCGCTCTTCCAGTTCTTCTACGCCTGGAACGACTACTTCGGCCCCCAGATCTACGCCTCCGAGAACCCCGGCGCCTGGACGCTGAGTTACGGCCTGGAGTCGTTCAAGGGCGCGCACCACACCGACTGGAATCTCACCATGGCCGCGACCGTCCTGGTCATGGCCCCCGTGATCCTCGTGTTCTTCTTCGCGCAGAAGGCGTTCGTCGAAGGCGTCACGCTCACCGGAGTGAAGGGTTAACCATGAAACTCACCGTGGTCGGCGGAGGGTCGACCTACACCCCCGAACTCGTCGACGGCTTCGCCCGGCTCAGGGACACCCTGCCCGTCGAGGAACTCGTCCTCGTCGACCCGGCCGCCGAGCGCCTGGAGCTCGTCGGGGGCCTGGCCCGCCGGATCTTCGCCCGGCAGGGCCACCCCGGCCGGATCGTCACCACCTCCGACCTGGACGCGGGCGTGGAGGGCGCCGACGCCGTGCTCCTCCAGCTGCGCGTCGGCGGCCAGGCGGCCCGCGAACAGGACGAGACCTGGCCGCTGGAGTGCGGCTGCGTCGGACAGGAGACGACCGGCGCGGGCGGCCTGGCCAAGGCACTGCGCACGGTCCCGGTGGTCCTGGACATCGCCGAGCGGGTCCGCCGCACCAACCCGGACGCGTGGATCATCGACTTCACCAACCCGGTCGGCATCGTGACGCGCGCCCTGCTCCAGGCCGGCCACAAGGCCGTCGGCCTGTGCAACGTGGCGATCGGCTTCCAGCGGAAGTTCGCCGCGCTGCTCGGGGTCTCCGCCACCGATGTGCATCTCGACCATGTGGGCCTCAACCACCTCACCTGGGAGACCGGTGTGCGCCTGGGCGGTCCCGCGGGCGACGACGTCCTGCCCCGGCTGCTCGCCGAGCACGGCGACGCCGTCGCCGCGGACCTGCGGCTGCCCCTCTCCCTGGTCGAGCGCCTGGGCGTCGTCCCCTCGTACTACCTGCGCTACTTCTACGCGCACGACGAGGTCGTCCGGGAGCTGCGCACCAAGCCCTCCCGCGCCGCCGAGGTGGCGCAGATGGAGCGGCAGCTGCTCACCATGTACGGCGACCCGGCGCTCGACGAGAAGCCGGAGCTGCTGGCGAAGCGGGGCGGCGCCTACTACTCCGAGGCGGCCGTCGACCTCGCCGCCGCGCTGCTCGGCGGGGGCGGCAGCCCCTACCAGGTGGTGAACACGTACAACCGGGGAACCCTGCCGTTCCTGCCCGACGACGCCGTGATCGAGGTGCAGGCGGCGGTCGGCGCCAAGGGGGCCGCCCCGCTGCCCGTGGCGTCCGTGGACCCGCTCCACTCGGGTCTCATGGCGAACGTGACCGCGTACGAGGATCTGGCCCTGGACGCCGCCCTGCGCGGCGGGCGCGACCGGGTCTTCCGGGCGCTGCTCGCGCACCCCCTGGTCGGCCAGTACGCCCTGGCCGACGCCCTGACCGACCAGCTGATCGCGCACAACCGGGAGCACCTCGCGTGGGCATGACCTCGACGGAAACCGGTGCCGGGACGGCCGCCGGGTCCGGCCCCGCGGACACCGGGCCCGGCCCCGCGGGTCTCGTGCTGGCCATCGACGCGGGGAACAGCAAGACCGACGTCGCCGTGGTGGCCGCGGACGGCACGGTGGCGGGCACCGCGCGCGGGGGCGGGTTCCGGCCCCCCGCCGTCGGCGTCGAGACGGCGGTGGACGCCGTCGCCGACGCCGTGCGGCGGGCCTTCGACGCGGCCGGCGTCACCTCGGTCGCCCATGTCTCGGCCTGCCTCGCCAACGCCGATCTGCCGGTGGAGGAGGAGCAGTTGGCGGCCGCGCTGCACGCACGCGCGTGGGGCGCGGGAGTGGAGGTCCGCAACGACACCTTCGCGGTGCTGCGGGCCGGGATCGCCGAGCCGCGCGGTGTCGCCGTGGTCTGCGGGGCCGGCATCAACTGTGTCGGCATGCGGCCCGACGGCCGCACCGCCCGCTTCCCCGCCATCGGCCGCATCTCCGGCGACTGGGGCGGCGGCTGGGGTCTGGCGGAGGAGGCCCTGTGGCACGCGGCACGGGCCGAGGACGGCCGGGGCGGGGACACCGCCCTGGCCCGCACCCTGCCCGCGCACTTCGGCCTGGGCACCATGTACGCGCTCATCGAGGCGCTGCACCTGGAGCACATCCCGAACGCGCGGCGCCACGAACTGACCCCGGTCCTGTTCGCCACGGCGGCGGACGGCGACCCGGTGGCCCGCGCGATCGTCGACCGGCTCGCGGACGAGGTGGTCGCGATGGCGACGGTGGCCCTGGACCGCCTCGGTCTGCTCGCCGAGGAGACCCCGGTCCTCCTCGGCGGCAGCATCCTCGCCGCCCGTCATCCCCGGCTCGACGACCGGGTGCGCGAACTCCTGGCCGTCCGCGCCCCCAAGGCGGTGCCCCGGGTGGTCACCGCGCCGCCGGTCCTCGGCGCGGCGCTCCTGGGCCTGGACCGCGTCCGGGCCGCGGGCGAGGTCCACGCGCGCGTACGGGCGTTCTACGAGCGGGGCTGAGGAGGCCCGCGGGTCCCGGGTGCCGGGGGCGGCGCCCGGGACCCCGGGACCGTCCATGACCTGGCACGAAGGGGCGGGAACCAAACGGATCCGGAACACGTGTTCATGAGAAGGGGGGTGGCACGGGGGAATCGTGCTGCGTCGTGATCCGAACAAGATCCAGGCAAGGCCTGTGCGGATGCCGGTAAGGGCGGCGATACTTGCCGCCGTGCACGTACTCCGGCCGGCCGTGTCCACCGCGACCGCGGTGAGCGCGAACGGGCGGATGACCATGGGGGAGGTCGACAGTGACACACCCGCCGAAGGGCAGCGCGGCGCCACCGGGGCAGGGCGCACCCACGATGCCGGCCGTCCCGGCCCAGTCCGGGTCTCCCCGGCCGCCGGGCGGATCCCCCGCGCCCCAGGGCGGGTTCGGTGCCCCGCCGGGTTCACCCCCGGCTCCCGCCGCGGCCCCGCGGCGCACGGCGTGGGCGGAGGGTGTGGACCGGCTGCGCGCCGCGGCGACGACGGAGCCGGGGCGGCTGCGGATCATCGGCGCCCTTCTCGCCCTGCTGGTCGTCACGTTCGGCGCGATCACCGCCTGGCAGATGACGGAGCGCGCGGCCGCCGCGGACAACGTGCTGCACGGCAGCCAGCCGCTGAGCGCGAGCGCCGCGGACATCTACCGCTCGCTCGCCGACGCCAACACCGCCGCCTCCAGCGGCTTCCTGGCGGGTGGTCAGGAGTCGCAGGAGACCCGCGACCGCTACGAGAAGGACATCAGGACCGCGGCCGCGAAGCTGATCACCGCGGCCAACAGCTCGGAGCCGGGCTCCCCTTCGGCCAGGACCATCTCCCAGCTCAACGAGCTGCTGCCCGAGTACAAGGGCCTCGTCGAGCGGGCCCGCGCCAACAACCGGCAGGGCTACCCGCTGGGCGGCGCCTATCTGCGGTACGCGAACGACACGATGCAGAACGAGATGCTCCCGAAGGCCGAGCAGCTCTACCAGCGTGAGAACCAGCGGCTGAACGCCGACTACGCCGACGCGAAGCCCTACCCGTGGGCCGCGATCGCCCTCGGACTCGTCGCGCTCGGCGTCCTCGCCTGGGCCCAGCGGCGCAACTACCTGCGGACGAACCGGGTGCTGAACCGGGGCATGGCCGCGGCCACGGCGGCGTCCCTGGCCGTGCTGCTGTGGCTCACCGTCGGCCACACCCTCGCCCGGTCCGGGCTGAACGAGTCGTACGACCACGGGGTCCGCTCCCTGAACGTGCTGCACGACGCGCAGATCGCCTCCCTGAAGGCGCGGGGCAACGAGAACCTCACCCTGGTCAGCCGGGGCGCTGAGACGAAGACCCTGGCCGACAAGAGCACCGTCGACCTGTACGACTACGACTTCGACCAGGACATGAAGACGCTCACCAAGGGCCTCGCCATGGCGGCGGACCTCGCGAACGACCGGTCGGGCGAGAAGCCCGTCGAGAACGCGAACGCCGCCATGGAGGTCTGGAAGCAGCGTCACGCCGAGGCCCGCAAGGCCGACAACGACGGCGACTACCAGCTCGCACTGGACCGGGTCATCGGCTCCGCCGACAAGAAGCCCACGGGTGAGTGCTTCGACGTCGTCGACGAGAACCTGACCACGGCGCTGAAGCACGAGGACGGCGAGTTCCAGCGGGCGGCGAACGACGGCCTGGGCGCCATGACCGGCCTCCCGGTCGGCGCCGCGGTCCTCGCCGTGCTGGCCGCCGCGGGCGCCCTGCTCGGCGTCGGCCGCAGGCTTTCGGAGTACCGGTGAGAGGGGGAGCGGCGATGATCGCACGACGCCTGAGGGCGAGCCTGAAGGGCTGGGGCGGCGTGGGCGCGATGGCGCTCGCCTGCGCCACGGCGCTCGTCCTCGCGCTGCTGCTGCCGAACTCCGCGCACGGGGACGGCGGCACGCGTACCGGCGGACAGGGCGTGGCCCGGGGCACCCAGGCCAGAGCCGAACAGTGCACACACCCGGAGAACCTGAGCCTGCCCCCGTCGAGCGCGGACGGGGCGACGATCGACGCCATCAAGAACCGCAAGGACCGGCGGCTGATCGTCGGCGTCGACCAGAACAGCTACCGCTGGGGCTACCGCGACCCGAACAACCCCGAGGCCGGCAGCAACCTGGAGGGCTTCGACATCGACCTGGTCCACGCGATCGCCAAGGACATCCTCGGCGACCCGGACGCCGTCCAGTTCAAGGCGATTCCCACCAGCCAGCGCATCCCCGCGATCCAGGGCGGCACCGTCGACATGGTGGTGCGCACCATGTCGATCACCTGTGAGCGTCTCGACCAGGTCGCGTTCTCCGCGCCCTACTTCAAGACCGGCCAGCAGGTGCTGGCCCCGGTGAGCTCCGACATCACGGGCTACGACAAGAGCCTGGCCGGCAAGAGGATCTGCTCGGCGGCCAAGTCCACCGCGAACGACCGTCTGACGGCGGACCGGAAGTCGGGCGGGCTCGCCCCCTCCGCCGTCGTCCTGCCGCCCGTGCCCAACCAGCTGGACTGCCTGGTGCGCCTCCAGCTCGGCGAGGCCGACGCGGTGGTGACCGACGGGGCGCTGGCCGCGAGCCAGGCCGCCCAGGACCCCTCGGTGGCGCTCAAGGGCGGCACCTTCACCACCGAGTACTACGGCGTGGCGATGAAGAAGGGGGCGGACGACCTGGTGCGCCGGGTCAACCGCATCCTCGCCGACTACCGCAAGGACGGCTGGCGCCAGTCGTACGCCACCTGGCTCGCTCCGACCCTCGGTCCCCACTCCCCCTCGGAGGACCCGCCGGTCGCCCAGTACAAGCAAACGACCTGATACGACTGGAGAGTTGCCCGGCCGCACACCGAGCCGCCGGGAACGCACGAGAACGAGAGGTGATCGATGGGCGTCACGGGACCCCCCGGGCCGGTGATGGACCGGGACGAGGCGGACCGTGCGCTGGCGCGCCTCGGCGCGGAGCACGAGGCCATCGAGACCTCGCTCCTCGCCCTGCAGGACCACGCGGGCCGCAGACTCCTGGAGGGCGCCGAGCTCACCGGCTCGACCAAGGAGCGCTGGGCGTCCGCGGAGGCGTCGATCACCTTGCTGTGGGCGTACTTCGACGCGTACGCGGACGCGCTGCGCTCCGCGCGCGAGATCCGCTCCCGCAGACGCTGGTCCAGCCGTGAGGACCTGGTCGAACTGACCGAGCTGCTGCGCGGTTCGGGCATCACGGTCGCCGGGTCCGCCACGGCCACCGCGAACGCGCCGACCCTGGCCGGCACCGGCAAGCTCAGCGAGCGGTTCTCGCTGGCCGGCCTGGTGGACCGGATGAACGAGTTGTACGCCGCCTCGCTCGACATGGTGGTGACCGCGGACGCCGTGTGGTCCGCGCTGCCCGCCCGGATAGATTTACTGGCCGCGGAGCTCCAGCGCACCCGGGCGCTCGCGCACTCCGTCGGCGTGCGCCCCGGCGAGCACCCCTCGGGCGACGACCTGGAGCGCATCACCCGGACCCTGACCGCCCTGCGCGAGCGCGTGGTCTCCGACCCGCTCGCCTTCTGGGTTCCCGCGCAGGGGAGTTCGGCCCCGGGCGGCGGCCGTCCGGACACGACGGCGTACGACCGTGAGGCGCGTGCCCTGGAGGACGTGCGCCGGGAGATCGACGCGGTCCTGACGGTGCGCCAGGACGCCGAGGCGCGGCTGGTGAAGCTGCGGGACGTGCTCAGCCGCGCGGACCGCACGCTCGCCGAGGCGCGCAGTGCCCGCGGCGAGGTCCTCGCGAAGATCGCCGCGTCCGAGGTGCCGGCCGTCAGCGGTCCGCCGACGGCGCTCCAGGAGCAGTTGGCGACGGCCGCGGAGTACCGCAGGCACGCTCAGTGGCACCGCCTCTCGCCGCTCCTGGAGGCGCTGGAGGAGAAGGCGGAGGACGAACTCCTGCGCGCCCGCGAGTCGTTGACGGCGGTCACCCAGCCGCTGGCGGTCCGCGCGGAGCTGCGCGGCCGCCTGGACGCGTACAAGGCGAAGGTCGCCCGGCTCGGCTTCGCCGAGGACCCGTTCCTCGTGGAGCGCTACGACGCGGCCCGGCGCATGCTGTGGAGCGCTCCCTGTGATCTGCGGGTGGCGGAGGAGGCGGTCCTGCGCTACCAGCGGGCGGCGGCCGAGTTGCTGAGCCCGCAGGTGCCGGAGCAGGGCGGTCCTCATGACCGTGCGGACCGGAGGGGGCCCGACGCGTGAGCGTTGAAGGGATGCGGTGTGAGCGAGCAGCCGGTGAGTGAGCGGACCTGCGACCGGCCCGGTTGCGAGGGGTCGTACGAGGACATGGGCGGAGGCGAGCTGTACTGCGACACCTGCGGACTCGCCCCCGCCGCACCGT
>NZ_JBIASW010000009.1:65828-432426 GCF_042891215.1 Streptomyces sp. NPDC001914
CGGCCCGGTTGCGAGGGGTCGTACGAGGACATGGGCGGAGGCGAGCTGTACTGCGACACCTGCGGACTCGCCCCCGCCGCACCGGCACCGGGATCCTCCCGCTCCGGGAGCGTCGCGGGCTCCGGCCGGGGCGGGGCGGGTCCTGCGTCGTCCGGGTCCTCCGCGCGCGGCGCGGCCGGCTCCGACAGCGCCAGTGTGCGCGGCGGTTCAGGCTCCAGCACGCGGACGTCGTCGCGCTCCTCGCAGTCGCGGCGCTCGGTCTCCGGACGTCTTTCGCGGTCCCTGTCGGGCCGGTCGACGGGCCGGTCGGTGTCGGTGCGCAGCTCCGGTTCGACGGCGTCCTCCTCCGGGCGGGGCCGGCTCGGCGCGGGGCTCGTCGAGGTTCCGGGGGTCCCGCGGCCCGACCCGCGCGAGATGGTCCTGGAGAACCCGGAGGTGCCCGAGCGCAAACGGTTCTGTTCGCGCTCCGACTGCGGTGCCCCGGTGGGGCGTTCGCGCGGAGAGCGGCCGGGCCGCACCGAGGGGTTCTGCACGAAGTGCGGCCACCCGTACTCGTTCGTGCCGAAGCTGCGCACCGGTGACGTGGTGCACGGCCAGTACGAGGTGATGGGCTGTCTGGCGCACGGCGGGCTCGGCTGGGTGTATCTGGCCGTCGACCGCGCGGTGTCCGACCGCTGGGTGGTCCTCAAGGGTCTGCTCGACACGGGCGACCAGGACGCGATGGCGGCCGCGATCTCCGAGCGGCGCTTCCTCGCGGAGATCGAGCACGCCAACATCGTGCGGATCTACAACTTCGTGGAGCACCTGGACCAGCGGACGGGTTCGCTGGACGGGTACATCGTCATGGAGTACGTGGGCGGCAAGTCGCTGAAGGAGCTCGCCAACGGACGCCGCACGGCGGACGGCAAGCGTGACCCGCTGCCGGTGGAGCAGGCCTGCGCGTACGGCATCGAGGCCCTGGAGGCCCTCGGCCATCTGCACAGCCGCAACCTGCTGTACTGCGACTTCAAGGTCGACAACGCGATCCAGACCGAGGACCAGCTCAAGCTGATCGACATGGGCGCGGTGCGCAGGATGGACGACGACGAGTCGGCCATCTACGGCACGGTGGGCTACCAGGCCCCCGAGGTGGCCGAGGTAGGCCCCTCGGTCGCCTCCGACCTCTACACCGTCGCCCGCACGCTCGCCGTCCTCGCCTTCGACTTCCAGGGCTACACGAACGTCTTCGTGGACTCCCTGCCCGACCCGGACAACATCGAGGTCTTCCGGCAGTACGAGTCGTTCTACCGGCTGCTCGTCCGGGCCACCGACCCCGACCCGGCCCGCCGGTTCGCCTCGGCCCAGGAGATGTCCGAGCAGCTGACGGGCGTGCTGCGCGAGGTCGTCTCGCTCCAGACGGGGCGTGCCCGGCCAGCGCTGTCGACGCTGTTCGGACCCGAGACCAGGGTCACCGACACCGAGCTGTTCGGGAAGGCCGCCGAGGACGTGTCGCGGCTCGGGGCACGCGTGGTCCCCGTACGGGGGAGGAAGGGCGCGCCCCGCCCCCTCGCGGGGGCGAACGGGGGCCGGCCGCTGCCGCCCGGTCCGCCGGCCGCCGCCGCCCTGGTCAGATCCGTCGAGGCGGCGGCGACCGCGCTCGCGCTGCCGGTGCCGCGGGTGGACCCGGGCGACCCGAACGCCGGTTTCCTCGCGGGGCTCATCGCGTCCGCGCCCGCGGAGCTGATCGCCGCGCTGCGGACCGCGCCCGCCGCTTCGCCGGAGCTGCGGCTGCGGGAACTGCGGGCCCGCCTGGAGATGGGCGAGGTGAGCGGCGCGGGCTCGGCCGTCGACGCGCTGGAGGCCGATCACCCCGACGACTGGCGGGTGGTCTGGTACCGCGGTGTCACCGCGCTGGCGACCGGCGAGAACGAGATCGCGGCGCTGTCCTTCGACGCGGTCTACGACGCCTTCCCGGGCGAGCCGGCCCCCAAGCTGGCCCTCGGCGTGTGCGCGGAGGTGCTGGGCCAGCTCGACAACGCCGCCGAGTACTACCGGCTGGTGTGGACGACCGACCCCAGCCATGTGAGCGCGGCGTTCGGGCTGGCCAGGGTGCAGCTCGCGGCGGGGGACCGCCGTGGTGCCGTACGTACCCTGGAGTCCGTGCCGGAGGCGTCGATCCACTACACGGCGGCGCGCGTCGCCGCCGTGCGGGCGCGGCTGCGGCAGCGGCCGGTCACGGACACGGCGGCGCCGTTCCTCGACGATCTGACGGCCGCGGCCGGGCAGGTGGAGGCGCTCGACGGATTCGGTCTGGACGCGGTGCGCCGCGAGCAGTTGTCGACGGAGGTCCTCGGCTGCGCGCTGGACTGGGTACTCTCCGGTAGCCAGGGTTCCGCTCCGGCCTCCGGAGGCGGAACCGCGCTGCTCGGCAGCGAGTTGGACGAGCGTGGCCTCCGTTTCGGCCTCGAACGTTCGTACCGGACGCTGGCCCGGCTCGCGCGGGGCGGCGAGGAGAGGATCGACCTGGTGGAACGTGCAAACCGTTACCGCCCCCGGACGTGGGTGTGATTGATGTCCCAGATGCCCCAGCCGACGGCCCTTTCGCGGTGCCCCAGTTGCGAGGAGCCGCTGGAGGCGGCCGACCGTTTCTGCGGCGCGTGCGGCTACGACCTGTCGACGGTGGCCGCACCGTCGCAGGACCACCCCACGATCGCCATGAACGGCACGTCGCCCGACCTGCCGCCGGCCGCCCCGTCCGTGGACTGGCCCCTGGCGCAGCAGACCGGCAGTTCGGGCACACCCGCGCCGGTGCATCGCGCCGCCGACATCCCGGGCACCGATTCGGGTGGTTCCGAACTGCCGCATCCCGAGCACCCGGAGCACCCGCAGGCGGATCCGGCGGCCGTCCGGCCGGCCGCCGCCAAGCGGCCCGCGGGGCAGCCCTCGGGCGTACGGTTCGACCGGCCCGCGGAGCCCGAGGAGTACCCGCTCGCCCCTCCGGCCGGCGGACCGGACCGTGAGGTCCCCGCCGATCCCCGCACCGGCGACCTCCCGGTTCCGCCCGCCGGCGCCAAGCTGTGCGTGGCCTGCCGTGCGGGCCAGGTGGACACCGACGGCTACTGCGAGAACTGCGGCCACGCGCAGCCGCGGGAACGCGACCACATGGAGCAGGAGTTGGGCGCGGTCGCCGCGGTCAGCGACCGGGGTCTGCGCCACCACCGCAACGAGGACGCCTTCGCGGTCTCCTCGACGGCGCTGCCCGACGGCTCCCCCGCGGTCGTCGCGATCGTCTGCGACGGGGTCTCCTCCGCGACCCGCCCCGACGAGGCGTCGCTCGCCGCCGCCCAGGCGGCGAACGAGTCGCTTCTCGCGGCGCTTCCGGTGGGCACGCATCCGCAGGCGGCCATGCACGAGGCGATCGTCGCGGCCTCGGAGGCCGTCAACGCGCTGGCCGGCCCGTCCACCGAGCAGGGCGAGCACGCACCGCACGTGAACGCGCCCGCCTGCACCATCGTCGGCGCCCTCGTGACGCCCTCCCTGCTGATCGTCGGCTGGGTCGGCGACAGCCGCGTCTACTGGGTTCCGGTGGACCGCTCCTCGATGCCCGCGCGGCTCACCGAGGACGACTCGTGGGCCGCGCAGATGGTCGCCGCGGGCCTGATGAACGAGGCGGAGGCGTACGCCGACGAGCGCGCCCACGCGATCACCGGCTGGCTCGGCGCCGACGCCTACGAACTGGAGCCGCACACCGTCTCGTTCAAGCCGGACCGGCCCGGTGTGGTCGTCGTGTGCACCGACGGACTGTGGAACTACGCGGAGACGGCGGAGGAGATGGCCGAGGCCGTCCCCCTCGACGCCGCCGAGAGGCCGCTGCACAGCGCCCGGGTCCTGGTCGGTCACGCCCTGGACGGCGGGGGCCACGACAACGTAACAGTGGCCGTCCTGCCGTTCCCCGCCCCCTCCCAGGGGGCAGGATCGGCCTGAGGCCGCGATACGAACGGGGGCGGCCGCGGACCGGAGGGGACCGGTCCGCACACAGTCAGCACCTCCGCAGGGGGCGGAGGCCCGAGGGGGACAGAGAAGGCATGGCCAATTTCTCGAAGTCGAACGTGCCGCAGTTCTCGGTCGACGTGTACCAGAACGAATTCCTGCCGGAGGGCGGCCGCGAGGTCAACGCGATCGTCACGGTGAGCGCCACCGGCGGCGGCACCATCGGAAGCGCGGTCACCGCACCGCACCTGTACACGGCGGGCCAGGGCCCGGACGCCGCCGTGGCGATCATGGTCGACTGTTCGGGCTCGATGGACTACCCGCCGGCCAAGATGCGCAACGCCCGCGACGCGACGGCCGCCGCGATCGACACGCTGCGCGACGGGGTCCACTTCGCCGTGATCGGCGGCACGCACGTCGCCAAGGAGGTCTACCCGGGCGACGGACGGCTCGCCGTGGCGGACGCGTCCACCCGCGACCAGGCCAAGCAGGCGCTGCGCAGGCTGAGCGCGGGCGGCGGCACGGCGATCGGCACCTGGCTGCGGCTGGCCGACCGGCTGCTGTCCTCGGCGGAGGTGGCGATCCGGCACGGCATCCTGCTCACCGACGGCCGCAACGAGCACGAGTCGCCCGAGGACCTGCGGGCCGCGCTGGACTCCTGTGCCGGACGCTTCACCTGCGACGCGCGGGGAGTCGGCACCGACTGGGAGGTCAAGGAGGTCACCGGCATCGCCTCGGCGCTGCTCGGCACCGCCGACATCGTCGCCGACCCCGCCGCCCTGGCCGCCGACTTCACGCACATGATGGAGACGGCCATGGGCAAGGAGGTCGCCGACGTGGCCCTGCGGGTGTGGACGCCGGTCGGCACCGAGATCAAGTTCGTGAAGCAGGTGGCGCCCACCGTCGAGGAACTGACGGACCGCCGCACCGACGCCGGGCCCCGCGCGGGCGACTACCCGACCGGTTCCTGGGGCGACGAGTCCCGCGACTACCACGTGTGCGTCCAGGTGCCGACGGCCGGGATCGGCCAGGAGATGCTCGCGGCCCGCGTCTCCCTGGTGATCCCGCACGGCGACGGCAGTGTGCAGAACCTCGGCGCGCAGGGGCTCATACGGGCCGTGTGGACCGACGACATGGCCGCCTCGACGTCCATCAATCCGCAGGTAGCGCACTACACGGGTCAGGCCGAACTGGCACAGGTCATCCAACAGGGGCTCGATCTGCGCAAAGCGGGAGATGTCGACGGAGCAACGGCCAAGCTGGGACGTGCCGTTCAACTCGCCGGAGCCTCCGGAAACGCCGATACCGCGAAACTCCTGGCGAAGGTGGTGGACGTGGTCGACGTCGCGGCAGGTACTGTGCGATTGAAAGCGCGTGTCGCCGAGGCCGACGAGATGACCCTCGAGACACGGTCCACAAAGACTGTTCGTGTAAAGAAGTAGCGGGAAGTAGCGAGCCCGGTTCCCGCTGGGATCCGGAGAAACCCGGTCATGACGACCGGAAAAGGGAAGGGGGAAGGACCGACATGCCGACATGCCCGAACGGACATCAGTCGAATTCCGACGATTGGTGCGAGGTCTGCGGCCACCGCATGGCCGGTGTTCCCCCGCTCCCTCCCCCGCCGCCGCCCGGCGGGGGTTACGGCTACCCGGCGCCCGGTTCGCCGCCGCCCGTGCCCGGTGGACGGTCCGGCGTGCCGGACCCGGGCGCCGAGCTCTGCCCGCAGTGCCGCACGCCCCGTGAGGGCGCTGCGCCGTTCTGCGAGGAGTGCCGGTGGAACTTCCTGACGAACACCGCGACCTCGTACACCCCGGCGGCACCGCGTCCGCCGGCCGGCGCCGCGGGTAATCCCGGCGGCCCCGGCGTTCCCGGCATTCCCAGCGTTCCCGGCATCCCCGGCGGGCAGTCGCCGTACGGCGGCCCCGGTGGTCCTGGTGGTCCCGGTGGCCAGAATCCCGCGCCGCGCTTCCCGCAGCCCGGGCAGGGACAGGCGGGCGGTCCGGGTCCCGGCGGCCCCGGTCACGACCCGTTCGAGTACCAGAGCTCGCGGCCCTCGCAGATGAACCGGCCCGCCGAGCCGATCCCGCCGGGCCCTTCGGCCCAGCCGTACGGCGGCCCCCAGGGCTTCGGCGACCAGGGCGGCTTCGGCGACCCGTCGCGGCAGGCGGCCCCGTCCGCGCCCGGCGGCCCCGGTGCCCCGCAGCAGGCCTACACCCAGCAGCCCTCCCCGCCGCCGTTCACCCAGCCCGGTCCGCCGCGGCAGGGCGGGCCGCAGCCCGGCGGAGCGGGCTTCGGCGGCGGTGACGACGACTGGGTGATCCCCCCGCCGTCGACCGGCACGCCCGGCGGCCCCGGCGGCCAGGGAGCCCCCGGCGGTCCGGGCGGTCAGGGCGGCCCGGCTCAGGGCGGCGCCTACGGCTACCCGCAGCCCGGCGCCACCCAGGCACCGCCCGGTCCCGGCTACCAGCAGCAGCCTCCGCCGCAGCAGCAGTCGCTGTCCTGGAGCGCGACCATCGCACCGGACCGTGAGTACTTCATGGCGATGATGCAGCGGTCCGGACCGGAGGCCGCGGGCCTGAACCTGCCCGCGTACTCGCCGGAGCTGCAGCGCCCGCTCCTCGGCAACCAGATCACCATCGGCCGCCGCCGGCACTCCACCGGCGACACCCCGGACATCGACCTGTCGGTGCCCCCGGAGGACCCGGGCGTCTCGCACCAGCACGCGGTCCTGGTCCAGCAGCCGGACAGCACCTGGGCGGTCGTCGACCAGAACTCGACGAACGGCACCACGGTCAACGGCGGCGAGGAGCCCATCCAGCCGTTCGTGCCGGTGCCTCTCCAGGACGGCGACCGGGTGCACGTGGGCGCCTGGACGACGATCACGATCCGGCGCGGCTGAGTTCCGGCGCGGGATCGGGGCGGCGGCCGGGTACTGGCCCGGCCGGCTCAGGGCAGCGGCCAGGTACGGGCCCGGCCAGCTCAGGGCAGCGGCCAGGTGTAGGGCCCCTCGGGGTCGTCCAGCCACGCCCAGGTTCCCTGGTCGCCGACCGTGACCCCGTACCGCTCGCGCTGCGGCTGTCCCTCGCGCTCCCACAGCGCGTAGGCGTCGTGCGGGTCCAGGCGGCCCGCCGTCAGCGCGAGCAGGAAGCGGAACAGGTCGTGGCCGCGCGCCCTGCGCGGCACCCCGACGACCCGGGCCGGCTCCGGCTCCGGTCCGGGCCGGGTGGCGCCGCGCAGCGGCACGAAGAAGGCGGACGTGTGCAGGAAGCGTCCCTCGGCGTGACCGGAGTCCCGGACCTCCAGCGCGATCAGGCCGGTGGCCAGGGGCGCGAGGACACGGGCTCCGGGGCGTGACTGGACCAGCCAGGAACGCGGGATCGTGGTCAGCGTGCAGGTGGCGATGATCCGGTCGAAGGGGGCGCGCTCGGGGACCCCGCGCGCCCCGTCCCCGGTGACGACGGTCGGGTGGTACCCGGCGACCGCCAGATGCTGTCGCGCCGCCTCCGTGATCTCCACGTCGAGGTCGACCGTGGTGACCGGACCGTCGCCGAGACGGTACGCGAGCAGGGCCGCGTTGTAGCCGGTCCCGGCGCCGATCTCCAGGACGGCGTCCCCGTCCCGTACCTCCAGCTCGGCCAGCATCTTCGCCATCAGCGACGGCTGGCTGCTGGAGGAGACCAGTTCCCCGTCCCGCACCCGGGTGGCCAGCGGGGCGTCCGCGTACGCGCCGCGCAGCCAGCGGTCCCGGACGCGCGGGTCCGGGTCCTCGCCCCACAGGCGCTCGTAACCGCCGATCACGCCGAGGTAGTAGTACGGCACGAACAGATGGCGCGGTACGGCCTCGAAGGCCTCACGCCAGACGGGATCGCTCTCCCACGCCCCGCTCCGCTCGATCACGCGCACCAGGGACGCCCGCGCCGAGGCGGCGAGGTCGTCGGGGCCGGGGTCTTCGAGAGCGTGCGCGCCCATACCTCCACTGTGCTGCCGAACGGCCCGCGAGGCGAGCGCCGCACGGGCCGCCCCGGACCCTCGCCGTGCCCCGCGGAACGGGAGTGGTCCTAAGCCCGGAGTCCTCGGTCGCCCCGTCTGAGAACATGGGTGCGTGAAAGAGATTCGGCGCGGCACGCTTCAGGAGCAGACCTTCTACGAGCAGGTCGGCGGCGAGGAGACCTTCCGGCGCCTCGTACACCGTTTCTACGAGGGTGTCGCCGGGGATCCGCTGCTGAAGCCCATGTATCCCGAGGAGGACCTGGGCCCGGCCGAGGAGCGTCTCATGCTGTTCCTGATCCAGTACTGGGGCGGCCCGACGACGTACAGCGACAACCGCGGCCACCCCCGGCTGCGCATGCGGCACGCCCCGTTCAAGGTCGACCAGGCGGCGCACGACGCGTGGCTGAAGCACATGCGGGTGGCCGTCGACGACCTCGGCCTCTCCGAGGAGCACACGTCCACGCTGTGGAACTACCTGACGTACGCGGCCGCCTCGATGGTCAACACGGCGGGCTGACCGCCGGGGGCGGGGCGCCGCACCGGACGCTCGCGGGGGTCGGTGAGCCACGGGTCCGGGACCCGCAGGAGGCGGTGAATCCCGGAGACCGGTGAACCTCGGGGACCGGTGAGCGGCAGAGCGTCAGCGCACCTCGAAAGCCGGTGAACCTCGGAGGTCGACGAACGTCCGACACCGGTGAACCTCCGAGACCGGTGAATCCCGGAGGGTCAGTGGACGCTGACGCCCAGGGCGCCGAGTCCCGCCCGGCGGACGGCGACCGACCCGAACGGCGTCCGCAGCCGCAGCCACGCGCCGGAGGAGTACAGCGCCAACGGGCTGTCGCCCGGCGCGAACCGTCCCTCGGCGGAGCCGGGCGCGAGGGTCATGGACCCGTCCTCGGAGACGGGCCCGGTCGGCACGGGCCGCAGGAATCCCAGAGCCTGCGCGGCGTGCGCGGCCCGCACGGGAAGCCCGGTGTCCCCGATCGGCCGGGACCATATCTCCCGCCCGACCCGGTCGAGTTCGGCACGGGTCCGCAGCTCGGGGGCCAACTCCTCGGTGCGCGACCGGAATTCGGCCACCGCCGCGGCGACCGTCGCCCGCACGACGTCCGGTCCCGGCAGCCCGGGTTCCACCTTCCAGCCGCCGCGTGGCGGCAGGACCCCGGCCCACGGGGGCCCGGTGACGGCGGCCGGGACACCGATCGTGGCCGCCGACTCCTCGACGGACTCCAGGAGTTCACCGGCGGAGACGGTCACGTCGAGGGTGACGTCGAGTCCGTGCTCGTAGGGCTTCGCGAGCCGTGCCGTACGGATCGCGAGGACCTCGAACGACGGCGGCCGGCCGAAGACCGCGAGCGTGGTGCCGTGCGCCTTCAGGCGCACGGCGGCCGCGCGGTCGTAGTGGACGAGCCGGGAGAGGAAGGCGGCGAGGTCCGCCGCCTCCCCCGCGTCGGCGAGATGCAGGACCGTCATGCCGCGACGGCCTCGTCCTCGTCGTCGCGGTACGACTCCAGGAAGTCGCGTTCCTCGGCGGTGATCCGGCGAGGGCGCTGCCGCTCGAAGTCGAACGGCACGATCACCGTCGAGGCGGTGACGTAGACCTGGTCGTGGTCCTTGACCTCGTAGGCGATGGTGAAGGACGCCGCCCGGATCTGCGTCACCCAGAGCTCGATGTCCACCGGCGCGTGCCGGTGGACGAGCTGCCGCTTGTAGTCGATCTCGTGGCGCGCCACCACGGACCCCTGCTTGAAGTCCTTCTCCGGGCGGAACAGGAAGTCGATACGGGCTTCCTCCAGGTAGCGGAGGAACACCACGTTGTTGACGTGGCCGTACGCGTCCATGTCCGCCCAGCGCAGCGGGCAGCGGTAGATGTGCCGCAAGATCAGCCCCGGGTCAGCTTCTTGTAGGTGGCGCGGTGCGGGCGCGCGGCCTCGGCACCGAGCCGCTCGATCTTGTTCTTCTCGTACGACTCGAAGTTGCCCTCGAACCAGAACCACTTGGACTCACCCTCGTACGCGAGGATGTGGGTCGCGACCCGGTCCAGGAACCAGCGGTCGTGGGAGACGACCACGGCCGCGCCCGGGAACTCCAGGAGCGCGTTCTCGAGCGAGGACAGCGTCTCGACGTCGAGGTCGTTGGTGGGCTCGTCGAGGAGCAGCAGGTTGCCGCCCTGCTTGAGGGTCAGCGCGAGGTTGAGGCGGTTGCGCTCACCACCGGAGAGGACACCGGCCGGCTTCTGCTGGTCGGGGCCCTTGAAACCGAACGCGGAGACGTAGGCGCGGGAGGGCATCTCGACCTGGCCGACGTTGATGTAGTCGAGCTCGTCCGAGACGACGGCCCACAGCGTCTTCTTCGGGTCGATGTTCTCGCGGCTCTGGTCGACATACGAGATCTTGACGGTCTCGCCGACCTTGATCGAGCCGGAGTCCGGGGTCTCCAGACCCTGGATCATCTTGAAGAGCGTGGTCTTGCCGGCGCCGTTCGGGCCGATGACACCGACGATGCCGTTGCGCGGCAGGGTGAAGCTGAGGTCGTCGATGAGGACCTTGTCGCCGAAGGCCTTCGAGAGGTTGTTGACCTCGACGACGATGGAGCCCAGGCGCGGGCCCGGCGGGATCTGGATCTCCTCGAAGTCCAGCTTCCGCATCTTGTCGGCCTCGGCCGCCATCTCCTCGTAGCGGGACAGACGCGCCTTGGACTTGGCCTGACGCCCCTTGGCGTTGGACCGCACCCACTCCAGCTCTTCCTTGAGCCGCTTGGCGCGCTTGGCGTCCTTCTGGCCCTCGACCTTCAGGCGGGAGGCCTTGTTGTCGAGGTACGTGGAGTAGTTGCCCTCGTACGGGATGGCGCGGCCGCGGTCCAGCTCGAGGATCCACTGGGCGACGTTGTCGAGGAAGTACCGGTCGTGGGTGACGGCGACGACGGTGCCGGGGTACTTCGCGAGGTGCTGCTCCAGCCACTGCACGGACTCGGCGTCCAGGTGGTTGGTGGGCTCGTCGAGGAGCAGCAGGTCGGGGGCTTCCAGCAGCAGCTTGCACAGCGCGACGCGGCGGCGCTCACCACCGGAGAGGTTGGTGACGGGCCAGTCGCCGGGCGGGCAGCCGAGGGCGTCCATGGCCTGCTCCAGCTGGGTGTCCAGGTCCCACGCGTTGGCGTGGTCCAGGTCGTCCTGGAGCTTGCCCATCTCCTCCATGAGCGCGTCCGAGTAGTCGGTCGCCATCAGCTCGGCGACCTCGTTGAACCGGTTCAGCTTGCCCATGATCTCGGCGGCGCCGTCCTGGACGTTCTGCAGAACGGTCTTGGACTCGTCGAGCGGGGGCTCCTGGAGCAGCATGCCGACGCTGTAGCCGGGCGACAGGAACGCGTCACCGTTCGACGGCTGCTCGAGGCCCGCCATGATCTTGAGAACGGTGGACTTACCGGCACCGTTGGGCCCGACCACACCGATCTTCGCACCCGGCAGGAAGCTCAAGGTGACGTCGTCGAGGATCACCTTGTCGCCGTGCGCCTTGCGCGTCTTGCGCATGGTGTAAATGAACTCAGCCAAGAGAAACCGTCCGGACGCTTGAAATCGGCAGTGGGCAGATACACCCCATCTTGCCTGACGGCTACCCCCTGGGGGAAACCCGTTCGGTCACGGGGGCGTGACCTGGCCTTTCCCTGCCCTCCCCCGTAGCTGATCTGTCACTGGTTGTCGCCGCAGGTCACCACCGAGCGACCTCGCCCGGCCCAGGGACGACGCGACTTTGGGGTGTCTGCCGACGGCGGTGAGTATTTGATCAACTCCATGCCTCCAGGGCGTGGCCTGCAGTGCTCCGGCTTGGAAGGCTGACCCGGTGACCGAGGATGAAGTCGTCGAGGCGTTGAAGACCGTGGGGAGCGCACTGGCCCCAGGGCATCAGCCTGGTGGAGTGCTGTCCGGCACGGTGACGGGAACCCTGAAGCTGGACGCATTGCTGGAGACCCAACCCGCCAGGCAGATCGACTGACCGTCCGCTCCAGATGGGTGGTTCCCTGTCGATACGGCAGCGTTGACCTCGTGACCTCTTCGTCCCGAAGCAACCGCGACTGACACGACCTGTCTGCCGAGGTGGACTTGCTGGGCCCGCTGGTTCGCCAGTACGTAGCCGATCAATGCTGACAGTAAGGTCGTCCCGGGAACGAACCGATCGACAGGGGGGCCATGTCGGGGCAACTGTTCACGTTGATAGGCGTGCTCATCGGTGCCACAGCGTCCTACGTGGGCGGAGCCCTCATGGAAAGGTCGCGCTGGCGTCGCCAACTCTCGACGCGATGGGATGAACGTCGCCTGGAGTCCTACCTCCGGTTCGCAGACGCGATCAAGAGGTTCACGTCCTTGGCGGGGCGCCTAGCTGCAGGCAAAGGACTGTTCGATCTTCCCGAGCCGCTCGCACAGGAAGCCGGCTTGGCGATGCTGGCCGACGCCGAACTGGAGCGGGGCTACGCGTTCGAGGCCGTCCTCCTCATGGGGGACGCCGAAACCATCGCGGCGGCCAGGGCGCTGCAACGCCACGCCTGGGTGCTGGAGAAGTTCGCTCGCGACCAGCGCTCGGGAACATCGGAGGACTGGACACGGGCTTTCAGGCAGTTCCAGGAGAAGCGTGACATGTTCTACCTCGCCGCTCGAAAGAGTTTGGGCGTAACTGCAAAGTTCCGCCTGCGGTCCGAGGACCCCGCCGCCCTGGGGGCAGACCCGCGGCAGTCGTAGCAGCCCACGAAGTCGCACAACCGATGCGGCGCCTCGACCCCGGGCGGGAGCCCGAGCAGCACGCGGGCTCGGAACTGGGCGCCGACGCGCCCTCCCCCCACCGATAAAGAGGGCCACGACCAACGCCTGCACTGCGACCGCTGCGACCCGGAGGTGCTGATGCAGCGTCAACGGCGCTTGCGGATCTCCTCGTACCGCCGCTGAACGTCCGGCCTGAACCATTCGGGCACTTGAGCGGTGGTCCGCAAGTGCCGGCGCTCATCCGGAGAAAGTGTCTGCGCGGAGGCGTCGACAGCGATCGAGTAGTAGGTCATCTTCTCCGACAGCCGCTCGCGTCTCTCGTCCGCGCCGATCTCGGCGCCCGCGGCCCCACGGCTGGTGAAGACGCTGATCCATCCGAACATACCCAGTTTGCTGCTCCTCTTGCGAAGTTCGTCGCGAAGGACGAGCCAGCACAGGCGTTCATCGGTCACATTCGGGATCGAGTCTGGCGTGATCATGTCATACCCCTCTCCGAGTGGTGGGCTCTCGCCCGCCGAAGGCAGGAGCATAGAGCGAGGGCTCGACAGACGGCTCGCAATTGTCACCGCAGCGCCGCTCCAACCACGACCAAAACCCCTGAACGCCCTGGTTGAGGCCAGGTTGGATGGGTCAACGGAGCGCAATCAGGCGGAATTGTTCCCCTGAGGTTCCCCGTACGATCTGGCAAGCGTCTGGTACGGGGCCTGTCATCGACCACAGGGCGATGTCGGTGCGGTCGGACACAATGCGCGCCATGAGTGATCACTACGAACTCGTCTTCTCCTCCTTCCTCCGCGACGACACACCGGCGTCGGTTCTGGCGGCCCTGCGGTGGCATATGGGCATGGATGACGAAGATCCGGAAGACCTGGACCGAGACGATCATCCGTACCCTTTGCTTCTCCCGGGCCAGAGCCGGCTTCCCGGCGGCGACAACGTGTCCCTCCGCCGTTCGGCGCCGGAGTTCACCGCATCAGAGACGGGGCGCGAGTGGGAGCTGTTCGTACGCATCTACTGGGTGGATGACCTCACGCTCCACCTCGACGCACTGCTCCGGCTGATCGCTCCGCACGTCGCGGGCCGGGGTTACGGCGGCTACATACGCGACGTGCACGACACCGAGGTGAAGACCTTCAAGTTCCATGACGGCACGTACGAGCCCGTCGTGGTCTAAGACAGAAGCCTGCGGCTCGTCCGTCACCGTTGGTCGCCGCGAAAAGCACGGTCCAGTGGGAAGGCGCTCCGCCACCAGCGGTGAGGCGGGTTTCCGTACGAGCCGGTGTCGGGGCGTTCGAGGATCTTCAGGTCGAGAGGCCGCAGGATGCCGCGGAACTCGCGTGAGCTCTTCTTCGGGAGCGCGCGGACCACCAGTTCCAGCAGATCTCGTTCGTCCGCCGGCTCCGGGCAGCAGTCGGTGACTCCGCACCGGTCGGCGAACGGCGACGGCAGCTGGTTGACCGGGGCCCGCGCGATGGCGGCCCACCTGGTGAGGGCCTGCTCGACCATGCCTGGTTCGAGTCGCGTCCGTTCCAGCCAGATGATGTCCGCCCGTACCGAGCCGGAGAGCCGGTCGATCTTCGAGAAGCGGCGGCGCGGGGCGAAGCGCCTGCTGTAGGCCCGGAGGCTTGAGGGGCGCCTACGCGGCATGGCCCTTTCGGTTGTGAGTCATCGACATCATTCTGGCAGGCGGACACGCCGATACGCAGGCCGATACGCAGGCCGATAAGCGCAGAGAAGCAGCGGGCTTGCGGTGTTCCTCCCCGGTAGCCGATCCCGGTTCACCGCCGGCGCCACCCACCGACGCGGGCCCAACACGACGCGTACCCCCGGTGGCCCCGCCGCGTACCCGGTCCGCCCCGCTTCGTAGCGCTTCGCAGTCCCCCGCGCCCTCGCCTCGTGCCCGGCCTGCCCGAGGAGGACACTTCTTACAGGGGGCTCCATCAGTCCCCTCAGGGCTTCACCGAGGGGCAGCGGCTTCGGAGGTGATCGCGATGACACAGATGACAGCGATGCAGGCACGGACCACGGTCGGCTGGCACGTCGAGATGGAATTCCAGGAGGACGACCACCGCACCCGCGCGGCCGCCCTGCTGCGACTCCCCGACGGCAGCGAGGTACGCGCCCACGGATACGCCAGCCGTCACCCCTCGGACTCGAACCAGCCCAGGGTCGGCGAGGAGGTCGCGGGCGCGCGGGCCCTGAACGAGCTCGCCATGCAGTTGCTGACCAAGGCCCACGACGAGATCGACGCGGCATCGGGCAGGACGTCTCACGCACTGAGGTGACGCCGGGCAGCCCGGCGAGGTGACCGCAGCCGCCTGCGAACAGTCTCGCTCCAGACCCCTGGACCCGTCCGGGGGTCTTCGCCTGCGCCGGCACCGATCGGCCCAGCACCGATCGGCCCGGCATCGATCATCCCGGGCCCGATCCGGCCCGGGACAGGCCGAACACCTTAAGGGCCCTGACACGCTTCCTCCACGAATTCTGCGCGATTCCTGCAGATGTGGTCGATGGGCACTACAGTCACCCGCGCACCGATCACCGCGCGACGCCGGGAAGCAGGCGGCCGGTGAAGGTGCGGGCACAGCGGGTTGCACGGTTCTGGGGGGCTGTATGCGTGACATGGTCAAGGGTTCGAACGTCTCTCTCGCCGCTCTGAGCGAGAACATCGATTCGGTGATCGTCAGTCTGGGCTGGGGGAGCCCGACCGGCGAAGGGGATGCCGATGTGTCCGTCCTCCTGCTGGACGCCGACGGCAAGGTCCGCAGCGACGCCGACTTCTACTTCTACAACAACCCGGTCGCCGCGGACGGGAGTGTGCAGCTTCTGGGCAAGACGCCGACGGCGGACGGCAGCGAGGACCGGATCAGTTTCGACCTGACCGCGGTGTCCTCCGAGGTCGATCGGATCGTCCTGGCCGCCAGCCGCTACGAGGGCGCCCGCTTCGGCGAACTGGACTGCGTGAGGCTGGCGTTGGCGGACGGCGGAGGCGAGGAACTCCTCAACTTCGCCATCGACGACGCCGACTCGGTGAGCGCGATCATCTTCGGCGAGTTGTACCGACGGGCCGAGGACTGGAAGTTCCGCGCCGTCGGCCAGGGTTACGACGCGGGTCTCGCCGGTCTGGCCACGGACTTCGGGGTCGACATCGACGACGACGCGGCGGCCCAGGAGGTTTTGGACGAGGCCGAGGGCGACGGCGACGATCAGGTGGACCTGGCCACGGACCTTGCAGCGGAAGGACCGGAGCCGGCGTCGGCCCCGGCCTCAGCCACGGAGTCGGCCCCGGCTTCACCCACGGAGCCGGCGTCGGCGTCAGCCACCGAGTCGGCCTCGGCGTCCGCGGGTGAACTCCAGCCCCAAGAGACCTTGGCGGCGCTCCCCTCCCCCCGTCGGCCCGAGGACGAGGCGCAGCCGGGCAAGGCGGCGGCGCGGCCCCGTACGGCCAAGAAGAAGGTCACCCTGCCCAAGGCCGCCAGGAAGACCCTCGCCGAGAACGAGTCGTGGAGGGACGCGCGGCTCTTCCCGGCGTCCGCGCTCAAGAGCGACCGCGAGCGCGAGACGCGTGCGACCTCGGTCCTGCTGTCCGTGATGGCCCAGGTCCCCGAGTTCGGCAGAAGGCTCACCGCCGCCTTCGGAGCGCCGGCCGGCCGTATGGAGACCTTCACCGAGGTCACGCTCCCGCACGGCGACACCCCGCGGCGCCCCGACGGGGTCATCAGGGTCGAGCGGGCCGGCAAGCTGTGGACCGCGCTCGTCGAGACGAAGACCAACGGCAGCCCGCTCAAGGCCGAGCAGGTGCAGGCGTACATGGACATCGCCGCGCGGCGCGGCTACGAGGCAGTGATCACGCTGTCGAACGACGTTGCGCTGGAGGGCAGTCCGCTCGTCGAGGTCAAGATCGACAAGCGGCGCAAGCACAAGGTGGCCCTGTGGCACCTGTCATGGGCGGAAGTCGCCCATCAGGCACAGCTGCTGATCCGGCACGAGGGCGTCGGCAACGCGGCGCACGCCTGGCTCCTCCAGGAACTGCTGCACTACTTGCGGCACGAGAACTCCGGCTGCCACGGCTTCCAGAACATGGGACCGGCCTGGGTCCCGGTACGCAACGGCATCGACGACGAGACCCTGTGCCAGGGCGACCCCCGCGCCCTGGAGGTCGTCGAGAGCTGGGAGCGCCTCATCCGTCAGGTCTGCCTGCGGCTGGGCGGCGAGCTGGGACAGAAGGTGCTGCCGGTCCACCGCACCAGACGCGGAGCCGACCCGAAGGCGCTCCGCGGCCGGCTCGCCGATCAGCTCTGTCTCGACGGGCGCCTTCAGTCGGAGCTGCGCATCGAGGGGACGCCCGGCGTGCTGGCGATCAGCGCCGACCTGCGTACGGGCAAGCTCCGCACCTCGATCGAGATCCCGGCACCCGAGCAGGGCTACCCCTTGTCGTGGGCGAAGCGACTGGTCCGGCGCCTGGCCGAGGCGCCGGCGGACCTCCACGTCGAAACCCTCGTCGAAGGGGAGGCGGCCGGCCCCCGGGGAACGCTCGAACGCCTCCGCCCCGAGCCCGCCGACCTGCTGCCCAGGGAGCCGGCGTCCCAGATCACCGGCTTCCGGCTGTCCCTGCTCAAGGGCATGGGAAGCACGCGCGGGAACGCCGAGTCGGGCTTCATCCGCAGCGTCGACGACGCCGTACACCGCTTCTACACCGCCGTGGTGGTCCATCTGGACGGTACGACGTCTCGCCGGACCCCCGCGAAGGACGCTGCGGCGACGGGCTGAGGCCCGGCGGCTTCGGACACCGCGCCCCCGGACCACTCGACTGAACGCCCGTTCGGACGATCAGGTCTCCGGGGGCGGGCGGACGGCTTCCAGGTGGCCCTTCCGTGGGGGCGCGAGGAACCTCAGCCACACGAGTGGACTTGCCAAACGCATATGCGTGTCCGAAGAAATGTCCGAAAGATCGTTCTGAGGCCGGGATAGACGTTGCGCAGCTCGCACAAAGTGCGATGCCGCGTTCCCCTCGGATCGAACAAAGGACGACCCTCGTGCTCAAGAAGTCTCTGGTAGCCGTCGCGGCGATGGCAGCGGTGGTCGGCACCGCCGGTGCGGCGCAGGCCGATGACGTGGTGCGCGTCGTGCAGGGCGCCGCGGTGCCCATTCCCGTGTCGAACAGCGGCTACGCCGGCACGGCCGCCGCCGTGGCCGGATGCGCCGACGGAGAAACCCGCGTCGGTGGCGGAGCCGTCGTGACGGCCGGCAACTCGCACGCGGAGCGGTACAACCTGTCCGCGAGCACGCCGATCAGCGGCGAGCGCTGGTGGGCTTTCGCGACGAACACCGACACGGCCAACCCCGGCACCCTCCAGGCGTACGCCATCTGCGCGAAGGTGGTGAAGACCTCGGTCCTCACGACTCCCTGACGTCGGCCCGGTCCAGCGGGCGGAGCCACGCGCCGCGGACATACGGAGCCCGGGAGCCGTGAGCGGGGCCGGTCGGGAGCGCGGACGAGATCGGGCAGCAGCCCGCGCCGATCCCGGAAGGGCCCCAAGGGCAGCTCCCTGACTTGAAAAGGTGCCTCGAAGGTCCGGGAGATCTTCCCGAGCCGCCTGACGCGGGCCGAGAGTTCTCGCCGAAGACTCCGACACGTTTTCGACGGGGCCACCCGCGAAAACCCGGTGCCCGCCGGACGGCCCCGGACGCTTCCCTTGACCATCGGGGAAGCGTCCGGGGCCTCGCCGTATCGAGTGAAACCTGCTCCGGCCAGCAAAAAGCCCTCCCAAAGGGGAGGGCGGAGACTGGCGCCCCCGGCAGGACTCGAACCTGCGGCCAAGCGCTTAGAAGGCGCCTGCTCTATCCACTGAGCTACGGGGGCCGGGTGTGTCGGCCTGTGTCCAGGTGCCCGGGTGTGGGCGGATCCGTGACCTTGCCGGGGACAAGGATAGGGCTCCCGCCTCCCTGCCCCTCGCGCTTCGCCTCCGTGGCTCGATGTGGAGGTTGCGTGAAGCGGTCCTGATAATCGCAGGCGGGTACGAATCGTGCACCGCTTTTGGCGTCCCGGGCATCGGGTGTTGTGCACTCGTTATGCCTGCGCCCCAGTCATCCCTTCCGCCCCGTGTGTCCTGTCGGCGCGCAGACATACCCATATGCTTCAGAAAGACTCCAAAATTGGGCATTCTTCGCATGTGGTGACCTTGGACGTACGGCCTCAGCTGCTCGACGCACTTTCCGCCCTGCGCGACCGTGTCGCCGCCGCACGCTTTCCGCTGCCCCTGGCAGGGGCTCCACGCGCGCGTGCCAACCGCGACGAACTGCTCGCACAGCTCGACGACTATTTGGTGCCCCGGTTGAGGGAACCCGAAGCACCCCTTCTCGCCGTCATCGGAGGGTCCACCGGTGCCGGCAAGTCCACCCTCGTCAACTCCCTCGTGGGGCGCCGGGTCAGCGAAGCGGGCGTACTGCGCCCGACGACGCGCACCCCGGTGCTGGTGTGCCATCCGGAGGACCAGCACTGGTTCAGCGGCATGCGTGTGCTGCCGCAGCTCACGCGCGTGTGGATGCCCCATCGGGAACCCGGCGACGACATCCCCGCCGTCACCGAACGCGGGGAGCGGGTCCTGCGCATCGAGACCGCCGACACGCTCCCCCGCGGCCTCGCCCTCCTCGACGCGCCCGACGTCGACTCCCTGGTGGCCGAGAACCGGGTGCTGGCCGCCGAACTGATCTGCGCGGCCGACATCTGGGTGATGGTCACGACGGCCGCACGGTACGCGGACGCCGTGCCCTGGCATCTGCTGCGCACCGCCAAGGAGCAGAAGGCGACCCTGGTGACGGTCCTGGACCGGGTGCCGCACCAGGTGGTCTCCGAGGTCTCGCGGCAGTACGGCGCCCTGCTCGCCAAGGCGGGACTCGGCGAGGCCCCCCGCTTCACGGTGCCGGAGCTGCCCGAGTCCGCCTGGGGCGGCGGTCTGCTGCCCGCCACGGCCGTCGCCCCGCTGCGTACGTGGCTCACGCACCAGGTCCAGGACCCCGGAGCCCGGCACGGGGCGATGGCCCGTACGGCGCACGGCGTCCTCGACTCCCTGAAGGCACGCATGCCGGAACTGGCCAGTGCCACCGCCGCGCAGTACGCGGCCGCGACACGGCTCACCGCGGCGGTCGACGGGGCGTACGACAGCGAGCACGCGCGCGCGAAGGGGCGTCTACAGGCCGGGGCCGTGCTCTCCGGGGACGCGCTCAAGCGCTGGCGCGCCTATCCCCTCGACTGCACCGCCGAGGAACTGCTGGACGCGCTCGTGGAAAGCCTGTCCGCCCTGCTGCTGTGTTCCGTCACGGCCGCCGACGAACGCGTCGACGACACCTGGCGCCGCGAACCGGCCTCGGGCGCACCGGGGCTGACGGACCGTGATCCGGCTCTGGACAGCGCGGAGCACCGGATCGGCCTGGCCGTACGGCGCTGGCGGCGCGTCCTGGAGGAGTACGCCGAGGACGAGGTCCGCGACCTCGACAAGAGCGTCGCGCCGGACTCCGCGGTGGTGGCCGCGCTGGTCGCCACCGCGCTCCTGGGCGGCCGCAGGGCGCGCAGCGCGGGCGAGGGACTGGCCGAGCGGATCGGGGCCCATGGCGCGCTGCGGCTGCGCGACAAGGGCGGCCGGCTGCTCACGGAGCTCGTCGACAAGGCCCTCCAGGCCGAACGCGAGCGCCGGCTCGCACCCCTCGAAGCGCTCGACGTCCATCCCGAACCCCAGGCCGAACTCATCGCCGCGCTGTCCGTACTGCAGAAGGAGAGGTGACCGCGGTGACTGCCGTCACTGACCACACGGATCAAGCCGACCGTCCCGGAGACGGACGCTCAGGCGAGGGGGGCCCGGAAGACGGGCGCTCCGGCGAGGGAGGCTCCGGAGGCGGACATCCAGCAGGCGGTCGTCCACAGGACGGCCGTCCCGCAGAGGGCCACTCCGAGGACGGCGCGCGAGAAGGCGTACGAGAGGGGGCCCCGTCCCGAGCGGGCGCCACGGACGACGAGCACGACCGCAGCGACCCCAGCGGCCGTGGTACCCGCACCGACCGCAGTGATCTCGGCAACCGCAGCGACCGCAGCGAGCGCGACGGGACGACCGGAACCGCCAGGAGCCCGCAGGACGGTCGCGCCGAAGACCGTGCCTCCGGAGAGGGCACCGCGCGGGACGCCTCCGCGGCGGAGTCCCGCGCGCGCGGGGAGGCCGACGACCCGGCACGCGCGGAGGACGGCCCCGTCTGGGACGACGGTCTCATCGCGCGGCGCGTGACCGAGGCGGCCGCGGCCCGCTACCAGGCTCCGTCGGCGGAGACCAAGACCGCCGTCCCGGCGGTGCCCGCCCCGCTCGCGTACGACGGGCCGCTGCGCTCGCGCCTGGACGCGCTGCGCGAACTGGTGGGTCTGTCCCGCGCCCGTCTCGACAGCGGGACGCTCGCCGAGGCGGGCCGGGTCCTGGACGAGGCGGCGGCCCGCCGCAGGCTCTCCGGGGAGCACACCGTCGTCGCCATCGCCGGCGCCACGGGCAGCGGCAAGTCGCAGCTCTTCAACGCGCTCGCGGGCGTGGCGATCTCGGAGACCGGCGTGCGCAGGCCGACCACCTCGGCACCCATCGCCTGCACCTGGAGCGACGGCGCGGCCACCCTCATCGACCGGCTCGGCATCCCCGGGCGGCTGCGCAGACGTCCGTTGCAGAGCGCGGAGGCGGAGGCCCAGCTCCGCGGCCTGGTCCTGGTCGACCTGCCCGACCACGACTCGGCGGCCGTCCAGCACCGCGAGCAGGTGGACCGCGTCCTCGGGCTGGTCGACGCGGTCATCTGGGTGGTGGATCCGGAGAAGTACGCGGACGCCGTCCTCCATGAGCGCTATCTGCGGCCGCTGGCCGGGCACGCGGAGGTCACCTTCGTGGTCCTCAATCAGGTGGACCGGCTCCCCGGCGAGGCCGCCGACCAGGTGCTCGACGATCTACGGCGGCTGCTGGACGAGGACGGCGTCGCGCTCGGCGAGTACGGCGAACCGGGCGCGACCGTCCTGGCGCTGTCCGCGCTCACGGGGACAGGGGTCCCCGAACTGCGCGAGTGCCTCGGCCAGTTCGTGGCGGAACGCGGCGCCGCCGCACGGCGGATCTCGGCCGACCTCGACGCGGCCGCGGCACGGCTGCGGCCCATCTACGCGACGGGACGGCGGGTCGGGCTCAGCGAGGAGGCGCGGGACGAGTTCGCGGACCGGCTCGCGGACGCGGTGGGCGCCGTGGCGACCGGCGAGGCCGCCGAGCGGTCCTGGCGCCGCAACGCCAACCGCGCCTGCGGTACGCCCTGGCTGCGGCTGTGGCGCTGGTACCTGGAGCGGCGCGAACCCCCGACCGGGCGACTGCCCGTGCGCGCTCCCGCGGACGAGGAGGCCACCGCCCGCCAGCGGGTCGAACAGGCGGTGCGGACGGTCGCCGAGCGGGCCGCGTACGGGCTTCCCGCGCCCTGGGCGCAGGCGGTGCGCGAGGCGGCCGTACGGGGCGCGCAGGGGCTGCCCGAGGCGCTGGACGACATGGCGGCGCGGGCGACGGCTCCGGCGGGACGCCCGCCGAGGCCGGGCTGGTGGCCCGTCGCGGTACTGGCGCAGGCCGCGATGACGATCGTCCAGATCATCGGCGGGCTCTGGCTGGTGGGCCAGATCGTCGGGGTCATGTCCCCGAACCTCGGGGTCCCGGTGCTGCTGATGGTGTCGGGCATCGTCGGCGGCCCGGCCGTGGAGTGGGCCAGCAGGATGGCGGCTCGCGGACCGGCCCGGCGCTACGGCCTGGAGGCGGAGAGACGATTGCGCGAGGCGTCCGCCGCCTGCGGGAGGGCCCGGGTGCTGGATCCGGTGGCGGCGGAGCTGCTGCGGTACCGCGAGGTGCGGGAGCAGTACGGGCGGGTCATCGGGACCGTGACCGCGGGGACGGCGGGGACGGCGACGGTGGGCGCCCCGGTCGGGTGAGGCCGTCGGGTCACCTGGTCGGGTGACGCGGTTTTCCACAACCGTTCGTCGGCCCACAGCGCTCAGCGGGCCCGGCCCGGCGGAGGCAGTCTGATCCCGCGGCGATCGCAGCGCATGCGATCGCCGCGGCAGACGCATCCGTACGGGAGGGATTCACGATGAACGAGACGATGGTGTGCGCGGTGGGCAACGTGGCGACACAGCCCGTGTACCGGGACCTGGCGAACGGCGCGTCGGCGCGGTTCCGGCTGGCGGTGACCTCGCGCTACTGGGACCGCGAGAAGAACGTATGGACGGACGGGCACACCAACTTCTTCACGGTGTGGGCCAAGCGCGCGCTCGCCACGAACGTGGGGGCCTCGGTGTCGGTGGGTGATCCGGTCATCGTGCAGGGCAGGCTGAAGGTGCGCACCGAGACGCGCGACGGGCAGAGCTGGACGTCGGCGGACATCGAGGCGGTGGCGATCGGCCACGACCTCTCCCGCGGCACGTCGGCGTTCCGGCGTCCGGCCAGGGAGGGCGAGCCGGTCGCGGCGCAGCGCCCCGAACCGAGTTGGGAATCGGCCCCGGAGACTCCTTCGGAGGGCATGCCCCAACCACGCCCCGAACCGGCCGGAGTGACGTGATGTCAGCGCGGGGCGCGATCTGACCGAACTGCGGCTTATCGACAAATACATGGCGAACAGCCCTTATGGATTTGTCGATAGGCGCAGCTCACCAAACTGATCGCGATAACGATTCCGAGTCAGATCGGCCGTCGGACGACATGACCGGGAGGAGCGTTGCGCCGCTTCTTTAGGATGCCGAACACAGCTCTCGGGGCTTCTGATTCTGCTGGCGGGACCGTCCCCCATGTCAAAGGGTCCTGCGCGAAGGGGAATTCTGTGTCTTCTGCGTTCTCTGTGTTGTCAGCGCGCGGGCGAGGGGCCGCCCGTCTCGCCGCTGCGGCCTTGGTGTGGGGGTTCGCCGCCGCGGGCACGATCGCCGCGGCCGGCACGGCGGCCGCCGACGAGATCCCGCAGAGCCAGGGTGGGGCGAGCGCCACCATCGGGGACCTGAAGACGTACGGTTCGGCGATCGTTCACGAGAACGGCGAGGACTCCTGGGTCTCGGCCGGACTGTTCGAGATGACCGTCGACGACGGCGGCATGCTGCAGACCTACTGCATCGACCTCCACAACCCCACCCAGCCGGACGCCCGTTATCAGGAGACCTCCTGGAACGGCACGTCGCTGAGCGGCAACAAGGACGCGGGCCGGATCCGCTGGATCCTCGAGAACTCCTACCCGCAGGTGAACGACCTGGCGGCGCTGGCCGAGAAGGCCGGTGTCGCGGGCCTGACCGAGCAGGACGCGGCGGCCGGCACCCAGGTGGCGATCTGGCGGTACTCGGACGGCGCCGACGTGGACGCCGCGGACCCGCAGGCGGAGAAGCTCGCGGACTACCTGGAGAAGAACGCGCAGGACCTGGCGGAGCCCGCGGCCTCGCTGACGCTCACCCCGGCCGCGGTGTCCGGCCACCCCGGTGAGCGGCTCGGCCCGGTCACGGTGCACACCAACGCGAGCAGCGTGACGGTGACCCCGCCGTCGGGCATCGCCGCCGCCGGTGTGAAGGTCGTCGACCGGGACGGCAGGGCGGTCACCTCCGCCACGAACGGCAGCCGGCTCTTCTTCGACGTCCCCGAGGACGGCGCGGACGGTTCCACCGCGCTGACCGTGCAGGCCTCGACGACGGTGCCGGTCGGCCGTGCCTTCACCTCGGAGACCCGCAGCCAGACACAGATCCTCGCCGGCTCCAGCGAGTCCACCGTCTCCGCGACGGCGAGCGCGAACTGGGCGGCCAAGGGTGCGATACCCGCCCTGTCCGCCCAGAAGAACTGCGCCAAGGGCGGTGTGGACATCACCGCCGCGAACAAGGGCGACGCGCCGTTCACCTTCGAGCTGATGGGTGACGAGCACACGGTCGCGCCGGGGATATCGGAGACCCTCACCATCCCGCTGCAGGAGGACCAGGCCTACGACTTCACGGTCGGCGGCACGGACGACGGCACGGACGCCGGCGGGAAGCGGTTCAAGGGCGTGCTGGACTGCAAGACCCAGGGCGTCACGAGCGACATCTCGGCCCAGACGTTCAGCGAGCCGAGCCCGGCGTCCGTGGGAGGCTCCGGCGGGGGCACCGACCTCGCCGAGACCGGCGGCTCCGGACTGACCCCGGTCATCGCGGGCGCGGCCATCGGCCTCGTCGTGATCGGCGGCGCCGTGATGGTTCTCCTCGGCAGGAAGCAGACGCCTCCGCGGGTCTGACAGGCCGGCACCCCGATCCGACCTCGGACGCCGACCTCACAGCCCGTTCTCGCAACCCGGCTTGAGCGTCCGACTGCGCAGTCCGACCACGCAGTCCGACCTCGCAGTCCGACCTCGCAGCCCGGCTTCGGCATCCGGCGGAGCGAGCCGGGGGACACCGAGCGAGGCCGATGGGCACCCAAGGGAAGAGGTGGCCGCAGAGATCGGCCGCCCCGCCGACGGGAGTCGACGGGACGGTGACAGAGAGGGCTGGGAACGGGGGCTAGGAACGGGCGTTCCGGACCCGTACGAGGGCGAAGGCGGCCGCGAGAAGGCCGAGAACACCGACGATCAGGCCCGCGGTGCCCAGGGTGCGTGCGGTGGAGTCACTGCTCTCGGCGCTCGCGGTCGACTCCTTGGCGGCCGACCCCTCTGCGGCCGAGGACGACGAGGAGGACGTCGACGAGTCGGAGCCGGAGGCCCCGGTCCCGGCCGAGGCGGGCTCCTCGCCCGAGCCCCCGGCGGTGAGGGCGAGCACCGGAGCCGGGCTCTCCGTCTCCTCCTCGCCCTTCTGCGGCTGCTCGATCCAGCGGACCACCTTGCCGTCCGAGTAGGTCTGGAGCGTCTTGAAGGTCAACTGGTCGACGTCGTCCGGGAGCTGGCCGAAGGCGACCTGGAAGTCCTGGAACTCGCCGTGGCGGATCCGGCCTCCGGTCCAGGTGATCTCGGAGACCGCGTCGGTGATCGTGCCGTCGTCCGTCTTGACCGGCTTCTTCAGCTTGACGGTCGTCGCCTTCGCGGTCCATCCCGCCTGCGGGGTGACCAGGACGCCCACGACCGGGTGGTCGGTGGGCAGGAAGATCTGGACCTTGGTGGTGCTGGCGGTGTCCTCCTCGTTGGGGACACGGAAGCTCAGGAGGCCGTCCGTGGCGCCCTTCGCATAGCTCTCCGGGTGGACCGTCACATGCGCGGAGGCCGCGCCCGCGGCGGTCAGGACGCCCGCGGCGGCGAGGGCGGCGACGGTGCCGGCGCGGCGCAGGGTGGTGCTGATCGAGGACATCTGGGAACTCCGTACTGAGGGGGAACGTGGTCAGGGCGTGGGGACGAGCCCTGCCGGCGGTCCCCGGCGCGAGACGGCGTGACGCAGCAGCACCCGGCCGAGCGGCCACGGTTCGGCGGGTGTCCGGCCCGCGACGCCCTCGTACGGCCGTAGCGTGGGCGGTCCCGTCCTCGTCCTCCACCAGGCGGCGAGCCCCGGCACGAGCGTGACGGCGCGGCGCAGCAGGGACCACAGGGCGGCCTCGCCGCGCCGCAGCCACCACGTCGCCAGCAGAGCGGCGGCCACATGCGCGGCCGTGGCGTGGGGCGTCAGGGCGTGTGCGGCGGGGTGCGCCATGTGCATCCCGTGCATGTTCATCGCCATGCGCGGCCGGGCGGCCTCGAAGCCGAGGTGGAGTCCGGTCTGTGCGACGAGCATGGCGCCGCCTATCCCGGACAGGGAGCGTTCGCGGCCGCCCAGCGCGCAGCCGGCGGCGAAGACGGCGAGGAGTCCCACGCCCTCGGCCCGGAGCGGCGGCGCCTGTCCGGTGGCGAGCGCGTGTCCCCCGGCGGCCAGCAGCACGCACAGGACGGCGAACACCGCGGCGCGCAGACTCCGTACCGCCGGCGACGCATTCATGGTGCCCAGATACTGCCATGGGGAGGTGGTGACCGTCGCGGCTTCCCCCGCGGTCCGCGTCACGGTCCGCCCGGCTCCCCCGGTCGTCGCTCGGGTAGGGTCCGGCTGAGCCTGAAGGGACCTGACATGCGTCTTCGCTGTGCCGTGCTGGACGACTATCAGAGCGTCGCGACCCGGATCACCGACTGGTCGCCCGTCGCGGACGCCGTGGAAGTCACCGGTTTCGACCGGCACTTCGGTGACGAGGACGCGCTGGCGGCCGCGCTGGCGGACTTCGACATCGTCGTCACGCTGCGCGAACGCGTGGCCTTCCAGGCGTCCCTGCTGGCCCGGCTGCCGCGGCTGAGGCTGCTGATCGCCTCCGGGATGCGCAACACGGTGATCGACTACGCCGCCGCGGAGGCGCACGGGGTGACCGTGTGCGGAACGCCGAGTTCCTCGACGCCTCCGGTCGAGCTGACCTGGGCGCTGCTGCTCGGGCTCGCGCGGGGAATCGTCGCCGAGAGCAACTCCCTGCGGGAGGGCGGACCTTGGCAGAGCACCGTGGGGGCCGATCTGCACGGAAGGCGGCTCGGCCTGCTCGGGCTGGGCAAGATCGGCGCCCGGGTGGCCCAGGTGGGGCTCGCCTTCGGCATGCGGGTCGGCGCGTGGAGCCAGAACCTCACCGCGGAGCGGGCCGAGGAGGTGGGGGTGGAGCTCGCGCCCTCCAAGGAGGAACTGCTGGCGGACAGCGACTTCGTCTCCGTGCACCTCGCGCTCGGTGAGCGCACCCGCGGGCTCCTCGGTGCCGCGGAACTGGCCCTCCTCAAACCGACCGCCTACCTCGTCAACACCTCGCGCTCGGCGATCGTCGACCAGGAGGCCCTGCTGGCCGCGCTGCACGAGGGGCGCATCGCCGGGGCGGGCATCGACGTGTTCGACACCGAGCCGCTGCCCGCCGGTCATCCGATGCGCTCGGCCCCCCGCCTGCTGGCCACGCCGCACCTCGGCTATGTGTCGCAGTCCAACTACGAGACGTACTACGGGGCGGCCGTCGAGAACATCCAGGCGTTCCTGGCGGGCACACCGCTGCGCCGCCTCGGCTGACCGCGCCCGCCCGGTCCCCGCTCGACCCCGGCGGATCCCCGGCTCCGTCGCCCGACCGCCCCGGCCGTCCCGTCCGGACGAACAGCCGTCCCTGCGTACCCCGTTCGAACAACGATCCCCTGGTGGAACGCCCGTGACCAGGTGTGGACGGACGCGTTGAAGGGGAAGTGCGATCGCGTCCGAGCCATCGCACTCGTCGAGTCTAAGGAGTACGTGATGTCTCGCATCGCGAAGGCCGCCGCAGTCGTCGTGGGCACGGGTGCCGTGGCCCTCAGCGGCGCCGGCATGGCCATGGCTGACGCCGGCGCCCAGGGCGGGGCCGTCGGCTCGCCCGGTGTCCTGTCGGGCAACGTCATCCAGGCCCCGATCAACGTGCCGGTCAACGTGTGCGGCAACACGATCGACATCGTCGGCCTGCTGAACCCGGCGTTCGGCAACACCTGCGTGAACGACGGTGGCCACCTCAAGAAGCACAAGCACCACGAGGTCAAGGAGCACCACGGGGCCCACGGCTACGGCAGCTGATCCCGGTAGCCCGCCACGCGCGAGGCCCCCGGCGGGACGTCACCGCCGGGGGCCTCGCGCGTTTCCCGGTACGTGTGGCACCGGGAACCGGCCCTACGCGTACCGGTAGATGTGGCTGTGGTCCTCCATCGAGGCCGGCGTCACGCCCCACGGGGCCATCTTCTCGTGGCGGGCGACGATGCGCCGGTACTGGGAGTCGCGGGGTCCCGGGGGGCGCTCGGGCAGATAGCGGGCTCCCCTGTGCTTCTTCTGCCAGCGGGACCACTGGAGGTCGACGAAGGCGTGGTGCAGCCAGAAGGCGGGGTCGTTGACGGAGGCACCGCCGAGCATGTGTCCGCCGACCCAGCGGTGCACGCGGTTGTGGTTCTCCCAGGTGGCGTTCCCCGTCCCGTGCCCCCACCCCTCCAGCCGGTTCCGGAAGCCGCGCCTGGTCGTCGAGTCGTAGGGGGCCGTGTCGTAGACGGGGTCGGCCAGGGCCGCGTCCAGCGCGGCCCGTGTGGGCAGTTGGATCGGTTTGCGCGGGCGGCCGAACTCACGCGTGAGGAAGGCGCCGTCGGTCACGCTCTCCTTGATCGTCCACTTGCCGTGCGCGTAGGCGAAGGGCCCCGTCATGACCTGCCGGTCCGAAGGCCGTCCGTTGCCGCCGAGCAGGTCCTTGGTCCACGGCGCGGCGGACGGTGCGCGGTCCCGCGTCCAGTCCCAGTACGGCACGCTGACTCCGGAGTCCACGCGCTGCAGCGCCTGCTCCAGGTCCAGCAGGAAGCACCGGTGCCAGGGCAGGAACGAGGGCGCCATGTGGGCCGCGCGCAGCCCGCCGTCGCCGTCGGAGACGTAGTAGTCGATGTGCCGGCGCACGAACTCGTCGTACTCTCCCCGGCGTTTGACCTCAAGCATCGCGGTCACGAAGCGGCGCCGTTCCGCGCTCGTGAGGGTGCTGACGTTCTTACGCGTGTACACCATGGTGGTGGCCGCTCCCCTCCGTACCGCCGTTGCGTGTGCCGATCCCCTGCCCGCCCGCGCCTGCCGCGCCGCCCGCCCCGCCCGGGGTGCTCGCCATGCCCCTGAGCTGCTCGGACGGGCCCAGTTGGTCCACGGCCGCGCGTGCCGCCGCCAGCGGTGTCGGATACGACTCGTAGTGGTCCACCATGCTCAGATAGCTGCCGTCCGCGCGGCGCATCAGATGCAGCGGCCGGCCGTCCACCGTGACCTGCCACTCGCCGCCGGCGAACGCGGCCCGGCCGTCCGAGCCGCCGCGTGTGCCGAGGATGTGCCTCCCTCGGTACACCTCGTCGAAGGAGCGGTCCCGGGAGTGGTGGCGCGGCGGTCGTGACGCCGCGACGACGGGGGCCAGCGCCACGCCGACGGCCGACACGAGCAGTCCCCGCATCGCGCCGCGCCGGGTCAGCGCGAGTCCGCCCGCCACCCGGCCCCTCCCGCGTCCGGGCGCCGCGGCGTCGGCCACTCGGCCCTCCCGCCCGCGCCTCGGTACTCTGCGCGGCATCCAGCTCGCGAACATGCTTCTCTCCTCGACGAATTCATGCTGTTGCGGTCGGTTCCAGGAAGCCCGGCGCAGCAGCCAGGAGGCCCCGGCCTGCTCCGGAATCTGCGGTTCGGCGTCCGTACCGCACAACGATTCCGGGAACGTCATCAGCCGGATATTTCCCGGACGGACCCATTAGTCGTCCGATAGGGAGATTCAGCCCGTCCAGAAATCCCACCAACGAGTGAGGATCAGCATTCCGATGACGCCGATGTGCAGCGCCGGGAGAACCCAGGTGAACTCCGCGAGGAATACCTTCAGCCATTCCGGGGCCGGCAGGAATTCGTTCCGCACGTTGAAGGACGTGACGTACCAGAACATGATGACCGTGGCGACCCAGGCCAGGCAGCACCACAGACACAGCGCGTTGATCCGGTAGAACGACTGGAACTGGAGCCAGCTCACGAATCCGACGCCGAACAAAGTGCCCGCGTTGAAGGTCAGCCAGTACCACCCGGGAAATCGCGCGCCGGCCAGCAGACTCATGCCGACACAGATCACCACGCTGTACGTCACCAGGCCCAGCATCGGGTTGGGGAACCCGAAGGCCGACGCCTGCTCGCTCTTCATGACGCTGCCGCAGGACACCACCGGGTTCAGGCTGCACCCCGGGACGAAGGCCGGGTTCTCCAGCAGCTTGAACTTGTCGATGGTGATGACCCACGCGGCGAGGAGACCGGCCGCCCCGGTGATCACCAGCAGCACGGCGAGGGCGCGGCTGCTGCCGGCGGTGTGCCCCCGCGCGCCGTCGCCGCCGCCCGTCCCCCGCCCCGCGGCGGCCGTCATCAGCCGCGCAGCCTGCGCGCGGGAAGCAGCACGTGGGACGCGCTGAGCAGGGTCTCCTCGTCGCCCGCGAAGGCCGTCAGGTCCTCGGGTGCGACGGGTTGGCCGGGCCGGGCCACGGGCCAGGCGCGGGTGGCGAACAGGAAGTAGGCGTAGCCGCGTTCACCGACCGCCGCGAGCCACTCCGGCGGTGCGACGCACTGGGCGTTGAGGTGCGGCATGCTCACGACGGCCTGGCCCGCCTCGACGAGCAGGGTGAGGGGCAGGCTCGGCTGCCGCGATCCGTCGATGAGCGTGTCGCCGACGGGCAGTCCGTTCTCGGCGAGAAGCTGCCGGACGGCCGCCGCGGATCCTTCGGGACCCCCGTCGCCGTCTCCCAGCGAGTAGGCGAGGAGATAGGGCATGTCGCCGTCGGGGGCTTCTCCGCTGAATGCCATGACGGCGAGCGTGCCGAGATCGGCGGCCCGAAGAGGGCTCATTTCGCTTGAGGTTGAGGTCACCGCGGAACCTTATCGATGCGCCCGTTCGGGTTCCGCCCGGAAATCACCCGACCGGGGGACGTCCGGGGGTGTGACCACACGAACGAGGTACGCGGCTCGAACAGCGCGAAGGGCCGGTTCAGCACAGCGCGAAGGGCCGATTCCGCGCCCGGGGAATCGGCCCTTCCCGCCATATCGGCCGTACGGTGTCAGCCGTTGACGCAGGTGTTCCCGAACGCGGGGTTCAGCAGACCGACGACATTGACGGTGTTGCCGCAGACGTTGACCGGGATGTGAACGGGAACCTGCAGGACGTTGCCCGACAGGACACCCGGGGAATTGACCGCGGCACCCTCGGCACCGGAGTCCGCGGCGGCGCTGCCCGCGGCGGCACCCGCGGCCATTCCGGCGGCGGCGAAAACGAGAGCGGCCTTCTTCGCGGTGTTCATTGCGAACCCTTTCATCGGAGATTTTCTCCAGAGCCTAGAGAAATGCCTGCGGCCCTTACGGAAGACACGCACGCAAGGGATAGGACCAACGGATACGACTAACCCTGAAGGGGAAGTCCGCCGAGAAGCTGCGCCGGGGAGGCGGTCGTGTTGAGCTTCTTCGTCGCGCCGTTCACGCCGCTCAGCACGGAGTCCTTGTTCTCGGTGTCGAGGGCGTTCGACTGGTGCTGCAGGGGAAGGACGTCCTGCGCGCTCAGCGAACGCTGGCTGGTCAGGGTCTCCAGGGCGCCGTTGAGGCTGGAGGGCGTGAGGTCGGAGGCTCCGGCGGCGAACGCGGGCGCGGCCGCACCGGCGACGACCAGGGACCCGGCGACTGCAGCGGCGGCCTTGAGGGACTTCATCGTGTTCCTTTCATCGGCGGCGGATCGCCGCCGGAGGGAATTTCTCTGTGCGCTGCCTAACGAGCCCCGAACGCGACGGAAACTCCGCGTGCGGAAAAATCCCGGACCGCCACCGCGGGCCGCAACGCGGACCGGCCGCCCTCCCTTTCGGGAGAGCGGCCGGCCAGAAGGGTCCGCAATGACGTCAGCCGTTGACGCAGGTGTTCCCGAACGCGGGGTTCAGCAGGCCGATGACGTTGACGGTGTTGCCGCAGACGTTGACCGGGATGTGAACGGGAACCTGCAGGACGTTGCCCGACAGGACGCCCGGGGAGTGGGCGGCCGCGCCGTGCGCGCCGCTGTCGGCGGCGGCGATACCGGCGGTGCCGGCCACGGCGGCAGCGGCAACGGAGGTCAGGGCCAGGCCCTTCGCGATACGCGACATGGAGAAGTGCTCCTTGGAAATCGACACAACATCCGGGCGGGATGCCCGGCTCTGGATTCAACGCGCGGCCTTCACGCGGGTTGTGCCTCCAAAGGAGTGATGTCCCGGACGAGCGGGCTTCACCAATCCGACACACATGGCCGCTTTCACTGATAAATCGGGACACCGGCTAGAGTCGGGCTCTCCGAGGGCGTCCGGAAGCGGGCGCCGAGGGGCGCCGGCGGCTCGCGGGGAGCCGAAGCGCACGCTCAGATTCATCTGATGCTCGGATTTTCCGTCCGTCCGCTGGGTCCAGAACCTTTTCCCCGAAAGGGCACCACCGGTCATGCGAACCTCCCCGGGCCTGCCGCTGCGCCGCGCGGCCGTGGGCCGCTCCGCCCCCGCCACCTTCCCGGCCGGCAACTCCCCTTTCGGCCGCCCCAGTTCCGCGAAGTACCCCCTGCTCCCGGACACGGCCGCCCTCGATCCCGGCAAGGAGATCCGTGGCGGGGGTGACCAGTTGGCCTTCCGGATCGTTTCGCAGCGGGACGCGGCCTGGGTCGGAGCACTGTTCGCCGCCGTCGACGCGAAGCAGTGACGCGCGCCCCGGCGCGCCGCCCGTGAGCAAGGAACCGCGCATGCATCTGCCAACAGACCCTCCGCCGCGGGTCCTTCATGTCACGCAGCCGGTCGACGGCGGCGTCGCCCGCGTGGTCACCGACCTCGTCGGCGCCCAGATCGCCGCCGGAACCCGGGTGACCGTCGCCTGCCCGGACGGCAACGGCTTCGCCCGCGAGGTGCGGGCGCTCGGCGCGGACGTCCGGCCCTGGCACGCGACGCGGGCACCGGGACCGCAGCTCGCCCAGGAGGTGCGCCGGCTCGGCCGGGTGCTGGCCCGTGTGCGGCCCGACGTGGTGCACGCGCACAGCGCGAAGGCGGGACTCGCGGCCCGGCTCGCGCTGCGCGGCCGGGTGCCGACGGTGTTCCAGCCGCACGCCTGGTCGTTCGAGGCCGTCGACGGTGCCACCGCGGCGCTCGCGCTGCGCTGGGAGCGGTGGGGTGCCCGCTGGGCGGCCCGGGTGGTGTGCGTCAGCGAGGCGGAGCGCACCACCGGCGTACGAGCCGGAGTGCGCGCCCCGTGGAAGGTGATCCCCAACGGCGTCGACCCCGAGCGTTTCCGCCCCGCAGCCGCCGGCACCGTACGGGCCGGGATGCCGCTGCTCGCCGGGGTCGACCGGACGGCTCCGCTGGTGGTGTGCGTGGGACGGCTGTGCCGGCAGAAGGGGCAGGACATCCTGCTCGACGCCTGGCCCTCGGTGCTGCGGCGGGTGCCCGCGGCGCGGCTCGTGCTCGTCGGGGACGGGCCGGACGCGGCACGGCTGCGCGCCGCGGCACCGCGTGACGTGCTGTTCGCCGGCGCCGCCGCCGACGCGGTGCCCTGGTACCAGGCCGCCGACCTGGTCGTGCTGCCGTCCCGCTGGGAAGGCATGGCGCTGGCTCCGCTGGAGGCCATGGCCTGCGGCCGTCCGGTCGTCATGACGGACGTGGACGGCGCCCGCGAGAGCCTGCCGCCGGGACACGACACCCACTCCCTGGTGGCCTCGCCGGAACCGGCGCCGCTGGCGGAGGCGATCACGGCACTGCTCGCCGATGCCCCGCTGCGCGCGTCGCTCGGCCGGCGGGGACGCCACCACGTACTGAGCACGCACGACGTACGGCTCACGGCCGACGCGGTCGCGGATGTGTACCGCGAACTACTGACCGGGCGACAGCCGCAGCACGCCGGGGGCGTCATGTGCGCGGACCACACCGAGTGCAGGGAGTCCATCCACTCGTGACTGCGGAAAGCACCGTTCCCTCCCCCGGCGGACAGCCCCGGGAGTACGGATTCTCGACCCTCTCGGTCATGTCGTCGCGCGAGCCCGGCGGCGGTTTCAGAGTCCCGCCCGGACAGCGGCGCGCGGCCCGGCGCGCCTCCTGGCTGCCACTGGCCGCCGTGGACGCCGTCGCCGCGCTGACGGCCGGACAGATCCTCACGGAGACCCAGCGGCACCCCTCGGCCGTCGTCGCCCTGCTGCTCGGGGTGGTGTTACTGAACGCGCGGGCCTCCCTGTACCGGGCCGCGCCGCAGCCCGCCCTGCTCGACGAACTGCCCGCCGTCTGCGCCCGGATCGCGGTCACCTGGTGCGCCCTGGCCGCCGCCCTCGCCGCGTTCGCCCCGGACCGGGCGCTCGCCGCCCGGACGTTGCTGCTGGGATGCGCCACGCAGGCGCTGATCAGCCTCACCGGCCGCGCCACGGTGCACTGGCGGCGCCGCCGGGCTCTCGCGCGGCACCCCGCCGCCGCTCTGGTGATCGGTCCCGCCGGGACGGCCCAGCGGGTGGCCGCGGCCTTCCTGCGCCACCCGGACTGCGGGGTGCGGCCGGTCGGTGTCGTCGCCGACCGGCCGACCGGCCTCGACGTCCTGCCGGTGCTCACCACCGGCGAGGAGGTGCAGCGGGCGCTCATCCAGAACGGCGTGCGCGCCGCGCTGGTGGTGGAACCGCCGAGCCGGCGCGGGCCGATGCTGCGGGCGCTGGCCCTCGCGGGCTGCGAGCTGTGGGAGGTCGACCCGGACTCGCCGTCGTACGACCGCGCGGGCAGGCACACGCTGGCCGGCTTCGCCTGCCGCCCCCTGTCCGTCGGCGGACGGCGCGCCGGCTTCGGGAAGCGGTTCCTCGACGTCGCCGTCTCCGGCGCGCTGCTGCTGCTCGTCAGTCCGCTGCTGCTGGTGTTCGCGGCCGTCCTGCGGCTGACCGACGGGCCCGGTGTGGTGTTCCGGCAGGAGCGCATCGGCAAGGACGGACGGCCGTTCACGCTGCTGAAGTTCCGCACCCACCGACCGGTCGACGCGCATGAGGCCGCGACCCGCTGGAGCGTGGCGGGCGAGCGGGAGATGACCCGCTTCTGCCACTTCCTGCGGCGCACCTCGCTCGACGAGCTGCTCCAGCTCCTGAACGTCCTGCGGGGCGACATGAGCCTGGTCGGCCCGCGTCCCGAACGTCCCTACTTCGTCGCCAAGTTCAGCCAGACCTACCCCGGTTACGCGGCCCGGCACCGGATGCAGACCGGCATCACCGGACTCGCCCAGGTGCACGGGCTGCGCGGCGACACCTCGATCGAGGACAGGTGCCGCTTCGACAACGCGTACATCGACAACTGGTCGATGTGGCAGGACATCTGCATCCTCCTGCGCACGGCCGCGGCGCTGGTGCGCCCGACGGGGAGCTGAGCCCGTGAGCCAGGCCCTGCCCGTCACCCCCCTGGACAGCGTGACCGCCGCCCTGCGGAGCGCGCTGCCCGTGCTGCCCGTCGTCGCGGTGATCGCGCTGCTCGGGCTGCCGATCGCGCCGAGCGGCGAGGGGGGCGCGAACATCGCGGACGCCATGTCGGGTCTCGTGGTGCTCTGCTGCGTGGTGCGTCTCGTACGGACCCGGCGGCGCCCCCTGTCCGCGACCGCCGCCCTGGTCCTCGGGCTTCCCGTGGTCGGCATCTCGGTCTCGGCGGCCGGGGCGGCGGACCCGGGGGCGGGGATCACCGGTCTCACCCGGTATCTGCAGATCTTCGTGCTGGTGCCGGCCGCGGTCCTGCTGCTCGTCCGTGACCGGCGCGACCTCAGGCTGCTGGCCTGGTCGTTCGTCGCGCTGGCGCTCTGGCAGGGGGCGGTCGGGGTTAGGCAGTACGTCACCGGGACCGGCGCCTCGTACCAGGGCGAGGACGTCCGGGCGGTGGGTACCTTCGGGCCGACCGACGTGATGGGCATGGCGACGGTGGTCGCGTTCGGGGTGGTGTGCGCGGTGGCGCTGGCCCTGGGAGCGGGTGAGGCGCGGCGGCGCGCGGTCGCCGTGGTGTGCGCGCTGGCCCTCCTGCCGCCGCTGGCACTCTCGTTCAGCCGGGGCGCCTGGATCGCCACGGCCGTGGCCTGCGGCGCGCAGCTGGTGCTGGCGGGACCGCGGCGCGCGGTGCGGACGGTCGCGGTGCTGGCCGCGGCCGGGGTGATCCTGGTGGGCGGGCTGGGGTTCGGCAGCGCGATGCTCCAGGAGCGCGTCACCAGCATCACGCAGGTCGCCGACGCGCCGGACCAGTCGGTGACCGACCGGTACACGATGTGGGCGGCCGCCACCGACATGTGGCGCGAGCACCCGCTGACGGGCGTCGGGCTGAAGGGCTTCCCCGAGTACCGGGACGGTCATGCCTCGCTGGCGCTGTCCTCGGGCAGCGACATCGCGGGCGCGGGCGCCGCCTTCCACAAGCAGGCGCTGCTCTCACCGCACAACATGTACCTCCTGGTGCTCAGCGAGCAGGGTCTTCTCGGGCTGCTCGCCCTGGCGGGCGGCTGGCTGGTGCTGCTGGTGGGCGCGCTGCGCGGGCTCGTCCGCGTGCGCCGCGCGGCACGGGAGGAAGCGGGATCCGGCCTCACGGCGGAATCCGGCCTCACCGGCGAGTCCGGCCGCACCGTCGGCCGGACCCCGCCCGGCACGGACTGCGCGCTCGTCGCGTGCGGGCTGCTCGTCTGGCAGCTGGTCGACTTCGTGTACGCGGACATCGGCGGCCCCTCCACGGTCCTGACGGCCGTCGTCCTCGGCGTCATCGGCTGGTGGGCACTGATGGACCCGTCGGCGAGGCCCGGCCCCGGGGCGGCGAAGCAGTCCCCCGCCGTACGGGAAGAGGCCGCGGCGCGATGACGGTGACACCACCCAGGGCGGGCGAGCCCCCGGACACCGACCCGGCCCCCGGGACGAACACGGAAGCGGGCACGGGGGCCGGCGCGGGGACGGGCGCGAGTGTGGGTGTGACTGCGGGGGCGCGGATGGACACGGGTGCGGACACAAGCAGGGCGACGGGCGCGGCAACGGGCCCCGGCCCCGGGTCGCCAAAGGGCTCCCGCTCGGCGGCCAGTTCCGGCCCGGGCCCGGCAACGGACTTGTCCTCCGGCATCGGCTCCGTCACGGGCTCCCGCTCGGCGACGAGTTCAGGCCCAGGCCCGGCGACGGACTCGGCAGCCGGCTCCGGCGCGGCATGGGGCTCGGGCTCGACAACCGGCTCCGGGTCCGGCCCGGCAGCCGGTTCCGGCCCAGGCCCGGCGACAGAGTCGGCAGCCGGCCCCGGCGCGGCATGGGGCTCGGGCTCTGGCTCTGGCTCTGGCTCTGGCTCTGGCTCTGGCTCTGGCTCTGGCTCTGGCTCTGGCTCTGGCTCTGGCTCGGCAACGAGGCGCGGCTCGGCAACGGGTGCCGGGGCGGGCCAGGGCTCGGCGACGGACTCGGCAGCCGGCCCCGGCCCACGGGTGGACGCCCCGACGCCGGGTGGGCGGGTGCCCGGTTCGCGGGGAGGCGGGGAGCAGCCCGAGGCGGCGTCCAACCGGTTCCTCGCCAAGGCGGCCCTCGTCACCGTCGCGCTCTCGATCGCCGGAGCCCTGCTCGGTCTCGGACGGGACCAGGCGCTGGCGCATCTGTTCGGGGCCGGGTCGGACACGGACGCGTTCCTCGTCGCCTGGACGGTGCCGGAGTTCGCGGCGACCCTGCTGATCGAGGACGGGCTGGCCTTCGTGCTGATCCCGGCGTTCAGCGTGGCCGTGACCCGCCGCGCCCGGGGAGCCGCCGGTGACCCCGTACGCGCGCTGGTCGCCGCCACCCTGCCCCGGCTGACGCTCGCCTTCGCGGCCGTCGGCGCGCTGCTGATCGCCGGGGCGCCGTACCTGGTCGAGGCGCTGGCGCCCGGCCTGCCCGATCCCCGGCTCGCGGTGGACTGCACCCGGCTGACCGCGACCTGCGTGTTCTCCTTCGGGCTCGCCGGGTACTGCAGCGCGGCCCTGCGGGCGCACCGCCGCTTCGTGGCACCGGCGGCGATCTACATGGCGTACAACGCCGGGATCATCACGGTGATGTTCGTGCTCGGCGCGCGCTACGGCGTCCGGTCGGCGGCGCTCGGTGTCGCGGTCGGCGGCGGGCTCATGGTCGTGGTGCAGGCACCGTCGCTGTGGCGCCGGCTCCGGCGCGGGCGGCCGACGGCCGGAACCCCGGACGACAAGCCGGCCCGCCCGATGGACCTGACCCTCGTCGGCACGGTCCTGCTGTTCGCGCTGTGCCGGCAGTCCCAGGTCCTCATCGAGCGTTTCCTGGCTTCCTCGCTGCCCGCCGGGGCCATCTCGCATCTGAACTACGCCCAGAAGGTGGCCCAGATGCCGATGGTGCTCTCGCTGATGCTCTGCACGGTCACCTTCCCGGTGGTCGCGCAGGCCATCGCCGAGGGCGACACCGAGCGGGCCCGCGACCGGGTGGAGCGCGATCTGACGCTCGTCGCCTGCACGGTGCTCCTCGGTACGGCGGTGGTCGTGGCCTGCGCCCCGCAGATCATCCACCTGCTCTTCCAGCGGGGCGCGTTCACGGCCCAGGACACCGCGGCGACCGCGACGGTCATGCGGGTGTACGCGCTCGGGCTGCTCGGACACACCCTGGTCGGCGCGCTCGTGCGCTCGTACTTCTGCTCGGGGCGGCCGACCTGGTACCCGCTGTTCGCGATGACCGTGGGGATCGTCGCGACCTGCTGGACCGGTGTCCTGGCCGTGGGCCCCTTCGGGGTCCGCGGGATCGCCGCGGCCAACGCGGCCGGCATCACGCTCACCGCCGTGCTCCTGCTGTACGGCATGGGCCCGCGCAGTGTGCCGATCCGCACCCGCGCGGTGATCTCCGAGATCGGCAAACCGCTGCGGGCCGCCCTGACCGCGGCGGTCACCGGTGGTCTGTGCGCGAGCGGCGTGGACTCGCCGCTGCTCGGACTCGTCGTCGGCGGCACGGTCGTGACCGTCGTCTTCGCCCTGCTGGCCTGGGCCTTCCGGGTCGAGGGGTTCGCCTCCGCACTCCGTTCCGTCACACGAAGGGTCTCCCATGCCCGTTTCCGCTGACAGCAGCAGACGTACCGGTACGAACGCCCTCGACGCGCCGCCCTGGGTGGCGATGTACCACTCCGTCGGGGACTGCTCCGACGATCCGTACCGCATCACGGTCTCCCCCGGCCGCCTGGACCAGCAGTTCCGCTGGATGAGCCGGCACGGTCTGCGCGGCGTGTGCGTCGCGGACCTGCTCGCGGCCCGCGCCCGCGGCCAGGGGCGCGATCTGGTGGGCCTGACCTTCGACGACGGGTACGCCGACTTCGTCGAGACCGCCCTGCCCCTCCTCCGGCGCCACGGATTCGGCGCCACTCTGTTCGTGCTGCCGGGCCGGCTCGACGGCGACAACGCCTGGGATCCGCTGGGCCCCCGCAAGCCGCTGCTGGGCAAGCAGGGCATCCGGCTCACCGCCGCCTCCGAGGGCATGGAGGTCGGCTCGCACGGACTCACCCACGTCGACCTGACGAAGGCCGACGACACCGTGCTGCGCGCCGAGATCGCCGAGAGCAGAGCGGTGCTCTCGGAGTTGATCGGCGCTCACGTCGACGGCTTCTGCTATCCGTACGGGACGCTCGACCGCCGGGTCGTCGACGCCGTCCGCGACGCCGGATACGGCTACGGCTGCGCGATCGACCCCGGCCCGCTGACCGGCCCGTACGCCCTCCCGCGTGTGCACATCGGCGAGAACGACACCTCCGTACGCCTGTTCCTGAAGCACCGGCTGCACCGGCTGCGCCGCCGCCCGGTCGAGGCGGGCCGGTGAAGGCGCTGCACATCATCACCGGCCTCGGGATCGGCGGAGCGGAGCAGCAACTGCGGCTGCTGCTGCGTCACCTGCCCGTCGCCTGCGACGTCGTGACGCTCACCAACCCGGGCCCCGTCGCCGACGGACTCACCGCCGACGGGGTGCGCGTCGTCCATCTCGGCATGTCCGGCAACCGCGACCTCGCCGCCCTCCCCCGCCTGGTGAAGGTGATCCGCGCGGGCCGCTACGACCTCGTGCACACCCACCTCTACCGCGCCTGCGTGTACGGCAGGCTCGCCGCCCGGCTGGCCGGGGTGCGCGCGGTCGTGGCCACCGAACACTCCCTCGGCGACTCGCAGATGGAGGGCCGCCGGCTCGGCTCGGGCGTGCGCGCCCTGTATCTGGCCAGCGAACGGCTCGGGCGCGCCACCGTCGCCGTCTCGCCCACGGTCGCCGAACGGCTGCGCCGCTGGGGTGTGCCCGCACCGCGCATCGAGGTCGTGCCGAACGGCGTCGACATCTCCCGCTTCCGCTTCGACCCGGACCTGCGCGAACGCACCCGCCGCCGGCTCGGGCTCCCGGAGGACGCGTACGTGATCGGCGGCGTCGGCCGGCTCGCGCCGGGCAAGCGGTTCGACGTCCTGGTCCGCGCGCTGGCCGAACTGCCCGGCGACTGCCGTCTGCTGCTGGTCGGCGGCGGCCCCGAGGAGAGCGCGCTGCGGCGCGCCGCACACCGCTCCGGGGTCGCGGACCGGGTGCTGTTCGCCGGAGAGCGCCCCGCGGGCGGCTCCCCCGGCGAGGATCTGCCGTCGCTGACCGGGGCCATGGACGTCCTCGCCTCGCCCAGCGCCGAGGAGGCCTTCGGGCTGGCCGTCGTGGAGGCGCTGGCGGCCGGACTTCCGGTGCTGTACGTCTCCTGCCCGGCCGTCGAGGACCTGCCGCCCTCGGCGGCCCGCGGCGCCACCCGGGTCGCGGGCGGCGCGGAGTCCTTCGCCCGCGCGCTGACCGGCCTCCGGGCCCGGGGACCCGCCCCCCGCTCGGCCCCGGAGGCGGCCCACCACTACTGCATCACCCGCAGCGCCGCACAGCTCATGGACGTGTACGCGGCCGCTGTCTCGCGCACCTGACTGGAGTGAGTTCCACATGTCCGAAAACCTCACCAGGGACCACCGTTCCTGGGGTTCGGCCCCTTCCCGGACGAGGCGCGTGCCGGCGTGGTCGCTGCTCGCGGCCACGGCCGTGCTCGGCGGCGTGATCGGCGGCGCGTACGGCGTGGTGAAGCCGCCGACCTACACGGCGACGAGCTATGTCATCGCCGTCCCGACGGACAAGGGCGATCCCTCGGCCGCGCTCGGCTTCGCCCAGGCCTACGGCCGGGTCGCCACGCAGCTCGCGGTGCTCGGGGACGCGCAGGTGTGGGCCGGTGTGCCGGTGAAGACGCTGGAGGCTAGCGTGCGGACGGCGACCTCCCCGGACGCCCCGATGGTCGCGGTCTCCGCCACCTCGCAGCACCCCGACCAGGCGGCCGACATGGCCAACGCCGTCACCCGTTCCCTGACCCAGCACGCCAACGCGAGCCAGAAGAGCACCCACGTCCAGCTCCTGTCGTTCTCCCGCGCGGTGAAGCCGGCTTCGGCGTCCTCGCCGTCCCCGACGGTGACGGGCCTGGTCGGGGCGAGCGCGGGCGGACTGCTCGGCGGGCTCGTGCTGCTGGTCCGGCCCCGGCGGTCCGCCGATCCGGCCCGCCCGGCCTCGGTGCCCAGTCCCGCCACCGCCGCCGACGTGCACGGCCAGCGGTGAGCGCGACGGCACTCCGGGCCGGGGTACGTGACACCGCGCGGGCCGAACTCGTCACCGAGGAGGCGGAGTTCGCCGCACTGGCGGCCGCGTGGGGACGCCTGTACCGCCGGTGCGGCGCCGCCACCGCATTCCAGAGCCATGCCTGGCTGCATTCCTGGTGGCAGTCGTACGGGACGCCTGGGCGACTGCGTCTGGTGGTCGTGCGCGAGGGCGGTGAACTGCTCGCGGTCGCACCTCTGATGCGGGCCCGCCGCCGGCTGCCGGCGCTCGTGCCGCTCGGCGGGCCGATCTCCGACTACGCGGACGTGCTCCTCGACGACGAGCACGCCGACCGCGCGGCGGCCCTGCTCGCCGAGGGACTGTCGGCCGCGGCCCGCACCGCGCTGATCGACTTCCGGGAGGTCCGCCCCGGTGGGGCGGTCGAGCGGGTCTACGAGCACTGGCGCGGGCCGCGCCGCCAGGTCGGGGACTCCCTGTGTCTGGAGCTTCCGGCCACCTCGATGGACGAGCTCGTCGGCCGGCTCCCCTCGTCCAAGGCCCAGCGCGTCCGGGCCAAGCTGCGCAAACTCGCCGCGCTCGGCGTCGAACGACGGGTGGTGGGTCACGACGAGGTGGACGCGGCCCTCGGCCGGCTGCTCGAACTGCACCGGTTGCAGTGGGAGGGCCGGAAGGTGACGTCCGAGCACCTTCACGAACGGTTCTCCGAGCATCTGGTCCGCTCGGTGGGCCCGATGGTGCGGTCCGGGGACGCGGTGGTCACCGAGTTCCGGCTCGACGGAGCCGTGATGGCCGTGGACCTCACCCTGCTGTCCCGGCGTCTCGCGGGCGGATATCTGTACGGCGCCCATCCGCGGTTGCGCGAACGCAAAGCCGACGTGGCGGTGATGCTGCTCGACGCCTGCTCCCGGCACACCGAGGGCGGTGACCGCGGGACGCTGAGCCTGCTGCGCGGCGACGAGCCGTACAAGCACCACTGGCGCCCGGACACGGTCGTCAACCAGCGGCTGCTGCTGGCCCGTCGGCGCACGGCGCCGCTGATGTCGGCGGTCGTCTGCGACGTCGCCGCGCGCCGGCGGGGCAAGGAGCTGCTGCGGAGCTGGAAGGAACGCGGTGGCGACGGGCCCTGACCGGCCCGCCGCCACCGGGGGGGTCACCAGCCGCTCGACCACCAGTCGCCCGACCACCACTGGTCCGACGGCCAGTCGAGGCGCACGCACGGCTTGTCGCCGAGCCAGTACTCCACCCAGTCACCGAGTTCCAGTGACGAGCAGGTGGACCGGTCCGGTGCCGTGTCCGGGACGGGCTCGCGTGCCGGGGGCGGGGTCGGGGCCGGGGTGGCCACCGGCTCGGGAACCGGTGTCTTGGCGGGCGTCGGGACCGGCTTGGACGTCGGCGTCCCGACGGGGAGCGGCTTCGGCTCGGAGGTGGGCGTCTTGACCGGGGTCGGCTTCGGCTTCGGCTTGGACGTCGGCGTCTTGACCGGGGTCGGGTTCGAAGCCGGTTCGGACGTCGGCGTCGGTGTGGAGACCGGCTCGGGTGTGGCGGCCGGCTCCGACGTCGGGGCCGGCTTCGGCGTGGAGGCGGGCTCGGGCGTCGGCATCGAAGCCGGTTCGGACGTCGGCGTCGCCGCCGGGGGCTGGGCCTGGTTCTGATCCGGGGTCTGCTCCGGGCTCTGGACCGGTTCGGAGGCCGCGGACGTCGGTGTCGCCGCCGGTTCGGCGGCCGGGGTCGGCGCCGGAGCGGTGGTCGGCGCATCCGCGAGGTGGGACAGCGCGGCCCGGTAGGCCTGGGCCGCCAGCGGGTTGTCCTGGCACTGCCACACGCCGTGCGGGCAGTAGTCGGTGAGCGTGTTGTACAGCGGCTTGTGCTCGTCCATCCAGGCGAGCATGTCCTTCATGTACGTCGCGTTGTCGCCGTTGCGGTAGAGGCCCCACTCCGGATAGGAGATCGCCTTGCCGTGGGCCTTGGCGAAGTCCACCTGCTCCTGAAGCCCGTACGGCTCCGTCACCTGCTGGTCGAACGACAGTCCCGACGGCTGGTCGTACGCGTCCATGCCGATGATGTCGACCGTGTCGTCACCGGGATAGCACTCGGTCCAGGGGATCGCGTCCCGCCCCCGGTTCGGGGCGAAGTCGAAGCGGAACCGCTGCCCCGGCACCGACCGCATGGCGGTGACGATCCTGTTCCAGTACGTCTTCCACGCCTCGGGATCGGGCCCGCAGCGGTGGGTGTACGTGATGCCGTTCATCTCCCAGCCGAGCACGATGACGGTGTCGGACGCCTTGAGCTCGACCAGCCGCTCGGCGAGCGCGCGGAAGTGATGGTCGAAGGCGCCCGTCGCGGCCTCGCGCAGCAGCAGGCGGACCTCGTCGTCGGACAGGCCCTCCTCGTTGCGCTCCATCATCGGGACGTTCAGGACGAGCATCCGGTCGTCCTGACGGCGCCGCCAGTCCGCCCAGGCGTCCAGGAATCCGGGCGCGCCCTCGATGTTGCTCCAGCGGTCGCCGGGCAGATACGTGTGTCCGACCCGCAGTTCGGTGCCGCCGAGCCACCGGCTGAGCTGCGCGATACGGGCGACGCCCTCGGGTCCGTAGTCGAGGTAGGCGCCGAAGGCCGACAGCGCGGCGGTGCCCTGCTGGGCGGGCCGCGCCGGGTTCGCGCCGCCCGGGACGGGCTTCGCGGAAGCGGTGGCCGCCGGGTCCGCCGGACCGGTGGGCGTCGACGCCGGGGCCGCGACCTGGTTCGCGGCCGGGTTCGCGGCCGGGTTCGCGGCCGGGTTCGCGGCCGGGTTCGCGGCCGGGTTCGCGGCCGGGTTCGCGGCCGGGTTGGCGCCGGCGGCCGGGGCGCCTTCGCCGGCCGAGGAGTTCACGGGCGGCTGCGCCGCCGCGGGTTTCGGAGCCGGCGGGTCGACCGTCCGCACCGCCCCGGCACCCACCGCGTACACCGGACCGGACGCGAGGGCGACCGACATGACGATGCCGGCCGCGATGAACGCCAGCTTTCCGCTCCGGGGCCGCTGCTGCTGTGGGGCCATGGCTGCTCCTCTCCCTGTTGATCCTCGGATTTTCCTTTCCGATGACTGACACTCAGTCACACGTATGTTCATTCAGCCAACCGGGCTTCCGGTCGGGCGTTCCGATGACCACTCTCAGGGGTGACTCGCCAGGTCGAGGCGCTCCTCGCCCTTTGCGAGGAAGTCCCCCGCGGACGTCGCCGCGGTGTTGCGCCAAGTGGCCGCCCGGGCATCCCGGCCCGCCGTACTGGTCCGTCCGGAGGCCGCCGTGCCGTCGCGGCCACGGGGTTCGGGTCCCCGCGCGGGCGGCTCCGGGTGCCGGGCGCGCGAGCGCGAACGGCACCCGGAGCGGGGTGTCACGGGCGGGACATCGCCCGGCTGCGCCGGTACAGCAGGGCGCCGCCGACCAGCAGCGCCGCGCTGATCGCGCCGTTGGCGAGCATTCCCTCGCTGCCGGTCTCCGCCAGCGTGGGCGGGGTGTGCGGCACCGCGGGCGGGGCGGGCGGCTGCTCGTGGACCTTCACGGGCGGGGTGTGCACGACGGGCGTGTGCGGGGTGCGGTGCTTCGGCGGCTGCGGAACGGTCCGCGGGGGAGTGTGCCGGGGCGGCGCCGGGGGGGTGCAGTGGTGCGGGGTCGTCGGGTGGCCGTGCGGCGCGTGGTGGTGGGCGCACGAGTTGCCGAACACGGGGTTCAGCAGGCCGACCACGTCCAGGGTGTTGCCGCAGAGCTCGACCGGGACGTCCACCGGAGCCGCGGCCTGGTCACCGGACAGGACGCCGGGCGAACCGTGCGCCGTGCCGTGCGCCGAGGCGCCGCTCCAACCGCCGTGGTGGGCGGCCGAGTCACGGTGGCCGGGGCTCGCGTGCCCGGAGTGACCCTGGCGGGAGTCGCCGTACCCCGAGTCTCCGTAACCGGAGTGACCGTGGCGGGAGTCGCCGTACCCCGAGTCGCCGTAGCCACCGCGCTCACGGCCGTAACCCCCCTGGTCACGGTGCTCACCGCCGTAACCCCCCTGGTCACGGTGCTCATCGCCGTAACCGCCCTGGCCACGGTGCTCGCCACCGTAGCCACCCTGACCACCGCGCTCACCGCCGTAGCCGCCGCCGTAGCCGTCGTGCTGAGCGCCGTGACCGCCCTTGCCGGGGTGCCCGGCGGGGTGACCCACGGGGTGACCCACCGGGTGCCCGACGGGGTGACCACCGGGCTGGACGCCCTGGCCGCGCGTGTGGTCGGTGGCACCGCGTCCCGGGTGGTGCGCGGAGCCGGCGCCGTGCTGGGCGGGGACGTGCGGCGCCGCGTGCCTGCCCGGCGAAACCGGGCCGTTGGCGCAGGAGTTGCCGAACGCCGGGTTGAGGGCGGCGACGACGTCGACCGTGTTGCCGCAGATGTTCAGCGGCACGTTCACCGGAACCTGGACGTTGTTTCCCGACCCCACGCCGGGTGAGTCCGAAGCGGTCGCGGTCGTGGTGGAGTCCGCGAAGGCCGGACTGGCGTACAGGGACATGATGCCTGTCGCAGCCGCGGCCAGGACCACTCCCCTACTCAGGTTCTGTCGCACTCTTGTTGTCTTCCTGCTGGGAGAAGTGAGGAAGCCGGCCTTGGGGTCCGCGAGGCGGTCCAAGGCCGGCCGTGGCACAGCCGGAGGCGGCTGAAGTGCCGAAACGTCAGCCGTTGGCGCAGACGTTGCCCGCCGTCGGGTTCAGCAGCGCGAGCACGTTGACCGAGTTGCCGCACACGTTGACGGGGATGTGGATCGGGACCTGGATCACGTTGCCCGAGAGGACACCGGGAGAGTTGGCGGCCAGACCCTCGGCGCCCGAGTCCGCGAAGGCCGGGGCAGCCATGCCCAGAGCCATGATCGCGCCGATGACGACGGAAGTGCTCTTCCTGAGCTTCACGTGCTTTCCCTTCTCTGCGGTCATGCCCCTTTGTCGGCCGAAACCGAGCGAGCGCACTGGGGCGGCTCGCATCATGACCTGCACGCTGTGAACGAGGGACGGGCCGCCGAAGAAACTGCGAAACGTACGCCCATGGGGAATTCACTCGAATCGCCCCGCCCGGAATGGACACACAGGCTTCACAACAGGAGAAACGCTCCTCCCGAAGGAGAAGCGTTTCGCCCGGAGCGGGAATGTCAACACGACAGAAACGGAATTCATATATACGACGAGAAGGTGCGCCGGAGGCCCGGGCCGCCCGCCTGAACGCGACGTGCGGCCCGGGCCCCGGACGGACGTCAGCTGCCGAGCGCGCCGTTGCCCGAGAGGACCGGGATGTTGTCCAGGATGTGCGACAGCGGCTCGTCGCCCTTGGCCTGGGTGGAGTTCTCGGTGCACTGCTGGTTCTGCGGGGCGGACAGGACCGGAACGTCCTGGAGACCGGCCTGCGCCAGCACGCCGAGCACGTTCTGGACGTTGACCTTGGCGGGCAGGCCGATGCAGGGCTTGTTCAGCGAGCCCTGGACCAGCGAGAGCTGGGGGCTCTGGTCACCCTTGGTCAGGGCGTTGCCGTACGCCTGCGCGGCACCGTTCCCGTTCACCGTGGTGACACCGTCGTCGTTGCCGATGGCCAGCGCCTGCGGGGCGGCCGCCGCCGAGACACCGACGACGGAAACCGCGACCGCGGCCATGGCCATTGCCTTCTTGAACATTTCTCCGGGTTCCTTTTCTGCTGGTGAAGCGCATTCCTGCTGCCACCTCAACCGAATCCGGCGCGATTGGTTGCACGTCGTCACCCGAACGGATCGCGGAACGCTCCGGAATTCACGCGACCCATGGCCTGAGGATTTACCCGCCACGCCGTTCACATGGGCCATTGGGGTGAACCGGAGCAACCATGCGGGCCGGGGTCAGTTGTCCAGGTCGCTCCGGTGGACGGGGTTTCTCCAGAAGGGATCAGCAAGTGATCAAGAAGGTTATGGCTGCTGCGGCGCTCGCCGCTTCCGTCGTCGGAGCCAGCGCTGCCGCCGCGCCCCAGGCGCTGGCCATCGGCAACGACGACGGTGTCACCACCGTCAACGGCAACGCCGCCTCGCAGATCTACGGCAACCAGGCCACGTACGGCAACATGAGCCCGCAGATGGCGCTCATCCAGGGCTCGCTGAACAAGCCCTGCATCGGCCTGCCGGCCAAGATCAACGCCCAGAACGTGCTCGGCGCTGCGCAGATCGGTCTCCAGGACGTGCCGATCCTGTCCGCCCCGCAGAACCAGCAGTGCACCGAGAACTCCACCCAGGCCAAGGGCGACGAGCCGCTGTCGCACATCCTGGACAACATCCCGGTCCTCTCGGGCAACGGCGCGCTCGGCAGCTGATCTCCACCGCCGCGCACAGCGGGCCGCCGGCTGTTCCGGCGGCCCGCTGCCGCTGCCACCTCCACGACGGCAGCGGCGGCGAGTACCGGCCCCGGGCGCACCGCGGGCCATTCGGGGGACACCCCGCAACCACACCATCCGCAGCACTGTTGATCATGGCGCGGCTCCGCTCGGAGTCCGCTCTCCGAAAGGGCAATACGAACATGAAGAAGCTCTGGGCGACCGCGGTCATCGCCGCCTCCCTCGCCGGCGTCTCCGCCGCCACCGCTCCGCAGGCGCTGGCCATCGGCAACGACGACGGTGTCACCACCGTCAACGGCAACGGAGCCGTCCAGAAGTACGGCAACCAGGCCACCTTCGGTGACATGAGCCCGCAGCTCTCCCTGGTCCAGGGCTCGCTGAACAAGCCCTGCGTCGGCCTGCCCGCCAAGCTCAACGTCCAGAACATCGCCGGTCTGGCGCAGATCGGCGTCCAGGACGTCCCGATCCTCTCGGCCCCGCAGAACCAGCAGTGCACCGAGAACTCCACCCAGGCCAAGGGCGACGAGCCGCTGTCGCACATCCTGGACAACATCCCGGTCCTCTCGGGCAACGGCGCGGTCGGCAGCTGACCGCCTCCGCACCACGAACAGCGGGTCGCTCCCCGGAGCGGCCCGCTGTTCCCGTGTCCGCCGGGGCGCGCTACCGGACGCAGTCGTCGGAGCAGATGTCGAGTCGGTCGGCCTGGCCGATCGCGGTGGCGAGCGCCGCGACGTCCTTGTCCTCGGTCACGTCCGCCAGGGAGCGGGCCCGCGAGGCGAGTTCTCCGAGGGAGGGGACACCGGGCAGGGTGCTCCATCGGGCGTCACCCGCGCGCAGGTCGTCGGCGAAGTAGGCGGCCACGGCGGTGACCTGGAAGGAGTACGGCGAGCTCCAGACGCCGTCGCGCAGGTCGCCGGTCTCCAGGCCGCCGGACTCCTCGTGCGGGGCGCGGGAGTCGGGGTCGAGCCAGCGGACGGTCGCGGTGGCCAGATGCCCGGAGGCGCCGGGACGGGTGCGGACGGCGTACAGGGCGGTGACCGTGTGGCCGGGGCCCACCTCGCCGCCGTCCACCCGGTCGTCGCGGAAGTCGTCGTCGGCGACCTTCCGGTCGTCGTAGCCGATGAGCCGGAACCGTTCGACCGTCTCGGGGTCGAAGGCGACCTGCGCCTTGGCGTCGCGTGCCGTCAGGTCGATGTTCCGCGGGAGCTGGTCGCAGAAGACGGTGAGGGCGTCGTCGCGGTCGGAGACGTACGTCGTGTGGCCGTCGCCCTTGTCGGCGAGGCGTTCCATGAGGGCGTCGCCGTAGTCGCTGCCGACGCCCACGCCGAAGAGGGTGATGCCGTGCTCGCGGCGGGCCGAGGAGATCCGTTCGAGGATGTCGTCCGCGTCCGTGTCGCCGGTGTTGGCGAGGGCGTCGGAGATCAGGACGACCCGGTTGGTGGCGCCCTCGCGCAGTCCGTCGACGGCCGTCGCGTATCCGGTCCGCACGCCCGCGCCGAGGTTGGTCGAGTCGGTCGGCTCCAGGCTGTCGATCGCCCGGTGGACGCGGGCGCGGTGGTCGCCGAGCCGGGTCATCGGCAGGACGGTCTCGGCCTCGTCGCTGAAGGTGACCAGGGCGACCGAGTCGTCGTCGCGCAACCGGTCCGTCATCACGTCGAGGGACTCCCTGGCGAGGTCGAGCCGGCCCGGCTCCGCCATGGAACCCGAGATGTCGATCACGAAGGTGAGGGCGGCGGGCGGGCGTTCACGCTCGCTCTCGCCCGGCCGGGTGGCGAGCCCGACCCGGACGAGGGACCAGCGTCCGTCGTTCGTCCGGGCGCCGTCGACGGACAGCGAGAAGCCGTTGCCGTCGGGGCGTTCGTAGTCCTGGCGGAAGCTGTTGACGAACTCCTCGGGGCGGATCGTCGAGGGGTCGGGCGCGCGGCCGTCCGCGAGGGTGCGGCGGGCGTAGCCGTACGACGCGGTGTCGACGTCGAGGGCGAAGGTGGAGAGGTAGTCGGGCGAGGGCTCGACGTCCGGGGCGTCCGACTGCTCGCCCTCGGCGTCCCGCCCGGCCGCGCCGCCCGTCGGCTGTGCGGGCGCCGGCAGCGGGAGGTTGTTGCGGCCGCCGGACTTGTCCGGGCCGTCCGTGGAGTTGCTGCCGTCGCCCGCGCCGCATCCGGTGAGCAGCAGCGCGCCCGCGATCGGCAGGGCGAGCAGCGCGCCGCCGAGCCTTCGCCGGCTCCCCCGTCGCGCGCCGCCGCGTGGGCGGCCCGACTCGGCCGCCGTCCGTGTGTGCTTCATCCCCATCTGTGCCCCCTCGGCGTACGGCCCTTGTGTGGGCCGACCTGTGTGACTGTGACGGCCGAGGGGGCCGTGACGTGCGCTCGGGCTGGTTGCGGAAGGGTTGCGAAGCGGCCACGACGCGGGGTCACCGAGACCGGTAGGTGATCTTCCGGTGCGCTACGACACGATGTCCTTGCGGCGGAAACCGCGGAAGGCCAGGGCGAACAGGACGAACGCGTACGTGACGGAGATCGCCGTCCCCTGGATCATGCCTCCCCACTCCGGCGTCGGCTGGACGGCGTCCGCCCAGGCGAACTGCCAGTGCGCGGGCAGGAAGTCGCGCCAGTGGCCGAGCGCGGTGACCGCGTCCAGGACGTTGCCCACGATGGTCAGGCCGACCGCGCCGCCGACCGCGCCGAGCGGGGCGTCGGTCTTCGTCGAGAGCCAGAACGCGAGCCCGGCGGTGACCAGTTGGGACACGAAGATGTACGCGATCACCGCGAGGAGCCGCTGGGCGGCGGTGCCCGCGGGCAGCGCGCCGCCGGTGGGGATCTCCAGCGGGCCCCAGCCGTAGGCGGCGGTCCCGACGGCCAGCGCGACGACCGGCAGCAGGACCATCGCGGCGAGGCTGAGGCCGAGCGCGACGGTGAGCTTGGACCACAGCAGCCGGGCCCGGGGCACGGGAGCCGCCAGCAGGTAGCGCAGGGAGGACCAGCTCGCCTCGGAGGCGACGGTGTCGCCGCAGAACAGCGCGACCGGGATCACGAGGAGGAAGCCCGCCGACACGAACAGGTTCACCGCGGCGAAGTTGGCGCCCGACGCGGTGGCCGTGTCCATCAGGGTGACCTGGTTGTTGCGGCCGCCCGGCTCCCCGCCGATCGCGAACGCGACGAGCAGGACGAAGGGCAGGGCGGCGAGGACGATCCCCATCACCAGGGTGCGGCGGCGCTTGAGCTGGCGGACGAGCTCGACGCGCAGCGGCAGGGTGCGGCGCGCCCGGTACCCGTCGGCCGTCCCGGTCCGCTCGATGAGCGTGCTCATGCGGAGCCTCCGATCAGGGTGAGGAACGCGTCTTCCAGACGGCGGTGGGGTCCCACCGACGCCACCGGTACTTCGAGGCGTACGAGGTCCACGACCAGGCGCTGCGCGCTGCCGCCGGAGTCGAGGCGGACCAGCAGTCCGTCCTCGGACGCGACGGCCGAGAGCACGCCCGGCAGTGCGCCCACCTTCTCCACGACCGGCGCGTCGACGGGCGCGCCGGTGCCGACGAGCAGGGTGTCGCCGGAGCCGATGATCTCGGACACCGGTCCTGCCTGGACGAGCCGGCCGCGGTCCATGACCACGAGGTGGGTGCAGGACTGCTCGACCTCGGCGAGGAGATGGCTGGAGACGATGACCGTGCGGCCCGCGGCGGCGTAGCGGATCATCACCTGGCGCATCTCGCGGATCTGCGGCGGGTCGAGGCCGTTGGTGGGTTCGTCCAGGATCAGCAGGTCGGGGAGGCCGAGCATGGCCTGGGCGATGGCGAGGCGCTGGCGCATGCCCTGGGAGTAGGTGCGCACCGCGCGGGCGAGCGCGTCGCCGAGTCCGGCGATCTCCAGGGCCTCCTCCAGGTGGGCGTCCTCGGGGGGACGGCCGGTGGCCCGCCAGTACAGCTCCAGGTTCTCGCGGCCGGTCAGGTGCGGGAGGAATCCGGCGCCTTCGACGAACGCTCCGACACGGGAGAGGACCGGAGCGCCGGGGCGGATCGCGTGCCCGAAGACGTGGATCTCGCCGTCGTCGGGCGTGATGAGGCCCATGAGCATGCGCAGGGTGGTGGTCTTGCCCGCGCCGTTCGGCCCGAGCAGGCCGAGGACCTGGCCCTTCTCCACGCGGAACGACAGGTCCCGTACCGCGTACCGGTCGGCGGACTTGGCGTAGCGCTTGCTCAGGCCGGTGATCTGGAGCGGGACTTCGGCCAGTTCGGCGTCGGGCGCGGGGGCGCTCGTCCGGCGGCGGCCGGTGACCAGCAGTGCCAGGGCGGTGAGCGCGCCGGCGAGCGGCAGCCACCACACCCAGGAGGGCAGGGCCGAGGCCGCGGTCTTGACTCCCGGAGCCGTCGGCACCTGGAGGCCGCCGCTCTTGAGCGAGACGGTGTACGTGGCCGGGGCCGCCGGGGAGGCGTAGCCGAGGTCCGTCGAGGCGAGGACCAGGCGCAGGCGGTGGCCCTTCTGGACCGCGTGGTCGACGGCGGGAAGCGTCAGGGACACGTCCTTGCCGTTCTTCGCGCCCTCGACACGGACGGGGGTGACGAGCTGCGAGGGCAGGACCTGCTGGGTGCCGCCGGGCCCGACGTCGTACACCTTCGCGAAGAGGACCGCGTCGTCGGCGGTCGACTCGACGTGCACGGTGACCGTCGGTGAGCCGGTGATCCGCAGGTCCTCGCCGAGGGGCGCGGACTCGAAGCGGGCGTACTGGCCGGGGAAGTCCAGGGAGACGCCGACGCCGAGGCTCGCGAGCTGGGAGAGGCCGCCGGAGCCGCCGAGTCCCGGCAGGGCCGAGATGGCGGGCGGAGTGGAGCCCGCCGGGTTCTCGAAGCGCTGCTCACGGCCGGTCAGGGCGACGGTGCGCGGGCCGCTGTGCAGTCCGGGATAGGTGTCCGAGCTCGCGCCGCGCAGCAGGGCGGCTCCGTCGGTGGAGTCGACGCCTCCGGTGCGGGTGACGCGGAAGGCGGGGCCGGTGGCGGCGCTCTTGTCGTCCTTCAGATAGCGGTCGAACCAGGAGACGACGCGGGAGGTGACGCGGTCCGTCTCCCGGTCGCCGCCGTCGTGGCCGCCCGCGATCCAGTCGACGTCGACGGGAGCGCCGTTGGCCTTGATGGCCTCGGCCATCGCGTCGGCCTGGCCGAGCGGGAAGAGGGAGTCGGACTGGCCCTGGGTGATGAGGGTGGGGACCTTGATGCGGTCGCCGACGGCGGAGGGGCTGCGCTCCTGGAGCAGCTTCACCGCCGCCGCGTCCGGCTTCCCGGACTCCGCGACCCGGTTGTACATCGCGCACAGTTCGGGCTCGAAGCGGGCGCAGCCGCCTCCGGAGTTGATGAAGATGCCCGCCCAGAGCTTCTTGAACACGCCGTTCGGGAACAGCGCGTCGGCGAGGTTCCAGTACGTGATCGAGGGGGCGACGGCGTCGACGCGCGGGTCGTTCGCGGCGGCCAGCAGGGAGATCGCCCCGCCGTAGGAGGCGCCGGCCACGCCCACGCGCGGGTCGCCGCCGCCGTCGAGGCGGACCTCGGGGCGGCGGGCGAGCCAGTCGACGAGCCGGGAGACGTCGGCCACCTCGGCCTTGGGGTCGTTCAGTCCGATCCGGCCGGTGGACCTGCCGAAGCCGCGCGCCGACCAGGTCAGGACCGCGTATCCGTCACGGGCGAGTTTCTCGGCCTCGTCGCGGACGTCCGCCTTGCTGCCGCCGAAGCCGTGCGCGAGCAGGACGGCGGGGCGGCGCTGCGAGGACGGGCCCGCGGTGAAGTACGAGGTGTCGAGCCGCACTCCGCCGTCCATGGTCATGACGCGGTCGGAGCGGTGGACGGCGGGCGCCTCGTCGGAGGCGACGGCCGTCCAGGTGCCCGCGCCGACGAGCAGCACGAGGGCAGCGGCGGCGGCCGCCCATCTCCCGCGGGCCCGCTGCGTCGTGCGGGCGGCGAGGTGCCCCCGGCGCGGCCCGCGCGGCCGGGGCAGTCGAAGATCCATGCCTCAACGGTACGGGCGCCCGCCCGCACCGGGGACAGCCACCGGGCTGAACCGGCCCCCCTCCCGGGGAGGTACGGCGGGGGCCGCGTGTACCGCGTCCGTGGTACGAACGGGCCATGGAGCTGCGCCGCGCCGTCACGGTCCGGGAACTGACCGCCGCCGAGTACCTCTTCGACGCCCCCGTGCGTCCCGAGTGGGCCAGGCGGTTCCTCCAGGCGCAGGGCCATCATCTGTTCCTGGCCTACGAGGGCGGGGTCCCGGTCGGTTTCGTCAGCGGTGTCGAGACGGTCCACCCGGACAAGGGCACCGAGATGTTCCTGTACGAGCTGGCCGTGGCGGAGCCGTTCCGGCGGCGTGGCACCGGGCGGGCGCTGGTCCGTGAACTCGCCGCCCTGGCCCGGGAACGCGGCTGCTACGGCATGTGGGTGGGGGTGGACGCCGGAAACGACGTCGCCCTCGCCACGTACCGCAGTGCGGGTGGGGAGGACGACGGGTCGTGCACGGTGATGACGTGGGACTTCGGCTGAGGCTCCGGCGCGGGGCGGATGCCCGCGTCGCGCGGGTCAGGCCTGCGCGTCCTCCGGGATGGACACCAGCCAGCGGGTGTCGCGGCGCGGGCGCAGGTAGAGGGCCCAGTACAGGGTGGCGACGGCGGTGATGCCACCGGTCCACAGCAGGTACTGCGTCTCCTGCTGGGTGAGGACGTAGGCGAGCACGACGATCAGCAGGACCGGCACCGCGGGCCACAGCGGCATCCGCCAGGCGGAGGTGTGGCGGTGGTGGCCGCGCCGGGCGAGCAGGGCGGCGACCGCGACGAGCAGGTACATGGCCGTCACCGACACGCCCGTGACGCCGTACAGGGTGTCGAGGTTGACGAAGCAGAGGGCGGCGCCGGGGACGCCCACCAGGAGGGTGGCTACCCAGGGGGAGCCGAACCGGCCGAGCTTGGACAGGCCCTTGTTGACCGGCTCGGGCCAGGCCTTGTCACGGGCCGAGGCGAACAGGACGCGCGAGTTCTGGATGACCATGACGATGCCCGCGTTGATGATCGCGAGGGCGACGCAGAGGCTGACGAACGTGCCGACGGCCGAGTTGGACCAGGCCGTGACCATGCTGCTGATGTCGCCGCCGGTCAGCTCCCCGATGTCGGAGGCACCCATGGTGATGGCGACGACCGGGACCAGGATGACGACGGTGGAGATGGCGAGGGTGGCCAGCACGGTGCGGGCGACGTTGCGCCGCGGGTTCTCCAGTTCCTCGGAGAGGTAGACCGCGGTCGAGAAGCCCTGGGTGGCGAAGAGGGCGATGGCGAGCCCGGATATGACGAGCATGCCCGTCACGGCGTCGGTGTGTCCGCCGGTTCCGGCGACCTGCAGGGAGGTGAGGCTGCCGAGGCCGCGCTGGCTGTGCGTGAAGCCGAGGAGGGCGACCACGCCGGCGGCGACGACTTCGAGGACGAGGAAGATGCCGGTGATCCAGGCGTTGGCGCGCAGGTCGAGCAGGCCCGCGAGGGTGGCCAGCAGCATGACGCCGGCCCCGGTCATCGCCGGGTCGAGATGCACCACGGGGGCGAGGTAGTCGGCGGTGCCCATGGCGATCACCGGCGGGACGATCATCACCACCAGCAGGGACATCACGAAGACCAGCCAGCCCGCGAGCCGTCCGGCCAGCGTCGAGACCATGGCGTACTCGCCGCCGGCGCTGGGGATGAGGGTGCCCAGCTCCGAGTAGCAGAACGCCACGGCGATACAGAGCAGCGAGCCGATCGCGATCGTGAGGGCGGTCGCGGTGCCGAGTGAGCCGAAGAGGTCGGGAATGACCACGAACAGCGTCGAGGCCGGGGTCACGCAGGACAGCGTCAGCAGAGTGCCGCCGACGACGCCGATGGAGCGCTTGAGCGTCTTCGGGTTCCCGGTCGCCGTTGGGGCGGCGTCCGGGACGGCGGTCTCGACGGGGCGGAGCGTGTCGGTCATGAAGCGGTTCCGATCGACTCGTGCATCAGATGTTCGGGCGGGAGCGTTATCGCCTCCGGCGGCTCGCGTCGTTGTTCGTTCTCGTCCGCTCCCGCGCTGATGGAACCTTGACGGAAACCGTTGCGTCAATGGCCGTTTACCTACGGAATCCGCAGTAGCGGAGCGACGCACGTCACATAACTTTCCCAGGCCGTAACACTCTCGTACGGCAATCATCAATACCCGGCGCAGTGTGACCTTGCTTTCAAAGGGCACATCGTCATTCCACCTGCACTACCCGTTTCGTCACCGCATGACGAGAACCGCAGCAGCGCTCCCGAAACTCGCTGGAATTGGTCCGCATTCCGGACGCAAATCTGTGGTGGTCATGTCAGTCCCTGCGGCTAGAGTCCTGCGCGCAGAGGACATACGGACAGGGGTGGGGAACATGCGGTACACGCGGGGTGCGGTCTGGGCGGGAGTGGTCGTCGCGGCGCTGGCCGGGACGGCCGGATGCGGTGCGGAGACGACGAAGAAGGCCGCCGAGGCGGTCAGCCACGCCGACACGATCATGGCGGCGCTGGGGCGGGCCACGGACCGGACGGAGTCCCAGGGCTCCGCCGAGGTCAAGATGACCACCCAGGCGAACGGCGCCGCGCCCATCGCCATGGAGGGCACCTACTCCTGGGGCGACGGCTACGCGTACGACGTCCGCATGGACACCAAGGCCGCGAAGATGGAGACGCTGACGCGCGACCCGTCGATCCGCGCGCTCTTCGTGGACGGCGCCTACTACTACGACATCGACCCGCAGCCGTCCGGCCCGCTCAAGGGCAAGGAGTGGATGAAGGTCGACGGGTCGGCCGTCTTCGGCGCGGCGGGCGCCGAGGCGATGCGCGGAAACTCGGGCGCCGGCAGCCCTGCGGCGAGCATGCGGGGGCTGAAGTACGCGAACAACGTCGACGACCTCGGCAAGGAGACCGTCGGCGGGAAGACCACGACCCACTACCGGGCCGTGATCGACAAGAGCCACATGGGCAAGTACAAGGACGCCCTGACGGCCGGGGACGACACGCTCTTCGGCTCGGCGACCGGCACCGTCGACGCGGTCACCATGGACGTCTGGGTCGGCCCCGGGGACCTGCCGGTCCGCTTCAAGGAGGTCCTCGGCACCATGACGGTGACCATGGACTTCGAGAAGTTCAGCACCACCGCCGACGTGAAGGCCCCGCCCGCCGCGCAGACCGGTGATGTCACCGAACTCCTGAAGAAGGCCGCCGCGCAGCAGCAGTAGACCCCGGCGCAACGGTGCCCCGCCCCTCGTGCGAGGAGCGGGGCACCGGTGACCGAAGGCCTCAGTGGTTGCGCGGGAAGCCCAGGTCGACGCCCGTCGGGGCCTCCGACGGGTCCGGCCAGCGGGTGGTGACGACCTTGCCGCGGGTGTAGAAGTGCGTGCCGTCGTTGCCGTAGATGTGGTGGTCCCCGAACAGGGAGTCCTTCCAGCCGCCGAAGGAGTGGTAGCCCACCGGCACCGGGATCGGCACGTTCACGCCGACCATGCCCGCCTCGATCTCCAGCTGGAAGCGGCGGGCGGCGCCGCCGTCCCGGGTGAAGATCGCGGTGCCGTTGCCGAAGGGGGAGGCGTTGATCAGCGCCACGCCCTCCTCGTAGGTGTCCACGCGCAGCACGCACAGCACCGGGCCGAAGATCTCGTCCTTGTACGCGTCCGCCGTCACCGGCACGCGGTCCAGGAGCGAGAGACCGATCCAGTGGCCGTCCTCGTGGCCCTCGACCGTGTAGCCCGTGCCGTCGAGGACGACTTCGCAGCCCTGGTCGGCGGCACCCTTCACGTACGAGGCCACCTTGTCCCGGTGGGCGGCCGTGATGAGCGGGCCCATCTCGGAGGCCGGGTCGTTGCCGGGACCGATCTTGATCTTCTCGGCACGCTCACGGATCTTGGCCACGAGTTCGTCGCCGACGGAACCGACCGCCACGACGGCGGAGATCGCCATGCAGCGCTCGCCGGCCGAGCCGTACGCGGCCGAGACGGCGGCGTCGGCGGCGGCGTCCAGGTCGGCGTCCGGCAGGACCAGCATGTGGTTCTTCGCGCCGCCCAGGGCCTGGACCCGCTTGTGGTTCGCGGCGGCGGTGGTGTGGATGTAGCGGGCGATCGGGGTCGAGCCCACGAAGGACACGGCGGCGACGTCCGGGTGCTCCAGGAGCCGGTCGACGGCCACCTTGTCGCCGTGCACGACGTTGAAGACACCGTCGGGCAGACCGGCCTCGGCCAGCAGCTCGGCCAGCTTCATGGCCGCCGAGGGGTCCTTCTCCGAGGGCTTGAGGACGAAGGTGTTGCCGCACGCGATGGCGATCGGGAACATCCACATCGGGACCATGGCCGGGAAGTTGAACGGCGTGATGCCCGCGACGACACCCAGCGGCTGGCGGATCGAGGACACGTCGACCCGGGAGGCCACCTCGGTCGACAGCTCACCCTTGAGCTGCGTCGTGATCCCGCAGGCCAGCTCGACGATCTCCAGGCCGCGCGCGACCTCGCCGAGCGCGTCCGAGTGCACCTTGCCGTGCTCGGCGGTGATCAGTTCGGCGATGGCGTCGCGGTTGGCGTCGAGCAGCGCGCGGAACTTGAACAGGATCGTGGTCCGCTTGGCCAGCGAGGACAGACCCCAGGTGGCGTACGCGTCCTTCGCGGCGGCGACGGCGGCGTCGACCTCCTCGACGCTCGCGAACGCGACCTTCGTGGTCACGGCGCCGGTCGCCGGGTCGGTGACCGGCCCGTACGTACCCGACGCACCCTCGACGGACTTGCCACCGATCCAGTGGTCGACGGTCTTCGTCATGGCCATGTACTCCTTCACAGATGGCGTCGTCGGGCGGCGACGTGCCGTACGTACTCCTCACGGGCCTTCACCGCCGACGCTCGGGTCGCGGTCTCGGCCACAGGTACATCCCACCAGGCCTGGGCCGGGGGCGCGCCCGACACTGTGTCTGCCGTTTCGGTCTCCACGTAGACACAAGTGGGAGTGTCCGCCTCGCGCGCCTCGGCCAGGGCCGCCCGCAGGTCACGCACGGTCCGCGCGCGCAGGACCCGCATACCCAGACTGGCCGCGTTGGCCGCGAGATCCACCGGCAGCGGCACTCCCGTGTACGTACGGTCGGCGGCCAGACGGCGGTACGCCGTGCCCAGACGCTCGCCGCCCACGGACTCCGAGAGCCCGCCGATCGACGCGTATCCGTGGTTCTGCAGGATGACCACCTTGATCGCGACGCCCTCCTGGACGGCGGTGACGATCTCGGTCGGCATCATCAGATACGTGCCGTCGCCGACCAGCGCCCACACGGGCCGGTCCGGGGCCGCCATCCGCACGCCGATCGCCGCCGGGATCTCGTAGCCCATGCACGAATAGCCGTACTCGACGTGGTACTGGTCCCGCGACCGGGCCCGCCACAGTTTGTGCAGGTCGCCGGGGAGCGAGCCGGCCGCGTTGATCAGGATGTCCTCGTCGGTGACCAGCTCGTCGAGGACGCCGAGGACCTGCGGCTGGGTGGGCCGGACGTCGACGTCCTCCGCCTCGTAGGCCGCGTCGACGCGGTACTCCCAGCGCTCCTTGTCGTCCGTGTACTCGGTCACGTACGCGGGCTCCGCGCGGTGGCGCAGCGGCAGCAGCGCCTCGGTGAGCGCCTCCAGACCGGTGCGGGCGTCCGCGATCAGCGGCGAGCCCGCGAGCTTGTGCCCGTCGTACGCGGCGATGTTCAGGTTGAGGAAACGGACGTCCGGGGCGGCGAACAGCGTGCCCGAGGCGGTGGTGAAGTCGGTGTAGCGGGTGCCGACCCCGATCACCAGGTCGGCGGTGCGGGCCAGCTCGTCGGCTGTCGCCGTGCCCGTGTGCCCGATGCCGCCGACGTCCTGCGGGTGGTCCCAGCGCAGCGAGCCCTTGCCCGCCTGGGTGGAGGCGACCGGGATGCGGGTGGCCGAGGCGAGGTGGGCGAGCGCCTCCTCGGCGCGGCTGTGGTGGACGCCGCCGCCCGCGACGATCAGCGGACGCCGGGCCCCGCGGACCGCCTCGACGGCGCGGGCCAGCTCGCCGGCGTCGGGTGCCGGGCGCCGTACGGCCCAGGTCCGCTCGGCGAAGAACTCCTCGGGCCAGTCGTACGCCTCCGCCTGCACGTCCTGGGGCAGCGCGAGCGTGACGGCGCCGGTGTCGACGGGGTCGGTGAGCACACGCATCGCCTGGAGCGCCGCCGGCATCAGGGCCTCGGGGCGGGTGATCCGGTCGAAGTACTTCGACACCGGGCGCAGACAGTCGTTGACCGACACGTCCCCGGCGAAGGGGACCTCCAGCTGCTGGAGCACCGGATCGGCGGGGCGGGCCGCGAAGACGTCACCGGGCAGGAGCAGCACCGGCAGATGGTTGACGGTGGCGAGCGCGGCGCCGGTGACGAGGTTGGTGGCGCCGGGCCCGATGGAGGTGGTCACGGCGTGCGCGGAGAGCCGGCCGCACTGGCGGGCGTAGCCGACGGCCGCGTGCACCATGGCCTGTTCGTTGCGGCCCTGGTGGAACGGCATCACGGGGGGCGCGGGGGATGCCGAGGACGCCGGGGATGTGGAGGGCGCGGGAGGTGTCCGCCCGCCGGGCACCGTCGCGTACTCGACGAGCGCCTGGCCGATCCCGGCGACGTTCCCGTGCCCGAAGATGCCCCACACGGCACCGATCAGCCGGCGGCGCTCGCCGTCCCGTTCGGTGTACTGCGCGGCCAGGAACCGCACCAGCGCCTGCGCGACCGTCAGCCTCGCCGTCGAGGTCATCGGTATCCCCCTGTGCTCTTCGCGTGTTCCGGGTGGAAGCGGATCCGCCACTCCCGGTCCGCGCCCGGCCCCGCCATGACGTTCAGGTAGTACATGGTGTGACCGGGCTGGGCGATGGACGGGCCGTGCCATCCGTCGGGGACGAGGACGGCGTCGCCGGTGCGAACCTCGGCGAGGACGTCCGAACCGCCCTCCCGGGAGGGGAACACGCGCTGATAGCCGAAACCGTTCGGTCCGTCGATCTCGAAGTAGTAGATCTCCTCCAGCAGGGACTCGACACCGGGCAGGTGTTCGTCGTGCTTGTGCGGCGGATACGAGGACCAGTTGCCGCCGGGGGTGATCACCTCCACGGCGATGAGCCGGTCGCAGTCGAAGACGTCCGCGGCGGCGAAGTTGCGCACCTGGCGCGCGCAGTCGCCGCTGCCGCGGTCTTCGACGGGAACCTCCGGCGCGGGGCCGTAGCGGGCGGGGAGTCGGCGCTCGCACTTCGCTCCTGCCAGGGCGAAGCGGCCTCCCGCGCCGGAGGCGATCTGGGCCCGGGCCTCACGGGGAACGTACGCGAAGTCGGAGACTCCGTCGAACACGCTCTCCCTGCCCAGGAGTTGGAACTCCTGCTCGTCCATGCCGTCCTTGGTGCGCACCGTGCAGCCGCCGGCCAGCGGGAGCACGATCCACTCGCTGTCCCCGGTGGTGAAGGTGTGGGTGCCGCCGGGGGACAGTTCCACGATCCGCAGGCTGCTGTGGGTCCAGCCGGCCCGTTCGGGGGCGATGTCGAGGGTGTAGTGGGCGTCGGCGGTGGTGCCCGCGGGCACGTACAGCTCGTTGCTCGGACGACTCATGCGGCCCTCACAGAAGTCCTACGGCGGTGTCCACGGCCGCGGCGACATCGCCGTCCGCGGGATACAGCAGCGAACGGCCCACCACCAGGCCCTGCACGGTGGGTAGTTGGAGCGCCCCGCGCCATTTCTCGTACGCACCCTCCTGGTCCTCGCCGACATCGCCGCCGAGCAGGACGGCGGGCAGCGTGGAGGTCCCCATGACCCGGGCCATGTCGTCGGGGTTCTCGGTGACGGGGACCTTCAGCCAGGTGTACGCCGAACTGCCGCCCAGGCCGCCGGCGATGGCGAGGGACTTGGTGACGGCCTCGGCGCTCAGATCATTGCGCAGGGTGCCGTCGTCCCGGCGACGGCAGAGGAACGGTTCGACGAAGACGGGAAGTTGCCGTTCGGCCATGTCGTCGATCACGCGGGCGGTGGACTCCAGCGTGCGCAGCGAGCCGGGGTCGTCGTAGTCGATGCGCAGCAGCAGTTTGCCGCCGTCGAGACCGAACCGTTCGATGTCCCTGGGGCGGTGGCCGGTGAACCGGTCGTCCAGTTCGAACGCGGAACCCGCGAGTCCGCCCCGGTTCATCGAGCCGATGGCCACCTTGCCGTCGAGCACGCCGAGGAGCATCAGGTCGTCCAGTATGTCGGCGGTGGCGAGCACCCCGTCGACGCCGGGGCGGGAGAGCGCGACGCACAGGCGCTGCAGCAGGTCGGCACGCCCCGCCATGGCCAGTTTCCGGTCGCCGACGGCCAGCATGCCGCGGGCCGGATGGTCGGCGGCGACGATCATCAGCCGCCCGGAACCCTCGACCAGGGGCCGTCGCACCCGCCGGGCGGCGGCCTCCGCGACCGCCTCGGGCCGGCGGGCCCGGGTCCGGGCGAGGGCGGAGACGTCGACGCGCACGGGCGCGGGCCCGCCGCCGCCCTGTTCGGGACGGGCTCCCCCGACGTGGCCCGCCCTCACCGCACCGCTCCGGCGGCGAGGGCCTGTTCGATCTCGTGCGCGGTGGGCATCGCGGAGGAGCACTCCAGCCGGGAGGCGACGATGGCGCCCGCCGCGTTCGCGTGGCGCACGGTCTTCTCCAGGTCCCAGCCGGCGAGCAGCCCGTGGCAGAGGGAGCCGCCGAACGCGTCGCCCGCGCCGAGGCCGTTGAGGACCTCGACCGGCAGGGGCGGGACCTCGGCCGTGGTGCCGTCGCGATGGACGGCGAGGACGCCCTTGGGCCCCTGCTTCACCACGGCGAGGTCGACACCGGCCGCGAGGAGGGCCGCCGCGGCGGCGTGCGGTTCGCGCTCCCCCGTGGCGACCTCGACCTCGTCGACGTTGCCGACGGCGACGGTGGCGTGGCGCAGGGCCTCCGCGTAGAAGGGCCGGGCGGAGGCGGGGTCGGTCCAGAACATGGGGCGCCAGTCGAGGTCGAAGACGGTCGTACCGGAGCGGGCCCGGTGGGCCAGGGCGGTGAGGGTGGCCGTGCGGCTGGGCTCGGCGCTCAGTCCCGTGCCCGTCATCCAGAAGACCTGGGCCTCGCGCACGGCGTCGAGGTCGAGTTCGTGCGCGCCGATCTCCAGGTCGGGGGCCTTGGGCTGCCGGTAGAAGTACAGGGGGAAGTCGTCCGGCGGGAAGATCTCGCAGAAGGTGACCGGAGTCGGCAGTCCGGGGACCGCGGTGACCCAGCGGTCGTCGACGCCGAAGTCGCGCAGCGCCTCGTGCAGATAGGTTCCGAAGGGGTCGGCACCCGTTCGGGTGACGACGGCGGTACGCCGTCCGAGCCGCGCGGCCGCCACCGCGACGTTGGTCGCCGAGCCGCCGAGGAACTTGCCGAAGGAGGTCACCCGGGACAGCGGGACCCCCGTCTGCAGCGGGTAGAGGTCCACACCGATCCGCCCCATGGAGATCAGCTCGTACGCCATCGCGTTCCCTTCCGCGCGGTCCCTGCGGCTGCCCCCAGGTCTAGCCTCGCGAGGGGACCCTGTCAACGTTTTGTCCAGACATTCGGACCATGGCTTGACACCTCCCGGGACCCGCCGGAAGCTGGCGCCCATGACGTCGTTGCCGCCGCAGTCATCGCCGCAGTCATCCCCCGGGCCCTCACCGAAGTCGTCACCGCGGTCGTCACCTCCGCCCTCACTCTCGCGCATCCGGGTCGGTTCGGCTCCCGACTCCTGGGGCGTCTGGTTCCCCGACGACCCCCGGCAGGTCCCCTGGCGGCGCTTCCTCGACGAGGTCTCCGCCTCGGGGTACGAGTGGATCGAGCTCGGCCCGCACGGCTATCTGCCCACCGATCCGGACGTCCTGCGCGAGGAGACCGCCCGGCGCGGGCTCAGCGTCTCGGCGGGCACGGTCTTCACCGGGCTGCACCGGGGTCCCGACGTGTGGGAGTCCACCTGGGCGCACGTCTCGGACATCGCGGCGCTCGCCCAGGCGATGGGCGCCGGGCATCTCGTGGTCATCCCGGCCTTCTGGCGCGACGACAAGACCGGCGCGGTGCTGGAGGACAGCGAGCTGACACCGGCCCAGTGGCGGGACCTGGCCACCCAGACCGAGCGGCTCGCCCACGAGGTGCGCGAGCGCTACGGGTTGAGGGTCGTCGTCCATCCGCACGCCGACACGCACATCGACAGCGAGGAGAACGTCACCCGTTTCCTCGACGCGACCGACTCCTCGCTGGTGTCGCTCTGCCTGGACACGGGCCACTACGCCTACTGCGGCGGCGACAGCGTCAAGCTGATCGAGACGTACGGCGAACGCATCGGCTACCTCCACCTCAAGCAGGTGGACCCGGAGGTGCTGGCCGGGGTGCGGGCCGAGGACCTGCCGTTCGGGCCCGCCGTCGCCCGCGGCGTGATGTGCGAACCGCCCTCCGGCGTACCGGCGCTGGAGCCCGTCCTCGCCGCCGCGCAGGACCTCGGCGTCGAGCTCTTCGCGATCGTCGAGCAGGACATGTACCCGTGCCCGCCGGACAAGCCGCTGCCGATCGCCCGGCGCACCCGGGCGTTCCTGCGGTCCTGCGGCGCCTGACCCCCGCCTCCCCGAGCGCCCACTGCCGGCCATGCGTCACCCGTGTCACAAAAGACTCCCTTGTGTCACACATGTCGCGTTTACGCGGGTCTTGCGTCACACCCGGTCGACAGTCGCGGCCCACCCCTCACGCTGCGTCGTTCATCGGGCACACGCTGTGTGATCACCAGCGCAGCGCCCGGCTCCCCCGACGGCCGTCCCAGGCCGCCGCCGCGGCGCGCGCGGGGAGGTGCCGTTTCATGACCGACCGCCGGCTCTGGTCGTACAAGGAGATCGCCGCGCACATCAAGGTTCAGCCGGACACCGTCCGGTCCTATCGCAAGCACGGGCTGCTGCCGCCGCCCGACCACGTCGAGGCCGGAAAGCCCTACTGGTACGCCGACACCGTCCGCGCCTGGGTCGCCTCCCGGCCGGATCACCCTCTGCGGCCCGACGCCCTCACGCCCACGGCTCGATGACCGTCACACCCCGGCCCGGAGCGGAGCCCATGGCGGCCAGGGCGGCCGGCGCGGCGTCCAGCGCGATGGTGGAGGTGACGAGGAGGTCCGGGCGGAGCACTCCGGCGCGGACCATTTCCAGGAGGGGCGGGTAGGCGTGGGCCGCCATCCCGTGGCTGCCGAGGAGTTCCAGTTCGAGGGCGATCACCCGGGCCATCGGGACCGGGGTGAGACCGGTCGGCGAGGGCAGCAGACCGACCTGCACGTGCCGGCCGCGGCGGCGCAGTCCCTCCACCGAGGCCGCGCAGGTGCCCGGCGATCCGAGGGCGTCCAGCGACACGTGCGCCCCGCCGCCGGTCAGTTCACGGACCGCCCGCGCCGGGTCGGCCACTTCGGAGGCGTCCACGCACTCCGCCGCCCCGAACGCCCGCGCAAGATCGAGCGCCGCGGAGGAGACGTCGACGGCCACGACCCGTGCGCCGGCCGCCGCAGCGATCATCACCGCCGACAGGCCCACGCCACCGCAGCCGTGCACCGCGACCCACTCCCCCGGTGCCGCCCTGCCCTGCGCGACCACCGCCCGGAACGCCGTGGCGAACCGGCAGCCCAGCGAGGCCGCCGTCGCGAACGACAGCTCCTCCGGCAGCGGGATCAGGTTCACCTCCGCGTGGTCGAGCGCCACGTACTGGGCGAAGGAGCCCCAGTGCGTGAACCCCGGCTGGGTCTGCCGCTCGCACACCTGCTGGTCGCCCGCCGCGCAGGCGGGACAGCTTCCGCAGGCGCAGACGAACGGGACGGTGACCCGGTCGCCGGGGCGGTGGCCGCTCACCCCGGCGCCCACCGCCTCGATCACCCCGGCCAGTTCGTGCCCCGGCACGTGCGGCAGCGTGATGTCCGGGTCATGGCCCATCCAGCCGTGCCAGTCGCTCCGGCACAGTCCCGTGGCCTCGACCCGCACGACCACCCCGTGTTCCGCGGGTGCCGGGTCCGCCACCTCCCGGACCCCGGCCGTCTCCCCGTACCGCTCGAACACCACTGCCCGCATCCGCTCCCGCCCTCCACTCGGAGATCAGCTCTCGCGGAGACGCTAGGCCCTGGAGCCTGCTCTAGCGGTGCGCATCGGCCTTGTCCCGGACCGGCTCCGCGTCCGCTTCCGGCGCCCCGTCCGCTGCCGGCTCGGCCTCGGGCGCCTTGCCCGGGGACGACTCGGCGTCCGAAGAGGGCTCGGCCGCCGGGGCCGGCTCGGTGTCCGGGGCCGGCTCGGTGTCCGGGGCCGGTGCGGGAGGCTCCGACTCGCTGAGGCCGAACCGGTCGTGGAAGCGGCGCAGGGGTCCCGGGGCCCACCAGGTGGCCCTGCCCGTCAGACGCATGACCGCCGGGACCAGCAGGCTGCGGACGACCATCGCGTCCATCAGGACGGCCAGCGCGACACCCAGTCCGAGCATCTTCGTGTTGGCCACCCGGGAGGTGCCGATGGCGACCATCACCACCGCGAGGATGACCGCGGCCGCGGTGATCAGCCCTCCGGTGCGCTGGAGTCCGAAGCGGACCGCCTCCCGGTGGTCGCCGGTGTGGTCGTACTCCTCCTTGATGCGGGAGAGGAGGAAGACGCCGTAGTCCATGGAGAGACCGAAGGCGACGCAGAACATCAGGACCGGCAGGGTCGTCTCGATGGAACCGGAGCTGGTGAAGTCCAGGACGCCGGAGAGATGGCCGTCCTGGAAGACCCAGACCACCGCGCCGAACATCGCGGTCAGACTGAGCGCGTTGAGCAGGACCGCCTGGACCGGGATCAGCACGCTGCCCGTCAGCAGGAACACCAGGAACAGCGTGACGATCGCGATGAAGCCTGCCGCCCACGGGAGCCGGTCGGCTATCGCGTGCTTGGAGTCCACCAGGACGGCCGCCGTGCCCGTGACGGAGGTCTTGAACGGAGCCTCGGCCGACCGGAGTTCGCCCACCAGGCGCTGGGCCCCCTCGTCCACGGCCTCACCCTTCGGCAGCACCGAGAAGTAGGCCGCGTCGCCCTTCACCAGCGGGCCGTCCACGCGCAGCACCTCGGGCAGGGCGGCGATCCGCTCGCGGTACCGGGCGTACTCCGTCTTCGTGGCGCTTCCCTCGGCCAGGACCTCCAGGGCGCTGCCCGGGCTGCCGGGGAAGCCGTCGCGGATGTGCTGCTGGACGACGTGCGACTCCGCGCCCGAGGGGAGCTGCCGGTCGTCGGCCGTACCGAACTTCACGCCCAGGAAGGGCAGTCCGAGGACGATGAGGCCGGCCGTGGTGGCCACCGCGAAGAGCGGCGCCCTGCGCATGACGAGCGAGGCCGTGCGCCCCCACAGGGCCCCGCCCTCGGCCGGGTCCGGCCTGCCGCGCCGGAACAGACGCCGCAGATCGAGGGAGTTCACCCGGTCGCCGAGGAGCATCAGCGCCGCGGGGAGCAGGATCAGGGCGGCGGCCGCGGCGAGCAGCACGACGGCGATGCCCGCGTAGGCGAAGGAGCGCAGGAAGTACTGCGGGAAGACGAGCATCGCGGCCAGGGACACGGCGACCGTGAGGGAGGAGAAGAGGACGGTCCGGCCCGCGGTGCGCAGGGTGACGCCGATCGCGGCGCGCGGCGGTGCGCCGCCGGCCAGTTCCTCGCGGAACCTGCGGACGATGAACAGGGCGTAGTCGATGGCGAGGCCGAGACCGAGGGCGGTCGTCAGGTTCATCGCGAAGACCGAGACGTCCGTGACCTCGGTGAGCCCGCGCAGCACGGCGTTGGTGCCGAGGATCGCGATGATCCCGACCCCGAGCGGGAGCAGGGCCGCGACGGCGCTCCCGAAGACCATGACCAGCAGCAGGAGGGTCACCGGGAGGGCGATCATCTCGGCCCGGGTGAGGTCCTCCTTGATGGTCGTCTGCATCTCGTGCCGCACGGCGACCGGTCCGCCGACCTCGACCTCGACGGGCCCGCTCGCTCCTCGGTAGGAGGGTGCGATGCGGTCCAGGGTGCGGGCCGCGGCCGTCTCGTCGCCGGTGAGCCGGGCGGCGATCAGCGCTTCGTGACCGTCGCGGGCCTTCAGCGCGGGTGAAGGGGACTGCCAGTACGAACCGACTCCGGTGACGCCGTCCTCGGCGGCCAGACGTGCCGCGATCCGCCGGCCCTCCGCGGCGACCGCGGGGTCGTCGACCGAGGCCTTGCCGGCGTCGAGGAGGAGCAGGAGGTTGGGCTGCGAGGCGGGGAACTCCCGCTCCAGGGCCTTGGTCGCGTACGTGGACTGCGCGGTGGGGTCCTCCCAGCCGCCGCTGCCCAGCCGGTCCGCGACCCCGCTGCCGGCGACCACGGCGAGCGCGGTCAGCAGGAGGGCGACGAGCAGGGAGAGCCGTGGACGCGCGGTCACGAACCGGGTCCAGCCGCCGAGGCGCGCACCCTCGTCCGTACCTCCGCCCGAGCCCGTACCCCCGCGCTCGGCCCCCTGCTCTCCCCGGCTTCCGCCCGGTCCCCTCGCGGGCCCGTCGTCCGCGCCGTCGACTTCGGACATGATGCGGTGTCCCCTCACCGTGACCCGATGACCCGCATCCGTGCAGGCATCATGGATCGCCTATTGCCTTAGACTGGCAAACACGAGACGTCGCTCGCGTTTTTCAAGAATGCGAGTGACCGCTCGCGTTTGTCAATCGTGTCCCGAGAAGCTGGGGATGAGCCGTGCCCGAGAAGCAGCAGACCGAGGAGTCCCCCGAGCGACAGCAGCGGGCCGAGGAGAAGCCGCGCCGCCGCCAGGCCCGCGGCGAGCGCCGCGTCGCCCAGCTCCTCGAGGCCGCCGCCTCGGTGTTCTGCCGGTCCGGCTACACCGCCGCGAGCACCAACGCCATCGCCCGCGAGGCCGGCGTCTCGCCCGGCACGCTCTACCAGTTCTTCCCGAACAAGGAAGCCATCGCCGTCGGCCTCAGCGACCAGCTCCTCGACCACTGGGCCCACTCGCACGGACAGGCGCTCGCCCAGGAGAACCTCGATCTCCCGCTGGACCGGATGCTCGACGCGGTCCTCGACCCGCTGATCGCGTTCAACGTCGAGAACCCGGCCTTCGCCGTCCTCATGCACGGCGCCGACACGCCGGGAGTGATCGTCGAGGAGATCGGCACCCTGCACGGCACCCTCCTCGCCCGCGTCGAGGAGATGATCGCGGCCCGCCTGCCGGACCTGCCCGCCGACGAGCGCACCCGCGCGGCGAACATGACGGTCCATCTGTTCAAGGCCGGCCTCACGCTCGTCATGTCCCACGAAGGCGCCGAACGGGACGGCTACGTCGCGGAACTGAAGACGGTCATGCACCGCTATCTGGAACCGCTGCTCGCGAGCGGGTCGCCCGTCGGAGGCTGAGCCGCGCCGGACCGGGCAAGGCAGGGCGGACGGAGCGGGCGGGGCGGCATCAGCGCTCCGGCCCGCGACAGCGGGGACATGTGCCCTAAGGTTCGGACAAATCGACCCGTGATCCGCACCATGCACCCGTCCCCGCACCCCGCACCCTCACGGCACTTCCATCCCACCCCGAGGCGGCCGGCGCCCCCTTCGACACCCCCTCACCTCCCCCACCACGCACCTTTGAGAAATACCCCCTAGGGGTATAGTGTGGTGAGCATCGAGGGGAACCCTGGGTTCCCAGGGGTCCCTCCCGTACACGTACGTCCCAGAACGCCTCGATGAGGAGTAACGCCATGACCGCCCAGACCGACACCCCGGGTTCCGTCACCACCGTGTACAAGGTGAGCGGCATGAGCTGTGGACACTGCGAAGGCTCCGTCGGGGGCGAGATCTCCGCGATCCCCGGCGTGAGCTCCGTGAAGGCCGTCGCCTCCACCGGCGAGGTCACCGTCGTCTCCGCGGCGGCGCTCGACGAGGAGGCCGTCCGCGCCGCCGTCGACGAGGCGGGCTTCGAGCTCGTCGGCCTGGCCTGAGCAAGCCCCCCCCCGCAGCTCTCCCTCTCCGTACCGGGCCGTGCCGACCGGCTGATACCGGCTCCGCGCGGCCCGGCCCCTTCCTGGAGCCGCACCATGACCACCGCAGCACCCGAGACGCCGATAGGCACGACCTCGGAGATCGAACTCTCCATCGGCGGGATGACCTGCGCCTCCTGCGCGGCCCGCGTCGAGAAGAAGCTCAACCGCATGGACGGCGTCAGCGCCACGGTCAACTTCGCGACGGAGAAGGCCAAGGTCTCCTACCCCGAGGGGGTACAGGTCGCCGACCTGATCGCCACCGTGGTGAAGACGGGCTACACCGCCGAGGAGCCCCCTCCGCCCGCGCCGCCCGAGCAGGAGGCGCCCGCGGCCGACGACGATCCCGAGACGGCCGCCCTGCGCGAACGGCTGACCGTCTCCGCGGTGCTCGCCCTGCCCGTCGTCCTCATGTCGATGATCCCGGCCCTCCAGTTCGACAACTGGCAGTGGCTCTCCCTGACGCTCGCCGCGCCCGTCGTGGTCTGGGGCGGTCTGCCCTTCCACCGGGCCGCCGCGACGAACGCGCGGCACGGCGCGGCCACCATGGACACCCTGGTATCGGTCGGCACCCTCGCCGCGTTCGGCTGGTCCCTGTGGGCGCTGTTCTTCGGCGACGCGGGGATGCCGGGCATGCGGCACGGCTTCGAGTTCACCGTCTCCCGTACGGACGGCACCTCCACGCTCTATCTGGAGGTCGCCGCGGGTGTCGTCACGTTCATCCTGCTCGGCCGCTTCCTGGAGGCCCGCTCCAAGCGGCGCGCGGGAGCGGCGCTGCGGGCACTGCTGGAGCTCGGCGCCAAGGACGTCAGCGTCCTGCGGGACGGCCGTGAGGTCCGCCTCCCCGTGGCGCAGCTGGCCGTCGGCGACCGATTCGTCGTACGGCCCGGCGAGAAGATCGCCACCGACGGGACCGTCGCCGAGGGCACGTCGGCCGTGGACGCGTCCATGCTGACCGGCGAGTCGGTACCGGTGGACGTGGGCGTCGGGGACGCCGTCACCGGCGCGACCGTCAACGCCGGGGGCCGGCTCGTCGTCGAGGCCACCCGGATCGGCGCGGACACGCAACTCGCGCGGATGGCCCGGCTCGTCGAGGACGCGCAGAACGGCAAGGCCGAGGTGCAGCGTCTGGCCGACCGGATCTCCGGGGTCTTCGTGCCCGTGGTCCTGCTCATCGCGCTCGGCACCTTCGGGGTCTGGATCGCGGCCACCGGGGACACGGTCGCGGCCTTCACCGCCGCCGTCGCGGTGCTGATCATCGCCTGCCCGTGCGCGCTGGGCCTGGCCACCCCGACCGCCCTGATGGTCGGCACCGGCCGCGGCGCCCAGCTCGGCATCCTGATCAAGGGGCCCGAGGTCCTGGAGTCGACCCGCCGCGTCGACACCGTCCTCCTGGACAAGACCGGCACGGTGACGACGGGCCGCATGAGCCTGCACGAGGTCCACGTCGCCCCGGGACGGGCCGAGGAAGACGTCCTGCGGCTCGCGGGAGCCCTGGAACACGCCTCCGAGCATCCGGTTGCCCGAGCGATCGCGGAAGGCGCTCAGGAGCGCGTCGGTGACCTTCCGGCGCCCGAGCACTTCGAGAACGTGCCGGGGCGGGGCGTGCGCGGGCGGGTCGACGGCGTCGAGGTGGCCGTCGGCCGCTTCCCCGGCGCGCTACCGGAAACGCTTGCGGACGCGAAGAGCGGGGCCGAGGCCGCGGGCCGTACGGCCGTGGTGGTCACCCTGGACGGCGCGGCGGCGGGCGTCCTGGCCGTCGCCGACACCGTCAAGGAGTCCAGCGCCGAGGCCGTACGCGAACTGCGCGGCCTCGGGCTCACGCCGATGCTGCTGACCGGGGACAACCGGGCGGTCGCCGAGGCCGTGGCGCGGGAGGTCGGCATCGGCCCGGCCGACGTGATCGCCGAGGTGCTGCCCGAGGACAAGGTCGCCGTGGTCGCGCGGCTCCAGGGCGAGGGACGGGCCGTCGCGATGGTCGGCGACGGGGTGAACGACGCGGCGGCACTCGCCACCGCCGATCTTGGCCTCGCGATGGGCACGGGGACGGACGCGGCGATCGAGGCGAGCGACCTGACGCTCGTGCGCGGGGATCTACGGGTGGCCGCCGACGCGATCCGGCTGGCGCGCGCCACGCTCTCGACGATCAAGGGAAACCTGGTCTGGGCGTTCGGATACAACGTGGCGGCGCTTCCGCTGGCCGCGGCCGGACTGCTGAATCCCATGATCGCGGGAGCCGCGATGGCCTTTTCGTCCGTTTTCGTGGTCACGAACAGCCTTCGACTGAGAGCATTCGCGTGACGACAGAGCCTGAGTCCCCCTAGAGTCCAACGAGAGCCTCACATAAGCTCTTCACAAGGCTCGCGCATCTTCCTTACGATTGGTCCGCGATTCCCGTATCGGGGCTCTTGCGTATCTTCAGGACATATGCAAGAGATCCAGATCACAGTGATGTGAACGTAACCACCGAAGGGGTTCGTCAGTCTAAGTTGGCGATGTCAGAAGCGTCTTGGGGGGCGCGACTGGCATCTGGGGATGTCTTGGGGGACGTTCCCGGAAATTGCGTCGCCGGGGCACGTACAGCGGGGAGCTTTGAGCGGCCCTCCCGATCCGTACGCGTCCCGGCAGATCGCACCGCACCACCGCAGTACGGCGAGTTCCGCTCGCCCGCCTCACCGTCGGCCCGTGCCGGCACACAGCGATTCAGGCGCTGTCCACAGACGCCCGGCCGGATCCCGTGGGGGGAATCCGCACCGGGACAAGGAAAGCGCCCTGACTGCCGGCCCGTGGGGGGACCGGTAGCAGGGCGCTTTCCGTTTTTCGTGTCGTCACGGATTCACCGGACTCCGCCTACGGAGCCCGGTGGTCGCGTACGAGCCTCAGCGGGCCTCGACCGGGACGAAGTCGCGCTCGACGATGCCCGTGTAGATCTGGCGCGGGCGGCCGATGCGGGAGCCGGGCTCCTTGATCATCTCGTGCCACTGGGCGATCCAGCCCGGCAGGCGGCCGAGGGCGAACAGGACCGTGAACATCTCGGTCGGGAAGCCCATGGCCCGGTAGATGAGGCCGGTGTAGAAGTCGACGTTCGGGTAGAGGTTGCGCGAGACGAAGTAGTCGTCGGAGAGCGCGTGCTCCTCCAGCTTGAGCGCGATGTCCAGCAGCTCGTCGGACTTGCCGAGAGCGGACAGGACGTCGTGCGCGGCAGCCTTGATGATCTTCGCGCGCGGGTCGAAGGACTTGTACACCCGGTGGCCGAAGCCCATCAGGCGGACGCCGTCCTCCTTGTTCTTCACCTTGCGGATGAAGGTGTCGACGTCGCCGCCGTTGGCCTGGATGCCCTCCAGCATCTCCAGGACGGACTGGTTGGCGCCACCGTGCAGCGGGCCCCACAGCGCGGAGATGCCGGCGGAGATCGAGGCGAACATGTTCGCCTGCGAGGAGCCGACCAGACGCACGGTCGAGGTCGAACAGTTCTGCTCGTGGTCGGCGTGCAGGATCAGCAGCTTGTCGAGCGCGGAGACGACCACCGGGTCGAGCTCGTAGTCCTGCGCGGGGACCGAGAAGGTCATGCGCAGGAAGTTCTCGACGTAGCCGAGGTTGTTGCGCGGGTACACGAAGGGGTGACCGACCGACTTCTTGTACGCGTACGCCGCGATCGTCGGCAGCTTGGCGAGCAGCCGGATCGTGGAGAGGTTGCGCTGCTTCTCGTCGAACGGGTTGTGGCTGTCCTGGTAGAAGGTCGACAGCGCCGAGACGACCGACGACAGCATCGCCATCGGGTGGGCGTCGCGCGGGAAGCCACGGTAGAAGTTCTTGACGTCCTCGTGCAGCAGGGTGTGCTGCGTGATTTCGTTCTTGAAGGTGGAGAGCTCGTCGATGTTCGGAAGCTCGCCGTTGATCAGCAGGTAGGCCACCTCAAGGAAGGTGGACCGCTCGGCGAGCTGCTCGATCGGGTAGCCGCGGTAGCGGAGGATCCCCTGCTCACCGTCGAGATAGGTGATCGCGGATTTATACGCGGCGGTGTTGCCGTACCCGCTGTCCAGCGTCACCAGACCGGTCTGGGCCCGGAGCTTGCCGATGTCGAAGCCCTTGTCGCCGACGGTGCTGTCGATCACCGGGTAGGTGTACTCGCCATCGCCGAACCGCAGTACTACAGAGTTGTCGCTCACGTCATCCCTCACCGACGTTGTGCCTCTTCTTCGAGGTGCCCTGACTGTCTCTACCATCCCCCATTTGGCCCTGGAGAGTGCACTCGGGGTCGACCATTGGGCCTATTGGCGGCACTGAGTGCCGCCAACCTGCTCATCCTGCCGCGTCCGCCCCGCAACCGGAAGTGCTCTGTGACCTTCATGACTCGTTTGATCGATCATTTTTTCCGATGACCCTCGTCCCGTGCCCGAAAGGCCCCGTTGGCCGCCCGCGCCGGGCCCGATCGGCCGTGCGCGGGGCGGTGGTTCACGAGCCGGACAGCCGGAAGTCCAGGGCCGTGCACCGGCGTCCCGCGGACACCGTACGCACCGCCTGGCCTATCGCTTTGCGCGAACCGACGAGAACGACCAGCTTCTTGGCCCGGGTGACCGCCGTGTAGAGCAGATTGCGCTGGAGCATCATCCAGGCGCCCGTGGTCACGGGGATCACCACCGCCGGGTACTCGCTGCCCTGGGAACGGTGGATGGTCACCGCGTAGGCGTGGGCCAGTTCGTCGAGCTCGTCGAATTCGTACGGCACCTCCTCGTCCTCGTCGGTGCGCACCGTCAGCCGCTGCTCGACGGGATCGAGGGAGGTGACGACCCCCACGGTGCCGTTGAAGACGCCGTTCTCCCCTTTGTCATAGTTGTTGCGGATCTGGGTGACCTTGTCGCCGACCCGGAAGACCCGCCCGCCGATCCGCTTCTCGGCGAGGTCGGGGCGGCCGGGGGTGATGGCCTGCTGGAGCAGTCCGTTCAGCAGCCCCGCGCCGGCCGGACCCCGGTGCATGGGCGCGAGGACCTGGATGTCCCGGCGGGGGTCGAGCCCGAATTTGGCCGGAATCCGACGGGCCGCCACGTCCACCGTGAGCCGCCCGGCCTCCTCGGTGTCGTCCTCGACGAAGAGGAAGAAGTCCTTCATGCCGTCGGTGACCGGATGGTGTCCGGAGTTGATCCGGTGCGCGTTGGTCACCACCCCGGACTGCTGGGCCTGCCGGAAGACCTTGGTGAGGCGCACCGCGGGGACCGGGCCCCGCTCGGCGAGCAGATCGCGCAGCACCTCGCCGGCGCCCACGCTCGGAAGCTGGTCGACGTCGCCGACGAAGAGCAGATGGGCGCCCGGGGGCACCGCCTTGACCAGCTTGTTGGCGAGCAGCAGGTCGAGCATGGAGGCCTCGTCCACGACGACCAGGTCGGCGTCCAGCGGGCGGTCCTTGTCGTAGGCCGCGTCACCGCCCGGCTTGAGCTCAAGAAGCCGGTGCACGGTGGAGGCCTCGGCCCCGGTCAGTTCGGCCAGACGCTTGGCCGCGCGGCCGGTGGGCGCCGCGAGGAGCACCTTCGCCTTCTTGGCGCGGGCCAGCTCCACGATCGAGCGGACCGTGAACGACTTGCCGCAGCCCGGGCCCCCGGTCAGCACGGCGACCTTCTCGGTGAGCGCGAGCCGGACCGCGGCCTCCTGCTCGGGGGCCAGCTCCGCGCCCGTGCGCCCCCTCAGCCAGGCCAGCGCCTTGTCCCAGGCCACGTCACGGAAGCCGGGCATCCGGTCACGTTCGCTGCGCAGCAGGCGCAGCACCTGCGCGGAGAGCGAGAGTTCGGCGCGGTGGAAGGGGACGAGGTAGACCGCCGTCACCGGGTCGCCGCCGTCCGGGCCCGGGACCTTCTCCCGTACGACTCCGGGGTCCTCGCCGTCCTCGGCGGGGGCCGCCAGCTCGGCCAGGCACTCGATGACCAGGCCGGTGTCGACCTGGAGCAGCTTCACCGCGTCCGCGATCAGCCGCTCCTCGGGGAGATAGCAGTGGCCCTGGTCGGTGGACTGCGACAGGGCGTACTGCAGGCCCGCCTTGACGCGCTCGGGGCTGTCGTGCGGGATGCCGACGGACTGGGCGATCTTGTCGGCGGTGAGGAAGCCGATGCCCCACACGTCGGACGCCAGGCGGTAGGGCTGGTTCTTCACGACCGAGATCGAGGCGTCGCCGTACTTCTTGTAGATGCGGACCGCGATGGAGGTGGACACCTCCACGGTCTGGAGGAAGAGCATGACCTCCTTGATCGCCTTCTGCTCCTCCCAGGCGTCGGCGATCCTCCCCGTGCGCTTGGGGCCGAGTCCGGGGACCTCGATGAGCCGCTTCGGCTCCTCCTCGATGATCCGCAGGGTGTCCAGGCCGAAGTGCTCGGTGATGCGGTCGGCGAAGACCGGTCCGATGCCTTTGACCAGGCCGGATCCGAGATAGCGGCGGATGCCCTGGACGGTGGCGGGGAGCACCGTCGTGTAGTTCTCCACGGTGAACTGCTTGCCGTACTGCGGGTGGGAGCCCCAGCGGCCCTCCATGCGCAGCGACTCGCCGACCTGGGCGCCGAGGAGGGAGCCGACGACGGTGAGCAGATCGCCGGCGCCCCGGCCGGTGTCGACCCGGGCGACCGTGTAGCCGTTCTCCTCGTTGGCGTACGTGATGCGTTCGAGCACGCCTTCCAGCGTGGCCAGTCGCCGCTCGCCCTGCTGGGCGGCCCCCGCCTGATCGGTCATGATCCGACGGTACCGCCCGCCACCGACAGCGCCCGGGCGCGGTGAAGGACTCACCCGGTCGGGACCACGGGAGACTTCGGGGCCGGAGTACCTCGGGTCCCGAAGATCCTCGGGCCCGGAGAAGTCGATTCCGGAGAAGTCGGGTCCCGGAAGACTTCGAGGGGCCCGGTCCGTCGACCGGGCCCCTCGGCTTTCCCCTCCGTATCAGAACCCCCGCGATCCCCCCGGATCCCCCTCCAAAGGTCCTGATGCCACGTACGACCCACGAGGTCGCGGAAGGGTTGCACGGAGTTCCGAAGATTTTTTCCGCCGTCCCTGCCGCACCCCTTTCCACCGTCCCTCCCGCACCCCGCCGACGCCCCGGACCCGCTACCCGGCGTGCTCCACGAACCGCGCCGCCGTCTCCGCCAACACCTCGCGCCCGTCCCTGGCCCACAGTTGTTCGTTGAAGAGCTCGACCTCGATGGGCCCGGTGTAGCCCGCCGCCTCGACCAGGCCGCGCCAGGCGCGGAAGTCGACCGAGCCGTCGCCGAGCTGCCCGCGGCCGACGAGGACCCCCTCGGGAAGCGGGGTGGTCCAGTCGGCGAGCTGGAAGCCGTGGATGCGGCCGCCCGCCCCCGCACGGGCGATCTGGGCGGGCGCCGTGTCGTCCCACCAGAGGTGGTACGTGTCGACGGTGACGCCCACCTGGTCGGCGGGGAAGCGTTCCGCGAGGTCCAGCGCCTGGGCGAGGGTGGAGACCACGCAGCGGTCGGCCGCGTACATGGGGTGGAGCGGTTCGACGGCGAGCCGCACCCCGCGGGAGGCGGCGTACGGGCCCAGTTCGCCGAGCGCGTCGGCGATGCGCTCCCGGGCGCCGTGCAGGTCCTTCGAGCCGAGCGGCAGGCCGCCGGAGACCAGGACGAGGGTGTCGGTGCCGAGGGCGGCCGCCTCGTCGACGGCGGCCCGGTTGTCGTCCAGCGCGCGCCGCCGCTCCCCCGGGTCGATCGCCGTGAGGAAGCCGCCCCGGCACAGGGTCGTGACGGCCAGACCCGCGTCGTGGACGAGTTTCGCGGTGGCGTCGAGGCCGTACGACCGCACGGGCTCGCGCCACAGGCCGACACCCGGGACGCCCGACTCCAGGCAGGCGGCGACCAGTTCGGGCATCGATAGCTGCCGGACCGTCATCTGGTTGACGGAGAAGCGGGCGAGGCTGCTCATGAGGACACTCCGTACAGGGCGAGCAGGGTCTTCATCCGAGCCTCGGCGCGCAACGGATCGGGGAACAGGCCCAGTCCGTCGGCCAGTTCGTAGGCGCGGGCGAGATGGGGCAGGGAGCGTGCCGACTGGAGGCCGCCCACCATCGCGAAGTGGTCCTGGTGGCCCGCGAGCCAGGCCAGCAGGACGACACCCGTCTTGTAGAAGCGGGTCGGCGGCTGGAAGAGATGCCGGGCCAACTCGACCGTGGGATCGAGAAGTTCACGGAAGCCCTTGGTGTCTCCGGAGTCCAGGACGCGCACCGCCCGGGCGGCGAGGGGGGCGAGCGGGTCGAAGACGCCGAGCAATGCGTGGCTGAAGCCGCTCTCGTCGCCCGCGATCAGCTCGGCGTAGTTGAAGTCGTCGCCGGTGTAGCAGCGCACCCCGTCGGGAAGGCGGCGGCGCAGTGCCACCTCCCGTCCGGCGTCCAGCAGGGAGACCTTGACTCCGTCCACCTTGTCCGGACGGTCGGCGATCACCTTCAGGAACACCTCGGTCGCCGCGTCCAGGTCGCCCGAGCCCCAGTAGCCGGCGAGGGCCGGGTCGAACATCGGGCCCAGCCAGTGCAGGATCACCGGGCCGGCCGCCTGGCGCAGGAGATGGCCGTAGACGTCGAGGTAGTCCTCGGGGCCGGTGGCGGCCCGGGCGAGCGCGCGGGAGGCCATCAGGACCGGCTGCGCGCCCGACTCCTCGACGAGGGCGAGCTGTTCCTCGTAGGCGGCCCGGACCTCGGGGAGCGTGGCCGGGCCGGTGAGCTGGTCGGTGCCGACGCCGCAGGCGATCCTGCCGCCGGCGGCCCTGGCCTCGGCCGCGGACCTCCGGATCAGTTCGGCCGCCCCGGCCCAGTCCAGGCCCATCCCGCGCTGGGCGGTGTCCATCGCCTCGGCGACACCGAGGCCGTGCGACCACAGATGGCGCCGGAAGGCGAGGGTGGCGTCCCAGTCGACGGCGGCGGGCCCGCCGGGCGAGACGTCCGCGTACGGGTCGGCGACGACGTGCGCGGCGGCGAAGACCGTACGGGAGAGGAGGAGCCCGTCCGTGGGGAGGGCGGCGAGCGGGTCCGTGCGCGGCTCGTGGATCCGCAACCGGCCGCCGGCGTCGGGGAGTCGGATGGTCACAGCGTGATCTCCGGTACGTCGAGGCGGCGGCCCTCGGCCGAGGACTTCAGCCCCAGTTCGGCGAGTTGGACGCCGCGGGCGCCGGCGAGGAGGTCCCAGCGGTAGGGGGCGTCGGTGTAGACGTGCCGCAGGAACAGCTCCCACTGGGCCTTGAAGCCGTTGTCGAACTCGGCGTTGTCGGGGACCTCCTGCCACTGGTCGCGGAAGGAGTAGGTGGCCGGGATGTCCGGGTTCCAGACCGGCTTGGGGGTGGAACCGCGGTGCTGGACACGACAGTTGCGCAGTCCGGCGACGGCCGAGCCCTCCGTGCCGTCGACCTGGAACTCCACGAGTTCGTCGCGGTTGACCCGCACGGTCCAGGAGGAGTTGATCTGGGCGACCGCGCCGCCCTCCAGTTCGAAGATGCCGTAGGCCGCGTCGTCGGCCGTGGCGTCGTAGGGCTTGCCCCGTTCGTCCCAGCGCTGCGGGACGTGGGTGGCGGTCAGCGCCTGCACCGAGGTGACCCGGCCGAAGAGTTCGTGCAGGACGTACTCCCAGTGCGGGAACATGTCGACGACGATGCCGCCGCCGTCCTCGGCCCGGTAGTTCCAGGAGGGCCGCTGGGCGTCCTGCCAGTCGCCCTCGAAGACCCAGTAGCCGAACTCCCCGCGCACGGACAGGATCCGGCCGAAGAACCCGCCGTCGATCAGCCTCTTCAGCTTGAGCAGGCCGGGCAGGAAGAGCTTGTCCTGGACGACACCGTGCCGGACGCCGGCGGCGTGCGCGAGGCGGGCCAGTTCGAGGGCTCCTTCGAACCCGGTGGCGGTCGGCTTCTCCGTGTAGACGTGCTTGCCCGCGGCGACGGCCTTCCTCAGGGCCTCCTCGCGGGCGGAGGTCACCTGGGCGTCGAAGTAGAGGTCGACGGACGGATCCGCGAGCACCGCGTCCAGGTCCGTCGACCAGTGGCCGAGGCCGTGCCGCTCGGCGAGTGCCCTCAGGGCGTCCTCGCGACGGCCGACGAGGACGGGTTCGGGCCACAGCACGGTGCCGTCGCCGAGGTCGAGGCCGCCCTGCTCGCGCAGGGCGAGTATCGAGCGGACGAGGTGCTGGCGGTAGCCCATGCGTCCCGTCACGCCGTTCATGGCGATCCGCACCGTCTTGCGTGTCACGTCTTTCCCTCCGTACGCCTCGGGCGCCGCGCACGCTGACTGGCGAGCGTGGCAGCAAGCGCTTTCTATCCTCTGAGAAGCTAGCCTCTGTTCCGTGGTGTGGACAAGACCACTGCGAAGGCGAGTTGTTCGAGGGGGCGAACAACGGGGGCGGATGGCCGTATGGTCTGCACGGACCCTGCCCACAGGAAGCGGCGCACCGGGCCTTCGGCTCCGTGTTCGACGCCGTACGACGAGACATGACCAGGCACGACGACGTACGGCATGTACGACCCGTACGAAGTGGCACGACAACGCGCGACCGGAGGACGACGAGATGACGGTGACCCTGGCGGACGTGGCGGCCCGCGCGCAGGTCTCTCCCGCGACGGTGTCGCGCGTGCTGAACGGGAACTACCCCGTGGCCTCCTCCACGCGCGAGCGGGTGCTGCGGGCGGTGGACGAGCTGGACTACGTGCTGAACGGGCCGGCGAGTTCGCTGGCCGCGGCGACCTCCGACCTCGTCGGCATCCTGGTCAACGACATCGCCGACCCCTTCTTCGGGATCATGGCCGCGGCCATCCAGTCGGAGATCGGCGGGCCCGGGGGGCGCGCGGGCGGGGAACGGCTCGGGGTCGTCTGCAACACCGGCGGCTCCCCGGAGCGCGAGCTGACCTATCTCACGCTCCTGCAGCGCCAGCGGGCGGCCGCGGTCGTGCTCACCGGCGGTGCGATAGAGGACACCGCGCACGCGGGCGCGGTCGCCGCCAAGCTGCGCAAGCTGACGGAGGCGGGTACGCGGGTCGTGCTGTGCGGGCGGCCGCCCGCGCCGGAGGCGCCCGACGCGATCGCGCTCACCTTCGACAACCGCGGGGGCGGGCGGCAGCTCACCGAGCACCTCATCGGCCTCGGGCACCGGCGGCTCGGTTACATCGCGGGTCCCGGGGAACGCACGACGACCCGCCACCGGCTGGAGGGGCACCGGGCCGCGCTCGACGCCCACGGCATCGAGGACGAGGCCCGGCGTACCGTGCACGGGCGTTACGACCGCCGGTCCGGGTACGAGGCGACGCTCGAACTCCTGCGCCGGGATGCGTCGTTGACGGCGGTCGTCGCCGCCAACGACACCGTGGCGCTGGGGGCCTGTGCGGCGTTGCGGGACTCCGGGCTGCGGATCCCGGACGACGTGTCCGTCGCGGGCTTCGACGATCTGCCGTTCAGCATCGATGCGGTGCCTGCCCTCACTACCGTGCGGTTGCCTCTGTCCGAGGCCGGGGCGCGGGCCGGGCGGGTCGCCATGGGGCGGGAGGAGCCGCCGCCGGGGGGGATTGCGACGGTACGAGGCGAACTGATGGTCCGCGGCTCCACCAGCAGCCCCCGAGCCTGACGCACCGTTTCCCCGGCTTCCCCGGGGTCTCCCAGAACCCCAGGCTTTCTTCGCCCCCTCCGCCCCTACCCGTCCCGTACCTGGGGCTCCGCCCCAGACCCCGCTCCTCAATCGCCGGAGGGGCTGGATTGTTGCCCCGCACCCGAGAGGTGGGCCCCCGGGGCTCCGCCCCAGACCCCGCTCCTCAAACGCCGGAGGGGCTGAATGTTGCCCGGTACCCGAGAAGTGGGCCCCCGGGGCTGAGGCTTTCGCCGGTCGGGGCTGGAATTGCCTGGGCCGGGAGTGGATTTGTCCTGGGCGCGGTCACCACGACGCATCCGCAGCCGGGATCCGGCGGAGCGGCACGGACGGGTCACCACGACGTATCCGCAGTCGGAATGCGGCGTGAGGGGACGTGGCGGTACATCGATGGCCGTCGCCACTAACGGTCACCTCTCTGCCCGACAGCGGCGGCCTGATGCACCGGCGCGGCCCCGACCCACCCGCCGGACCGGAACCGAGAGGGTGGGCCCGAGGGGGCGGCGGTTCTATGCTCGGGGTGGCGAATTTCTCTGACTGAGTCAGCCTTCGGGGGCGATCGTGACCGTCCAGGACATCCGCTCCTTCAACCGCTTCTACGCGAACGTCATCGGCGCGCTCGACCACGGCCGCCACCTGTACGCGCCGTACACCCTGACCGAGTCCCGCGTCCTGTACGAACTGGCGCACACGCCGCAGGCGGACGCCGCCGACCTGCGGACCCGACTCGCCCTGGACTCCGGCTATCTGAGCCGGATCCTGAAGAAGTTCGAGCAGGACGGCCTGGTCGAGCGGGCCGCGTCCGAGCAGGACCCGCGGCGCCGCCGGATCACGCTCACCGCACGTGGCCGGGAGGCCGCAGCGCTCCTCGACGAGCGGGCGCGCCAGACCGTGGGCACCCTGCTGGTGACCGTGCCGCCCGCCGACCGGCCGCGGCTCGCGGAGGCGATGCGCACGGTGCGGACCCTCCTCGGGGACGGCCGGGCCGCACCGGGCCCCGAGGACGTCCTCCTGCGCGAACCGGGCCCGGGCGACCTCGGCTGGATCGTGCAGCGCAACGCCGCGCTGTACGCGGCGGAGTACGGCTGGAACGCCGACTACGAGGGCCTGGTCGCGAGGATCGTCGCCGACTTCGCCGAGGACCACGACCCCCACCTGGAACGGGTGTGGATCGCCGAGCTCGACGGACGGCCCGTCGGGTGCGTGATGTGCGTACGGGACGACGCACCCGGCACCGCCCGCCTCCGGCTGCTGCTGGTCGAGCCGGAGACGCGCGGCCTCGGCATCGGCGACCGCCTCGTCGGCGCCGTCACCGAGTTCGCACGCGGCGTCGGCTATCACGACCTCGTGCTGTGGACCAACGACGTCCTGGCCGCCGCCCGGCGGATCTACCTGCGCCACGGCTTCGCCCTGGTCGCCGAGAAGCCGCACCGGTCCTTCGGCGCGGACCTGACCGGCCAGGACTGGCGGCTTGACCTGCGCGCCGGCCGGGAATGACCCCGGGCGGGACACCACCCCGTCCGGAGTTCGGACACGCTGTCCGCCCGTTGAACGAAGTCGCATCGCAGAATTAACTCAATCACCTACCGTACGGAACCGCTCACGCAACCTGGACGCGGGACCGTACTCCCCCAAGTAACCCGTTCCATGGGGGAGTTGGCATATATGCAAGGCACCGTGGAGGGCTTCGAGTTCGGGGTGGTGACCCCGGCGGCCTCCTATCTCGTCGCCTGTCTGGGCAGCGCCCTGGGGTTGCGCTGCGTCGTCCGTTCCCTGCACAACCGGCAGTCGTGGAAGCCCGGTTGGCTGGCCCTCGGGGCGGCGACGATCGGCTGTGGCATCTGGACGATGCACTTCGTCGCGATGGTCGGCTTCAGGATCCAGGGAATCCCGATCGACTACGACCCCCGTCTGACCTCGCTCAGTCTCGTCGTGGCGATCGTGACGGTCGGCCTCGGCGTCTTCGCCGTGGGATACCGCGGGGCCACCCCCGCCACCCTGACCGCGGCCGGGATCCTCACCGGTCTCGCCGTGGTGGCCACGCACTACACCGGCATGGCCGCGATCGAGCTGAACGGTTCGCTGGACTACGACTCGGTCATGGTGTCGGCCTCCGTGCTGCTCGCGGTCGGCGCCGCGACCGCCGCGCTGTGGACGGCCGCCTCCCACCGGGGTTTCGCGGCGGCCCTCGGCGCCGCCCTCCTCATGGGCGTCGCCCTGACCGGCGCGCACTACACCGGCATGGCGGCTCTCGGAGTGCACCTGCGCGGCGCGACGGACGCGTCCTACATGTCCGGCGACAGCTCACCGGCCTCGATCCTGCTCCCCATGCTCATCGGACCGGTCGTCTTCCTGATCCTGGCCGGAGTGGTGGTGATGTTCGACCCGCAGCTGGTCCTCGGCGACGGGGACTGGAGCCGGTCCTCCTCGCGCCGGCGCCGGGGCACGGTCGTCGTGCCCGGGCGCCCCGCGCAGCCCCCGCGGACCGGCTCCTTCTTCGATCCGCGCGATCAGCGGGCGGACCCGCACGACCAGCCGGCCGGCCGGCACACCCGCGCCGCGCAGGGCACTAGCCCGCGCGGGCGGTGAGCGGCGCCGTCCCGTCCAGACAACAGTCCAGCACCGCGGGCCAGGGTCCGTACCCGGCGTCCATGCCGAGATGGCCGGCCCCGGACAGCATCCGCGCCGGTACGCCCAGGGGCTCGCCGTAGGCCGCTGCGGCGCCCTCGGGGCAGTACGGGTCGTCGTCGCCCGCGACCAGCAGGGTGGGGCCGGGGAGGGTGAAGTCCTTCTCGGTCAGGGTGAATCCGGCGATCTCCGGCAGCCCCGCGAGGACGGAGGCGGACGGCGGGGCGACGAGCAGCACGCGGTCGACGCGGGCCGTGCCGGGCAGTCGGCGGGCGGCGGCCTGGAGCCACAGGACGGCCCCGAGGCTGTGGGCGACGACCACGCGCTCGGAGCCGCGCAGGGCGTCCAGGTGGCGGGCCAGCTCCGTCAGCCACACCTCCAGGTCCGGGTCGTCGGGGTCCGGGAGCTGCGGATAGACGACGTGCTGCCCCAGTTCCCCGAGCCGCCCGGCGAGCCAGTGCTGCCAGTGGCCCTCCGGGCGGTGGTTCTGCCAGCCGTGCAGGATAAGGAAGGACCGCGGGTCGGGCGCGGGACCGTCGTACGTACTCATGGCCTGATCGTTTCCGATGCCCGCCCACCGGGTCCAGAGGCTCCGGCGATCAACTGCCGCACAGCCCGGAAACCCACCTCAGAGGCACCACACACACCGCCCGAACCACCCACACGCCTCCGACCACCACCCGAGCCCCCTCGCTCCCCGCGCCCCCGAGCCTCCGAGCCCCATCGCCTCCGAGCCCCCGAGCCCCCGAGCGAGCGACCCCGCTAGCCGGCCGTCGCGTCGGCCGCCCGGGACGACGCCCTGGCCACCCTCGCGGTCAGCCGGTCCCGGCACTCGGGCCACTCCGCCGCCGTCACCGAGAAGACCGCGGAGTCGCGCAGCAGCCCGTCCTCGCCGGGCGCCCAGGAGCGGGACCAGTTGCGCAGGACGCCCTCCAGCCGGGCGCCGGTGCTCGCGATCGCCGCGCGGGAGCGGGCGTTGCGGGCGTCGGTCTTCAGGTCCACGCGTGCCACGCCCCACTCCTCGAAGGCGTGCCGGAAGAGCAGCAGCTTGGACTCGGCGTTCAGCCCGGTGCCCTGGGCCGAGGCGGCGAGCCAGGTGAAGCCGACCTCGACGGCGTCGAGCCGGTCGTCCGACCGCCAGCACCGCGGTTCCCAGTACGAGGTGGCACCGACCGCCCGTCCGGAGACGAGGGAGATCTGCGCGTAGGGCGCGAGCCTGCCCGTCGCGGCGCGGGCGAGCTGCGCGTCGACGTAGTCCCCGACCTCGTCGGCCCGGGGCACCCAGGTGAACGCGTACGAGTCCCGGTGTTCCTCCGCCGCCTCGGCGAGGTCGGCCGCGTGCCGGTGGCCGAGCGGCTCCAGCCGTACCAGCGTGCCTTCGAGAACCGGCCCCTCCAACTGGAAACCCAACGCCCCGCGTCCCTTCGCCGATCCGGTCGTGTCCGCAGCGATTCCTACGTGGCCGGGGCGGGCCGTGTCCAGCGGTTATACGGCCTCGACGGTGCCCGCGTGCCGGGCGCGTTCGGCGGCCAGCACGGTGAGATGGCTGGTGAGGGATTCCCGGGGGCCGGACTTCACGAGGCCGGGGTTCCCGGTGGCGACGGCGCCGACGAAGGCGTCCATCAGGCCGGCGTCGCCCCCGCCGTGGCCGCCCGCCGCGTCCATGGCGCCCGGGGCGGCGAGGTCGACGGCCTCCTCGGTCCGGGTCAGGAAGTCGTAGACGCTCAGGCTCCCGCCGTCGCCGCGCAGTTCGCCGCGGGTCCCGAAGATCCGGGTCCGGCGGTCGGCCTGTTCGGTGAAGGCGGTCATGGTGAAGGTGGCGGTGGCGCCGGAGGCGAACTCCATCGAGACCACCTGGTGGTCGACCACGTCGTTGTCGCAGGCGTACACGCACCGCCCGTACGGGCCCTCGCGCAGGGCGGTCTCCAGGGCCCCGGGCGTGAAGTCGTCGACGAGCACGCTCAGCGGCCAGTGGTGTTCGCCGCGGGCGAGCCGGTCGCCGTACTCGCGCCGGGCCGAGTACGGGCAGGTGTGCTCCACCGCGCAGTCGAGGCAGCGGTCGGCGGCGCCCTCGGGCCTGTTCTCGGGCCGGAAGTGGGAGAGGCGTCCGAAGCTGGAGACGCGGACCGGGGGTTGGCCGAGCACGTACTGCAACCAGTCGATGTCGTGGCAGGACTTGGCCATCAGCATGGACGTGGCCCGGTCCGTGCGGCCCCAGTTGCCGCGGACGAAGGAGTGGGCCTGGTGCCAGAAGCCGACGGGCTCCAGGTGCTGGACGTTGACGACGTCACCGATCCGGCCGGACTCCACGACCTCCTTCACCGCGCGGGTGTAGCGGGTGTAGCGCAGGACGTGTCCGACCGAGAGGATCACGCCGGCCTTCTCCACCGCCTCGACGATCCGCCGGCACTCGTCCTCGGTGAGGGCCATCGGCTTCTCCAGCATGATGTGGTAGCCGAGGGCGGCGAACTCCAGGACGGGTTCGAGGTGTTCGCGGTCGAGGGTGCAGACCAGGACGGCGTCCGCGATCCGGCCGCGGGCGGCCAGCGTCCGCCAGTCGTCCACGGCGGCGTCCGGTTCCAGTCCGTGGGCGGCCGCGAACCGTTCGCGCCGGGTCCGGCGGGGTTCGGCGACGGCCACCACCCGGGCCCGGTCGGGGTGCTCCAGGGCCCAGCGCGCGTGGCCGGTGCCCCGGTCCCCGGCGCCGACGACGGCGAGTGTGACGACGGAGGCTCCGGAGGACATCTGTTCACCGCTTCCCGGTCGGGTCGAGGCGCGGTCGGCGCCGTCGGTCGCGAAGCTAGTCGCCCTTGATCTTCCCGACAAGACGCCGGCGCCGGACGCCGGGCCCGCTCAGTGGCCGTTTCCGGCGGCGGCCCAGGCTCCGAACACCTCGTGGAAGGCGGGAAACGTCTTGCGGACGCATCCGGGGTCGTCGAAGGTCATGCCGGGGGCGCGCAGCGACGTCACCGCGAAGGCCATGACGATGCGGTGGTCGCCGTACGTCCTGATCTCGGCGGCGGCGGGGACGCCCGGGTGGATCTCGATCCAGTCGGGGCCGGTCTCCACCCGGACGCCGAGTGCCCGGAGGTTCTCCGCGCAGGCCTCCAGCCGGTCGCACTCCTTGACCCGGGTGTTGGCGACGTCCTCGATGCGGACCGGCCCCGAGGCGAAGGGCGCGATCGCGGCGAGGGTCGGCATGGTGTCGGAGATGTCCCGCATGTTGACGGTGAGGCCGCGCAGTTCGCCGGTGCCGCGCACGGTGGTGCGGCCGGGCCCGGTCTCCACGTGCGCGCCCATCCGGCGCAGGACGTCCACGAAGGCGAGGTCGCCCTGGAGCGCTCCCGCGCCGAGGCCGTGCACGGTGACCTCGCGGCCGGTCAGGGCCGCGGCCGCGAAGAAGTAGCTCGCGGTGGAGGCGTCGGGTTCGACGGGGTAGGTGGTGGCGCGGTAGCCGCCGGGCGCGACCTCGAAGACGTCGCCGTCCACCGTCACCTCCGCCCCGAACGCGCGCATCATCGCGAGGGTGATGCCGACGTACGGGGCGGAGACCAGGTCGGTGACCTCGATGCGCAGGCCGGTGCGGGTCAGCGGGCCGAGCAGGAGCAGGGCGGTGAGGTACTGGGAGGACTGGCCGGCGTCGAGGGTGACCGTGCCGCCCTCGACGCCGGCCGCCTCGATGCGCAGGGGGTGGTGGCCCTCCGCCTCCTCGTGCCTGAGGTCCACGCCCAGGTCGCGCAGGGCCCGGGAGAGGGGTCCGAGCGGGCGGCGGCGCATCTGGGCGGAGGCGTCGAAGCGGTAGGTGCCGTGTCCGGCGGCGGCGAGGGCCGGCAGGAAGCGGGCCGTGGTCGCGCCGTCCCGGCAGTACACGTCGGCCCGCGCCACGCCCGGGCCCTCGGGGCGGCCGTCGATGTGCCAGCTCTCCGGGGTCCGGCCGACCCGGTAGCCGAGCCGGGTCAGGCCCTCCGCGAAGCCCTCGGTGTCGTCCGAGCGCAGCGGGCGGACGAGGCGGGTGACCCCGTCGGCCGCCGCTGCCAGGAAGAGCGCGCGGGCGGTGATGGACTTGGAACCGGGGATGTCGACGACGGCCATGGGGTCATGCTGGCGCGCCGGCCCGCTCCGGCGCTGGAACGTCCGCCGACTGGACCGTCCGTGGCGTCCGTGAGGTGAGGGCCACCCCGCCCACCAGCAGGGCCGCCGCCGCCCAGCGCAGCGGGCCGATCGACTCGTGCAGGAACAGGGCGGCCGACGACATCCCGAAGACCGGGACGAGCAGCGAGAAGGGCGCGACGGTGGACGCGGGGTGGCGGTGCAGCAGCCAGCCCCAGGCGCCGAAGCCGAAGACGGTCGTGATCCAGGCGACGTAGACGACGACCCCGGCGCCCTGGAGGTCGAGGGCGCCGAGCGCGTCGAGGTCGCGGGAGGGGCCCTCGGTGAGCAGGGACAGGCCGAGCAGGGGCAGGACGGGGACGGTGCTCACCCACACCATGAAGTTCAGCGCGTCGGGCGGGGAGGCCTTGCGGGTGAGGACGTTGGACAGCCCCCAGCAGGCCGCCGCCGTGACGACCAGGGCGAAGGCGCCGAGAGGGCCGGCCGTGCCCTCGTCGACGGCGGCCAGGCCGACCCCGGCGAGGGCCACGGCCATGCCGGCGAGCCGGACGCGGGTGGGGCGTTCGCCGAGGAAGGCGATGGCGAAGACCGCGGTGAAGACCGCCTGGATCTGGAGCACGAGGGAGGACAGTCCGGCGGGCATCCCCGCGTCCATGCCGATGAACAGCAGCCCGAACTTCGCGACCCCGAGGACGAGTCCCACCGCCACGATCCACTTCCACGCCACCTTGGGGCGACCCACGAAGAACACGGCGGGAAGGGCCGCCACGAGGAAGCGCAGGGCCGAGAAGAGGAGGGGCGGGAAGTGGTCGAGTCCGACCTCGATGACGGTGAAGTTCACGCCCCAGACGGCGGCGACGAGGACGGCGAGGCTGATGTGTGCGGGTCGCATGCGTCGAGCATCCGGCGCCACCACCGTGTAGCACCAGCGCGAATGTCTGCATGGATGGATGAAGCAACGCTTACGTAAGCTGGTGGGGAGCGACATCGCGGACCGGGAGGCCTCCATGCTCGATCTCCAGCGCCTGCGGGCCCTGCACGCCGTCTCGGTGCACGGCACGGTCGGCGCCGCCGCGGCCGCGCTCGGCTACACCCCCTCCGCCGTGTCCCAGCAGATCGCGAAGCTGGAGCGGGAGACCAGGACCGTCCTGCTGGAGCGGCGCGGACGCGGTGTCCGGCTGACCGAGCAGGCCGAACAACTCGCTGCGACGGCGCAGGAGTTGCTGGCGATCGTGGAGCGCGCGGAGACCGAGCTGGAGGAGCGCCGGGGGATGCCGGCGGGGCGGCTGACGGTGGCCGCGTTCGCCTCCGCGGCCCGCGGTCTGCTGCCCGCGGTGCTGGCCGACCTGGCCGCCCGGCACCCCGCCCTGGACACCCGGCTGACGGAGGTCGACCCGCATCTGTCCGTCGACCTGGTCGCCCGGGGCGCGGTCGACCTGGCCGTCGCGCACGACTGGGACATCTCCCCGCTGCCCGCCCCGCAGGGGACGGAGCAGGCGGTGATCGGCGACGACCTGTGCGATCTGCTCGTGCCCGCCGGGCACCCGTTCGCCGGGCGGGCCTCGGTGCGGCGCGAGGACCTGGCCGGCCAGCGCTGGATCTGCCAGCCGCCCGGGCGGGTCTGCCACGACTGGCTGGTGCGCACGCTGCGCGCGGCGGGCAGCGAGCCGGACATCGTCCACCAGGCGGAGGAGAACCCGACCCTCATCGCCCTCGTCGCCGCCGGACTCGGTGTCGCCCTCATCCCGCGCCTCGGCCGCGGCCCCCTGCCCGACGGGGTGGTGGAGGTGCCGCTCGACCCGCTGCCGGTCCGGCGCCTGTACGCGCTGTGGCGCGCCGGAGCGGCACGCCGCCCGGCCATCGCCGAGACGGTCCGCACACTCCGGGCCCACTGGCCCGCCGTGGCGAACCGCGCCTGACCCACCCGCCCATCCGACCGCACCACCACCCACGCCCGACGGCCGGTCCGCACCACCTCTCCCCCCCGGCAGGCGGCCCGGCCGAACCCGCCATGCCCGCCCGGCAGTCCATCCGCACCACCTCCCCCACCCGACCGTGCGCCCTCACCGGCGCGTCCCGCTTCGAGTGCGGCGACGGCGGCCCTTTCGCGGATACTGTGCACACCCTTGACTGGAAGAAACTTCCCGGATAATCGTGACCCCTTGGAAGTTTCCTTCACGAGGGAAGGAGCGCTTGTGCGCGACTCCAGCACGGGAAGCACCGCAAGACCGTCCGGGCCGGCCGGGCATGACAGACCGTCACGGCCGTCCCGGCGTACGGTTCTCGCCGCCACGGCGGGCGTCACCGCCGCGCTGGCCGCCGGCACCCGCGCCCAGGCGGCACCAGCCCGCCCGGGCGACGACAAGGCCCTGCGCGCCCTGATCTCCCGTATGACACTGGAGGAGAAGGTCGGCCAGCTCTTCGTCATGCGGGTGTACGGCCATTCGGCCACCGCGCCCGACCAGGCCGACATCGACGCCAACCTCAAGGAGATCGGCGTCCGCACGGCCGCCGAGCTGATCGCCAAGTACCGCGTCGGCGGCATCATCTACTTCGCCTGGGCGCACAACACCCGTGACCCGCACCAGATCGCCGAACTGTCGAACGGGATCCAGCGCGCCTCGCTGGAACTGCCGCGCGGGCTGCCGCTGTTGATCTCCACGGACCAGGAACACGGGATAGTGGCCCGGGTGGGCAAACCCGCGACCCTGTTCCCGGGCGCCATGGCGCTGGGCGCGGGCGGCTCGCGGTCCGACGCCCGGACGGTGGGCCGCATCAGCGGTGCCGAGCTGCGCGCGATCGGCATCAACCAGGACTACTCCCCCGACGCCGACGTGAACGTCAACCCGGCCAATCCGGTGATCGGCGTACGCTCCTTCGGGGCCGACCCGGACGCGGTGGCGGGCCTGGTGGCGGCCGAGGTGAAGGGGTACCAGGGCTCGGGGGTCGCGGCCACGGCCAAGCACTTCCCCGGCCACGGCGACACCGCCGTGGACAGCCACTTCGGCTTCCCGGTCATCACCCACAGCCGCGAACTGTGGTCGGAGCTCGACGCGGTGCCCTTCCGGGCGGCGATCCGCGCGGGCATCGACTCGATCATGACCGCGCACATCATGGTCCCGGCCCTCGACCCGGCCGGTGACCCGGCCACCCTCTCCCACCCGATCCTCACCGGCATCCTGCGCGGCGAACTGGGCTACGACGGCGTCGTGGTGACGGACTCGCTGGGGATGGAGGGCGTGCGCACGAAGTACGGCGACGACCGTGTCCCCGTCCTCGCGCTCAAGGCCGGCGTCGACCAGCTCCTCAACCCGCCCGACCTGAACGTCGCGTGGAACGCGGTGCTGAACGCCGTACGCGGCGGTGAGCTGACCGAGGCCCGGCTCGACGAGTCGATCCTGCGCATCCTGCGGCTCAAGGCGAAGCACGGAGTCCTGAGGGACCCGTACGTCCGTGACGCGGCCGTGGACCGGGTGGTCGGCATCCCCGAGCACCTGAGAGCGGCCGACAGGATCGCCGAGCGCACCACCACCCTGCTGGTCAACGAGGAGGGGCTGCTCCCGCTGTCCCGGCGGCGCACCCCGAGGGTCCTGGTGGTGGGCGCCGATCCGGCCTCGCCGTCGCTGTCCGACGGGCCGCCCACCACCGTCATGGCGGCCGCGCTGACCGCACTGGGCTTCACGGCGACGGCCCTGTCCACGGGCACGGCGCCCTCGGCGGCCACGATCACCAAGGCCGTCACGGCGGCGGCCGACGCGGACGCGGTGGTCGCCCTGACGTACAACCTGACGGCGACCGGGTCCCAGAAGACCCTGGTCGACCGTCTGGTCGCCACGGGTGTGCCGGTGACCGCCGTCGCCATCCGCAACCCGTACGACATCGCCCAGATCCCCGGCGTCGGCGCCTTCCTGGCCTCGTACTCCTGGACCGACGTCGAGGTGCGCGCGGCCGCCCGGGTGATCGCCGGCCGGGTGGACCCGCGCGGCAGCCTGCCGGTGCCGGTGCAGCGGGCGGACGACCCGGCGCAGGTGCTGTACCCGATCGGGTACGGGCTGAGGTACTAGCGGTACACGCCCGCGCCCGCCCGTGCGAACACGGGCGGGCGCGGGCGCGCTCCGGTTCACGGGCGCAGGGTCATGTCCCGTTCGGTGTCGCGGGTGTCCAGCTTCGCGTCGAACCTCGCGAGCGGCCGGGCCGCCGAGGGGTCCGCCTCGACCGCCGCGGGGGCGACGCCCGCCCAGTCGAGGATGCGGGCGGTGGCCAGCGCCTTCTCGTCCGCGGTGAGCCCCGCGACGTTGGCGCCGTGGTTCAGGCCCGGAGCCGTGAAGACGTAGGAGTCGCGGGCCCCGGAACCGAGACGGAACCGCTCGGCTCCCCAGGGGTCGTTCTGGCCGTAGACGAACAGCATGTGCCGCGCGTTGTGGCGGACCCAGCCGTCCACGTCACGCATCGCCGACGGCTGGAACTTCATCGGGATGGACCGCGGCACGAAGGTGCGCGGGGCCTGGTAGCCGTAACGGACGTACTTCTTCTCGATGTACGGGAAGTGGATGGTGGGCGCGCCCAGTTGGGTGCCCGCCTGGTAGTAGTACGGGGTGTACGGCTCCAGCCCCCGGTCGGTGTAGAACGAGAACCCGGAGATGGTGTCGACGGAGTTCCAGATGTCGTCGTCGCTCGCGTGCGCGGCGTCCGCGGGGATCGTCTCGCAGTCCTTCAGCAGGCTGTACTGCCAAAAGCCCCACACGTAGTCGAGCACGACCGCCTCGTACGCCTTGTCCAGGCTGCCGACCGTGGTGAAGGTGTAGCCGTTGTCGGCGGCGTACTGGGCGTACTTCTTCTCCAGCGGCTCGCGGCGCACCAGGGCCTCGCGCTGCACGGCGTTCAGCCGGTCGCGGCACTCCTTGGTGCCGACCTGACGGAAGAAGCGGTCGTACGCCGAGTCCTCGTCGTTCACGACGTCGTTGGGCGCGACGTAGGCGACGACGCCGTCCATGTCGCGCGGGTAGAAGCGCTCGTAGTACGTGGCGGTCATGCCGCCCTTCGAACCGCCGGTGGATATCCACTTCTTGTCGTAGACGGGCTTGAGCGCCTGGAAGATGCGGTGCTGGTCGCTGGCCGCCTGCCAGATGTCGAGCTTGGACCAGTCGGCCGGTTCGGGACGGGACGGCGTGAAGTAGCGGTACTCCATGGAGACCTGGTTGCCGTCCACGATCTGGGTCGGCTCGCGCCGGCTCGGCGTGGTCGAGACGTTGTAGCCGCCGGTGTAGAAGACCGTCGGGCGCGAGGTGTCCTTGTGCAGCACGGTGATGCGCTGCTGGAACGTGCCCTTGGACGGGTGCCGGTGGTCGATGGGCTGGGTGTAGTTCAGGACGAAGTACCGGTAGCCGGCGTACGGCTTCTCCTGGACGAGGCTCATGCCCGGGATCGCGAGCAGCCGTTCCAGGATGTCCTTGTTCTCGTCGGCCGTGCTGGTTGCTCCTGTGGTGCCGTGGGCCTCGGCCGGAACGGCGGTGGCCGTCCCCGCCGTGCTCAGCGTGCCGATGAGCACCGTGAGCGCGAGCAGCCCTCTGAGCGCGTTGCGCATGCACCCTCCCCTGGGATTACGCGGTTGTCCGCCGGAACCTAACGGAGCAACTCCCGTGACACCAGGGGGTCTTGGGTCATACGTGATTCAGCACAGGATCCATCCGGAGCTCACCGACCCCGAGCCGACCGAACCCTTGATCCGGACGCAGCGATGACCCGCGTACAGGGTCACCGGGCCCGCGTGATGCGCGAAGTGCCCGGAGTCCACCACGGGCCTGCCGCCGCGCGCCTGGACGCTGACGGACATCCGCTTGCGCGCGCCCCGCGCCTCGGGGAAGGTCACGGCGCAGACATAGCCGCTGCGCTTGTACACCTGCACGGAACCGGTCGTGAAGGGCAGGGTGCGGACCTTGCGGCCCGAGCAGGAGGAGGCGGCCTGGGCGCTTCCCGCGCTCATGAAGGCGAGCAGTCCGCCCGCGGTCAGTACGGCCAGGCCGAGCGCCAGCCTTCGCCGTATCGCACCACTGTCCACTGTCGTCCCTCCCGCAGCAATCAGCGTACTGGTGTACGGACGCAGGACGTACGGCGGATGGTTGCGTACCGCTACGGCCCGCCGTCCGCTCGTCTCGCCCTTGCGAGCTTTTTGCCTTTTTTGAGGACAACCGTGCCTGTTTCTCCCGGGTCCAACTCACGGGTCCGCTTCACGGGCCCGAACTCACCAGGGAACGAAGGCGGTTCACCATGTCCGGCACCAACTCCCCCCTCACCACCGGCCGCGCGGTCCTCGCCGCGGCCCTCCTGATCGCCGCCGGCGCCTCGGTGCCGGCCGTCGCGAGTTCCACCGCGGCACCGCCCGCCCGCAGCGGGAGCAACGGCCCCGCCTACGAGCGCGTGGCCGACTTCTACGGCGCCTACATCGACGCCGTGACCGACGGGGACTCCGGCACCCTGAGCACCCGGCTGCGGTCCTTCTACCTGACCCCGGCACTGCGCACCCAGCTCGCAGGCTGGGAGCACCGCCAGCACGCGGACGGGGTGCTGCGCGCCCAGGACGTGCCGCGCGCCTGGAAGGTGACGGCGGGCGACAGCGGCGCCGGGCACACCTGGTCGACGGTCCGGCTCACCTGGGGCTCCTCCGCCCACCCGGCCTACACCTATCTGACGGTGCAGTCGGATCTGGCGACGAAGAAGATCTCCGGGATCAAGCCGAGGAGCTGACCGGCTCCTCGGGCTCGGGGGCGCCCACGAAGGTCCGCCACAGGGCCGCGTAGCGGCCGTCCAGGCGGAGCAGTTCCTCGTGGGTGCCGTCCTCGGCGACCCGGCCGTGGTCCATCACGACGACCCGGTCGGCACGGGCGGCCGTCGTCAGCCGGTGGGCGACCACCAGCGTCGTACGGCGGCCCGCCAGCCGGTCGGTGGCCTGGTTGACCTGGGCCTCGGTCGCCAGGTCGAGCGCCGCCGTCGCCTCGTCGAGCAGCAGCACGTCCGGGTCGACCAGTTCGGCGCGGGCCAGCGCGATGAGCTGACGCTGTCCGGCGGAGAGGTTGCGGCCGCGCTCGGCGACCTCGTGGAGGTAGCCGCCGTCCAGGGTGGCGATCATGTCGTGCGCCCCGACCGCGCGGGCGGCGGCCTCCACCTCGGCGTCGCCGGCGCCGGGACGGCCGTAGGCGATGGCGTCGCGGACGGTCCCCTGGAAGAGGTAGGCCTCCTGGGGGACGACTCCGAGCCGGTGCCGGTAGGAGGTGATGTCCAGGTCGCGCAGATCCATGCCGTCGACCGTCACGCGCCCGGACGTGGGGTCGTAGAACCGGGCGACCAGCTTCACGAGCGTCGACTTGCCCGCGCCGGTCTCGCCGACGAAGGCGACGGTCTGCCCGGCGGGGACGCGCAGGGACACCGCGCTGAGCGCCTCCTCGGCGCCGTCCGCGCCGCCGTAGGCGAAGCCGACGTCCTCGAACGCGATCTCGCCCCGCAGCGAGGGCACGTCCAGCGGCGCGTCGGCGGACTTCGTCGAGGCCGGCTCCCGGAGCAGTTCCTGGATGCGGCCGAGCGAGACGGTGGCCTGCTGGTACCCGTCGAAGACCTGCGAGAGCTGCTGCACGGGCGCGAAGAACAGGTCGATGTAGAGGAGGTAGGCGACCAGCGCGCCGGTGGTGAGCGTGCCGGACCCGATCCGGTGGGCGCCCACGATCAGCACGGCCGCCGCGGCCCCCGAGGCCAGGAGCTGGACGAAGGGGAAGTAGACGGAGATCAGCAACTGGCCGCGGATGCGCGCCCTGCGGTAGCTGTCGCTGCCCTCGGCGAACCGCCGTCCGCTCGCGTCCTCGCGCCGGAACGCCTGGAGGATCCGCAGCCCGGACACCGACTCCTGGAGATCGGCGTTGACGACGGAGACCCGCTCGCGGGCCAGTTCGTACGCCTTCACGCTCGCCCGGCGGAAGAAGAACGTGGCGACGGCCAGCGGCGGCAGGGTCACGAAGACGACCAGCGCCAGCTGCACGTCGATCACGAGCAGGGCGCCCATGATGCCGAAGAACGTGACGACGGAGACGAACGCGGTGACGAGACCGGTCTGCAGGAACGTGGACAGGGCGTCGACGTCGGTCGTCATCCGGGTCATGATCCGGCCGGTGAGCTCACGCTCGTAGTAGTCGAGTCCGAGGCGCTGGAGCTGCGCGAAGATCTTCAGGCGCAGCGCGTACAGGACCCGCTCGCCGGTGCGGCCGGTCATCCGGGTCTCGCCGATCTGCGCGGTCCACTGCACGAGCACGGTGACCAGCGCGAGGGCGGCGGCCGCCCACACGGCGCCGAGCGCGAGCCGGGTGACGCCCTGGTCGATGCCGTGCCGGATCAGGACGGGCAGCAGCAGCGTCATGACCGCGTCGACGGCGACCAGCGCGAGGCTGACGAGCAGCGGGGCGCCGAAGCCGCGCAGCAGCCGGCGCAGTCCGTAGGAGTCCTCGGGTGTGACGGCGCGCCTCTCGTCGACGTCGGGCACATCGGTGGCGGGCGGCAGCGCCTCGACCTGGGCGAGCAGTCCGGGGGTGGCGGGCATGCCGTCGAGCGCGTTGTCGCGGGGCTCGCGGTCGCCGGTCCACAGGTGCGGTGTCACTCCGCGCTCGGCGTCGAACTCCGCGTCCAGTTCCGCACGCACGGAGGTGTCCTCGCGCGGCGCGGCCGGCAGGGCGTGTCCCGGGGAGACGCCGCCCAGCTCGTCCGGGTCGGTGAGCAGCCGCCGGTAGAGCGCCGAGCGCGCCTGGAGCTCGTCGTGGGTGCCGATGTCGGCGAGCCGGCCGCCGTCCAGGACGGCGATGCGGTCGGCGAGGTTGAGGGTGGAGCGGCGGTGGGCGATGAGCAGGGTCGTACGGCCCCGCATGACCTGCCCCAGCGCCTCGTGGATCTCGTGCTCGACCCGGGCGTCCACGGCGGAGGTGGCGTCGTCGAGGACGAGCAGCCGCGGGTCGGTGAGGATGGCGCGGGCGAGCGCGACGCGCTGGCGCTGGCCCCCGGAGAGGGTGAGGCCGTGCTCGCCGACCTTGGTGTCGTAGCCACCGGGCAGCTCGGCGATGAAGCGGTGCGCCTGGGCGGCGCGGGCGGCGGTCTCTATCTCTTCCTGGGTGGCGTCGGGACGGCCGTAGGCGATGTTGGCGCGCACGGTGTCGGAGAAGAGAAAGGAGTCCTCGGGGACGAGCCCGATCGCGGCGCGCAGCGACTCGGTGGTCAGCTCGCGGACGTCGTGCCCGCCGATGAGGACGGCGCCGTGCGTCACGTCGTAGAAGCGGGGCATCAGCAGCGAGACGGTCGACTTGCCCGAGCCGGAGGAGCCGACGACGGCGAGGGTCTCGCCGGGCCGGATCTCGAAGCTCAGCCCGTCCAGGACGGGGCGGTCCTCGCTGTATCCGAAGGACACGTCGTCGAACTCGACGGTGGCGGGGGCGTCCGCCGGGAGGGTCTTGGTGCCGTCCTTGATCGACGGCCGGGTGTCGATGAGCTCCAGCACCCGCTCGGCGCCGGCCCGGGCCTGCTGGCCGACGGTCAGCACGACGGCCAGCATCCGCACCGGTCCGACGAGCTGCGCGAGGTACGTGGAGAACGCCACGAAGGTGCCGAGCGTGATCTGGCCCCGGACGGCCAGCCAGCCGCCGAGCGCGAGCATCGCGACCTGGCCGAGGGCGGGCACGGCCTGGAGGGCCGGGGTGTACTTGGCGTTGAGGCGGATGGTCCGCAGCCGGCCCGCGAAGAGCCGCCGCCCGACCTCGCGCAGCTTGCCGGTCTCCTGCTCCTCCTGGCCGAAGCCCTTCACCACGCGGACGCCGCTGACCGCGCCGTCGACGACGCCCGCCACGGCGGCGGCCTGCGCCTGCGCGTACCAGGTGGCGGGATGCAGCCGGGAGCGGCTGCGCTTGGCGACGAACCAGAGGGCCGGGGCGACGGCCAGCGCGACCAGGGTGAGCGGCAGGGAGAGCGCGGCCATGATCCCGAGGGAGATCAGGAAGAGCAGGACGTTCCCGATGGTCATCGGGAGCATGAACAGCAGGCCCTGGATGAGCTGGAGGTCGCTGGTCGCGCGGCCCACGACCTGCCCGGTGGACAGCTCGTCCTGGCGCCGCCCGTCCAGCCGGGTGATCGTCTCGTACATGTCGGTACGGAGATCGTGCTGGACGTCGAGAGCGAGGCGGCCGCCGTAGTAGCGCCGGACGAAGGTGAGGGCGTAGACGAGGACGGCGGCGCCGACCAGCGCACCCGCCCAGGGGGCCATGCCCCGGCTGTGGTCGCCGATGACGTCGTCGATGATCACCTTGGTGATCAGCGGGACCACCGCCATCAGGGCCATGCCCGCCAGTGAGGAGCCGAGCGCGAGCACCACGTCCTTCGGGTACCGCCAGGCATACCCGGCGAGCCGCCGCGCCCATCCCCGTTCCGTCGCCACTCCGGCACCTTCCGTAGATCTCACTCCGCCGGAAGGCACCAACACCGGACGAAGCGGATTTCATCCCTCCGCAACAATCGTCCGCCCGCCGGGCGGGAAGCCGGGCGGGCGGACGAGGGGAACGCGGGTGGCACGACGGACGCGGCGACGACCGCCCCCGAGGGGTTACGGCCAGGTCAGCCGGCCGGGACGGCCGGGAAGGCCTCCGTCGGCTGCGAGGTCGGCGTGAACCGCTGGGGTGCGACGGTGGTCGGGACGAGGTCCTTGTGGATGACCTTGGCGACGGCCTGGATGGTGGCGACGCCGTAGTCCATGGTGCTGTTGCCGACGGTGAGCACCGACATCATGTAGTCGCGGCCGCCGCCGTTGAAGGTGCCCAGGCTGTGCACCCGCCAGGCGCCCGTGGAACGCGAGAGCCAGCCGTTCTTGACGTGCACGGTGACCGTCGAAGGCGCCCCGGCCGGTGTCCCCCAGCGCTGCGAGGAGACGACCTTGTTCATGAGCTTCAGGATGTAGGCGCGCGAGTTGTCGCTCAGCACCGTGTTCTTCGCCGTGACGAGCTTGAGCAGCTTCTGCTCGTCGGTGACGTTGATCTGGGTCAGACCCCAGTAGCCGCCGGTGCCCGGCGTGGTCTTCGTCATCCCGGCCGCGGTCAGGAAGCCCTTGATCTTCGTCAGTCCGAGCTGGTTCCACAGCTTGGTGGTCGAGGCGTTGTCCGACTGGGTGATCATCTTGGTGGCGAGCGAGGTCTCGGTGCTCGTCAGATAGCGGTTGTGCTTCTTCGCGTCCCACAGCAGCGCGGCGAGGACGGTGACCTTCACCGTGCTGGCCGAGTCGAACGAGGTCGTGGCGCGGAGCGTGCAGGTGGTGTTCGTCGAGCGGTCGTACAGACCGACCGCGACCGTGCCCCGGCGGTTCGCGAGCGCCGCGGTGATGTCCGTCTGCAGCTTGGCGGCCAGACCGGCCTTGCCCGACGTACAGATGACCGTCGTCGCGGCGGCGGCCGGGGTCGCGCCGACCGCGATCGGCACGATCACCGCGGCACCGAGGCTCGCTGCGAGCACACGGGCGCCCCGGGATATCCGGTGAGTCATGGAGGTTTCCCATCCCCTTGAGCGATACGAACGCGCCAAGGGCGCGCTCGCATCGAAGACTCACGGGACCACCCGATAGTTGTACAGATGTTCCGGGCACGGCAGTTCGGAACCGAAGGGCCGGACGCCCGAGGGGCTGTACGCCCGAAGGGGCGAAGGGTCGGGGGGCGAAGGCCGGACGCCCGGACATCTCGGACGGATCAGAAAGACAGGCACCGCGCGGGGGGGGGCGGGAGCCGTCTCTCCGGACCGGGCGGGCCGGCGGGGCGTCCTGGCGCGTCGGCCCGGCAACCCCCGACCGATTCGGCCGGAGGCCGCCCGGTCCGTCATGTCCCGTGAAGAAAGGCCGAGTTGTTGAATCCCGACACAGAACCAACACCTCCCCTTAACCCGCCACACCGCATGCTCATGTCACCCTCCGGGTTATCCGCTCCATTCAACCCGCGTAGATCGGACACCCCACGATGCCCGCCACGCAGATAAGCCGCTGGAGAACCCTGGCGGTGGCCACCTCCGCGGTCCTGGTCGGAATCACCCTTCCGACGATGACCGCGACCCCCGCGAGCGCCACCACCACCGCGTACGACAGCACGTACTACAAGAACGCGGTCGGCAAGACCGGCACGAGCCTGAAGTCCTCGCTGCACACCATCATCAGCAGCCAGACCAAGATCTCGTACTCCGCGGTCTGGAACGCGCTGATGGCCACCGACCAGGATCCGAACAACAGCAACAACGTGATCCTGCTGTACAGCGGCGTGTCGCGCGCCAAGTCCCTCAACGGCGGCGACGTCGGCGACTGGAACCGCGAACACACCTGGGCCAAGTCGCACGGCAACTTCGGCGAGGTGACCGGCCCCGGCACGGACCTGCACCACCTGCGTCCCGCGGACGTCCAGGTCAACAGCATCCGGGGCAACCTGGACTTCGACAACGGCGGCAGCACGGTCACCAACGGCGGCGGCAGCCTCGTCGACTCCGACTCCTTCCAGCCGCGCGCCGCGGACCGGGGCGACGTGGCCCGCATGATCCTCTACATGGCGGTGCGTTACGAGGGCGACGACGGCTTCGCGAACCTGGAGCCCAACGAGCAGGTGAACAACGGGAGCAACCCCTACATGGGCAAGCTCTCCGTCCTCAAGGCGTGGAACGAGGCGGACCCGCCCAGCGCCTTCGAGGAGCGGCGCAACCAGGTCATCTACGACACCTACCAGCACAACCGCAACCCGTTCATCGACCACCCGGAGTGGGTCGAGGCGATCTGGTAGACGGGCGGACCCGTGAGCCCCGGCACCCCTTCCGCTTCCGCGCGGGAGAGGTACCGGGGTGGCGCTCGCCCCCGGCCGGGGCGGTCCCTCAGTCCAGGTGGGTCGGTGCGAACATCCGCAGCAGCGCCGGCAGGACGACCACCGAAGGGCCGGGCGCGGCCAGGGCCTTGGCCAGGTCCTCCTCCAGCGTTTCGGGGGCCGTCAGGACACCCGGGACGCCGAAGGACTCGGCGAGCGCCACGTAGTCCGGGCGGGACAGCTCCGTCGCCGTGGCCTGGCCGAAGGCGTCGGTCATGTACTCGCGCAGGATGCCGTAGCCGCCGTCGTCGACGATCAGCCAGGTGACGTTCAGGCCGTACTGCCTGGCCGCGGCGAGCTCGGCGATCGAATAGAGCGCGCCGCCGTCGCCGGACACCGCGAGGACCGGGCGGGAGGGATCGGCCGCCGCCGCGCCGAGGGCCGCCGGGAAGCCGTAGCCGAGACCGCCCGCGCCCTGCGCGGAGTGCATGGTGTTGCTCCCGCGCGGGTCGAAGGCCGACCACGCCCAGTACGCCAGGATCGTCATGTCCCAGAAGGACGGCGCGCCGGCCGGCAGGGCCCGGCGGACGGCCGCCAGCACGTCCTGTTCCAGGGTGAGTTCCTGGGCGGCGATGCGCTGTGCCACCCGGGCGAGGACCGTGCTCACGCGCTCCGCCGCCGACGGGTCGGGACGCTCCTCCACGGTCTCCAGCAGCGCGGACAGCGCGAGGCGCGCGTCCGCGTGGATGCCGATCGCCGGGTGGTTGGACTCCAGCTTGCCGAGGTCGGCCTCGATCTGGATCACCCGGCCGCGGGGCTTGAACGTGTGGTAGTTCGAGGACAGTTCACCGAGGCCGGAGCCGACGACGAGCAGGACGTCCGCGTCCTCCAGGAAGTCCGTGGTGTGCCGGTCCTCCAGCCAGGACTGGAGCGAGAGCGGATGGGTCCAGGGGAAGGCGCCCTTGCCGCCGAAGGTGGTGACGACCGGCGCGTTCAGCTTCTCCGCGAGCGCCTTCAGCTTGCCGGACGCGTCGGACCGTACGACGCCGCCACCCGCGATGATCGCGGGGCGGGCCGCCGAGGACAGCAAGTGGGCCGCCAGCGCGGTCAGTTCGGGGCGCGGGACGACGTCCTCCGGGGTCGCGTCCATCGCCGTGACCTGCGGCAGGCGGGTCTCGGCGAGCAGCACGTCCTGCGGGATCTCCACCCAGACCGGCCCGTGCGGGGCGGTCAGCGCGGATTCCCAGGCCGCCGCGATGGCGGAGGGGATCTGCGACTGGGTGCGGACCGTGTGGACGGACTTGACGACCCCCCTGAACGACGCCTGCTGGTCGGGGAGTTCGTGCAGGTAGCCGTGGCGGCCGCCACCGAGGCCGGCGGTCGGGATCTGGCTGCTGATCGCGAGGACGGGCGCCGAGGCGGCGCGCGCCTCCTGGAGCGCGGCGAGCGAGGTCAGCGCCCCGGGGCCGGTGGAGAGCAGCAGCGGCGCGGCCTCGCCGGTGATGCGGCCGTAGGCGTCCGCCGCGAATCCGGCGTTGTTCTCGACGCGCAGGCCGATGTAGCGGAGCGAGGAGCGGCGCAGCGCGTCGAACATGCCGAGCGCGTGCTGGCCCGGCAGTCCGAAGACGGTCGTCGCGCCGAGACCGGAGAGGGTCTCCACGACCAGGTCTCCGCCGTTGCGGCCGGGGGGCGGGTTGAGCGCGGCCTCCGTCTGAGCCGCCGTCGGGCGGAGAACCAGGTCGTGGTCGTGGGTCACTTGCTTCGGGCCTCCGCGATCTGGCGGGACATGATGGTGGTCAGTTCGTACGCGGTGTGGGACGCCGCCACCGCGGTGATCTCGGCGTGGTCGTACGCCGGGGCGACCTCGACGACGTCGGCCGAGACCAGGTTGCAGGACGCGAGGCCGCGCAGGATCTCCAGGAGCTCGCGGGAGGTCATGCCGCCCGCCTCCGGGGTGCCGGTGCCGGGCGCGTGGGCCGGGTCGAGGCAGTCGATGTCGATGGAGATGTACAGCGGGCGGTTCCCGATGCGCTGGCGGAGCTGGTCGGCGACCTCGTCGGCACCGCGGCGGTAGATGTCCGCCGAGGTGACGATGCCGAAGCCCATCTTCTCGTCGTCGGTGAGGTCCTGCTTGCCGTACAGCGGGCCGCGGGTGCCGACGTGGGAGAGGGCGGAGGTGTCGAGGATGCCCTCCTCGACGGCACGGCGGAACGGGGTGCCGTGGGTGTACTCGGCGCCGAAGTAGGTGTCCCAGGTGTCGAGGTGCGCGTCGAAGTGGAGCAGCGCGACCGGGCCGTGCTTCTTGGCGACGGAGCGCAGCAGGGGCAGCGCGATGGTGTGGTCGCCGCCGAGGGTCATCAGGCGGGCGCCGGTGCCGAGCAGCTCGTCGGCGGCGGCCTCCACCGTCTCCACGGCCTCGTTGATGTTGAACGGGTTGGCCGCGATGTCACCGGCGTCCGCGACCTGGGCGAGGGCGAACGGGGAGGCGTCCTGCGCCGGGTTGTAGGGGCGCAGCAGCCGGGACGCCTCGCGGATCGCGTTGCCGCCGAAGCGGGCGCCCGGCCGGTACGAGACGCCGGAGTCGAACGGCACACCGACGACGGCGACGTCGGTGGTGCCGACCTCGTCGAGGCGCGGCAGCCGGGCGAAGGTCGCGGGACCGGCGTACCGCGGGACGCGGGAGGAGTCGACGGGGCCGCGGGGCGTCTCGTTGCTGCTCATGGGGGTTTTCCTTCTTTCCTACGCTTTGTCGCGTATGTACAACTAAGTACAAGTAACACGACTCTACTGGTGAACCGGGACCGGTTCGGACTGGGGTTCGGCGTCACGGCCCGCGAGCCGCTCCCGCCAGGTGGCCAGCACCACGGCGTCGGTCGCCGGTGTGGCGAGCGAGACGATCACGTAGGCGGCCAGGGAGAGGAGCAGCCCGTAGTAGACGGGCTCGTTGGCGAGGATGCCGTACGTGGCCATCAGGCCGATGACCGCGACACCGCCGACGACGACGGAGGCGAGCGCCCCGTGGACCGTGCCGCGCTTCCAGAGCAGACCGCCGAGGATCGGGACCAGCAGACCGCCGACGAGCAGGTTGTACGCGACGGTCAGCGCCTCGACGACGTTGTTGAGCGCGATCGCCGTGCAGATCACGGCGATGCCCATGACCAGGATGAAGGCGCGGTTGCCCTTGACCTCGTCGTGCTCGTCGCCCGCGTCGCGCTGGACGGCGCCGCGCAGCCGCGACCAGATGTCGTTGTTGGCGACGGTGGCGCAGGCGATCAGGGCGCCGGAGGAGGTGGACATCACGGCGGCGAGGGCCGCGGCGAGCACCAGTCCGCGCACGCCGACGGGGAGTTCGTCCTTGACGATGGTCGCGAAGGCGGCGTCGGCGCTGGGCAGCTTCGGGTACATGACCTTGGCGGCGGTGCCGATGACGGCGCCGGCGAGGGCGTACACCAGGCAGTAGGTGCCGGCGACCGTGCCGCCCCACTTGGCGGTGCGGTCGTTGCGCGCGGTGAACACGCGCTGCCAGATGTCCTGCCCGATCAGCATGCCGAAGGTGTAGATCAGCACGTAGGTGAAGATCGTCTCGCCGCCGATGCCCAGCGGGTCGAAGTACTCGGTGGGCAGCTTGGCCTTCATCTCGGAGAAGCCGCCCGCCTTGACCACCGCGATGGGCAGGAGCAGGAGCAGGACGCCGATCGTCTTGACGACGAACTGCACCATGTCGGTGAGCGTGATCGACCACATGCCGCCGAGCGTGGAGTAGGCGACGACGATCGAGCCGCCGAGGATGATCGCGAGCGTCCGGTTCATGTCGAAGAGGACGTCGAAGATCGTGGCGTACGCGATGGTCGAGGTGACCGCGAGCATGAGGGTGTACGCCCACATGACGACACCGGAGATGACTCCGGCCCGGCCGCCGTAGCGCAGGTCGAGCATCTCGGAGACGGTGTAGACCTTGAGGCGCGCGATGCGGGCGGAGAAGAAGACGGACAGGGCCAGCAGGCCGAGGCCGATGGTGAAGACCATCCAGGCGCCGGAGAGGCCGTACTGGTAGCCGAGGCCGACACCGCCGATGGTGGACGCGCCGCCCAGGACGATCGCGGCCATGGTGCCGGAGTACATGACGGGCCCGAGCCGGCGCCCGGCGACGAGGAAGTCGCTCTTGGACTTGGCGCGGCGCATGCCCCACCAGCCCATGGCCAGCATGCCGGCCAGATAGACGACGATCACTGTGTAGTCGACGGCCATGGGTCTCCTCCAGGTGCTCGGTGGCGTGTCGTGCGGGGGTGTGGGGGACGAGCCGGCAACCGATCACGGGGACATACGCCCGTACCCGTGACTGCCGGTCGGGACCGACCTTAGGTGGCCGGAATGCGGCTGCGAAGTGTACGTTTCATCCACTGGACGCGAACGGAATGGAGGAAACATCCACCATGCCGGATGCGCAGTCCCCCTCCGCCCCCGCCGTGCCGCCCACTCCTCCGGTCCCCCTGTCGGCGCTCCTGGCCCGCGAGGACCTGGGTCTGCGCCTGATCGCCGGGCCCGCGGAGCCCGACACGGTGATCCACTGGGCGCACACCTCGGAGATGGCCGACCTCTACCCGTATCTGCTGGGCGGCGAGCTGCTGCTGACGGCGGGGGTCCACGTGCCCTCCGCGGCCGCCTCCGGCGAGGGCGCCCCCGGCCCCGAGGACTACTTCGACGGCTACGTCTCCCGGATCGTCGCCGCGGGCGGCGCGGCCCTCGGCTTCGGTCTCGCGCCGGTCCACGACACGGTCCCGCCCGCCCTCGTCGCGGCCTGCGACGCCCACGGGCTTCCGCTGCTGGAGGTCCCGCCCCGCACGACGTTCTCCGGGATCGCCCGCGCGGTGTGGCAGCTCATGGCCCAGGCCCGGCTGGCCGAGCTGCGCCGGGTGACGGAGGCCCAGCAGAGCCTGGCGGCCGCCGCCGCCCGCCCCGATCCGGTACCGGCGGTCCTGCGGCAGCTCGCCCGCCGGGTGAACGGCTGGGCGGTGCTGTACGGCCCGGAGGGCACGGAACTGGCCCACGCCGGAACCGTCCCGCCGGCCGGCCCGCCGGAGCGACCCGCGTCCCACCCGACCCGCGCAAACCCGGGGACTCCGGGAACCCCGGCCTCTCCCGGCAGCACCACGACTCCGGCCGGCCCGGGTCCGGCGGGACCGGCGGGACCAGCAGGACCGGCGGCTCCGGCAGGACCGGCAGGACCGGCGGGACCGGCAGGACCGGCGGCTCCGGCAGGACCGGCGGGACCGGCGGGACCGGCGGGACCGGCGGGACCGGCGGGACCGGCGGGACCAGCAGGACCGGCGGCTCCGGCGCGACCAGCAGGACCGGCGGCTCCGGCAGGACCGGCAGGACCGGGAAACCCGGCCGCTTTCGCCGGCCCGGCGGGTCCGGCAGGAGAGGCCGGCCGCCGGCCGCCGGGCGGAACGGGACCCGAGGCGGTGCTCCGGGAGCTCGCCGGGGTCGTGCGGCCCCGTGAGGCCCAGGGGCCCGCCCCGTCCTCGGCCACCGACACCGTGGGCGGTGCGCACCTCACGGCCTACGCCCTCGGCAGCGGCCAGGGCTTCGTCCTCGGCGTCGCCGCACCGCGCCGCGACCCCGGCGACCACACGATCGCCTCCGTCGCCTCCGTGCTGCTGTCCCTGCTCACCGGGGAGCACCAGAGCGCGAGCGAGGCGGGGCGCTCGGCGGCCCTGGTGCGGCTGCTGCTCGGGGCGGCGCCCGAGGCGGTGGCGCCGCTGCTCGGCGGCGAACAGTGGGCGGTCGTGCACGCCCGCCCCGCCGGGGACGGCCCCGCGCCGGACACCGTCTCCGCGTCCGCGCTCGCCGCCGCGCTGGGCTCGGCGCTGGTGGACGTGGGCGGCGACGTCGTCCGCGTCCTCGTCCCCGGCGACCGCGTGCCCGCCGCGCAGCCGGGCTGGATCTGCGGGATCAGCGCACCCGCGGGCCCGCACGGGTGGGCGGCCGCGGACACCCAGGCGGCCCGCGCGCTGGCCCGCGCCCGCGCCACCCGGGCGGCCCTGGTCCGGCACGGCGACCGTCCCGCGCTCGCCGACCTGGTCGCCCCGGTGGACGCCGAGTCCCACGCCCAGGCCCTCCTCGCCCCCGTCTCCGGGACGCCCGCCCTGACCGAGACCCTGCGCACCTGGCTCTCCCTGCACGGCAGTTGGGACCGCACGGCGGTCGCCCTGTCCGTCCACCGCAACACCGTCCGCCAACGCATCGCCCGCTGCGCCGCGTTGCTGGACACGGACCTCGACGACCCCGACGTACGCATGGAGTTGTGGTTCGCGCTCCGGGAGGAGGGGACGCGGGGCGCCGGGAACGGCACGGGCCCGCGTACACCCGAGTGACGCACGTCCCAGCGGACGGGACGGCCGCGCCCGGGACACGGGTGCACCGGCACAATGGTGCTATGCCGATACCCGGGACTCCCAGCCGCGCCGAACTCGTCGACCATCTCGTGAAGACCCGTATCGCGGGCGATGTCGCGACCCCCCGCGAGAACAACCTCTCCCACTACCGCAGGCTGGCGAACGGCGAGCGCAACTGGTGGCTCGGTCTGGAACTCGGCGACCGCTGGAGCGACGAGCAGGACGTGCTCGCGGTGATGGCGGAGCGCGTCGGCGTCAACGACGACCCGGAGCACCGCTACGGACAGGACACCATCGACCCCGAGCTGACCGTGGACGCGCTGGAGCGTCTCGCGGGCCGGCTGCGCAAGGCGGCCGAGGACCGGCAGCGGGTGCTGTTCGCGACCGGTCACCCGGGCGGGCTGCTGGACGTGCACCGGGCCACGGCCGCCGCCCTGCGCACCGCCGGCTGCGAGATCGTGGTGATCCCGGACGGTCTGCAGACGGACGAGGGGTACGTCATGCAGTTCGCGGACGTGGCGGTGCTGGAGCACGGCGCCACGCTGTGGCACACCCACTCGGGCGAGCCGATGCGCGCGATCCTCACCGCGCTGGAGCGGGAGGGCCGCCCGCTGCCCGACCTGGTGGTGGCCGACCACGGCTGGGCCGGCTACGCGGGCCAGCACGGTGTGGACTCCGTGGGATACGCCGACTGCAACGACCCGGCGCTCTTCCTCGCCGAGTCGGAGGGCACGCTCCAGGTGGTGGTCCCGCTCGACGACCACGTCCTCAGCCCGCGCCACTACGACCCGATGACGGCCTATCTGCTGAACGAGGCGGGCCTGGCCTGAGCCCCGGCCTCCTTGGACCCCGGACGACGTACACCGTGCCGCGCCACCGGACCGCGCGGCGCGGCCCGGTTCACGGCACCGCGCGGTCCGGCTCCGCTCACGGCCAGGGGTTCAGCCCCTCGGACCGCCGTTGGGCGTAGCCCGGGGTCGGGTCCAGGTACACCCTGCTCACCGCGGGGAACACCGACCGGATCCGGTCCTCCGCGCGTTCGCAGGCCCACTCGATCTGGGCGGCCGTCGACGCGTCCCGGAAGTCGACCTTGGCGGCGACGAGCGCCTCGCGCGGCCCCTGCACGAGCGTGATGAGTTCCAGTACGGCCTCCACGTGCTCCAGTCCCAGCAGCTCGGCCCGGATCCGCTCCCGCACGGGCTTGGGCAGCGGCCTGCCGATCAGCAGCTCCGCGTTGGACCGGCCCAGCACCCAGGCGACGTAGAGCAGCAGGAGCCCGATGAGCAGCGAGGCGATGCCGTCGAAGACGCCCGATCCGGTGAGCTGGCCGCCGAGCAGGCCGCCGGCGGCGAGCACCAGTCCGACGAGCGCGGCCGCGTCCTCCATGACGACGGCCTTGACCGCGGTGTCGGGGGTGCGCCGGAGGTAGGTCCTGAAGGGGGCGTCGACCCGGGCGGCCTCGCCGCGCGCCTGCCGCAGTCCGGTCCGCAGGGAGAAGCCCTCCAGGCAGAACGCGAGGGCCAGCACGATGTACGACACCAGCGGGTCGCCGGGCTCCTCCCCCGCGACCAGGCTGTGGACGCCGTCGTAGATCGAGAAGACCGCGCCGCCGACGAAGGTGGCGACGGCGGCGAGCAGCGCCCAGATGTAGCGCTCGGGGCCGTAGCCGAGGGGGTGGTCCTCGTCGGCCGGTTTCTCGCTGCGTTTGAGCGCGGTGAGCAGGAGCAGTTCGGTGACGGTGTCGGCGACGGAGTGCGCGGCCTCCGACAGCATCGCGCTGGAGCCGCTGATGACGCCGGCGACCGCCTTGGCGAGGGCGATCCCCAGGTTGGCGGCGGCCGCGACGATCACCGTGGAGACGCTCTCGCCGCTGCCGGTGTCCTGCGCTGCGTCAGTCATGCCCCAGTCTTACCGGGGGACGCCTACCGGGGGACGCGGACCACGCCCTCCTGGATCACCGAGATGGCCAGCCGGCCGTCCTGGGTGTAGATCCGTGCCTGGCCGAGGCCCCGGCCGCCCGACGCGGACGGCGACTCCTGGTCGTAGAGCAGCCATTCGTCGGCGCGGAAGGGGCGGTGGAACCACATCGCGTGGTCCAGCGAGGCTCCGACGACGTCACCGGTGACCCAGCCGCCGCGCCCGTGCGCGAGCAGGATGGAGTCGAGGAGTGTCATGTCCGAGACGTACGTGGCGAGGACGACGTGCAGCAGCGGGTCGTCCGCGAGCTTGCCGTTGGTGCGGAACCACACCTGGGAGCGGGGTTCGCGCGGCTCGCCGACGGTGGCGAACGGCGGCGCGTCGACATAGCGCAGGTCGACGGACTCCCGGGCCTCCAGGATGCGCTCGACGACGTCGGCGTCGGTGAAGACGTCGGCGTACAGCGGGAGCAGTTCGGCGGCCGTGGGCAGCGTCTCCGGGTCCGGGGCGGGCGGCATCGGGGCCTGGTGCTCCATGCCCTCCTCGTACGCCTGGAAGGACGCGGAGAGGTGGAAGATCGGCTGTCCGTGCTGGACCGCGACCACCCTGCGGGTGGTGAAGGAGCGGCCGTCGCGGATGCGGTCCACGGAGTACACGATGGGTGCGCCGGGGTCGCCGATCCGCAGGAAGTACGCGTGCAGGGAATGGGCGTGCCGGTCCTCGGGGACGGTGCGCCCGGCGGCCACGAGGGCCTGCGCCGCCACCTGTCCGCCGAAGACCCGTGGGACGACGGCGGACCGGGAACGGCCGCGGAAGATGTTCTCCTCGATCCGCTCGAGATCGAGCAGATCGAGGAGAGACTGAAGTGCCTCGCTCATAAGGCAGTTGTACCGCGCAGTCTTTTCTCGGACCTTACAGGCCCATGTCCTTGGCGATGATCGTCTTCATGATCTCGCTGGTGCCGCCGTAGATGCGGTTGACCCGGTTGTCCGCGTACAGACGGGCGATCGGGTACTCGTTCATGAAGCCGTAGCCGCCGTGGAGCTGGAGGCAGCGGTCGATGACGCGGTGCGCGACCTCGGTGCAGAACAGCTTGGCGCTGGCGGCCTCGGCCGGGGTCAGCTCCCCGGCGTCGAGGGCCTCCAGGGCGCGGTCGACGACGGCCTCGGCCGCGTCCACCTCGGACTGGCAGGCGGCCAGCTCGAACTTGGTGTTCTGGAAGTGGGCGACCGGCTTGCCGAAGACGGTGCGCTCCTGGACGTACTCCTTGGCGAACCGGACCGCGGCCTTGGCCTGCGCGTAGGCGCCGAAGGCGATGCCCCAGCGCTCGGAGGCGAGGTTGTGGCCGAGGTAGTAGAAGCCCTTGTTCTCCTCGCCGAGCAGGTCCTCGACGGGCACCTTCACGTCGACGAACGCCAGCTCGGCGGTGTCGGAGGTCTTCAGGCCGAGCTTGTCGAGCTTGCGGCCGATGGAGTAGCCCTCGGACTTGGTGTCCACGGCGAACAGCGAGATGCCGTGGCGGCGGTCCTCGGCGGTGGGCGCGGAGGTGCGGGCGCAGACGATCACGCGGTCGGCGTGAACGCCGCCGGTGATGAAGGTCTTGGCACCGTTGAGGACGTAGTGCGTGCCGTCCTCGGAGAGCTTGGCGGTGGTCTTCATGCCCGCGAGGTCGGAGCCGGTGCCCGGCTCGGTCATCGCGAGGGCCCACATCTCCTCGCCGGAGACGAACTTCGGCAGGAACCGCTTCTTCTGCTCGTCGCTGGCGAGCATCTTGATGTAGGGCAGGCCGAGCAGCACGTGCACGCCGGAGCCGCCGAAGGTGATGCCCGCGCGGGCGGTCTCCTCGTACACGATGGCTTCGAACTTGTACGAGTCGATGCCGGCGCCGTCGTACTCCTCGTCGACGCGGATGCCGAAGACACCGAGCTCGGCGAGCTTGTAGTAGAAGTCGCGCGGCGCCTGACCGGCGGCGAGCCACTCGTCGTAGACCGGGACGACCTCGGCCTCGATGAAGGCGCGCAGGGTCTCCCGGAACGCCTCGTGGTCCTCGTTGAACACAGTACGGCGCACCGCCGCCACCTCCGCCTGGATACCTGGTGTTATGTCTAAGCGCTTGCTCAGATATGAGGTTACCCGCCGGTCACGAGCGCCGTCCAGGGGTCACCCCCCGAGACGCTCGTCACGCACCGGGAGCCACGGCGGCCGCTCCGAACGCTCCCCGTGCCATCCGGTGCAGCAGCTCCGCCGTGCCCGCACGCCCGGGGAGCGCGCCCGGCCGCCCCAGGTGCGGGGTCGAGTTCAGCAGGCCGAAGACCGAGTGCACCGCGGAGCGCGCGGCGGGCTCGCCCAGATCCGGGTACACCTCGCGCACCACCTCCACCCACAGTTCGACGTACTGGCGCTGGAGCTGGCGCACGAGCTTGCGGTCGCTGTCCCGCAGGCGGTCCAGCTCGCGGTCGTGCAGGGTGATCAAAGGACGGTCGTCGAGCGCGAAGTCGATGTGTCCCTCGATGAGCGAGTCGAGGAGCACCTCGGCGGCGCCGCCCTCGGCCTCCGCGACCCTGCGCCGGCCACCCGTGAGCAGTTGCCCGCTGATCCCCACCAGCAGCTCGGCGAGCATCGCGTCCTTGCCGGCGAAGTGCCGGTAGAGACCGGGGCCGCTGATACCGACCGCCGCCCCTATCTCGTCCACTCCCACGCCGTGGAAACCGCGCTCGGCGAAGAGCCGCGCGGCCTCCCTGAGGATCTGCTCGCGCCGGGTGGGGGCGTCGGTTCTGGTGGCCATGAAATCAATTCTAGACAGGCGGGTTAGCGCTCGTTAACCTGAAGGAAATGCGTTAACGCTCATTAACTTGGTCGATCACCTGGTGAGGGGACCGCAGGATGCAAGAGGCACCGGAGCTGACGAGCGCGGCGGATCCCGCGTCGGAGGCCTGGAGGGCCAACGAGGCGGCACACCGCGCGCTGGGCGAGGAGCTGCGCCGGAAGCTGGCCGCTGTGCGGCTCGGCGGCGGCGAGAAGGCACGCGAGCGGCACACCGCGCGCGGCAAGCTGCTGCCCCGCGACCGCGTGGACGCCCTCCTCGACCCCGGCTCCCCCTTCCTGGAGCTGGCGCCGCTGGCCGCCGACGGGATGTACGACGGAGCGGCCCCGGCCGCCGGTGTCATCGCCGGCATCGGCCGGGTGAGCGGGCGCGAGTGCGTGATCGTCGCCAACGACGCCACCGTCAAGGGCGGCACGTACTACCCGATGACGGTGAAGAAGCACCTGCGCGCCCAGGAGGTCGCGCTGGAGAACCGTCTGCCCTGCGTGTATCTCGTCGATTCCGGAGGCGCCTTCCTGCCCATGCAGGACGAGGTGTTCCCCGACCGCGAGCACTTCGGGCGGATCTTCTACAACCAGGCGCGGATGTCCGGCGCCGGCATCCCGCAGATCGCGGCCGTCCTCGGCTCCTGCACGGCGGGCGGCGCGTACGTGCCGGCGATGAGCGACGAGGCCGTGATCGTCCGGAACCAGGGGACGATCTTCCTGGGCGGACCCCCTCTGGTGAAGGCCGCCACCGGCGAGGTGGTGACCGCCGAGGAGCTGGGCGGCGGCGAGGTCCACTCCCGGACCTCCGGCGTCACCGACCACCTCGCCGAGGACGACGCCCACGCGCTGCGGATCGTGCGCACCATCGTCTCCACGCTCCCCGCGCGCGGGGAGCTTCCCTGGGAGGTCGCCGCGGCGGCCGAGCCCAAAGTCGACCCGTACGGTCTGTACGGCGCGGTGCCGGTCGACTCCCGCACCCCCTACGACGTGCGCGAGGTCATCGCGCGCGTGGTCGACGGCTCCCGCTTCGCCGAGTTCAAGGCCGAGTTCGGGCAGACCCTGGTCACCGGCTTCGCGCGGATCCACGGCCACCCGGTCGGGATCGTCGCCAACAACGGCATCCTGTTCTCGGAGTCGGCCCAGAAGGGCGCCCACTTCATCGAGCTGTGCGACCAGCGCGGCATCCCGCTGGTGTTCCTGCAGAACATCTCCGGCTTCATGGTGGGCCGCCAGTACGAGGCCGGCGGCATCGCCAAGCACGGCGCGAAGATGGTGACGGCCGTGGCCTGCACCCGCGTGCCGAAGCTGACCGTCGTGATCGGCGGGTCGTACGGCGCGGGCAACTACTCGATGTGCGGCCGGGCGTATTCACCGCGCTTCCTGTGGATGTGGCCGGGCGCCAAGATCTCCGTGATGGGCGGCGAGCAGGCCGCGTCCGTGCTCGCGACCGTCAAGCGCGACCAGATCGAGGCGCGCGGCGAGTCGTGGCCGGCCGCGGACGAGGAGGACTTCAAGGACCCGATCCGCCGGCAGTACGAGCAGCAGGGCAGCGCCTACTACGCGAGCGCCCGGCTCTGGGACGACGGTGTGATCGACCCGATGGAGACCCGGCAGGTCCTCGGACTCGCCTTGACAGCCTGCGCCAACGCGCCCCTGGGTGACCCCCAGTTCGGCGTCTTCCGGATGTGAGGGGACCCATGTTTGACACGGTGCTTGTGGCCAACCGGGGTGAGATCGCCGTACGCGTCATCCGCACCCTGCGCGCGCTCGGCGTGCGCTCGGTGGCCGTCTTCTCGGACGCGGACGCCGACGCCCGCCACGTCCGGGAGGCCGACACGGCGGTACGGATCGGACCGGCGCCCGCGTCGGAGAGCTATCTGTCGGTGGAGCGGCTGCTGGAGGCGGCGGCCCGCACCGGCGCCCAGGCGGTCCACCCGGGGTACGGCTTCCTCGCCGAGAACGCCGCCTTCGCGCGGGCCTGCGCGGAGGCCGGACTGGTCTTCATCGGCCCGTCCGCCGAGGCGATCTCCCTGATGGGCGACAAGATCCGCGCCAAGGAGACGGTGAAGGCGGCCGGTGTCCCGGTCGTCCCCGGCTCCTCGGGCAGCGGTCTGACGGACGCGGAGCTGATCGCGGCCGCCCGCGAGATCGGCGTCCCGGTGCTCCTGAAGCCGAGCGCGGGCGGCGGCGGCAAGGGCATGCGCCTGGTGCGCGACACCGAGGTGCTGGCCGACGAGATCGCCGCCGCACGGCGTGAGGCGCGGGCCTCCTTCGGCGACGACACACTGCTCGTCGAGCGCTGGGTCGACCGGCCCCGGCACATCGAGATCCAGGTCCTGGCGGACGGGCACGGCAACGTCGTGCACCTGGGCGAGCGCGAGTGCTCCCTCCAGCGCCGCCACCAGAAGATCATCGAGGAGGCGCCCAGCGTGCTCCTGGACGAGGCCACGCGCGCCGCGATGGGAGAGGCGGCCGTCCAGGCCGCCCGCTCCTGCGGCTACCGGGGCGCGGGCACGGTGGAGTTCATCGTCCCCGGCGGCGACCCGTCCTCGTACTACTTCATGGAGATGAACACCCGCCTCCAGGTGGAGCACCCGATCACCGAGCTGGTGACCGGCCTCGACCTCGTCGAGTGGCAGCTCCGCGTCGCCGCCGGCGAGCACCTGCCGTACGAGCAGGCGGACATCACCCTCACCGGACACGCGGTGGAGGCCCGGATCTGCGCCGAGGACCCGGCGCGCGGCTTCCTCCCCTCCGGGGGCACGGTGCTCGCGCTGCACGAGCCGCAGGGCGACGGGGTGCGCACCGACTCGGGCCTGACGGAGGGCACCGAGGTCGGCAGCCTCTACGACCCGATGCTCTCCAAGGTCATCGCCTACGGGCCCGACCGCCCGACGGCGCTGCGCAGGCTCCGGGCCGCCCTCGCCGACACGGTCACGCTCGGGGTCCAGACGAACGCGGGCTTCCTGCGCCGGCTGCTGGCCCACCCGGACGTGGTGGCCGGCGACCTGGACACCGGTCTGGTCGAGCGGGAGGCCGACGGTCTGGTGTCGTCCGAGGTGCCCGATGAGGTGTACGAGGCGGCCGCGGCCGTCCGGCTCGCCGCTCTGGCCCCGTCGGGCGAGGGCTGGACCGACCCGTTCTCGGTGCCGAGCGGCTGGCGGCTCGGCGGCACGCCGAAGCCGGTGGGCTTCTCCCTACGGGTCGCGGACCCCGTGGAGTACACCCCGCGCGGCACCCACACGGTCACCGCCGACCGGGTCGCCGTGACGCTCGACGGGGTGCGGCACACCTTCCACCGCGCCGCGGACTGGATCGGCCGCGACGGCGACGCCTGGCACGTGCGCGACCACGACCCGGTGGCCGCGTCGCTCACCGGCTCCGCGCACGCCGGCGCCGACTCGCTGACCGCCCCCATGCCCGGCACGGTGACGGTCGTGAAGGTGGCCGTCGGCGACGAGGTGGCCGCCGGACAGAGCCTGCTCGTGGTCGAGGCGATGAAGATGGAGCACGTCATCTCCGCGCCGCACGCCGGGACGGTCAGCGAACTGGACGTCACACCGGGCACGACGGTCGCCATGGACCAGGTCCTCGCGGTCATCACCCCCGCCGAGGAGGAGACGGCGTGAACACCTCCGAACTCGGCCTGCCGATGGCCGTACCCGCCCAGGACCTGCCCGCCCGGGTACGGATCTACGAGGTCGGCGCGCGCGACGGGCTCCAGAACGAGAAGGCGACCGTACCGACCGAGGTGAAGGCCGAGTTCGTCCGGCGCCTCGCGGACGCGGGTCTGACCACGATCGAGGCGACCAGCTTCGTCCACCCGAAGTGGGTGCCCCAACTGGCCGACGCGGAGCAGCTGTTCCCGCAGGTGGCCGATCTGCCGGTGGCGCTCCCGGTGCTCGTGCCGAACGAGCGCGGGCTGGACCGGGCGCTGGCGCTCGGCGCCCGGCACGTGGCCGTCTTCGCCAGCGCGACGGAGTCCTTCGCGAAGGCCAACCTCAACCGGACGGTCGACGAGTCGCTGGCCATGTTCGAGCCGGTGGTGCACCGCGCCAAGGAGGCGCGGCTCTCCGTCCGCGGCTATGTCTCGATGTGCTTCGGCGACCCGTGGGAGGGGCCCGTCCCGGTCCATCAGGTCGTCCGCGTCTGCAAGGCGCTGCTGGACATGGGCTGTGACGAGCTGAGCCTCGGCGACACGATCGGTGTGGCGACGCCGGGCCATGTGCAGGCGCTGCTCGCCGAGCTGAACGAGGAGGGCGTGCCCACCAGCGCGCTCGGCGTGCACTTCCACGACACCTACGGCCAGGCGCTCTCCAACACCCTGGCCGCCCTCCAGCACGGCGTCGCCACGGTCGACGCCTCCGCGGGCGGCCTCGGCGGCTGCCCGTACGCGAAGTCGGCGACGGGCAACCTCGCCACGGAAGACCTCGTATGGATGCTCCAGGGCCTCGGTATCGACACCGGGGTCGACCTCGGCCGCCTCACCGCCACGAGCGTGTGGATGGCCGGACAACTGGGCCGACCCAGCCCGTCCCGCACCGTCAAAGCCCTCTCCCACCAGGAGTGAACAGCATGTCCCTGGACCACCGTCTCTCCCCCGAGCTCGAGGAACTCCGCCGCACGGTGGAGGAGTTCGCGCACGACGTCGTGGCGCCGAAGATCGGCGACTTCTACGAGCGGCACGAGTTCCCGTACGAGATCGTGCGGGAGATGGGCCGCATGGGCCTGTTCGGGCTGCCGTTCCCCGAGGAGTACGGCGGCATGGGCGGCGACTACCTCGCCCTCGGCATCGCCCTGGAGGAACTGGCCCGCGTCGACTCGTCCGTGGCCATCACCCTGGAGGCGGGCGTCTCGCTGGGCGCCATGCCCGTCCACCTCTTCGGCACCGAGGAGCAGAAGCGGGAGTGGCTGCCGCGGCTGTGCTCCGGCGAGATCCTGGGCGCCTTCGGCCTGACCGAGCCGGACGGCGGCTCGGACGCGGGCGCGACCCGCACGACGGCCCGGCTCGACCCCGAGACGAACGAGTGGGTCATCAACGGCAGCAAGTGCTTCATCACCAACTCGGGCACGGACATCACGGGCCTGGTGACGGTCACCGCGGTCACCGGCCGCAAGCCCGACGGCAAGCCGCTGATCTCCGCGATCATCGTCCCCTCCGGTACCCCCGGCTTCACGGTCGCCGCCCCGTACTCGAAGGTCGGCTGGAACGCCTCCGACACCCGTGAGCTGTCCTTCTCGGACGTGCGCGTCCCGGCCGCCAACCTGCTCGGCGAGGAGGGCCGCGGCTACGCCCAGTTCCTGCGCATCCTGGACGAGGGCCGCATCGCCATCGCGGCGCTGGCCACGGGTCTCGCCCAGGGCTGTGTCGACGAGTCCGTCAAGTACGCCAAGGAGCGGCACGCGTTCGGGCGCCCGATCGGGGCGAACCAGGCGATCCAGTTCAAGATCGCCGACATGGAGATGAAGGCGCACATGGCCCGGGTGGGCTGGCGCGACGCCGCGTCCCGTCTCGTCGCGGGCGAGCCCTTCAAGAAGGAGGCGGCGGTCGCCAAGCTGTACTCCTCCACGGTCGCCGTCGACAACGCCCGTGACGCCACCCAGGTCCACGGCGGCTACGGCTTCATGAACGAGTACCCGGTCGCCCGGATGTGGCGCGACTCCAAGATCCTGGAGATCGGCGAGGGCACGAGCGAGGTCCAGCGGATGCTGATCGCCCGGGAACTGGGGCTCACGGGCTGAGTCCCCGCACGACCGGCACACCGCGGCCACCGACGGGCACCCGCCCGCCGGTGGCCGCGGCGCGTCGGACAGGACGAAGGGTCAACCGCCCTGTGGTGCAAGGGAGTTGAGAAACCCGATGTCGGCGGCCGGGCCGTTCGGGTGGATCGCGGACTCGATCATGACGCCCCGCCCCCTGGACAAGAGCTGAGGTTAGGCTAACCTACCTTCGAACTGACCCGGTGGATCTTCTCCGCCCCATGTCGAAAGCAGCCACATTCATGTCCAACGCCCGTGCCACTCAGCTCTCCCGCCGCGGCATCCTCGCCGCGGGCGGCGTCCTCGGCCTCGGCGCCGTCCTCGCCGCCTGCGGTGACGACGACGCCTCGAAAAAGAGCGGCTCGGACACGGGCAAGGCCGCGGCGAAGGCCAGCCCCTGGACGTTCAAGGACGACCGCGGCACGACCGTGAAGCTGGACAAGACCCCGGCGAACATCGTCGCCTTCACCGGTGTCGCCGCCGCCCTGTTCGACTACGGCGTCGAGGTCAAGGGCGTGTTCGGCCCGACGACGACCAAGGACGGCAAGGCCGACGTCCAGGCCGGCGACATGGACGTCAGCAAGCTGACGGTCCTCGGCAACGAGTGGGGCCAGTTCAACATCGAGAAGTACGCGGGCCTGGCTCCCGACGTGCTGATCTCCACGATGTTCGACAGCGCGGGCACCCTCTGGTACGTCCCCGAGGAGTCCAAGGACAAGATCCTCAAGCTCGCGCCGAGCGTCGGCATCTCCGTCTACGACCGCCAGATGCCGCAGTCCCTGGAGCGCATGTACGCGCTGGCCCAGTCCCTGGGCGCCGACGTGAAGTCCGCGAAGATCGTCGAGGCGAAGAAGAAGTTCGAGGCGGCCGCCGAGCGGCTGCGCAAGGCCGCCAAGGCCCGCCCGGAGATCAAGGTGCTGGCCGGTTCCGCGAGCCAGGACATCTTCTACGTCTCCGGCTCCAACCTCTCCATCGACCTGGAGTACTTCAAGGCGCTCGGCGTGAACATCGTCGAACCCTCCGCCAAGGCCCTCAAGGCCAGCGGCGGCTGGTTCGAGAACCTGAGCTGGGAGAACGTCGACAAGTACCCGGCCGACATCATCATCATGGACGACCGCAGCGCGACCATCCAGCCCGCCGACATCACCGAGGCCACCTGGAAGAAGCTGCCCGCCGTCAAGGCCGGCCAGGTCATCGCCCGGACGCCCGAGGCGATCCTGTCGTACGACAAGTGCACTCCGATCCTCGACAACCTCGCCGAGGCCATCGAGAACGCGAAGAAGGTCGCCTGACCCGCCTCCGCGCCCGCCTGACATCACCTCAGGAGCACTCATGACGACGGCCGTGGCCGCCCCGTTCCGTTTCTTCGCCCTCAGGGTCGTACGGACGAGGCGGCTCGGCCCGTCTCTGGTCCGGGTGACCTTCGCGGGGCCCGAGCTGCGCGCGTTCCACTCGCACGGACGCGACCAGTCCCTGTCCCTGTTCCTGCCGCACCCCGGCCAGACGGAGCCCGCCGTCCCCGTCGAGCTCGGCGACGATTGGTGGCAGGCCTGGCGCGAACTGCCCGACGACGTACGGGCGGTGATGCGTTCGTACACCCTGCGGGCGCTGCGCCGGGACCCCGACGAGATCGACATCGATTTCGCACTGCACGGCCTGGAGCCGGGCGCCCGCGTCCCCGCCGGGCCCGCCTCGCGCTGGGCGTCCGGGGCCCGGGCGGGCGACCGGGTGATCCTGCTCGGCCCCGCCGTGGCGGACAACCGGGCGATCCGCTTCCGGCCGCCCGCGGACGCCGACCTCGTGGTCCTGTGGGGCGACGAGACGGCCCTTCCCGCGGTCTCCGCCATCCTCGAATCGCTCCCGGCGGGCCTGCGGGTGCGGGCCTGGCTGGAGGTCGCGCACGCCGGTGACATCCAGGACCTGGCCACCCCGGCAGACGCCGAGATCACCTGGCTGGTCCGGGACGACCACACGGCCGGGAAGCCGCCCCTGGCGCTCGACGCCCTGCGCGGCGCGCGGCTCCCGCCCGCCGAGGCCCCCTACGCCTGGATCGCGGGCGAGTCCGGGTGCGTACGGCAACTGCGCCGCCATCTCGTGGGCGAGCGCGGCATCGACCGCCGCCGGGTCACCTTCGTCGGGTACTGGCGGCAGGGCCTGACCGAGGAACAACTGCGGGAGCTGGGCGAGTAGTTCCGATCCCCCTCACGGTCTGGCGCTCCGGAAAGAGGCGTACGTCACGAAGGACGGGAAAGGGTGAGGAGCGTGATCGACTTAGGTTAGGCTAACCTAAGTCGAACGTCGCGACCTCGCCCTTTCCCGTGTCCCGCTCGGACTCTCTCCCCCGCACGGAGGACCCCCACATGCGCTCGCACCTGCTCAACGACACCACCGCGGACCGGTACCGCCGTTCCGTGACCGAAGGGGTCGAGCGGGTGGCCGCCAAACTCGCCGCCACCGACCGCCCGTTCACGGGTGTCACGGTCGACGAACTCGCCCCCCGCATCGAGGGGATCGACCTCGACAAGCCCCTGCACGACACGACGGCCGTCCTCGACGAGCTGGAAGAGGTCTACCTCCGGGACGCGGTCTACTTCCACCACCCGCGCTACCTCGCCCACCTCAACTGCCCGGTCGTCATCCCGGCCGTGCTCGGCGAGGCCGTCCTGTCCGCCGTCAACTCCTCGCTGGACACCTGGGACCAGTCGGCCGGCGGCACCCTCATCGAGCGCAGGCTCGTCGACTGGACGAACGAGCGCATCGGTCTCGGCCCGGCCGCCGACGGCGTGTTCACCAGCGGCGGCAGCCAGTCCAACCTCCAGGCCCTGCTCCTGGCCCGCGAGGAGGCCAAGGCGGAGAGCCTCGCCGATCTGCGGATCTTCGCCTCCGAGGTCAGCCACTTCAGCGTCAAGAAGTCGGCCAAACTCCTCGGCCTCGCCCCCGAGTCCGTCGTCTCGATCCCCGTCGACCACGACAAGCGCCTGCAGACCGTCGCCCTCGCCCACGAGCTGGAGCGCTGCCGGCAGGACGGCCTCGTGCCCATGGCCGTCGTCGCCACCGCGGGCACCACCGACTTCGGTTCCATCGACCCGCTGCCCGAGATCGCCGAACTGTGCTCCCAGTTCGGCACCTGGATGCACGTGGACGCGGCCTACGGCTGCGGACTGCTCACCTCGCTGAAGAACCGGGACCGCATCGACGGCATCGAGCGGGCCGACTCCGTCACCGTCGACTACCACAAGTCCTTCTTCCAGCCGGTGAGTTCCTCCGCCCTGCTGGTCCGCGACGCCGCGACCCTGCGCCACGCCACCTACCACGCGGAGTACCTCAACCCGCGCCGCATGGTCGCCGAGCGCATCCCCAACCAGGTCGACAAGTCCCTCCAGACCACCCGCCGCTTCGACGCGCTCAAGCTGTGGATGACACTGCGCGTCATGGGCGCCGACGGCATCGGCGAGCTCTTCGACGAGGTCTGCGACCTGGCCGCCGAGGGCTGGAAGCTGCTCGCCGCCGACCCGCGCTTCGACGTCGTCGTACGGCCCTCGCTGTCCACCCTCGTCTTCCGGTACATCCCGGCCGCCGTCACCGACCCGGCCGAGATCGACCGCGCCAACCTGTACGCCCGCAAGGCCCTGTTCGCCTCCGGTGACGCCGTCGTCGCGGGCACCAAGGTCGGCGGACGCCACTACCTGAAGTTCACCTTGCTCAACCCCGAGACCACCGAGGCCGACATCACCGCCGTCCTCGACCTGATCGCCGGCCACGCCGAGCAGTACCTGGGAGAGTCCCTTGACCGCGCTTGCTGAACCCACGGACACCACCTACGACTTCGTGGGAATCGGGCTCGGGCCCTTCAACCTCGGCCTCGCGTGCCTGACCGAGCCGATCGCCGAACTCAGCGGTGTCTTCCTGGAGTCGAAGCCCCACTTCGAGTGGCACTCGGGCATGTTCCTGGAGGGCGCGCACCTTCAGACCCCGTTCATGTCGGACCTGGTCACCCTCGCCGACCCGACCTCCCCGTACTCCTTCCTCAACTACCTGAAGGAATCGGGCCGGCTCTACTCGTTCTACATCCGCGAGAACTTCTACCCGCTGCGGGTCGAGTACGACGACTACTGCCGCTGGGCCGCGTCCAGGCTGAGCAGCGTCCGCTTCGGGACGACGGTCGCGGAGGTGACGTACGAGGACGAGGTGTACACCGTGCGCACCGAGGCCGGCGAGCTGTTCCGCGCCCGGCACCTGGTCCTCGGCACCGGCACCTCGCCGCACGTCCCGGAGTCCTGCGCGGACCTCGGCGGCGACTTCATCCACAACTCCCGCTACATGCAGAACAAGCGGGAGCTCCAGGCCAAGGACTCGATCACGCTGGTCGGCAGCGGCCAGTCCGCCGCCGAGATCTTCTACGACCTGCTGAGCGAGATCGACGTCCACGGCTACCGGCTGAACTGGGTGACCCGCTCGCCGCGCTTCTTCCCCCTCGAATACACCAAGCTGACGCTGGAGATGACCTCCCCGGAGTACATCGACTACTTCCACGCGCTGCCCGAGGCGACCCGCTACCGCCTCCAGTCGGAGCAGAAGGGCCTGTTCAAGGGCATCGACGGCGAGCTGATCGACGCGATCTTCGACCTGCTCTACCAGAAGAACCTCGGCGGCCCCGTCCCCGCCCGGCTGCTGACCAACTCCTCGCTGGAGAGCGCGCGCCACGAGCAGGGCACGGGCACGTACACCCTGGGCCTGCGCCAGCAGGAGCAGGGCAAGGACTACGAGCTGAGCTCGACGGGCCTGGTGCTGGCCACCGGATACCGCTACGCCGAGCCCGCGTTCCTCGCGCCGGTCCGCGACCGGCTCCGCTACGACGGCCAGGGCAACTTCGACGTGGCCCGCAACTACGCCATCGACGTCACGGGCGGCGGGATCTTCCTGCAGAACGCCGGCGTCCACACCCACTCGATCACCTCGCCGGACCTCGGCATGGGCCCGTACCGCAACGCGTCCATCATCCGCGAGCTGCTCGGCACCGAGTACTACCCGGTCGAAAAGGCCATCGCGTTCCAGGAGTTCTCCGTATGACCACCGCCACCGCCATCGGCACCTTCACCGTCCGGCCCCTCGACCCCGTCGAGGACGCGCCGGTGCTGCACCGGTGGGTGACCCATCCCAAGGCAGCCTTCTGGATGATGCAGGAGGCGAAGCTGCACGACGTGGAGCGCGAGTACATGGCCATCGCGGCCAGTGACCACCACGACGCGTTCCTCGGTCTCCTGGACGGCGAGCCCGTCTTCCTGATGGAGCGCTACGACCCCCGGTACGTCGAACTCGTCGGCCTGTACGAGCCGCGGCCGGGCGATGTCGGCATGCACTTCCTGGTCGCCCCGAGCGACACCCCCGTGCACGGCTTCACCCGGGCCGTGATCACCTCGGTGATGGAGCACCTGTTCGCCGACCCCGCGACCGAACGCGTCGTCGTCGAGCCCGACGTTGCCAACACGGCCGTGCACGCGCTCAACGAGGCCGTCGGCTTCGTGCCGGCCCGGGAGATCCAGAAGCCGGAGAAGAAGGCGCTGCTGAGCTTCTGCACCCGGGAGCAGTTCGCGAAGGCGGTGGCCGCGTGAGCGCCGTCACGAGTGCCGCCCACCTCTCCCCCGAGCGCTGGGCCGAAGCCAACCGCCTCCTCCTGCGCAAGGCGCTCGCCGAGTTCGCCCACGAGCGGCTGATCACCCCGCGGAGCCTGCCGGACGGCCGCTACGAGGTCCTCGGCGACGACGGGCTCACGCGCTACCGGTTCACCGCGGCCCGGCGCATGCTCGACCACTGGCAGGTGGCCGCCGAGTCCATCACGCGGCACCGCGACGGCGAGGAACTCCCGCTGTCGGCGCTGGAGTTCTTCATCGAGCTGAAGACGTCGCTCGGCCTGAGCGACGAGATCCTGCCGGTCTACCTGGAGGAGATCTCCTCCACCCTCGCGGGCACCTGCTACAAGCTCACCAAGCCGCCGGTCACGGTCCGCGAGCTGGCCGGCGCCGGGTTCCAGGCCATCGAGACCGGCATGACCGAGGGACACCCCTGCTTCGTCGCCAACAACGGGCGGCTGGGCTTCGGCGTGCACGACTACCTCGCCTACGCTCCCGAGACCGCTCACCCGGTGCGGCTGCTGTGGCTGGCGGCGCACCGCTCGCGGGCCGCCTTCACGGCGGGCGTCGGCATCGAGTACGAGTCCTTCGTGCAGGGCGAGCTGGGCGCGGAGACGGTCGAGCGGTTCGACGGGATCCTGCGCGGGCAGGGGCTCGACCCCGAGGACTACCTCCTCATACCCGTCCACCCCTGGCAGTGGTGGAACAAGCTGTCCGTGACGTTCGCGGCCGAGGTCGCCCAGCGGCGTCTGGTCCCGCTCGGCGAGGGCGACGACGAGTACCTGGCCCAGCAGTCCATCCGGACGTTCTTCAACACCAGCAGCCCGCACAAGCACTACGTGAAGACGGCGCTCAGCGTCCTGAACATGGGCTTCATGCGGGGTCTGTCCGCCGCCTACATGGAGGCGACCCCGGCCATCAACGACTGGCTGGTCCAGCTCGTCGAGAGCGACCCGGTGCTGAAGTCCACCGGCCTGTCGGTCATCCGTGAGCGGGCGGCCGTCGGCTACCGGCACCTGGAGTACGAGGCGGCGACCGACCGGTACTCCCCGTACCGCAAGATGCTGGCCGCGCTGTGGCGCGAGAGCCCGGTCCCCTCGCTGGGTGAGGGCGAGTCCCTGGCGACGATGGCGTCCCTCGTCCATGTCGACCACGAGGGCGCCTCGTTCGCGGCCGCGCTGATCGAGCGGTCGGGGCTGACGCCGGTGGAGTGGCTGCGCGGCTATCTGCGCGCCTACCTCACCCCGCTGCTGCACAGCTTCTACGCCTACGACCTGGTCTACATGCCGCACGGCGAGAACGTCATCCTCGTCCTTCAGGACGGGGCGGTGCGGCGGGCGGTCTACAAGGACATCGCCGAGGAGATCGTGGTCATGGACCCGCAGGCGGTGCTGCCGCCCGCGGTCGAACGGATCCGCGTCGACGTCCCCGAGGACACGAAGCTGCTGTCGATCTTCACCGACGTCTTCGACTGCTTCTTCCGCTTCCTGGCCGCCCAGCTCGCGGAGGAGGGAGTCCTCTCCGAGGAGGACTTCTGGCGGACGGTCGCCGAGTCGGTGCGCGCGTACCAGGAGGCAACGCCCGAACTGGAGGACAAGTTCCGGCAGTACGACCTGTTCGCGCCCGAGTTCGCGCTGTCCTGCCTCAACCGGCTCCAGCTCCGCGACAACCGGCAGATGGTCGATCTGGCGGACCCGTCGAGCGCGCTGCAGCTGATCGGCACCTTGAAGAACCCGATCGCCGGGTTCTGAGCGGCGGGCCCCGTGCGGGGCTCCGAAGACGGGCGGGCGCCCCGGAGACGGTCCTCCGGGGCGCCCGTCGTTATGTCCCCTACCTCGCCGGCCAGGGGACCTGGGGCGAGTGGTAGTACCCGATGCCGAGGGCGTCCCAGCGGGGCGCCTGGGCGGCTAGGCGCACCTTGTAGGTGTCCCAGTCGTGCGTGGCGGCGGGGGACCAGCCGAGTTCGGCGGCCCCGGGCAGCCTCGGGAAGGCCATGACGTCGATGTCGGCGGAGTTCACGATCGTCTCCGTCCACAGCGGTGCCTCGACGCCCTTGACGGCCGAGGCGGGCACGCCGGGCAGATAGCTCCCGGGGTCCCAGTCGTAGGCGCGCCGCACCTCGACCAGACCGGCCCAGTCCTGCCCGAGCGGGGTGTCGGCGGTGTACTTCATGTCGAGGTAGAGCCGGTCCGCGGGCGACAGCACGAGCCCGGTCCCGTTCCGCGCTGCCGCGGCGACCTGCGCCTTCTCCTCGGCAGCGGTGTCGTCGAGCCCCCAGTACTGCGCGAGGGCGCCCTTGGCCGGGGCGGCCCCGGTGAGCTGGTGCCAGCCCATCACCTTCTTGCCGTACTTCGCGACGATCGGCTGGACCTTGTCCATGAAGGTCACGTAGTCGGCGTGGCTGGTGGAGTGCGCCTCGTCGCCGCCGATGTGGAGGTACCCGCCGGGGGTGAGCGCGGCCAGCTCCCGGATCACGTCGTCCACGAATCCGTACGTCACCGGCTTGCCCACGCACAGCGAGCTGAAGCCGACCTCGGTGCCGGTGTAGAGGTCCGGCGCGATCCCGTCGCAGTTCAGCTGCGCGTACGAGGCGAGGGCGGCGTTGGTGTGTCCCGGCATGTCGATCTCCGGGACGACCTCCAGATAGCGCGAGGAGGCGTACCGGACGATCTCGCGGTAGTCCGCCTTGGTGTAGAAGCCGCCCTGTCCGCCGCCGACCTGGGTGGAGCCGCCGTGGGCCGCGAGCCGGGGCCAGGAGTCGACGGCGATGCGCCAGCCCTGGTCGTCGCTCAGGTGCAGATGCAGCTTGTTGACCTTGTACAGGGCCAGTTCGTCGATGTAGCGCTTGACCTGGGCGACGGTGAAGAAGTGCCGGGAGACGTCGAGCATGGCCCCGCGGTAGGCGTAGCGCGGGGTGTCCCTGATGGTGCCGCCGGCGATCAGCCAGGGGCCGCGCTGGACGGAGTCCTTCTCGACGGCGGCGGGCAGAAGCTGACGCAGGGTCTGCACGCCGTGGAAGAGGCCCGCGGGCCTGCCCGCCGTGACGGTGACGCCCGAGGCCCCGCTGTCCAGGCGGTAGCCCTCGTCGCCGAGCCCCTTGCCGCCGAGCCGCAGCCGGATCCCTCCGGCTCCGTGCGAGGCGACCGGCAGCCGGTATCCGGTGGAGGGCCGCAGGATGTCCGCGAGGTACTCGCCGACCGCGCGGGCCGCGGGCGAGTCGTCGACGCGGATGCGGGTCTCACCGGTGACGCGGTACGGGGCTCCGCCCGGCTCGACGGAGGCGGGGGCCGGGACGACGCGGACCGGCGGGGCGGCTGCCCCGTCGTGCGGCGCCGCGCCCGTGAGCGAGAAGCCGGCCGCCGCCACGAGCAGCAGCGTACCGAGAAGGCGGGGCGTTCTGTGGTGCTGTCTCACATGCGCTCCCTTCGGTGCCCGGCGAAGGCTCTCCCGGCCCGTCCTCGGCCGTTCTCCCCGCCGTGCCCTTCGTTGTGGCCGATACCTCTGATTGGTCGAGACCACTCTGCCTCAGTCGCGGTGGAACAATCCTCCCCATGGCGGAAATCATCCAGCGGGACGGCACGTGGATCTTCGACGGCGACACACTGCGGCTGACCCCGGGACGGGACAAGAACGTCAGCCTGCTGCGCCGGACGCTGGGTGAACTCACCGTGCCGCTGGGCGCGTTGGCGGGTGTCTCGCTGGAGCAGGGCAGGAAGGCCGGGCGGCTCAGGCTCCGGCTGCGCGACGGCGCCGACCCGCTGCTCCAGGCGACGGGCGGCAAGCTCGCGGAGCCGAACGACCCGTATCAGCTCGCGGTGGAGGGCGACCGTCTCGGCGTCGCCGAGTACTTCGTGGACGAGGTGCGGGGCGCGCTGCTCCTCGACCAGGTGCCCACCGCCGCGGTCGACGGCTATCTGCTGCCCGGCCCGGCGGTGCCGCTGTCCGCGTCCGCCGGGGACGGCACGGCGAGCTTCGACGGCGAGCGCGTACGTCTGGAGTGGAACTGGAAGACGGAGGAGGCGAAGTCCGCGGCGGGCGCCCGGACGCTCGCGCTCGCCGACATAACGGCCGTCGAGTGGCGGCCGGCGGCCGGACTGGAGAACGGCTGTCTGCGCTTCACCGTGCGCGGCGGCGACACGAAGGCGCCGCCGAAGTACGACCCCAACTCCGTTGAGCTGTGGGGCTTCAAGCGGGACCCGCTGATGGCGCTGGTGGCGGCGGCCGTGCAGGTGCGGCTGCCGCATCCGGCGGCGGCCGTGGAGGACCGCCCGGCCGGGGAGCCCGACGGGGAGGCGGCCGCGGGAGGGGAGCCCGGGGCCGACCACGACGCCCTCCTGCGCAGGCTGCGCGAACTGGGCGAGCTGCACAGGGAGGGCGTCCTGACGGACGAGGAGTTCGCGCTGGCCAAGCAGGCGGTCCTCAAGCGCCTGTAGGAACGGGCGCCCGAGGACCGCCGCGCGGGGGCCGGCCGCCGGTCAGGGAGGCGGTACGCCCCGCCTTCCGGGCGTACCTGGTGCCGGTGGTCCGACGGGGTCCCGTGCGCGCCGGCACGCGGCCCCGGAGGCTACTTGGCCCGGCGGGCGATCGTGAAGTGGTCGACCTCGGCGCCGGTCTCGGCGATGCCACGGACCTTCAGGGTGGCCAGGCGTCCCTTCGGGGCCGGCTGGACGTCGACGCGCAGGAACGAGTAGTTGAGGTAGCGCACGCGCGACCAGGTGACCGTCTCGTTCTGCCTGCCGTCCTTGAGGTTGACGAAGGAGGCGACCGACTCGACCTCGTTCTCCTTGCCCTCGTAGGACTCGGGGGCGGTGAACGCGTACAGGCTGCGGCCGGCCGCGCCCGCCGTCACGTACACGACACCTTCGGTCTCGGTGTACGCCGTGCCGCCGATCGGCAGCTTCTTGGTGACCGCGTTCCCCTTGATCACGTCCGTGCGCTCGTACTGGTGGTTGTGGCCGTTGATCACCAGGTCGACGGTGTACTTCTCGAACAGCGGCACCCACTCCTGTCGCACGCCCCCCTCCGAGGCGTGCGCCGTGGAGGTGCAGTACGCGCAGTGGTGGAAGAAGACCACGACGAAGTCGATGTCCTTCGAGGCGCGGTACTTCTTGAGCTGCGCCTCCAGCCACGTGGTCTGGGTGCCGCCGGAGATGCCGAGGTTGGCCGGGATCTCGAAGGAGATGTCGTTGGCGTCGAGCGAGATGATCGCCGTGTTGCCGTGGACGAAGGAGTAGACGCCCGGCAGGTTGGCCTTGTCGGGTCCGTTGTCCGGAAGCGTCCAGCGGGCCTCCTCGCCGCCGTAGCCGTTGGGCGAGTACCAGGCCTCCATGTCGTGGTTGCCGTACGCCGGCATCCACGGCACCTGCTTGGCGACCGTCTCGGTCTGGGCGAGGAACTGGTCCCAGATGCGCGAGTCGAAGCCGGTGTCGGCGGTCTTGCCCTGGCCCGCCGGGTCGGCGTAGGCGATGTCGCCGGCGTGCAGGTGGAAGGCCGGGTTCTGGGCGAGCAGCAGGGCGTCGTTGGCGAGGCCGTGGTAGCCGACGCCCTCGTCGCCGAAGGCGGTGAAGGTGAAGGGCTCGGCGCGGTCGGGCGCGGTGGTGAAGGTGCCGAGCGTGCCGAGGAGGTGGGGCTGGGCCGGGTCGAAGCCCGCGTGGCCGACGCCGTAGTAGTAGGTCCTGCCGGGGCGCAGGTGGGTGAGCTTGGCATGCAGGTAGTACTGGGTGTGGTCGCCGCTCGCGCCCACGCCGGCCGGGGTGTGGAGGGTGCGCACCTCGGCCTCGATCTTGCGCGAGAGGTCCCAGGGGTGGGCGCCGATGCGGATGTAGGGCTTGCCGACGGCCGTCGGCACCTGCCAGGAGACGGTCATCTCGGTGCGCGGGTCGTTGCCGAAGGCGAGGTGGCGGCCGAAGGGGGCGACGAGCGCGCCGTCGACCTTGTCCGTGGCGGCCGGAGCGGCCGTCCGCTGCGCCGGGACGGCGGCCTGTGCGGCGCCGGGCACGAAGGCCCCGCCCGCGACGGCGCCGATGGTCACGGCACCGCCTCTGATCATGTTGCGCCGGGAGAACCTGGCGCGAAGGTACTCGTGCTGCTCGGCCATGGTCATCTTCTCGGCGAGCTGCTCGGGTACGCCCATGCGTGGAGTGTCCATGGCTCCAGAAGTTGCTCCGGGCAATCGACGGGACGCAGGACGCCGGATGGACAGCCTGCAAACAGCACACCATGAGAGATTCAACAAGCACTTGCCCGATATCGGGCAGGATTCTTGCGCATCATCTTCCCGTACCCCAGGATCAACGGGTGCACGACGAACTCGTTGATCATTTGACACGGTCGACCCCCCTGAACCGGGGCGAGGCGCTGCGGGTGATCCAGGACGTTCTCGCCTACTTCGACGAGACGGCCCAGGAGTTCGTCCGCCGCCGCCACCGCGAACTCCAGGCCCAGGGCCTGGTGAACGAGTCGATCTTCGAACGGATCGAGGCGGACCTGAAGTACCGCGCGGTCGCGCCGCCCGAGCTCACCCTCAGGCAGCTGCGCCGCATTGTCTACGGCTGAGGAATACGTATATATGTGCGGAATCGTCGGATACATCGGCAGGCGTGACGTGGCGCCGCTGCTCCTGGAGGGCCTTCAGCGCCTGGAGTACCGCGGCTACGACTCGGCGGGCATAGTCGTCACCTCCCCGAAGTCGGCCGGCCTGAAGATGGTCAAGGCGAAGGGCCGGGTCCGCGACCTGGAGGCGAAGGTCCCCAAGCGCTTCGCCGGCACCACCGGCATCGCCCACACCCGCTGGGCCACGCACGGCGCCCCCTCCGACGTGAACGCGCACCCCCACATGTCCGCCGACAACAAGGTCGCGGTCGTCCACAACGGCATCATCGACAACGCCTCCGACCTGCGGAAGAAGCTCGAAGCCGATGGCATCGAGTTCCTCTCCGAGACCGACACCGAGGTCCTCACCCACCTCGTCGCCCGCTCCCAGCAGGAGAAGCTGGAGGACAAGGTCCGCGAGGCGCTGCGGGTCATCGAGGGCACCTACGGCATCGCGGTGATGCACGCCGACTTCCCCGACCGCATCGTGGTGGCGCGCAACGGCTCCCCCGTCGTGCTCGGCATCGGCGAGAAGGAGATGTTCGTCGCCTCGGACATCGCCGCCCTGGTCACCCACACCCGCCAGATCGTCACGCTGGACGACGGCGAGATGGCCACCCTCAAGGCCGACGACTTCCGGACGTACACCACCGAGGGCACCCGGACGACCTCCGAGCCGACCACCGTCGAGTGGGAGGCCGCCTCGTACGACATGGGCGGCCACGACACGTACATGCACAAGGAGATCCACGAGCAGGTCGAGGCCGTGGACCGCGTGCTGCGCGGCCGCATCGACGACCGGTTCTCGACCGTGCACCTCGGCGGCCTGAACCTGGACGCCCGCGACGCGCGCGCCGTGCGCCGCGTGAAGATCCTCGGCTGCGGCACCTCGTACCACGCGGGCATGATCGGCGCCCAGATGATCGAGGAGCTGGCCCGTATCCCCGCGGACGCCGAGCCGGCCTCCGAGTTCCGCTACCGCAACGCGGTCGTCGACCCCGACACCCTCTACATCGCGGTCTCCCAGTCCGGTGAGACGTACGACGTCCTCGCCGCCGTGCAGGAGCTCAAGCGCAAGGGCGCCCGGGTCCTCGGCGTCGTCAACGTCGTCGGCTCGGCGATCGCCCGCGAGGCGGACGGCGGCATGTACGTGCACGCCGGCCCCGAGGTCTGCGTCGTCTCCACGAAGTGCTTCACCAACACCACCGTCGCCTTCGCGCTGCTCGCCCTGCACCTCGGCCGCACCCGCGACCTCTCGGTCCGCGACGGCAAGCGGATCATCGAGGGCCTGCGCAGGCTCCCCGCCCAGATCGCCGAGATCCTGGAGCAGGAGGACGAGATCAAGAAGCTGGCCGAGCAGTACGCCGAGGCCCGCTCGATGCTCTTCATCGGCCGCGTCCGGGGCTACCCGGTGGCCCGTGAGGCCTCCCTGAAGCTCAAGGAGGTCTCGTACATCCACGCCGAGGCGTACCCGGCCTCCGAGCTCAAGCACGGTCCGCTGGCGCTCATCGAGCCGGCGCTCCCCACGGTCGCGATCGTCCCCGACGACGACCTGCTGGAGAAGAACCGCGCCGCCCTGGAGGAGATCAAGGCCCGCAGCGGCCAGATCCTCGCCGTCGCACACCGCCACCAGGAGAAGGCCGACCAGACGATCGTCGTCCCGAAGAACGAGGACGAGCTCGACCCGATCCTGATGGGCATCCCGCTCCAGCTCCTCGCCTACCACACGGCGCTGGCGCTCGGCCGGGACATCGACAAGCCGCGCAACCTGGCCAAGTCGGTCACCGTCGAGTAGTCGGCGGACCGCCCCTGCGGTCCGCCACCCCCGTCCCCCGCCGGGCAAGTCCCCTTCCGGCGACCGGACATGGACGATCCCCGTGCGCACCACCCGCGCACGGGGATCGTTCTTCAAGGGCCGGAGCCGCCCAATACCCCGGCCCGCGCCGAGGTCAGCCGGTGGCCGTCACCCCCCGGCCGGCGGCGCGTCGCGGAAGAGCGGTGGGCCAGTGGGCGAGAGCCGCGGTCGCCGCGTACCAGGCGACGGCGCCGGCCGCGACGGCGAACCAGCCGCCGGCCTTGCCCAGGGCGGAGCTGTCGGCGAAACGGCCGACGGCGAGCAGCAGCAGGGAGACGAAGAACAGTCCGTAGACGCCCTGACCGAGGGTGTCGCCGCCCGCGAGGGCGAGTGAGAGCACGACGAGCGCGAAGAGCAGCAGGAAGAGCCCCGCCGCGTTGTCGGAGACCTGGCCGCCGGCCGAGACGGCCCAGGTGAACCAGAGGGCGCCGATTCCCGTGAAGGCCGTTCCGTTCGCCGTGTCACGGTCGCGGAGAGCGAGCAGACCGGCGACGAAGAGCGCGACGCCGCCTACGTAGTGGGCCAGTGACACGGCGTCGGCCGCCGTCACTCCGTCGATCAGGTCGGTGTACCCGAGGCCGAAGGCCAGCAGGGTCACGCCGAGCGCGAGTCTTCCTACGATCGTGGTGGTGTTTCCCGCAGAGACGTCGTTGTCCACGGCGGGCTCCCTTCATGCCTGTGCAGTTGTGCTGCGCCGTACCGGTCGCCGCGTAGGACCGGCGTCCCGTATATGCCCTTCACAAAGGCACAAACACCTCTACGCGTCAGTAGGTTCACTGACCGCACGGAGAGCGCCCAGACGGGCTCGTGGGGCGGACGGGGCGTCAGGGAATGACGATGACGGGGCGCTTGGCGCGCTTGGCGAGGCGTCCGGCGACCGAGCCGAAGATGCGTCCGACGATGCCGTGCGTGGATCCGACGACTATCGCGTCCGCCTCGTACTCCCGGCCCACTTCCTCGAGTTCGTGGCAGATGTCGCCGCCGCGCTCGACCAGGATCCAGGGCACCTCGGAGAGGTACTCGGCGCAGGCGAGCTCGAGCCCCAGCACCTCGGTGCGGTGGTCGGGGACGTCGACGAAGACCGGCGGCTCGCAGCCCGCCCACACCGTGGTGGGCAGCCGGTTGGCCACATGGACGATGATCAGGCCCGAACCAGAGCGGTGGGCCATCCCGATCGCGTAGGCGAGGGCGCGCTCGCTGGACGTCGAACCGTCGAAACCGACGACGACGCCGTGCTTGAAAGCGGGATCGCAGGAATGGCGGGGTTCTTCCGCCGCCAGGGGCTCGGCCGCCGTGGGATCGGCGAGCGGGCGCTTGCGGTCCGCGGGATCGAAGAATTCGTGACCGGCCATGGGTGTCTCGGCGTTTGGATCCTCAGTTGTGGGGACGACAACGAACGGCAGAGCTGTGTCTGGGAAACATCTTCCCAACCCCATACCCCCAAGGGTACGGCGGCAAGCCTCCTCCGCCCAGATCCCGCGCGCCTTACGCGGCATTCCAGGGAGCATGCACGAGAGGGTGCCCGTAACGCAATGGTTGCTGCCCCGTACAGGCGGTTTGCGCAGGGCACCCCGTGAATTTGCACCGGCGCCCGCGAACGGGGAGATCCGCCTCCGTACGGCGCCCGGCGGCCCCCGTACGGACACACGCCCCACCCGCCGGGCAGTGACCGGCGGGTCGAACACGCGTTGAACCGGTCGCAGCCGCCGCGGAGGGGGCACGCGGCGGAGATCAAACGCCGCGTGAAGCACGGAGAACACCGGAGCACCAGGGAGCAGCACGTGTCCGGACCCGACTGGAGCCCCCGCCCCTCCGCACCCCAGGCGCCCCCCGTCCCAGCGGCTCGCCCCGCCCCCTCCCCGGCCCCCGCGCCACCTTCCGGATCACGCCCGGGATCGCGATCGGGAACACGCTCCCCTTCGCGCGCCCCGGCACCCGGCGCCGTGGACACGGTGAGCGACGTGGTCCGCTGGGCGGCCTTCGCCTGCGTCCTCGTCCCGGCGGTCCTGCTCTGGTACGGCAGCTCGCTGGCCGGAGCGGCCGGTACCGCTCTCGGGCTCGCGGCCGTGACGGGCGTCTGTGTGATCCTGCTGCGTCAGTCCGAGCGGGGGGCGGCGATCCTGGCCGAGGAGCGGCGGAGCACGGCGCGCCCGCACGGGCGCCGGCGTGCCCCGCACCGGCACGGACGACACGGGAGGACCGGTCCGGGCGGCACGGGGAGCGCGGGGGCCACGGGGCGCGGGAGCGGAACGGGGGCGCGGGTCGGCCCACGGGGCGGGAACGGCACGGGAGTTCACCGAGGCGCTCGTCACAGTGGGGGAGGCAAGCCGGTCGACTGACCGGTTTGCGCGTACACCTACGCTTCTTTTCAGCCAACTTCCGGTAGTGGCGCATCCCTTGCTCGAACGACCCCCCAACCCCCGTTCGACCTGCACCTAAAGGGGTACGGAGGGCGCGCGCACCCTACGTGGATTGGCCACTGCCACGAGGCGCACTTCCCTGCGGCGCCCACGAGTGCAACGCTTCGTGATCGAATGCTTCACGCCAAGTTGCCATGTCGACATTCTGCGGAGTAGTGAACTGGTCACCTTGGCGTCACGGGACACAGTAGATTCGATCTTGTCTTACGGCGGGGGACTCGTGCAGGACCGAGGGGAAACGTGCAGGAGCGACACAACCGAGGAGCCGCGACCACCGAGGGGGGCTTAGCAGGATGAGCCACGACTCCACTGCCGCGCCGGAAACCGCGGCCCGGAAACTGTCCGGGCGACGCCGCAAGGAGATCGTCGCGGTGCTGCTGTTCAGCGGCGGCCCCATTTTCGAGAGTTCCATTCCGCTGTCGGTGTTCGGGATTGACCGCCAGGACGCCGGCGTGCCGCGCTACCGCCTTTTGGTGTGTGCCGGCGAGGAAGGCCCGCTGCGGACCACAGGGGGCCTGGAACTCACCGCACCACATGGCCTGGAAGCGATCTCCAGGGCCGGCACGGTCGTCGTGCCCGCCTGGCGGTCGATCACCTCGCCACCACCTGAGGAGGCACTCGACGCACTGCGCCGTGCCCATGAGGAAGGCGCCCGCATAGTCGGGCTGTGCACCGGTGCCTTCGTGCTCGCCGCGGCCGGTTTACTGGACGGCCGTCCGGCGACCACCCACTGGATGTACGCACCGACGCTGGCCAAGCGCTATCCGTCGGTGCACGTCGACCCACGAGAGCTCTTCGTGGACGACGGCGACGTGCTGACCTCCGCGGGTACGGCGGCCGGAATCGATCTCTGCCTGCACATCGTGCGGACGGACCACGGCAACGAGGCGGCCGGCGCGCTCGCCCGGCGCCTGGTGGTCCCGCCGCGGCGCAGCGGAGGCCAGGAGCGCTATCTCGACCGGTCACTGCCGGAGGAGATCGGCGCCGACCCCCTCGCGGAGGTCGTCGCCTGGGCGCTGGAGCATCTCCACGAGCAGTTCGACGTCGAGACGCTGGCGGCTCGCGCCTACATGAGCCGCCGCACCTTCGACCGCCGGTTCCGCTCGCTCACCGGAAGCGCTCCCCCTGCAGTGGCTGATCACTCAGCGCGTGCTGCAGGCGCAGCGTCTCCTGGAGACGTCCGACTACTCGGTGGACGAGGTCGCGGGCCGCTGCGGCTTCCGGTCGCCGGTCGCGCTGCGCGGTCACTTCCGGCGCCAGCTCGGCTCGTCGCCGGCCGCGTACCGTGCGGCGTACCGCGCCCGCAGGCCGCAGGCCGACCGGTCCACGGATCCGGACGGCCCGACGGGCCCGGTCGGACCGCCGCAGTCCCTGCACCAGGAGCACTCGGGCCCGGTCCCGATGCAGACCCGCCGCACGGCGGCGAACGGCCTGGGAGCCGCGGCGGCGCTGTCCGCGGAGGCGATGCGGGAGCGGGCGGAGCTGTACGCCGCCGGCAGGCCGAGCCTGCCGGGACAGCGCAGCGCGCCGTAGTCCGGCGACGGCAGGACACGGGGCCCTCACCTTCGGGTGCGGGCCCCTTCGGCATGAGGCCCGACCGGCGCGATCCGCCGCCCCGTCGGGCCGCACGGGCGGGTTAACCGGAGGGAGCGGGCCGTAGGGTGAGACACATGAACGATCGCATGGTGTGGATCGACTGCGAGATGACAGGACTCTCGCTGTCGGATGACGCGCTCATCGAGGTGGCCGCGCTGGTCACCGACTCTGAGCTGAACGTGCTCGGTGAAGGGGTGGACATCGTGATCCGCCCGCCGGACGCGGCCCTGGAGACGATGCCGGACGTGGTGCGCCAGATGCACACGGCCTCCGGACTGCTGGAGGAGCTCGCCGGGGGTACGACCCTGGCGGACGCCGAGGCACAGGTCCTCTCCTACGTACGTGAGCACGTCAAGGAGCCGGGCAAGGCCCCGCTCTGCGGGAACTCCGTCGGGACGGACCGCGGTTTCCTCCTGCGCGACATGGGCGCGCTGGAGAGCTATCTCCACTACCGCATCGTGGACGTCTCCTCCGTCAAGGAGCTGGCCCGCCGCTGGTACCCCCGGGCGTACTTCAACAGCCCGGAGAAGAACGGCAACCACCGCGCGCTGGCCGACATCCGCGAGTCCATCGCCGAGCTCCGCTACTACCGCGAGGCGATCTTCGTCCCGCAGCCCGGCCCCGACTCGGACACCGCCCGCACGATCGCGGCCAGGCACGTCCTGCCCGTCGAATAGGCCTTTGACGGGGCCCCGCCGGGCCCCGGAAAAAGGTGTGCGCGAGCACCCCTCAGAACCCTGTACACTTTTTCTCGGCCGGTCAGGGAAGTCCCGAAGACCGGACATGGTGGGTGTAGCTCAGTTGGTAGAGCACCTGGTTGTGGTCCAGGTGGCCGCGGGTTCAAGTCCCGTCACTCACCCTGAACGATCAGCCGGTGACCTTGTGAAAAGGTCACCGGCTGATTGCGTTCCCGGGCCCCGCGGCCCGTACGCTCCCTTCGTGCCCCACCCCACGCAGTCCTTCGCCACCGCCCGGCTCGATCTCCTGCCGTTGCGGGCCGAGCACGCCGAGGAGATGGCCGGGGTGCTGTCCGATCCGGCGCTGCACACGTTCATCGGAGGGGAACCGGACTCCCCGCGGGCGCTGCGGGCCCGGTACGAACGCCTCGTCGCGGGCTCACCGGATCCCGGCGCCCTGTGGTGCAACTGGGTGCTGCGGGAGCGGGAGGCGGGATGCCTGGTGGGGACGGTCCAGGCGACCGTCTCGGACGGGACCGCGGAGGTCGCCTGGGTCGTGGGCACGCCCTGGCAGGGGCGGGGGTACGCGGTGGAGGCTGCGAGGGCACTGGTCCAGCACGTGATCCGGACGTTCCCCGTCCACGCGGTCGTGGCCCATGTCCACCCCGGACACCACGCGTCCGCCGCCGTCGCCGCCGCGGCGGGACTCACCCCGACGGACGAACTCCACGACGGCGAGATCCGCTGGGAACTGACGGCCCACCGCTGACCCACCAGACCCCGGGCAGGGTCCGGCGACAACCCACCGAACCCCGGGCAGAGCCCGCCCATGACCCACCGGGCCCGGGCAGAGCCCGCCCATGACCCACCGGGCCCGGGCAGAGCCCGCCCATGACCCACCGGGTGCCGGGCAGAGTCCACCCCATGACCCACCGGGTCCCGATCCGGAACCGACGACGACCCGCCGGACCTCGAACCGGACCCGACGACGACCGCCAGGTCCCGAGCCGGACTTGACGATGGCACCACCCGGGCCGGACCGGGGGCCGGAACGCGCCGGCCTCAGGACGAGGCGCGCACCACGAGTTCCGCGGGCAGCACGAGCTGGCGCTTCTCCAGTCCGCGGGAGGCCGCGGGACGGCGGTCCGCGATCTCGCCGAGGAGGAGGTCGATCATGGCCCGGCCCATCTCCTCGATGGGCTGACGAACGCTGGTCAGCGGCGGATCCATGTGCCGGGCGATGGCGGAGTCGTCGTAGCCGATGAGCGCCACGTCCTCCGGGATGCGCCGGCCGCTCTCGCGCAGCACCTGGCGGGCACCCGCCGCCATGACGTCGGAACCGGCGAACACCGCGTCGATGTCCGGGAAGCGCTCGAGCAGCAGGGCCATGGCACGCCGGCCCCCCTCCTCGGTGAAGTCACCGGGAACGATCAGCCGCTCGTCCACCTCCCGGCCCGCGTCCCGCAGACCCTGGCGGTAGCCGTCGACGCGTCGCTGGGCGCCGTAGACGTCCATGCGGCCCGCGAGGTGGCCGATTCTGGCGCGCCCCCGGGAGACGAGATGCTCCACGGCCGCGCGCCCGCCGCCGTAGTTGTCGGAGTCCACCGACGGAAGCGTCTCCTCGGCCGAGCGCCGGCCGCTGATGACAGCCGGGATCTCCAGCTGGGAGAGCAGGTCGGGCAGCGGATCGTCGGCGTGCACCGAGACCAGCAGGACGCCGTCCACGCGGTGCGCCGCCAGATACTGCGCCAGACGCTCCCGCTCCCGGTCGCTGCCCGCGAATATCAGCAGCAACTGCATCTCGGTCTCGGAGAGTTCGGCACCGACACCGCGCAGCATGTCCGAGAAGTACGGTTCCGCGAAGAAACGCGTCTCCGGCTCGGGGACGACCAGGGCGATCGCGTCCGTGCGGTTGGCCGCGAGGGCACGCGCCGCCGTGTTCGGGACATAGCCGAGCTCGGCGACCGCCGCCTCGACCGCGGCCCGGGTCGCGTCGCTGACCCGCGGGGAGCCGTTGATCACCCGGGAGACCGTGCCACGGCCCACTCCCGCGCGCGCGGCCACCTCTTCGAGGGTCGGCCGCCCGCCACTGCGGCCCCGCGCTCCGTGGACTGCCATGGCCTCCGCCTCCCGTCGACACCAACCTGGCCTGGAATGTAACAGCCCCGTCCGGCGGAACCGCTGTCGCTGGGCACCGGTCCAGGAGGCGTCACCTTGTGGACGGCCCCCCTGGGAGTACCCCGCGGGCCATGAGACGCTTCCGGCCATGTGGCGGAATGACATCTTCAGCTAACAGGCCGATAACTGAAGGCATCTCTCCGCTCCCTCACCCTTGACACCCCCGCCGGAACCGACGACTCTTCAACACATCACCTGTGGGAGCGCTCCCACAGTACCTGACACATACACATCCCGCACGTTCCCCGCCCGAGCCGCAGCGAGAAACAACGGGCGCCACCAATGCAGTTGGCCGGGGGGTCGGCACGTCAGGCAACAGGAGGACGCAATGCGCACGAGTACCCGCCGGTCCCGCAGGCTGGGGGCCATAGCGGTCGTCGCCGCGCTGGCTACGGGACTGCTGGCCGGCTGTTCGAGCGACCCGGACGACGGTTCGGACAACAGCGGTGGTAGCGGCAAGGGCAAGACGACCCTGACCATAGGCACCTTCGGCGTCTTCGGATACAAGCAGGCCGGCCTCTACGACGAGTACACGAAGCTCCACCCCGACATCTCCATCAAGGAGAACGTCACCACCCGTACCGACGTCTACTGGCCCAAGACGCTGACGCGTCTGCAGGCCGGCTCCGGCACCGACGACATCCAGGCGATCGAGGTCGGCAACATCACCGAGGCCGTCCAGACCCAGGCCGACAAGTTCGTCGACCTCGGCAAGGAGGTCGACAAGTCGCAGTGGCTGGACTGGAAGCTCTCCCAGGCCACCACCAAGGACGGCAAGACCATCGCGCTCGGCACCGACATCGGCCCGATGGCGATCTGCTACCGCAAGGACCTCTTCGAGAAGGCCGGTCTGGAGACCGACCGCACGAAGCTCGCGGAGCAGTGGAAGGGCGACTGGGCGAAGTACGTCGCGCTCGGCAAGGACTACATGAAGAAGGCGCCGAGCGGCACCAAGTTCGTGGACTCCGCCTCCTCGGTCTACAACGCGGCCCTCGGCGGCGAGAGCGAGCGGTACTACGACAAGGACGGCAACGTCATCTGGGACAAGTCCTCCGGTGTGAAGAAGTCCTGGAACGCCGCCATGACCGTGGCGACCAGCAACATGTCGGCGAAGCTCAAGCAGTTCGACCCGACGTGGGACCAGGGCTTCGCCAAGGGCTCGTTCGCGACCGTGGCCTGCCCCGCCTGGATGATGGGCTACATCCAGGAGAAGTCCGGTGACTCGGGCAAGGGCAAGTGGGACGTGGCGGCCGCGCCGACCGCGGCCAACTGGGGCGGTTCGTTCATCGGCGTGCCGACGGCGGGCAAGCACCAGAAGGAGGCCATCGCGCTGGCGAAGTGGCTGACCGCCCCCGAGCAGCAGGCGAAGGTCTTCGCCAAGCAGGCGAGCTTCCCGTCGACCCCGTCGGCCTACTCGAACCTGACGCCGGCCGCCGCCACCACGGAGTACTTCTCCAACGCGCCGATCACGCAGATCTTCGGCGACTCGGCGAAGACCATCCCGGTCCAGTACTTCGGCACCAAGGACCAGCCGATCGGCACCGCGATCACCGACGTCGGCATCCTCCAGGTCGAGCAGAAGGGCAAGTCCCCCGACCAGGGCTGGAGCGCGGCCAAGGCTGAGATCAAGGACGTGCTCGGCCAGTGACCAGCTCCAAGCAGGCTCTCGCGCACCCCGCGACGAGCGCCGACGCCGCGCCCGGCTCTCAGCCGGGCGCGGCCCGGGGCGCTCAGGGTCGCGGTACGCCGCCGAAGGACCCCGGTTCCTGGCGCAGCCGGCTGTACCGCTGGGACATGAAGGCGTCGCCGTACGCATTCATCGCCCCCTTCTTCATCGTCTTCGGGGCCTTCGGGCTCGTACCGCTGCTCTACACGGCCTGGTACTCGCTCCACAATGTGCAGCTCTCCGGGCTGGACCACCAGACCTGGGCCGGTCTGGACAACTACAAGAACCTGCTGTCCTCGGAGTTCTTCTGGAACGCCCTGGGAAACACGTTCACCATCGGCGTGATCTCCACGGTGCCGCAGCTGCTCATGGCGCTCGGGATCGCCCACCTGCTCAACTACCGGCTCCGCGGCTCGACCGTGTGGCGGGTCATCATGCTCACCCCGTACGCCACCTCGGTGGCGGCGGCGACGCTCGTCTTCACGCTGCTGTACTCGTGGGACGGCGGCATGATCAACTGGCTGCTGCACTTCGTCGGGGTCGACCCGATCAACTGGCGCGAGTCCGACTGGGGCGGCCAGTTCGCCGTCTCCTCCATCGTGATCTGGCGCTGGACCGGCTACAACGCGCTGATCTACCTCGCGGCCATGCAGGCGATCCCGGCCGACCTGTACGAGTCGGCCGCCCTCGACGGCGCCGGCCGCTGGCAGCAGTTCCGCCACGTGACGATCCCCATGCTGCGGCCGACGATCCTGTTCACGGTGGTCGTCTCCACCATCGGCGCGACCCAGCTCTTCGGTGAACCGCTCCTGTTCGGCGGGGTCAGCGGCTCCAAGGGCGGCTCGGCGCACCAGTACCAGACGCTCGGCCTGTACATGTACGACCAGGGCTGGGGCATCGGCAACCTCGGCAAGGCGTCGGCGATCGCATGGACGATGTTCCTGATCCTGCTGATCATTGCCGCGATCAACCTGCTGATCACCCGACGGCTGAGGAAATCCCAATGACCACGACTGAACTGACTGCCTCCCCGGCAGACGCGAGGCCGGCCCCGGACAAGCGCGAGCCCGGACGCCGCCGGGTGCTCGGCGCGGGCAAGCAGCTCCACGCGGGTCCGGTCACCTATGTCGTCCTGGCCGTGTTCGCGCTGGTCTCCCTCGCGCCCCTGGTCTGGACGGCCATCGCGGCCTCGCGCAACAACACGCGGCTGGCGCAGAATCCGCCGCCGCTCTGGTTCGGCGGAAACCTGTTCAAGAACCTGGAGGCCGCCTGGGAGCAGGCCGGGCTCGGCACCGCGATGATCAACTCCACCATCGTCGCCGGCACCGTCACCATCGGCACGGTCGTGTTCTCCACCCTCGCCGGGTTCGCCTTCGCCAAGCTGAAGTTCAAGTTCTCCGGACTTCTCCTGCTGCTGACCATCGGCACGATGATGATCCCGCCGCAGCTCGCCGTCGTGCCGCTGTACCTGTGGATGAGCGACCTGGGCTGGTCCAACCAGCTCCAGACGGTCATCCTGCCCACCCTGGTGAGCGCCTTCGGCACGTTCTTCATGCGCCAGTACCTGGTGCAGGCCCTGCCCTCCGAACTCATCGAGGCGGCGCGGGTGGACGGCGCGAACAGTCTGCGCGTGGTGTGGCACGTCGTCTTCCCGGCGGCACGCCCGGCGATGGCGGTACTCGGCCTGCTGACGTTCGTCATGTCCTGGAACGACTTCCTGTGGCCGATCATCGCCCTGAACCAGCAGGAGCCGACGGTCCAGGTCGCCCTCAACGCGCTGGGCACCGGCTACATCCCCGACCAGGCCGTGATCATGGCGGGCGCGCTGCTCGGCACCCTGCCGCTGCTCATCGCCTTCCTCCTGTTCGGCAAGCAGATCGTGGGCGGAATCATGCAGGGCGCGATCAAGGGCTGACCGCCCCTCCAGGGGCCGGGTCACCGCCGCCTCGGCCCCTCAGTCCCGCCTTTTACCCTCCCCACCTCCAACCCGTCGGTCTTCACGACCCCCTTGGGAGCGCTTCCATGCCTGAGTCCTCAACACCCGTGACTTTTCCTCCGGCCTTCCTCTGGGGTGCGGCGACCTCCGCCTACCAGATCGAGGGCGCGGTGCGGGAAGACGGCCGAACGCCGTCGATCTGGGACACCTTCAGCCATACACCTGGCAAGACGGCCGGCGGCGAGCACGGTGACATCGCTGTCGACCACTATCACCGCTACCGCGACGACGTGGCCCTGATGGCGGACCTCGGGCTGGGCGCGTACCGCTTCTCCGTCTCCTGGTCGCGGGTGCAGCCCACCGGCCGGGGACCCGCCGTCCAGCGCGGCCTGGACTTCTACCGGCGTCTGGTCGACGAGCTGCTGTCGAAGGGCATCAAGCCGGCGGTCACCCTCTACCACTGGGACCTGCCGCAGGAGCTGGAGGACGCGGGCGGCTGGCCCGAGCGCGAGACGGCGCTGCGCTTCGCGGAGTACGCGCAGATCGTGGGCGAGGCGCTGGGCGACCGTGTCGAGCAGTGGATCACGCTGAACGAGCCCTGGTGCAGCGCCTTCCTGGGGTACGGCTCCGGTGTGCACGCCCCCGGCCGGACGGACCCGGTGGCGGCGCTGCGCGCGGCCCATCACCTGAACCTCGCGCACGGGCTCGGCACTTCGGCGCTGCGCTCGGTGATGCCGTCCCGCAACTCGGTGGCGGTGAGCCTCAACTCCTGCCCGATCCGGCCGCTGTCGCAGGACCCGGCGGACCTGGCCGCGGTCCAGCGCATCGACGACCTGGCCAACGGCGTCTTCCACGGCCCGATGCTGCACGGTGCCTACCCGGGCACCCTGTTCACGGCGACCCGCTCCATCACCGACTGGTCGTTCGTCCAGGACGGCGACCTCGCCCTGATCCACCAGCCGCTGGACGCCCTCGGCCTCAACTACTACACGCCGACGCTCGTCTCGGCCGCCACCGCCGTCACGGACGGTCCGCGCGCGGACGGCCACGGCTCCAGCTCGCACTCCCCCTGGCCGGGCGCGGACGACGTCGCGTTCCACCAGACGCCGGGCGAGCGCACGGAGATGGGCTGGACGATCGAGCCGCAGGGGCTGCACGAGCTGATCATGCGGTACACCCGCGAGGCGCCGGGCCTGCCCCTGTACATCACGGAGAACGGCGCGGCCTACGACGACAAGCCGGACCCCGACGGCCGCGTCCACGACCCCGAGCGCGTCAGCTACCTGCACGGCCACCTGTCCGCCGTGCACCGCGCGATCGAGGACGGGGCGGACGTCCGCGGCTACTTCCTGTGGTCCCTGCTGGACAACTTCGAGTGGGCCTACGGCTACGAGAAGCGCTTCGGCGCGGTCTACGTCGACTACGCGACCCAGAAGCGCACCCCGAAGTCGAGCGCCCACTGGTACAGCCAGGCGGCCCGCACGGGAACCCTGGCACCGGTGGCGCCCGCCGAATAGGGCGGCACCCGCAGACACGGGGCGCGACACCCGAGGGGGGTGCCGCGCTCCGGCCCGTCCCGCGACGGGAAGCCCGGCGGGAGGGTGAGAAGGCAGGGGCCGTGGGGGGGGGGGCCCCCCCCCCCGCCCCCGGGGGGGGCCCCCCCCCCCCGGGGGGGCCGGCGGGGGGGGGGGGGGGGGGGGCGCCCCCCCCCCCCCGCGCCGGGCGGGGGGGGGGGGGGGGGGGGGGGGGGGGGGGGGGGGGGCGCCCCCCCCCGCCCGCCCCCCCCCCCCCCCCCCCCCGCCTCCGTGCACGGGGCCGGGCCCCGTCGCCCCGGCCCCTCCCCCGCTCCCCGTTCCCCCGACCCCCGTCCCCTCGTCCCCGACCCCCGTTCCCCGTCTTGGGCCGTTCCCCGTCCTGGGCCCCGTCCCGGCTATCCGTTGCCGCCGAACGCCGCGTCGAAGGACGCCGACGGCGGTTCGAAGTCGTACGTCCTGAGCCGGGCCAGCGCTTCGGGCGCGCCGTGGAGGCGGTCCATGCCGGCGTCCTCCCACTCGACCGAGACGGGCCCGGCGTAGCCGATGGAACGCAGCATGCGGAAGATGTCCTCCCAGGGGACGTCGCCGTGGCCCGCCGAGACGAAGTCCCAGCCGCGGCGCGGGTCGCCCCAGGGCAGGTGGGAGCCGAGCCGGCCGTTGCGGCCGTCCAGACGGGTGCGGGCCTCCTTGCAGTCGACGTGGTAGATGCGGTCGCGGAAGTCGTAGAGGAATCCGACGGGGTCGATGTCCTGCCAGACGAAATGGGACGGGTCGAAGTTGAGGCCGAAGGCGGGACGGTGGCCGACCGCCTCCAGGGCCTTGTGTGTCGTCCAGTAGTCGTAGGCGATCTCGCTCGGGTGGACCTCGTGCGCGAAGCGGACGCCCTCGGCGTCGAAGACGTCCAGGACGGGGTTCCAGCGGGTGGCGAAGTCCTCGTAGCCGCGCTCGATCATCGCCTCGGGTACGGGCGGGAACATGGCGACGAGGTGCCAGATGGCCGAGCCGGTGAACCCGATGACGGTGTCGACGCCGAGGGCGGCCGCCGCGCGGGCGGTGTCGGCGATCTCGGCGGCGGCCCGTCTGCGTACGCCCTCCGGTTCGCCGTCTCCCCAGACGCGGGCGGGCAGGATCGCCAGATGGCGTTCGTCGATGATGGCGTCGCAGACGGCCTGGCCGACCAGATGGTTGGAGATCGCCAGGCACTTGAGGCCGTACTTGTCGAGGAGCGCCCGCCGGGACTCCACGTAGGAGGGGTCCCCGAGCGCCTTGTCCACCTCGAAGTGGTCGCCCCAGCAGGCGAGTTCGAGCCCGTCGTAGCCGAAGTCACGGGCCAGTCGGCAGACCTCCTCCAGGGGCAGGTCCGCCCACTGACCGGTGAAGAGCGTGAAGTCACGCGGCATGTCGGGGCCTCCTCAGACCGCTACGGGGGTGTACGTGGAGTTCTTCCGGGCGCTCTCCTCGACGGCGGCGAGGACGCGCTGGACCTGGAGTCCGTCGGCGAAGGACGGTGTCGGGGGCCGGCCGTCCGCGACGGCCTGGACGAAGTCGCGGGCCTGGTGGGTGAAGGTGTGCTCGTAGCCGAGGCCGTGCCCCGGCGGCCACCAGGCGTCGAGGTAGGGATGGTCCGGCTCGGTGACGAGGATGCGCCGGAAGCCCGCGCGGGCGGCCGGTTCGGTGTGGTCGTGATACGCGAGTTCGTTGAGCCGTTCCAGGTCGAAGGCCAGCGAGCCGCGCTCGCCGTTGAGTTCGATGCGCAGGGAGTTCTTGCGTCCGGAGGCGAAGCGGGAGGCCTCGAAGGAGGCGAGGGCTCCGGAGGCGAGGCGGGCGGTGAACAGGGCGGCGTCGTCGACGGTGACGTCGTCCGTACGGGAGTCCCGCGCGGGCCCGGAGGCGGACAGCCCGGCGGACGCCCCCGCGGGCAGGGGCCGTCGCCGTACGAAGGTCTCGGTGAGCGCGGAGACCCCGCCGAGCGTCTCGCCCGCCAGGTACTGCGCGAGGTCGACGATGTGGGCTCCGAGATCACCGAGCGCGCCTGATCCGGCCTTGTCCCTGCGGAGCCTCCAGGTGAGCGGGAACTCCGGGTCGGTGAGCCAGTCCTGAAGATACGTCACCCGCACGTGCCGCAGGGTTCCGAGGCGGCCCTCGGCGACCATCGAGCGGGCGAGCGCGGTGGCGGGGAGGCGGCGGTAGTTGAAGCCCACCATGGACATCTGGCCGCGTCCGGCGGCCTCGGCCGCGGCCGCCGCCATGGCCTCGGCCTCCTCGACGGTGTTGGCGAGCGGCTTCTCGCACAGCACGTGCTTGCCGGCGGCCAGCGCGGCGACGGCGATCTCGGCGTGGCTGTCGCCGGGTGTGCAGATGTCCACGACGTCGACGTCGTCCCGGGCGATCAGCGAGCGCCAGTCGGTCTCGGCGGCCGCCCAGCCGTGCCGGTCCGCCATCGCGCGTACGGCCCGCTCGTCGCGGCCGCACACGGCGGCGAGGACCGGGCGGCGGGGCAGGTCGAAGACGCGGCCCGCGGTGCGCCAGCCCTGCGAGTGGGCGGAGCCCATGAAGGCGTAACCGACCATGCCCACGCCCAGGGGCGGTTTCGCTGCCTCGTCGCCCTGGTCCGGCTGTCCCATGCGGGGGTCCTCCTCGTCGTCGTGGCGCGGTGGGGGTGGGGCCCGGTCCCGCCGGACCGGGCCCCGCGGGTGGTGGTCCGCATCACCGGAAGCCGGTGGCCATGTACTGCTCGACGTTGTCCTTGTCGACGACGGCCGAGTAGAGCGTGAGCGAGGCGGGGATCTCGAACTCGGCGAGGCCGCTGATGCCCTTGCCCTGGCCGAGGGTGCGGGCGAGGTCGATCGCGGAGGCGGCCATGGTCGGCGGGTACAGGACGGTGGCCTTCAGGACGCTGTTGTCGGCGTCGATGGCCTGGAAGGCGGAGAGCGCTCCGGCCCCGCCGACCATGAGGAAGTCGTCGCGGCCGGCCTGCTTGATGGCCCGCAGCGCCCCCACGCCCTGGTCGTCGTCGTGGTTCCACAGCGCGTCGAACTGCGGCTGGGCCTGCAGGAGCTGGGACATCTTGGCCTGGCCCGACTCGACGGTGAACTCGGCCGCCTGGCGGGCGACCTTGGTGATGTTCGGGTAGTTCTTCAGAGCGGCGTCGAAGCCCTGGGTTCGCTGTCTGGTGAGTTCCAGGTTGTCGAGCCCGGCGAGCTCGATGACCTTGGCGTTCTTCTTGCCCTTCAGCTTCTCGCCGATGTAGTGGCCGGCGCTGAGGCCCATGCCGTAGTTGTCGCCGCCGATCCAGCACCGGTACGCCTGGGGCGAGTTGAAGATGCGGTCGAGGTTGACGACCGGGATGCCCGCGCGCATCGCCTTGAGACCGACCTGGGTCAGCGCCTTGCCGTCGGCGGGCAGCACGACCAGGACGTCGACCTTCTTGTTGATCAGGGTCTCGATCTGGCCGATCTGCGCCGCCGTGTCGTTGGAGCCCTCGGTGATCTCCAGAGTGACGTCCTTGTACTTCCCGGCACGGCTCTTGGCGTTGTCGTTGATGGCGTTGAGCCAGCCGTGGTCGGCCTGGGGGCCGGCGAAGCCGATCGTGACGTGCTTGCCGGGCTTGTCGTCGGCGGCCGCACCGGAGTTGGCGGCGGGGTTCGCGTCCTTGGTGTCGTTGCTGGTACAGCCGGTGAGGAAGGCGCCGGCCGAGACGGCGGCGGTCCCGAGGAGCAGTCCTCTGCGGCTGGTCGGGCTCATTGGTACTGGCATGGCGGTGGACCCTTCCCGTGTCAGGTCGTGCTTGCTGTGCGCCGCTGGACCAGGACCGCGGCGACGATGATCGCGCCCTTGGCGATCTGCTGGACGTCGCTCTGGAGGTTGTTCAGCGCGAAGATGTCGGTGATCGTCGTGAAGATCAGCACGCCGAGCACCGAGCCGGTGATGGTGCCGCGGCCCCCGCTGAGCAGGGTGCCGCCGATGATCGCCGCCGCGATGGCGTCGAGCTCGTAGAGGTTGCCGTTGGTGTTCTGGCCGGAGCCGGACAGGATGACGAGCAGGAACGCGGCGATGCCGCAGCACAGTCCGGAGAGCAGATACAGGTACAGCCGCTGACGCCGTACGTCGATACCGGCGAGCCGGGCCGCCTCCGCGTTGCCTCCGACGGCGACCGTGCGCCGGCCGAAGGTGGTGCGGTTCAGCACCAGCCAGCCGATGACGGTGACGACGGCGAAGACCAGGACGAGCGGCGGGACGCCGAGGACGTAGGAGTCGCGTTCGCCGAGCTTCAGGATGCCGTCGACGGTGACGATCTGGGTCCGGCCGTCGGTGATCTGGAGGGCCAGTCCACGGGCCGAGGCGAGCATGGCCAGCGTCGCGATGAAGGGGACCATCCCGCCGTAGGCGACGAGCAGTCCGTTGACCAGGCCGCAGCCGAGCCCGACGAGCACCGCGGTGACGAGGATGCCGGTGAAGCCGTACTCCTGGGTGGCGACCGTCGTCGCCCAGACCGAGGCCAGGGCGACGATCGCGCCCACCGACAGATCGATCCCGCCGGAGGTGATGACGAAGGTCATGCCGACGGTGACGACGCCGATCACCGAGGCCTGGGTGAGGACGAGTTGGAGGTTGCGGGTGTCGAGGAACTCGTCGGGCCGGGTGACGCCGCCGATGACGACGAGCACCGCGAGGACGCCGAGGAGCGAGAGGGTGCGCACGTCGGCGCGGGCCACCGCACCGCGCCACGCGGGGACTTGACCCGTGGCCGGCGCCTTGCCGGCGCCGTCCCGGGGCGGGGACGCGAACTGCGTCATGACGCCGGACTCCCTTCACTGGCCACGGGGCCTCCTTCCAGCACGAGATCGAGCACGCGGTGTTCGTCGAGGTCCCCGGCGGGCGCCGTGTGCACGACCCGCCCCTCGCGCAGCACCAGGACACGGTCGGCGAGTCCGAGCACCTCGGGGACCTCGCTGGAGACGAGCAGGACGGCGAGCCCCTCGTCGGCGAGCCGGCGGATCACCGCGTACAACTCCGCGCGCGCTCCGACGTCGACACCGCGCGTGGGCTCGTCGAGGAGCAGGACGCGGCAACCGCGCAGCAGCCAGCGGGCCAGCACGGCCTTCTGCTGGTTGCCGCCGGACAGGGTCCTGACCGGGAGGGCCGGATCGTCGGGGCGCAGCGAGAGCTCGCGGGTGGCCGCCCGGGCCGCCCCGCGTTCGGCGCGCCGGTCGATCCAGCCCCCGTGCGCGTAGCGGGAGATGGAGGAGACGGAGACGTTGCGGGTGACCGACTCCAGCATCAGCAGGGCCTGTGCCTTGCGCTCCTCGGGGGCCAGTCCGAGTCCGGCGCGCACCGCGGCCCGCACGCTTCCGGTACGCAGCGGCTTGCCGCCGACGCTGACCCGGCCCGTGGTCGGCCTGCGCGCTCCGTAGATCGTCTCCAGGATCTCGGAGCGGCCGGATCCGACCAGTCCGGCCAGTCCGACGATCTCGCCCGGTCGTACGTCGAGGTCGAAGGGGGCGAACTCCCCCTGGCGGGAGAGTCCTTGTACCGAGAGCACGGGTTCGCCCGGTGGCCTCGCTCCGGGCCGGTCGGGAAAGACGTACTCGACGCTGCGTCCCGTCATGAGCGAGACCACCTCGCGCGTCGGAGTCGATCGGGCGGGCAGTCCGCCCGCGACCGCGCGTCCGTCCTTCAGGACGGTGACCCGGTCGCCGATGCGGCGGATCTCCTCCAGGCGGTGCGAGATGTAGACGACGGCGACGCCCTCCTCGGTCAGCTGGGCGACGATCCGGAAGAGGTTGCCGACCTCGTCGGGGTCGAGCGCGGCGGACGGCTCGTCCATGACGATGAGCCGCACGTCGTGGGACAGCGCCCGCGCCATGGAGACGATCTGCCGCTGGGCGGCGGAGAGTTCGCCGACGAGCCGGGCCGGATCGATCTCCGGGTGCCCGAGCCGTTTCAGCAGTAGGGCGGTCGCGGTCCTGCCGGCCCTGCCCCTGACGACGAACCCCGCGGTGGTGGGTTCGTGTCCCAGGTGGACGTTCTCGGCGACGGACAGGCCCTCCACCAGGTCGAGTTCCTGGTAGATGGTGGCGATGCCGAGGCGCATGGCGGCGATCGGCGACTTGAGGGTGACGGGCTCGCCGCGCCAGGCAATGGTGCCGCCGTCGGGCTGGTGGGCGCCGGACAGGACCTTGATGAGCGTGGACTTCCCGGCGCCGTTCTGGCCGAGCAGACAGTGCACCTCACCGGGCCGGACGTCGAGGTCGACGCCGTCGAGGGCCCGGACTCCGGGGAACGACTTGGTGATGCCGGACATGGTGAGCAGCGGTGGTTCTGGTGCCATGACGGTTCCCTCGGGCAGGCGTGCGGGCCGGTTGCCGGGCGGTGCGCGTACGGGCGGGGGTTTCGGCAGGGGTTTCGGGCACGGGGCGGCCGGCCGGGGCGCCGGTGGTCCGGATCCCTCATGACGGCTGGTGCGGGCGCGAAGCGGTGGGGCGCGGGCGCGACGAGGTGGCTTACGCGGGCGAGAACAGGTGGTCGCTGATGAGCCGGGCCCCGCCGATGACTCCGGCGGCCGGGCCAAGTTCCCCGAGGACGATGGGCAGATTGCCGGTCGCGAGCGGCAGCGACTGGCGGTAGACCTGGGTGCGGATCGCGGCGAGCAGGGTGTGGCCGAGACCGGTCACCCCGCCGCCGATCACCACCAGGGCGGGATTGAAGAAACTGACGAGTGCCGCGATGACCTGACCGGTGCGGTTGCCGCCCTCCCGGATCAGATCGAGCGCGGTGGCGTCGCCCGCCGCGGCGGCCGCGGCCACGTCGACGGCGCTCAGCGCGCCGTTCGCGGCCAGCCGCGTGGCGAGTTCGGCCGAGCGGCCCTGCTGGGCCGCCTCCACGGCGTCGCGGGCGAGCGCGGCACCGCTGAAGTGGGCCTCCAGGCAGCCCCGGTTGCCGCAGGCGCACGGGCGCCCGTCCGGAACGGCCTGGATGTGCCCGATGTCGCCGGCGCTGCCCGTCGCACCGCGGTGGACCTCTCCGCCGACGACGATGCCGCACCCGATGCCCGTGCCGATCTTGACGCAGAGGAAGTCGCCCACGGAACGGGCGACGCCCGCGTGCTGCTCCCCCATGGCCATCAGGTTCACGTCGTTGTCGACCATGACCGGACAGCCGAGTTCCTGGCTGAGCGCCTCGCGGACCGGGAAGCCGTCCCAGCCCGGCATGATCGGCGGGGCGACCGGGACCCCCTCGGGGAAGCGGACGGGACCCGGAACGCCGATCCCCGCCCCGTCGAACCCCTCCGCGATGCCGGAAGCCCTCAACTTGGCGGCCATCGACAGTACTTGCTCGGACACCGCGACCGGGCCCTCGCGTACGTCCATGGGCTGGTTGAGGTGTCCGAGGATCTCCAGCTCGGCGTTGGTGACGGCCACGTCCACGGACGTCGCTCCGATGTCGACGCCCAGGAACCGCAGCGCCGGCGAGAGCCGGACGTTGTGGGAGCGGCGGCCGCCCCGCGAGGCGGCGAGTCCGTCGGCCACCACGAGGCCGGTCTCCAGGAGCCGGTCCACCTCGACGGCCAGCTTCGACCGTGAGAGGTCGACGCGATCACCGAGCTGGGCGCGGGAGTTGGGGCCACCGTCACGCAACAGCCTCAGCAGCCGGGCCTGATGGGCGTTCGCGGGTCGTGCCGTCATACGTCTCACGAACCCCTCCCGCCTTGCCGACACCTGCGTCGGCCGGATTCCGGCCACCGTCACCGGTCGCGCTTTCGAGGGGAACGTAGCAGCGGATGCCGGGAGTTGGAAGAAGTGGTGCAGGGATTGCAGCAGACTTTTCCCACTCCCAGGACAAAGAGGGGCCGACGGGCGAATGTCCGGGCCCTTCGGCGAGGCGGCCGCATACGATCTCCGCAGACCAGCTGTCGCGGGGGGACACATGAACAGGGCAGGGGACGGTCCGGGGCAGACGCCGGTGGCCGAGGCGCAGTGTTCACCGGCACCGGGAACGGCGCGGGCGGGGAGTGACGAGGCGGGGCGTGCGCCGGCACCGGGAACGGCGCGGGCGGAGAGCGACGGAGCGGGGCGTTCGCCGGTACCCGGGACGGCGCCGGCGGGGAGTGACGGAGCGGGGCGTTCGCCGGTACCCGGGACGGCGCGGGTGGGGAGTGACGAGGCGCCGGCACCGGGAACCGCGCAGGCGGAGGGCGACGGGTCGGGGCGGCGGGTCAGCACGCTGGAGCTCTTCTTCGACCTCGTCTTCGTGTTCACCCTCACGCAGCTCACCGTGCTGCTCGCCGCCGATCTGTCGTTCGCGACCGCGGCCCGCGTCGCGCTGATCTTCGTCGTGCTGTTCTGGATGTACGGCGCGTACGCGTACCTCACCAACCAGGTCCCGCCCGACCGGCCTTCGCGGCGGATCCTGCTGATGCTGGGCATGGGCGCCTTCCTGGTGTGCGCCCTGGCCATCCCGCGCGCCTTCGACGACGGCGGCGTGGTCTTCGGCCTGGGCTTCCTTGGCGTGGTCCTCGTGCACAGCGCGCTCTACACCCGCAGCCACGGCCGTGACGTCATCTGGTACGCGGTGCCGAACTCGCTGGCCGCGCTGGCCGTCACGGCGGCCGGGCTGTTCGACGGCCCGCGCGCCGACGGCCTGTGGCTGCTGGCGCTGGTCCTGCAGTTCGTCACGCCGTTCTTCGCCGAGCACGGGGCCGGGCGCCGGGGCGGGCGGGACGCGGCGGCGCTGCGCACGCAGTTGGGCGCGCTCGACCCGGCCCACTTCGTCGAGCGGCACGGGCTGCTGCTCATCGTCGCGTTCGGCGAGTCCGTCATCGCGATCGGCATCGGGATCGGGAGCCGGCCACTCACCGTGGATCTGTTCGCCGGGGCCTTCCTGGCGCTCGCGCTGGCCGGGGCCCTGTGGTGGACGTACTTCGTGCGCGACGAGCACGCGGCGGAGGCGGTGTTCACGGCGACACCGCCGGACCGTCGCTGGCGCCTGGCGATGAACGCCTACTACTACGCCTTCCTGCCCATGCTGCTCGGCATCGCCTACTGCGCGGCCGGGGTGAAGAAGACACTCGGCCATCTCACCGAGCAGTCCTCCACCGGTCCAGCTCTGACGCTCGCGGGCGGGGTCGCGCTGTTCCTCGCCGGGGACGTGGCGTTCCGTTCGGTGCTGAGGCTGTGGCCGGTGACGTTCCGCGCGGTCGCCGTACCCGTCGCGGCGGCCACGGCCCTGCTCGGCGTCCGGTTCTCGGCGGTCGCCGAACTGCTGGCACTGGTCGGGGTGTTGGTGGTGATGCTCGGTGCCGAGGCCCGCTGGTCACCCGCCCACCCCGGCTCCCGGACGCTGACGGCGTCCGACGGCTGACGGCGAGGCGTCCGACGGCTTCCGACAGCTGACGGCCTCCATCGACTGACGGCCTCCGACGGCTGACGGCTTCCGTCGGCTACTTCTCGCGGTCGTGGTACATCTGCCGCGTGTGCTCGGTGTGCGCGCGCATGACCGCGGTGGCCCGCTGTCCGTCGCGCTCCGCTATCGCGGCGATCAGTTCGCGGTGTTCGATCCAGGACTGCCGTCCGCGCTGCCGGGCCACCGGTGTGTAGTACCAGCGGACCCGCCGGTCGACCTGGCCGGCGAGCTCGGCGAGGACCGCGTTGCCGGCGAGCTCCATGACCTTGGCGTGCAGCCGCGCGTTCAGGGCGACCGCGGCGTCGATGTCGTCGTCGGCGACCGCCCGTTCGCCCTCGGTGCACAGGTCCTCGAGCGCGCCGATCGCGGCGGGACCCGCGTTGGCGGCGGCGAGCCGGGCCGCCTCGGCCTCCAGGAGCGTACGGACCGTGAGGAGCTGGTCGGCCTCCTCCTCGGTCGGCTCGTGCACGAACGCGCCCTGGGCGGGCCGCAGATCGACCCAGCCCTCCGTGCTCAGCCGCTGCAGGGCCTCCCGCACGGGCTGCCGGGACACACCGAGATGTCCGGCGAGTTCGCTCTCGACCAGGTGCTGGCCCGGCTGGAGGGCACGGGTGGTGATGAGTTCGAGCAGCGCCTCGTAGACACGGTCACGGAGCGGGCCGGGCCGCTCGAGCTTGGGTACCGCTCCCTGGGGCAGGCCAGTCGACAACATCACGGTCCCTCCCTGGGCGGCGTCGTCGCCGCGATGAGGAAAGTCGATTATCAATTGTCTTTCGCCTACAGTCTACGGCGCACAAACGCTTCACAGACACGGGAGTTGGGCTTGTCACACCAGGGGACACGGCCGCCGGACGGGCCGCCCGGACCGCCTCAGGGGCAGCGGACGACCTGCCCCGCGTAGGAGAGGTTGCCACCGAAGCCGAAGAGCAGGACGGGGTCACCGGTGGAGATCTCCCCGCGCTCGACGAGCTTGGAGAACGCCAGCGGGATGCTCGCGGCCGAGGTGTTCCCGGAGTCGACCACATCGCGCGCGACGACCGCGTTGACCGCGCCGATCTTCAGGGCGAGCGGTTCGATGATGCGCAAGTTGGCCTGGTGCAGGACGACCCCGGCGAGGTCCTCGGGCGCGAGGCCGGCGCGCTCGCAGGCCTTCCGGGCGATCGGCGGGAGCTGGGTGGTGGCCCAGCGGTAGACGCTCTGCCCCTCCTGGGCGAACCGCGCGGGGGTGCCCTCGATGCGCACCGCGTGCCCCATCTCCGGGACGGAACCCCACAGCACCGGCCCGATGCCGGGCTCCTCGTCCGCGGGGCAGGCCTCGACCACGGCGGCCCCCGCTCCGTCCCCGACGAGGACGCACGTGGTGCGGTCGGTCCAGTCCGTCACGTCGGTCATCTTGTCGGCGCCGATGACGAGCGCCCGGGTCGCGGCACCGGCGCGCACGGTGTGGTCGGCGGTGGCGAGGGCGTGGGTGAACCCGGCGCAGACGACGTTGACGTCCATCGCGGCCGGCGAGGGGATGCCGAGGCGGGCGGCGACGCGGGCCGCCATGTTCGGGGAGCGGTCGACGGCCGTGGAGGTGGCCACGAGGACGAGGTCGATGTCGCCGGGCGTCAGACCGGCCGAGGCGAGCGCCTTGGCGGCGGCGTGCGCCGCCAGCTCGTCGACGGGTTCGTCGGGCCCGGCGACATGGCGGGTCCGGATGCCCACGCGGCTCCGGATCCACTCGTCACTGGTGTCGACCATGCCCGCCAGGTCCTCGTTGGTGAGTACCTTGGCGGGCTGATAATGGCCGACGGCGGCGATCCGTGTGCCGTTCATGTGTGGTCCCCCTCGTGCCTCGGGTAGCGGGATCCACCAGTCTGATCAATGACTCACGAGTACGGCGGCAGGTGAAGCCACAGGATTGCGGCGCCAGGCTTGTCGGCTTCTGTCAGACCTTGGGACGTCCGAACAACTACCCCGAGAACAGTTGAGTGGCCTTCTGTACGAGCTCGTAGACGCCGTAGCACAGGGGCGCTCCCACCCACAGCCAGGCGAAGGCGGTCAGCGCCCGCCGGTCGGGCGGGCCCGGGACGGCGGTGTCGTCAGGCGGACTCGGACTGCTGTCGTGCGACATCGGCGGCCTCCCTGGGCGCGGGGATGTGATGGCGGGCGTGCACGGGGCGTATGAACTCGTTGGCGACGAAGCCGACGGCGAGCAGCCCGATCATGATCAGGAACGACAGTCCGTACAGGGACGATCCGTGTCTGCCCGCGGCCTCCTGGTGATCGGCGATCCGGTTCACGATCAGCGGTCCGAGGACGCCGGCGGTGGACCAGGCGGTGAGCAGCCGTCCGTGGATGGCTCCGACCTGGTAGGTGCCGAAGAGGTCCTTCAGATAGGCCGGGACCGTGGCGAAGCCTCCGCCGTAGAAGGAGAGGATCACCAGCGCGCTCAGGATGAACAGCGGTTTGGAGGAGTCTCCGAACCACGCGATGAGCGCGTACATCACGGCGCCGGCCCCGAGATAGACGCGGTAGATGTTCTTGCGTCCGATCAGGTCGGAGGTCGAGGACCAGCCGATCCGGCCGGCCATGTTGGCGGCGGAGAGCAGGGCGACGAATCCGGCGGCGGCCGAGGCGGTGACCGGGGTGGAGCCGTCCGCGAAGAAGTCCGTGATCATCGGGGCGGCCTTCTCCAGGATGCCGATGCCCGCGGTCACGTTCATGCACAGGACGATCCACAGGCACCAGAACTGGGGGGTGCGCACGGCGTTGCGGGCCGAGACCTGGACCCCGTCGAGCGCGCTCGGGCCGGATTCGGTGGGCTTCTCCCCGCGCGGCACGCGCACCAGCAGCACGCCGAGCGCCATGAACACGGCGTACGACAGTCCGTGCACGAGGAAGGCGGCCGCGATCCCGGAGGAGTCGGAGCCGAACGACTTCAGCATCTGGGCGGACCAGGGCGAGGCGATCAGCGCGCCGCCGCCGAAGCCCATGATCGCGATGCCGGTGGCCATTCCCGGCCGGTCCGGGAACCACTTGATCAGCGTGGACACGGGTGAGATGTAGCCGATGCCGAGGCCCGTGCCGCCCACGAAGCCGTAGCCGAGGACGATCAGCCAGTACTGCTCGGTGGCCGCGCCGAGCGCGGAGATGAGGAAGCCGGAGCAGAAGCAGACCAGGGCGACGGTCATGGCCCAGCGCGGACCGTTGCGCTCGACGAGGGTCCCGCCGAACGCGGCCGACAGGCCGAGCATCACGATGGCGAGCTGGAAGGGCAGCGCGCTCTGGGTGCCGCTGAGGCCGAGCGCGGATTCGAGCGGCGGCTTGAAGACGCTCCAGGCGTAGGCCTGGCCGATGGAGAGATGGACCGACAGGGCGGCCGGCGGGACGAGCCAGCGGCTCCAACCGGGCGGTGCGACGGGAGGGCTCATGATCCGGGACGATAGGAAGCGGTTGCCGGGCTGTGAAGCGTGCGGACGTGAACTCGTCGACCGTATGCGGTGAGCGGTATCCCTGGCGCGACGAACGGTCACCGGGCCGGGCGTGCGCGGCTTCGGCACGAACGGGGAGACGGGTGGCCGCACTTCGTCGCGGGGAGTCCGTGCCCCCCCGACAGCCGGCACTGTTCGCCGCGGGGCACGGACTCCCCGCGACAGCCGGCCCGGTCAGCGGCGGGGCACGGACTTCCCGCGACGGCCGGCCCGCCACACAGTGAGAGTCGCCGTTCTCGGCGCCGGTGCGATCGGCGCCTACGTCGGCGCCGCTCTGCACCGCGCGGGCGAGCCCGGCCGCAGGGCGCGGGCTCCCGCGACAGCCGGTCCCGCCCGGACCCTTGTCGACCCTCATTCCATCCTGTAGACAATATTTCGTCGACAGAGTTCGGCAGTTCCTCGGTACCCTCGACCGAACGGAGCGCCACACAGTGAGAGTCGCAATTCTCGGCGCCGGTGCGATCGGCGCCTACGTCGGCGCCGCTCTGCACCGCGCGGGCGCCGACGTGCATCTCGTCGCCCGTGGACCGCACCTCGCGGCCATGAGGCAGCACGGCGTCCAGGTCCTCAGCCCCCGCGGGGACTTCACCGCGCGCGCCCACGCCACCGACGACCCCGCCGAGATCGGCCCGGTCGACTACGTCTTCCTCGGCCTGAAGGCCAACTCGTACGCGACGTGCGGGCCGCTGATCGAGCCCCTGCTGCACGGCACGACGGCGGTCGTCGCCGCCCAGAACGGCATCCCCTGGTGGTACTTCCACCGGCACGGCGGCCCGTACGACGGCCACCGCGTCGAGAGCGTGGACCCGGGCGGCGCGGTCAGCGCGGTCCTGGCCCCGGAGCGGGCCGTCGGATGCGTCGTGTACGCCGCGACCGAGCTGGCGGGACCGGGTGTCGTCCGCCATCTCGAAGGCACCCGCTTCTCCGTCGGGGAACCCGACCGGTCCGTCTCGCCGCGCTGCCGCGCGTTCAGCGACGCCATGCGGGAGGGCGGGCTGAAATGCCCGGTCGAACCGGACCTGCGCAACGACATCTGGCTCAAGCTGCTCGGCAACATCTCCTTCAACCCCATCAGCGCGCTGGCCCGCGCCACGATGCGGCAGATGTGTCTGCACGGCGGGACGCGCAGGGTCATCGAGATCATGATGACCGAGACGCTGACCGTCGCCGAGGCGCTCGGCTGCGAGGTGGGCGTGTCCATCGAGCGGCGCCTCGCGGGCGCGGAGCGGGTCGGCGACCACCGCACGTCCACCCTCCAGGACCTGGAGCGCGGCAAGCCGCTGGAACTCGACGTGCTGCTCGCGGCCGTCGTGGAGCTCGCGGAGATCACCGGGGTACCGGTCCCGACGCTGCGCACCGTGCACGCCATCTCGGACCTGCTCGCGCTGCGCACGGCGGCGTGAGCGCGGAACCTCCGCGCGTCCGGCGAGGCGCCCCGCGGCCCGCTCCGCGGGTGCAGGACAATGAGAACGTGAAGGTCACCCTCACGGCACGCCCCGGGTGACCCGAACGCCAACCGGCGATCGCGAGGGCCGATCCGGCCGGCCGGACGCATGGAAGCGGGACTGATCAGGACATGGGACGAGTCACGGAACGACGCAAGGTGATCCGCATCCGCGACGGAGCGGTGAGCTCCCGCCCGGACACGCTCGTCGCCGAGGAGCCGCTGGAGATCCGGCTCAACGGCAAGCCGCTGGCGATCACCATGCGCACCCCGGGCGACGACTTCGCGCTGGCCGCGGGCTTCCTGGTCAGCGAAGGGGTGCTGGGGCGCGCCGACGAGCTCCAGAACATCGTGTACTGCGCGGGAGCCACGGTGGACGGCTCCAACACGTACAACGTCGTCGACGTACGGACGGCGCCCGGTGTCGTCATTCCCGACATCACGCTCGAACGCAATGTGTACACGACGTCCTCGTGCGGCCTGTGCGGCAAGGCGAGTCTGGACGCGGTCCGTACGACGGCCCGCTGGACCATCGACGACACGGAGGGCGGCACCACTCCCCCGGTGCGGCTGGAACCCGGCCTTCTCGCGAGCCTCCCCGACCGGCTGCGCGCGGCCCAGCGGGTCTTCGACCGCACCGGGGGCCTGCACGCGGCGGCCCTGTTCACCGAGCAGGGCGAGCTGGTCGACATACGCGAGGACGTGGGCCGGCACAACGCGGTCGACAAGCTGGTCGGCCGCGCTCTGCAGAACGGCACGCTCCCGCTCTCCCGGACGGTCCTGCTGGTCTCCGGCAGGGCGTCCTTCGAGCTGGCGCAGAAGGCGGTGATGGCGGGCATCCCGGTGCTGGCGGCCGTCTCCGCCCCCTCGTCCCTGGCCGTCGACCTGGCGGCGGAGACCGGCCTGACCCTGGTCGGCTTCCTGCGCGGCGCCAACATGAACGTGTACGCGGGCGAGCACCGCATCACCCTGCGGGCCACGGCCGGCCAGGGCTGACACCGGCTCCCCGCGGCACGGCGGCGGGGGCCCCGGACGGCGGGGAGCGCCCCCTGCGCCGGAGGGGGCCCCGCCTCGGTCCCGGACCACCGCCGGCGCCGCAAACAGCGCCGCCACCACCGCCACCGCGAAGGCCACCGCCACCGCCGTACGGGACGGGCTTCGCCGGCGCGGGTTCATCGAACCAAGAAGCGCACCTCACCCGCGGTCACGACCGTGCCGAGGCGCGGGAAGTCCAGCCGGACGGAGGCGTCGTGCTCGGCGGCGGTGAACGCGGCCATCGCGTCCTCGACGAAGACCAGGTCGTAACCGAGGTCGACGGCGGCGCGCGCGGTCGACTCGACCCCGAGATTGGTGGCGATCCCGCCGAACACCAGGGTGGAGACGCCGTGTTCGCGCAGCCGCTCGTCGAGGCCGGTGCCCTGGAACCCGCCGATGGTCCGCTTCACGATCTCCAGGTCACCCTCCGCGACGAGTCCGGGGACCAGTCCGCTCCCGGGCGGCTGCTCCGCGACTCCGGACCGCTCGACCCTGATGAGCACGACGAGCGCGCCCGCCTTGCGGAAGGTTTCCGCCAACTCCTCGGAGGTGGCGAGAACTTCGGTCCCCTTGTTCGGCTCCAGGGGCAACGCCACGATGCGCTCCATCAGATCGACGAGCACGAGTGCGGTGCGCGCCGGGTCGAGGGCGAGGCGGGGTTCGGTTTCGGGTGCGGTCATGACGGAACGTTAGCCCGCATCAGCCGTCCGTACCGGAAATCCGGATCGACAAGCCCGTGAACTGCTCCCCGCCAGGTGACGGCACGGGCTCGAAATTCTGGCGTGAACACGACCACCACTCGCTCCTTGTGGGGTGCCTGAGGGCCCAAGTAGCCTCTGCGGCGCGAACGTTGGACGTGGGATGTCCGGGGAATCCGGATTGCCCAGCCGCCGTACGAAGGGCAGGTCGCACCATGCCGTCACGCCTCGCCACCCGTCCGAGATCCGTGGTCGCCGCTCTGCTCGGCATCGCCGCGCTGGTCGTGCTCCCGGGGACGGCACGGGCCGAACCCGCCCCGGCCGCACCCGCGTTCGAGCAGCAGGTGCTGTTCAAGGCCTCCCAGGATCCGGGCTACGCCTGTTTCCGCATCCCCTCCGTCGTCCGCACGACCAGGGGAACGCTGCTGGCGTTCGCCGAGGGCCGCGTCCTGAACTGCGGCGACGCGGCCGACATCGACATCGTGGTGAAGCGCTCCGGCGACGGCGGCCGCACCTGGGGCCCGCTCCAGGTCGTCAACGAGGGGAACGGGGACACCCACGGCAACCCCACTCCGGTCGTGGACCGCGGGACCGGCCGGATCGTGCTGGCGGAGACCTACAACACCGGCCGAACGGACAGCGCGGGCTGCACGGTCCCCTGCGACCGGACCCCGCACCTCCAGTACAGCGACGACGACGGTCTGAGCTGGTCCCGGCCGCGTGATCTCAGCTCCGAGATCCTGCCCGCGAACTGGAACTCCTGGTACGCCACCGGTCCCGTGCACGGCATCCAGCTCACCCACGGCCGGCACGCGGGACGGCTCGTGTTCGCCGTCAACACCGAGACCTGGGACGGCAGCCGGGTCACCGCCAACAACGCCGCGCTGATCACCAGCGACGACGGCGGCGACCACTGGGACATCGGCGCCGGCGACTCCTGGCCGATCGCGGCCGACGGCACCTTCCGGCAGAAGCCGTCCGAGATGGCCCTCACCGAGCGCGCCGACGGATCGCTCCTGGTCAGCGGCCGTGAGCAGGACGGGACCGACCTCGGCCACCGCACCCAGGCCGTCAGCAGGGACGGCGGCGACAGCTTCGTCTCCCCCTTCCGTGACGTCCCGGACCTCTACGCGCCCCAGGTGCAGGGCTCGACGCTGCGTCTCGGGGACCGGATCCTGCTGTCCTGCCCCGCCGACCCGGACCGCCGCCGGACCATGACGGTCCGCTCCTCCTACGACGGCGGACGCACCTGGGACAGCGTGGACCGCGGGACGGTCGTCACCACCGACTGGTCGGGCTACTCGGACCTGGTGGACATCGGCGACGGCACCATGGGCCTGATGTACGAGGGCGGCGCGGTCGACGCACGCGACGAGATCCGCTTCGCCCGCTTCACCGAGGACTGGCTCCGGCCGCGCCGGGGCCCGGACCCGACGACGGCCGACCTCGCCCCGCACACCCGGCGGGCCGCGGTGCTCGGCGGCCCGGGTGAGACGGCGGGCGTGCTCGGCGGCGGGCTGGAGTTCGACGGCGCCGACGACGCCGTACGACTGCCGTACCAGGACCGGCTTCCGCTGGGGACGAAGGACTTCACCGCGTCCCTGTGGTTCCGCTACACGGCCACCAGCGGTGAGCAGCCCCTGCTGTGGATGGGCGGGATCGGTACGAGCCAGCCGCAGGTGTGGCTGCGCGGGGAGCCCGCGTCCGACCGGATCACCGGGCTCATCACCACCAGGAACGGCGCGTCGGCCCCGGCCACGGCGTTCGTGCGCACCACGGGCTCCTTCAACGACGGCCGGTGGCACCGGCTGGCGCTGCGCCGCGGCGGGGGACGGCTCACCCTGTTCCTCGACGGGACGACCGTCAGCACGGCGGACGTGCCCGGATCGGTGAGCCGGAACTCGCCGTTCGGCGTGCACGTCGGCCAACGGATGGACAGCCGGGCCTTCTTCACCGGGGCGATCGACGATGTGCGGGTCTACGACCGCGCGTTGAGCGACGACGAGTTGTCGGCGCCGCCCTCGCGGAAGGTGACGCGGGACACCGTTCTGTGGCTTCCCCTGGACCGGGTGAGCGAGGCCGGTCAGGACCTGGGAGACGCCAGGCCCTGACGTCCCGCCGTCGCGACCGGGGAGACCCGGGGTTCCGCGGCGCGGGCCGGGCCGCCGGCCCGGCCCGCGCCTTCGGCCGTACCGCCCGTGCCCGCCCCGCCCCCGGTTCCTGACGGCCGGCCCGGGCCGGGGCGGTCGCTCACCTCCGGATCACGGGCCCGGCGCCTGGCGATCACCGCGCACACCATGAGCTGCATCTGGTGGAAGAGCATCAGCGGAAGCACGGCGAGGGAGGCGTGCGCGCCGAACAGGACACCCGCCATGGGCAGGCCCGAGGCGAGCGACTTCTTCGACCCGGCGAACTGGATCGCGATCCGGTCCTCGCGGTCGAAGCGCAGGGCCTTCGCTCCGTACCAGGTCAGCAGGAGCATGACGCCGAGCAGCAGCGCCTCCACGACGAGGAGCCCCGCCAGCCGCACGGCGCTGACCTGGCTCCAGATGCCCTGCACCATGCCCTCGCTGAACGCGGTGTAGACGACGAGCAGGATGGATCCGCGGTCGACGAGGCCGAGGACGCGCTTGTGGCGCGTGATGAAGCCGCCGATCCACGGGCGCAGCAACTGTCCGGCCAGGAACGGCACGAGCAGTTGCAGCACGATCTTGACGAGCGAGTCCGTGGAGAAGCCGCCGCCGCTGCCGCCGAGGAGGAGCGCGGCGAGCAGCGGGGTGACGACGATGCCGGCGAGCGAGGAGAAGGAGCCCGCGCAGATGGCGGCGGGCACGTTGCCGCGGGCGATCGAGGTGAAGGCGATCGACGACTGGATGGTCGAGGGGACGAGCGTGAGGAAGAGGAGACCGGTGTAGAGGTCGTGGGTCAGGAACGCCGGTTCCAGGCCGCGGGCGGCGAGGCCGAGCAGCGGGAACGCCACGAACGTGCAGATCAGGACCGTACCGTGCAGCCGCCAGTGTTTGACGCCGTCCATCGCCTCACGGGTCGACAGGCGTGCGCCGTACAGGAAGAAGAGGAAGGCGATGGCCGCCGTGGTCGCGCCCGAGGCGACGTCCGCCGCCGTTCCGCTCGCCGGGAACAGGGCGGCGAGGCCGACGGTCCCGAGCAGCAGCAGGACGTAGGGGTCGACCGGCATCCAGCTCGGCCACTGCAGGCGTTTCACGGTGCTCCACTGCTCGGTTGCTCGGTTCGGTGCGGGTGATCGTCGTCGGCGGATCGTGCCCTCTCCATCGTCCCCTCCCGGGCCGCGATCGGGAATCCGGCATACCGCTCTGACTGTCATCACGTATCGCGATAGCCTGGCTCCGTGTACGACCCTTCCCAGCTGCGTACGTTCCTGGCGGTGGCCCAGACGCTGAGCTTCACGCGGGCCGCCCGGCGGCTGGGGGTGCGCCAGTCCACGGTCAGCCAGCATGTGCGCCGGCTGGAGGACGCCGCGGGACGGCAGCTCTTCTCCCGCGACACCCACTCCGTCGAGCTCACCGAGGACGGTGAGGCGATGCTCGGGTTCGCGCGGCGGATCCTGGCGGTGCAGGAACAGGCGACGGCGTTCTTCACGGGGACCCGGCTGCGGGGCCGGCTGCGCTTCGGCGCGTCCGAGGACTTCGTGCTGACCCGGCTGCCGGAGATCCTGGAGGGGTTCCGCACCGACCATCCCGAGGTGGACCTGGAGCTGACGGTCGAGCTGTCCGGCACGCTCCACGAACAGCTCGCCGCCGGGCATCTCGATCTGGTGCTGGCGAAGCGGCGGCCCGAGGACCCGCGCGGGGAGCTCGTCTGGCACGACCGTCTCGTGTGGATCGGCGCCCCGCGGCTGCGGCTCGACCCGGACCGCCCGGTCCCGCTGATCGTCTACCCGCCCCCCGGCATCACCCGCGCGCTCGCCCTCGAAGCGCTGGAGCGGCAGGGCAGGTCCTGGCGCATCGCCTGCACCAGCGGCAGCCTCAACGGTCTGATCGCGGCGGCCCGCGCGGGCCTCGGCGTGATGGCCCACTCGCGCGGGCTGGTGCCGCCCGGCCTCGTCAGGGTGCCGGAGCGGGCGGGGCTGCCGGAGCTCGGCGAGGTCGACTTCGTCCTGGTGCACGGCCGGAGGCGGCCGTCCGCACAGGACGCCGCGGACGCGCTGGCGACGGCGATCCTCGCGGGCGGGGACCGGCTGCACCGGGGACCGCGGAGCTAGACCCGGCCCAGCGGCCTCACCGGTGGTCGAATCGCCCGGAACGAGGCATTCCGAATCGGCTTCCCGTGGACCGTGATCCCCCTGTGGGGTCGTGCCGATTCCGTGGAGATTAGGGACTCGAAACCTACGGAACCGTAAGGGATTCTGTCCGACCCTTCCCCTTGTGCGGCATTTCCGTGGTTGACCTGTGCGGACGCCGCACGCCCCGGCGGTTCGAGCCCCCTCCCGTCCGCTCGCGTGGTGGGGTAGCTTTCACGGCGCTGTGCGGAGGCCACGAGGAGCGGTATTGCGCGAGTTCACCAACCCCCCGTTGGCGTCGGCGCCGCCGGTGGGCGGCCTGGCCGACGCCGTGTTCGAGTATGCCCGGGTGGACCCGCTCCACGTCGCGCTCGGCCGCAAGGACGAGCAGGGACAGTGGCGCGACGTCACCTCGGCCGAGTTCCGGGACGAGGTCCTGGCCCTCGCGAAGGGCATGCTGTCGCAGGGCATCCGCTTCGGCGACCGGGTCGCCATCATGTGCCGCACCCGCTACGAGTGGACCCTCTTCGACTTCGCCCTGTGGACGGTCGGCGCCCAGGTCGTACCCATCTACCCCACCTCTTCGGCGGAGCAGGTCTTCTGGATGCTGCACGACGCCCAGGTGTCGGCGGTCATGGTGGAGCACGAGGACCACGCGATGACCATCGCCACGGTCGTCGACCGGCTGCCCCAGCTCCACAAGCTGTGGCAGCTCGACGTGGGCGCGGTGCACGAGCTGTACGAGGCGGGCGCGCACCTCGACGACGAGGTGGTCCACCGGCACCGCCGCGCGGTCACCCCCGAATCCATCGCGACGATCATCTACACCTCGGGCACGACGGGACGCCCCAAGGGCTGTGTGATCTCGCACGCGAACTTCATGTTCGAGGCGGACACCGTCATCGAGCGCTGGGAACCGGTCTTCCACTCCAAGCGGGGCGACGAGGCGAGCACCCTGCTGTTCCTGCCGCTCGCGCACGTCTTCGGTCGGATGGTGCAGATCGCCGCGTTCCGCGGAAGGGTCAAGTTCGGGCACCAGCCCCAGCTCAACGCGTCCGCCCTGCTGCCGGACCTCGCCGCCTTCCGGCCCACGTTCTTCCTGGCCGTGCCGTACATCTTCGAGAAGGTCTTCAACTCCGCGCGCCGCAAGGCCGAGAGGGAGGGCAAGGCCGGCCCCTTCGAGAAGGCCGTCGACGTCGCCGTGCGCTACGCGGACGCCGTCGAGGCGAAGGCCTGGGGCATCGGTCCCGGCCCCTCGGCGGGCCTGCGCATGCAGCACCAGGTCCTCGACAAGCTCGTCTACTCCAAGGTGCGGGCGGCGATGGGCGGCCGGGTCCGGCACGCCATGTCCGGCGGCTCGGCGATGGACCGGCAGCTCGGGCTGTTCTTCGCGGGCGCGGGCATCACCATCTACGAGGGGTACGGGCTCACCGAGTCCACGGCGGCCGCCACGGCCAACCCGCCCGAGCTCACCCGTTTCGGCACCGTCGGCCAGGCGATCCCCGGGACCACCGTGCACATCGCGGACGACGGCGAGATCTGGCTGAAGGGCGGCAACGTCTTCCAGGGCTACCTGAACAACGACAAGGCCACCGACGCCACCCTGCACGACGGCTGGCTGGCCACCGGCGACATCGGGTCCCTGGACGAGGACGGCTACCTCACGATCACCGGGCGCAAGAAGGAGATCCTGGTGACGTCCGGCGGCAAGAGCGTCTCGCCGGGCGCGCTGGAGGAGCGGGTGCGCGACCATCCGCTGGTCGCGCAGTGCATAGTGGTCGGCAACGACCGCCCGTACATCGCCGCGCTCGTCACCCTCGACTCCGAGGCCGTCGAGCACTGGCTCCAGATGCGCGGCAAGCCGCCGCTGTCCGCCGGCGACCTCGTGCGCGACCCCGATCTGGAGACCGAGGTGCGGCGCGCCGTGGTCGCCGCGAACACGCTGGTCTCGCAGGCCGAGTCGATCCGCACGTTCCGCATCCTGGCCAATCAGTTCACCGAGGAACACGGCCTGCTGACGCCGTCGCTGAAGCTGAAGCGCAAGGCGATCGAGAAGGCGTACGAGACCGAGGTCGAGGCGCTCTACCGGACGTAGTCCCTGGTGGTCCGCGGGACCGGCGGGCCGGAGCCCGGGCCGGCCGCCGGCGCGGACACCGGCCTGATTGATCGCACTATTTCGGCCAATCTTCGATTCCGCGCGCCCGGCGCCCGGTCAGGAATGCATCACGGCCCGTGATCGTTGACCATACGAAGACCACCCGACGACTGAAGGATCGAGAGCTCGTGAGCAAGGTCCCCCCGATCATCCTGAACAACGGCGTCGAGATGCCGCAGCTCGGCTTCGGCGTCTGGCAGGTGCCGGACGACGAGGCGGAGCGGGCGGTCGCCACCGCACTGGAGTCCGGGTACCGCAGCATCGACACAGCGGCGATCTACGGCAACGAAGAGGGCACCGGCAAGGCCGTCGGCGCCTCCGGCATCGCCCGCGAGGAGCTCTTCGTCACCACGAAGCTGTGGAACAGCGACCAGGGGTACGACTCCGCGCTGCGCGCCTTCGACGCCTCGCTGGAGAAGCTCGGCCTGGACTACGTCGACCTGTACCTGATCCACTGGCCGACGCCGGCCAAGGGCCGTTACGTGGACACCTTCAAGGCCCTGGAGAAGATCTACGCCGACGGCCGCGCCAAGGCCATCGGCACCTCGAACTTCCTCCCGGAGCACCTGGCGAAGCTGATCGACGAGACGTCCGTCATCCCGGCCGTCAACCAGATCGAGCTGCACCCGCACCTCCAGCAGCGCGCGGCCCGCGAGTTCCACGCCGAGCAGGGCATCGCCACCGAGGCCTGGTCGCCGCTGGGCCAGGGCAAGGGCCTCCTGGAGGTCCCGGCGATCGTCGCCATCGCCCAGAAGCACGGCCGCACCCCGGCCCAGATCGTCCTGCGCTGGCACCTCCAGCTCGGCAACGTCGTGATCCCGAAGTCCGTGACGCCGTCCCGGATCAAGGAGAACATCGACGTCTTCGACTTCTCCCTGGACACCGAGGACATCGCGGCGATCTCGGCACTGAACGAGGACCGCCGGCTGGGTCCCGACCCGGCCACGTTCGACGTCGGCTGACGCGTCCGGTCACCACCGTCGGCCCCGATGCCCGCCGCATCGGGGCCGACGGTCTTTTTAACGCGCTTGGACCGGACCATCGGTACCCCAAGCCTTGACGCGGTCATGCAAACAGGGCCACCGTGGACGCACCCGGTAAGGAAAGTTTCCTAACAGAAGGGTTCCCCCACAGTGCGCACTCGAACACTGACCCTGTCCGCGGCCGGCGCGGCGGCCCTGCTCGCCCTCGCCGCGCTCCCGGCGGGCGCCTCCGGCGCCTCCGCGCCCCGCTCGGCACAGGAGGGTTCGGTCAGCGCGGCCGCCCTCCTCGCCAAGGTGACGTCCTGCTCGCAGATCTCGAACGGCAAGTACAGGACGGACGAGGAGACCTCGGCCACCATCCCCGTCTGCGGCAAGAACGGCGCCGTGTTCTGGAAGGCCGACATGGACATCGACTGCGACGGCCAGGTCACCGCCAAGTGCAACTCCGGCACCGACCCCTGGTTCCAGGACGACACCGCCTTCCACCAGTCCGACGGCCGGGCGCTGCGCGCCGACTCGCTGCCCTACGTCGTCGTGCCGAGCTCCAGCAGCATCTGGAAGTACACGAGTTCGGGCATCAAGGGCGGCGGCGTCGTCGCCGTCGTCTACAACGGCAAGGTCGAGTACGCGGTGGTCGGCGACACCGGACCGACGCAGATCATCGGTGAGGCCTCCTACGCCACGGCGAACGCGCTCGGCATCGACCCCGACCCGGAGACGGGCGGAGCCGACAGCGGCGTGACGTACATCCTCTTCAAGAACTCGCAGGTGTCCCCCATCGAGAGCCACAGCGCGGCCGTGTCGCTCGGGGACTCCCTGGCCCGCCAGTTCCTCGCGAACAACTGAGGACCGGGGGACGGAGACGTCCCGGGGGACGGGAACACCCGTCCCCCGGGCGCCGGTCAGTTGGGCTGGCCGATCGGGCGGACGACCACCGTGTTCACGTCGACGCCCGCCGGCTGCCCGACCGCCCAGACGATCGAGTCGGCGAGCTGGTCCGCCGTCAGGAGGTGCCCGGGCGGCAGGCTGCCGTAGGCGTCCCAGAACGGGGTCTCCACGCGGCCGGGCGAGACCAGCGTCACGCCCACGCCGTACTCGGTGACCTGGCGCCTGGTGTTCTCCGCGAGCCCGGTCACCGCCCACTTGGTCGCGCCGTAGAGGTTGCCGGGCGTGTTCACGTGCCCGGCGACACTGCCGATCAGGACGATCCGCCCGCGGGTCTCCTTCAGCGCGTCGATGGACGCCCTGATGAGCAGCGCGGGCCCCAGCACATTGGTCAGCACCATCTCGGACCAGCCGGCGGGGTCCCCTTCCGCGACCGTGTCGTGGGTGCCGAAACCGGCGTTGGCGACGACGGTGTCGATGCGCCCGAACTCCTTGAGCGTCGCCTCGACCGCGGCGCTCACCTGGTCGTACTCGGCCGCGTGCCCGACGATCGTCAACAGCTCTTCGGGGCGGCCCAGTTCCTCGGCGAAGGCGTTCAACCGCTCCTCACGGCGCCCCGTGACGGCCACCCGGTGCCCGGCGTCGAGCAGCCGGCGGGCGACCGCGGCTCCGATGCCGCTTCCGCCCCCGGTGATGAGTGCGACGGCGGATCCGGTCATGGTGTACCCCCAGGTGTCTCCGGCCCGGACGGGCCAACTGTGCTGCGAACTCGGGGAGTTCATCACTTGGAGCACACTCGATGTCAAGGCACGCCGACCGCCCCCGCGGCCACGCAGCGATCCCGTGACTACTCCGGCTTCACCCCCACGTACACCGTCATGGCCGTCAGGACGAACACGTCCGAGCGGTGGTGCACGCTCGCCTTGTCCTCCGGGTCGAGGAGCCGGTCGAGGGTGGCGAGGTCATCGGCGTCGAGCCCTTCGGCGAGCCCCTCCCGCCTGCGGGTGAGCGCGGTGACGACGAAGGCGCGGGCCTCGTCCGAGACCGGGGCGGGCAGGTCGACCAGGAAGGTGCGGGTCGCCGTGTGGCGCAGTCCGACGGCGGCGAGCAGGGCGGGCCAGTCCTCCGTCTCCTCCACCGATCCGGGCAGCTCGGCCCGCATGCGGGTGAACCACTCGTCGTGCACCGCGTCGATGCGGGCCTCCAGACCGGGCCGGCCGATGCCGGTGTCGCGCGGCAGGAAACGCGTGGGCAGTCCGCCCTCCAGCAGGGCGAGGGTGCCGCCGGGGGCCAGGCTCCGGACGAAGCCGGTGAGCGCGGCCCGCTGGTCACCGACGTGGTGCAGCGACCTGCTGGCCCACAGCAGGTCCGCCGGGTACTCCAGGTCGCCGACCCCCTCGGAGAGTTCGGCCTCGATCGTGCCGAACCGGTCGGCGAAGCCGAGCCGCTCGGCGCGGGCGCGGGCCTCCGACAGCAGGGGCTCCGCGCCGTCCACGGCGACGATCCGCGCACCGGGGAACGTCTCGGCGAACAGGCCGGAGATGACACCGGGGCCGCTGCCCGCGTCCACGATCAGCCCGGGGTCGGGCCGCTGCTCGCGCAGCCACCCGGCCGCCTGGAGGTAGGCCGGGGTGAACAGCTCGGCCTCCGAGACGAGCATGGGCAGCATCTGGCCGAAGTCGATGTGGGTGTGGTCGTGGCCGCCGCCGTGCCCCTGGCTCCGCGCGGGGCCGTGGTGGTGGCCGTGGCCGTGAGCCCCGCCCTGGTGGTGCGCCGGGCCGCTGCCGTGCTCGTGGTCGTGGTCCTGTGCCATGGGGCAAGCCTCTCTCTCGCGATGAGGACAGCCTGCTCCGCCACTCCCGGAAACGGCCAGCCGTGTTGCTCGAACGGCAAAAGCGGGCACCCCCGGAGAGCCGGGGGCGCCCGTGTTCCCGGCGCGCGCGGTCAGCCGGTCAGCCGGTCAGCCGGTCAGCCGGTCAGCCGGTCAGCCGGTCAGCCGGTCAGCCGGTCAGCCGGTCATGGTGCGTACGGCCATCCGGTCACCGCACGCGGCCGGCCGGTCACTCCCCCTATTTGTTGAGGGCCCGCAGGTGGTCGCGCAGCCCGATGCCGTAGGAGGTCGGGGTTCCGTCGTAGTTCGAGATCAGCGACGGACCCGAGGAGCAGTCCCAGGTGTTCCAGGTCCAGCCGAGATACGAGAGTCCCCGGTCGTCGAACCACTTCATGACGGTGTCGGTGAAGGAGTGGGAGCAGGTGTTCTCCCCGATCTCGCCCGCCACCAGGGGTACTTGGGCGGCGACGGGAGCGAGGGTCGAGTTCCAGCAGCTCTCGCTCGCGCAGGTGTTGAAGTTGTAGACGTGGTAGGCGGCGACGAGATTGCCCGTGGGATCACTGGGCTTGTATGTCAGCCACTGGCTCAGGTCGTTCGAGTACGCGAGGCCGCCGGCCAGGATCGGGTTCTTGGCGCCGGTGCCGCGAACCGCGTCGACCAGGGACTGCATTCCGGCCACCTGGTAGGAGATGCCGGGGCAGGTGCCGCCGTCGCGCCAGCAGGTCCACGCCTGCGTGGCCGTGGAGGTCGCGCGGTCCGGGTAGGGCTCGTTGAACAGGTCGAAGGCGACGGCCGGGTCGTCCTTGAAGGTGCTCGCGACCGAGGACCAGAAGGACGGGGTGTACTGCGCGTCGGGCATCGGCTTCTGGCAGGTGGCGTGCACGTCGGAGCAGCCCGCCGAGTTGCCGGTGTACTGCCCGTAGGTCCAGTGCAGTTCGACGAGCGGTGTCATGCCGTGGGCCTCGACCTTGGCCACCAGGGCCTTGACCGCGGCGATGTAGTTGGCGCCCGCGTACTCCGGCTTGACGTTGGAAAGCCCCAGCCAGCACTCCTCGTTGAGCGGGATGCGGACCGTGTTGACCTTCCAGTCGGCGATCGCCTTGACGGAGGCGTCGTCGACGGGGCCGTCGAAGAAGCCGTAGCCCTGGACGCACATGAACTCGCCGCCGGAGCGGTTGACGCCGAGCATGCGGCGGGTGGCTCCCGCCGAGTCGACCAGCCTGTTGCCCGAGACGTGCAGTTTCGGCGCCGCGCCGCCCGTCGGCGGCGGATCGGTGGGGGTGGGGGTGGGCGTGGGCGTGGGCTGGGTGTCCACGTTGCAGGTGGTGCCGTTGAGCCGGAAGGCCGTCGGCACCGCGTTGCTTCCCGACCAGGACGCGAGGAACCCGGCGCTGACGCTCGCGCCGCTCGCCAGCGAGCCGTTCCAGCTCTCGTTGGCCGCGGTCACCGTCGTACCGGACTGGGACCACTTGGCGTTCCAGCCCTGGGTGACCTTCTGACCGGCCGGGAAGTCGAAGCCGAGGCTCCAACTGCTGAGCGCTGCAATGTTGTTGGTGATTTTCACGGCGCCCTGGAAGCCGGTGTCCCACTGACCGGTGACCGAGTACTCCACCGTGCACGCGGGAGTTGCTCCCGAGGCCGTGACGACCGGCGCGACGGCCGTGCCCACGAGGGCCACGGCGGCGCCGATGACTAGGAGAGACAAACGCGGGGGGTGACGCATGAAGCGACTCCTTGCAGCTCTGACGCTCCGTGACGGACGCGTCGACTGATGGAACCGCTCCCACTGGTGCGGAAGAAGCTAGCGCCAAGTGCCCGAGTTGCCCAGAGGGGTCGCGCAGTTGATCTGTCGAATCATTTCGACTCTTCAAGCACCTTGACCGCTCACACCCTCCTCTCCACTATGGGAGCGCTCCCACTGGTTCAAGGCTTGTTGCTCCTCCCCCCATTCTCCGAGCCGCAAGGAGGAACCAGCACCATGGATCCGAGCCCTCGATGGAGACGCCGTCGCAGGTCACGGCGGTTGTGGACCGCCGTGCTGGCGGCACTAGCCCTCCCGCTCACCACTCTGGCGACCGGTACGACTCCCGCACACGCGGCCACCGTTCAGTGCAGCGTCGACTACAAGACGAACGACTGGGGATCCGGCTTCACGGCTGATCTGACGATCACCAACCGGGGCACCGACGCCATCAACGGCTGGACCCTGACCTACGCCTACACGGGCAACCAGACACTCACCAACGGCTGGAACGGCACCTGGTCCCAGTCCGGCAAGACGGTCACCGTGAAGAACGCGGCGTGGAACGGGACGATCGGCGCCGGGACCGCCGTGACCACGGGCGCGCAGTTCACCTACAGCGGCACCAACACCGCCCCCGCGTCCTACGCCGTCAACGGCACCACGTGCACCGGTGCGCACCAGCCGCCGATCACCGTGCTGACCAGCCCCGCGGCGGGCGCCGTCTACACCCAGGGCGACGCCGTCCCGATGGCGGCGACCGCGGCGGCGGCCGACGGCGCGACCGTCTCCAAGGTCGAGTTCTACGACGACACGACCCTGCTCGGCACCGACACCAGCTCGCCGTACACGCTGTCGGCGTCCGGACTGGCCGTGGGAAGCCATTCCATCGTCGCGAAGGCGTACGACAGTCTGGGGGCGTCGGCGGCCTCCACGCCGGCCGGCATCACGGTCGCCGCGGGTCCGGCGATCGTCGCCTCGCCGACCCAGCTCGGGGTCCAGCAGGGCAAGACGGGGACGTTCACGGTCAAGCTCTCGACCCAGCCGAGCGCCAATGTGACGGTGGCGGTGGCCCGCACGGACGGGAACACCGGGCTGTCGGTGACCGGCGGTTCGAGTCTGACGTTCACGCCGTCCAACTGGAACACCGCCCAGACGGTGACGATCACCGCGGACGCCTCGGGCACCGGGTCCGCGACCTTCACGGCCTCGGCGACCGGTCAGGCCAAGGCCACGGTCACCGTGACCGAACTGGCCGCGACGAAGACGTACGACGCGCGCTTCCTGGACCTCTACGGCAAGATCACCAACCCGGCGAACGGCTACTTCTCCCCCGAGGGCATTCCCTATCACTCGGTGGAGACGCTGATCGTCGAGGCGCCGGACCAGGGGCACGAGACGACGTCCGAGGCGTACAGCTATCTGATCTGGCTCCAGGCGATGTACGGGAAGGTCACCGGCGACTGGTCGAAGTTCAACGCCGCGTGGACGACCATGGAGACGTACATGATCCCCACGCACGCCGACCAGCCGACGAACTCCTTCTACAACGCGTCCAAACCGGCCACCTACGCGCCGGAGCTGGACACCCCGAACGAGTACCCGGCCAAGCTCGACACCGGTGTCTCCGTCGGCACGGACCCGATCGCCTCCGAGCTGAAGAGCGCGTACGGCACGGACGACGTGTACGGCATGCACTGGCTCCAGGACGTGGACAACACCTACGGCTACGGCAACGAGCCGGGCAAGTGCGAGGCCGGTCCGACCGCCACGGGTCCGTCGTACATCAACACCTTCCAGCGCGGCGCGCAGGAGTCGGTGTGGGAGACCGTGCCGCAGCCGACCTGCGACTCCTTCAAGTACGGCGGCAAGAACGGTTATCTGGACCTCTTCACCGGGGACTCCTCGTACGCCAAGCAGTGGAAGTACACGGACGCCCCGGACGCCGACGCGCGTGCGGTGCAGGCCGCGTACTGGGCCGACCTGTGGGCCAAGGCCCAGGGCAAGAGCGCCGATGTCTCGGCGACCGTCGGCAAGGCGGCGAAGATGGGCGACTATCTGCGCTACGCCATGTACGACAAGTACTTCAAGAAAATAGGCAACTGCGTCGGACCGTCGACCTGTGCGGCCGGCACCGGCAAGGACGCCTCTTCCTACCTGCTCTCCTGGTACTACGCCTGGGGCGGCGCCAACGACACCTCGGCGGGCTGGGCCTGGCGGATCGGCTCCAGCCACGTCCACGGCGGCTACCAGAACCCCCTGGCGGCGTACGCGCTCAGCACGAACGCCGACCTGAAGCCCAAGTCCGCGACAGGCGCGGCGGATTGGGGCACGTCCCTCACCCGCCAACTGGAGTTCTACCGCTGGCTCCAGTCGAGCGAGGGCGCCATCGCGGGCGGCGCGACCAACAGCTGGGCGGGCCGCTACGCGACACCTCCCACGGGGACGCCGACCTTCTACGGCATGTACTACGACCAGCAGCCGGTGTACCACGACCCGCCGTCCAACCAGTGGTTCGGCTTCCAGGCGTGGTCCATGGAGCGGGTCGCCGAGTACTACCAGCAGACGGGGAACGCGAGCGCCAAGGCGGTCCTCGACAAGTGGGTCACCTGGGCGCTGTCCAAGACCACGATCAACCCGGACGGCACCTATCAGATCCCCTCCACCCTCCAGTGGTCGGGCGCGCCGGACACCTGGAACGCGTCGAGTCCCGGTTCCAACAGCGGACTTCACGTCACCGTCGCCGACTACACGAACGACGTCGGGGTGGCCGCCGCGTACGCCAAGACCCTGTCCTACTACGCGGCCAAGTCCGGCAACACCCAGGCGAGGACGACGGCCAAGGCGCTGCTGGACGGCATGTGGAACAACTACCAGGACGGCCTCGGCATCGCCGTCCCGGAGACCCGCACCGACTACAACCGCTTCGACGACAGCGTGTACGTGCCGAGCACCTTCACCGGCACGATGCCGAACGGCGACGCGATCAACTCCTCCTCCACCTTCGCCTCGCTGCGGTCCTTCTACAAGAACGACCCGGCCTGGTCGAAGATCCAGAGCTATCTGGCGGGCGGCGCCGCGCCCGTCTTCACGTACCACCGGTTCTGGGCGCAGGCGGACATCGCCCTCGCCATGGGCTCGTACGCGGAGCTTCTCGAATAGTCCCCGCTGTGGCTCCGGGTACGCGGTCCTGTCCCTGACGGCAGGACCACCGGCCGGGCGGTTCCTCATCGCACTGAGGGCCGCCCGGCCGTCACTTGCTCCCCACCGCTTCCTTCCCCTCCCCTCCCTCCATCCCTCCCCACCTACTCCTGTGCACCGGAGAGGACTCCCCCCATGCGAAGAACCCGCATCCTCACGGCCGTACTCGCCCTCGCCGCCGGGCTGTTGGCCGGCACTCCGCCCGCGCTGGCCGCGAACACCCCCCGGCCGGCGCTCGCGGCGGACACGTACACCTGGAAGAACGCCCGCGTGGACGGCGGCGGCTTCGTGCCCGGCATCGTCTTCAACCGTTCCGAGAAGAACCTCGCGTACGCCCGCACGGACATCGGCGGTGCCTACCGGTGGGTGCAGGCGACGAAGAGCTGGACCCCGCTGCTCGACTCGGTCGGCTGGAACGAGTGGGGGCACACCGGCGTCGTCAGCCTCGCCTCCGACTCCGTCGCCCCGGACAAGGTGTACGCCGCCGTCGGCACGTACACCAACGGCTGGGACCCGACGAACGGGGCCGTTCTGCGCTCCTCCGACCGCGGGGCGAGCTGGCAGAAGGCCGACCTGCCCTTCAAGCTCGGCGGCAACATGCCCGGACGGGGCATGGGTGAGCGGCTGGCCGTCGACCCCAACAAGAACAGCGTGCTCTACCTCGGTGCGCCCAGCGGCAAGGGGCTGTGGCGCTCCACCGACTCCGGAGCGAGCTGGTCGCAGGTCACGGCGTTCCCGAACGCGGGCAACTACGTCCAGGACGCCACCGACACCAGCGGCTACGCCTCGGACAACCAGGGCATCGTCTGGGTCACCTTCGACGAGTCCACGGGCACCCCGGGAAGCGCCACCGGCACCGTCTATGTGGGGGTCGCCGACAAGGACAACGCCGTCTACCGCTCGACGGACGGCGGCGCGACCTGGTCGCGTCTCGCCGGACAGCCGACCGGCTACCTCGCGCACAAGGGTGTCCTCGACGCCGCGAACGGCTACCTCTATCTCGCGTACAGCGACAAGGGCGGCCCGTACGACGGCGGCAAGGGCCGGTTGTGGCGGTACGCGACGAAGACCGGGACGTGGACGGACATCAGCCCGGTGGCGGAGGCCGACACCTACTACGGCTTCAGCGGGCTGACCGTCGACCGGCAGCATCCGGGAACCGTGATGGCGACGGCGTACAGCTCGTGGTGGCCGGACACCCAGATCTTCCGGTCCACCGACAGCGGCGGGACCTGGACCAAGGCGTGGGACTACACGTCGTACCCGACCCGCTCCGACCGCTACACGATGGACGTCTCGTCCGCGCCCTGGCTGACCTTCGGCGCGAACCCCTCGCCGCCCGAACAGACCCCCAAACTCGGCTGGATGACCGAGGCGCTGGAGATCGACCCGTTCGACTCGGCGCGGATGATGTACGGGACGGGCGCCACGATCTACGGCACCGAGAACCTCACCGACTGGGACAGCGGGGCCCGGTTCACCGTCAAGCCCATGGTCCAGGGCCTGGAGGAGACGGCCGTCAACGACCTCGCCTCTCCCCCGTCGGGTGCTCCGCTGCTGAGCGCGCTCGGTGACATCGGCGGATTCCGGCACACGGATCTCACCAAGGTCCCGTCGATGATGTACACCTCGCCGAACCTCACCTCCACGACCAGCCTCGACTACGCCGAGACCAGCCCGAACACGGTGGTCCGGGTCGGCGACCTCGACTCCGGTCCGCACATCGGCTTCTCGACGGACAACGGCGCCAACTGGTTCGCGGGCAGCGACCCTTCGGGCGTAACCGGCGGCGGCACGGTTGCCGCGGCCGCGGACGGCGGCCGCTTCGTGTGGAGCCCGGCGGGCACCGGGGTGCAGTACACCACCGGGTTCGGTACGTCGTGGTCCGCGTCGAGCGGTATCCCCGCCGGTGCGGTCGTGGAGTCGGACCGGGTCGACCCGAAGACGTTCTACGGCTTCAAGTCCGGCAAGTTCTACGTCAGTTCGGACGGCGGCGCGACGTTCGCGGCGTCCGCGGCGGCCAACCTGCCGACCGGGGACAGCGTCCGCTTCAAGGCGCTGCCCGGCACGAAGGGCGATGTGTGGCTGGCGGGCGGCGCGAGTGACGGCGCGTACGGGCTGTGGCACTCGACGGACGGCGGCGCGACCTTCACCAAGGTCCCGGGCGTCGACCAGGCCGACACGATCGGCTTCGGCAAGGCGGCGGCCGGCTCCTCGTACCAGACGCTCTACGCGAGCGCGAAGATCGGCGGCGTACGCGGGATCTTCCGCTCGACCGACCGTGGCGCGAGCTGGACGCGCATCAACGACGACGCCCACCAGTGGGGTTGGACCGGCGCGGCCATCACCGGGGACCCGCGGGTCTACGGGCGCGTGTACGTCGCGACGAACGGGCGCGGGATCATCTACGGCGACTCGTCGGACACCGGGGGCGGTGACGGGGGCGGCGGTACGGACCCGACGCCGCCGCCGACCGGGGCCTGCGCGGTGACGTACAAGATCACGAACCAGTGGCAGGGCGGCTTCCAGGCCGACGTGTCGCTCACCAACACCGGCCCCTCCGCCTGGACCGGCTGGACCTTGGCCTGGTCCTTCACCGACGGCCAGAAGATCACCCAACTCTGGAACGCCGACCACACCCAGTCGGGCGCGGCGGTGACGGCGAGGAACGTCGGCTGGAACGCGAACGTGGCCCCGGGTTCGACGGTCGCCTTCGGCTTCACGGGAAGCTGGACGACGACGAACACAAAACCGTCGGTCTTCAAGCTGGGAGACCGGACCTGCGCGGTGAGTTGAGCCCTCACCCCGTCCTCTCGGGGGGTGTCCGTCGGCCGGCTCCACAGGGTCGGACCGACGCCCCCGAGAGGCCGGACAGCCCCGCGATGATCACGACTGCGTCACCTACTTCACATACAGCTCACATTTTCTTCACATCCCCCGATATCGTCGCCCCACCACGAACATCCCTGGGGGGACCATGTCGCACAACAAGCCGCCGCGTGAGTACGAGCGGCCGCCCATAGCACCCGGAGCCGCGCCGGAGCCGGTGAGGGCCCGCGGGGCACGCAAGCGCCTCTTGCTGCCGATGATCGCCGTCGCGGTCCTGTTCGGCGTCGGCGCCTGCGGCAGTGACAGCGGCGACGACAAGGGCGCCACCACGAAGGCCGCGGCCGTCACGGCGCGGCCCACCGTCACCGTCACCACGACGGCCACCGCGACGGTGACCGCGGAGCCGGAACCCGCTCCGACGGTGACCGCGACGAAGACCGTCAAGGTGAAGGTCACCGTCACCGCGCACGCCGCCTCGGGCAGCGGCTCCGGCAGCGGCGGAAGCAGCGGTGGCGGGACCGCCGTCGGCACCTGCTCGATCAAGTCGAACGCCGGCAACTGCTACTCGGCGGGCCAGTACTGCCGCAACGGCGACCACGGCGCCACGACGACCACCGCGGGCGGCACCAGGATCACGTGCGCGTACCGCTCGGGAGGCTGGCGCTGGACGTACAGCTGACATCCCGCCGGCCCGGACGGCCCGGCCGGCACGGAGCCCGGCCCGGCTGATCGCGGGCAGCCGCGGAGCCTCCCGTGGGGAGCCGGGAGGGGCGGCCGTCCCCGTGGAGAGCGCAGCTCAGGCGGGGTCCGAGGGGTGGCGGTCCTGGTCCGGGAGGGCCAGGAAGGTCACACGCACACCATGCATCAGGAACCGGCCACAGCAATAGAGTGCGGCCGAAATTCGATGGCGCGATTCACCGGGACGAACCGGTGGCGGCTCCCCGCCGGGCCTCCTAGTTTGGGGGTTCGTGACCGATGAACCCGAGGTGCGGCAAGACCGGCTCGGCCTGGGCCGGGTGTTCGACGAGGTCCCGGAGCTCTACGACCGGGTCCGGCCGGGATACCCCGACGCGTTGTTCGCGGACCTCACCGCCATCACCGGGCTGGACGACACGTCGTCGGTGCTGGAGGTGGGCTGCGGAACCGGACAGGCCACGCGCTCGCTTGCGGCACTCGGATGCCAGGTGACCGCCGTGGAGCCGGGTAGAGGTATGGCCGCGCTCGCCCGCCGGCGGCTCGCAACCCTCGGCCACGACGACATCGGGATCGAGACCTCCACGTTCGAGGAGTGGGACGACCACGGGCGGCGCTACGACGTCCTCGTGGCCGCGTCATCCTGGCACTGGGTCGACCCGGCGATCGGCTGGCCGCGCGCACACGCCGTGCTGCGTCCCGGCGGCTGGGCGGCGCTGCTCGGCCACGTCGTCGTCCGCAGGCCCGGCGAACCGGAGGTCTACGCCGAGACCTCCGCCATCCACGAGCGCTTCGCCCCCGGGAACCCCGACTGGGGCCACCCGCCGCTGGAGGACGAGGTCCGCGCCACCGACGAGGGCTGGGGCCTCGTCGAGGACCCCGGAGGACTGTTCGGACCCGCGGTCGTGCGCTGGTACCCGACGGTCCAGTGGTTCGACGGGAACGGCTTCGCCGACCTCCTCCGCTCGACGTCGCCCTACCGACGCCTCGCCCCCGACATCCGCGAGCCACTGCTCAACACGGTGGCGGACCACATCCGAACCCGAATGGACGACCGCGCGGCACGCCGCTATCTGAGCGTCCTGCGCGTCGGCCGGCGCGCCGGGCGAGGGCCCGTCTGAACCAGCGGGCGCCGCTTCAGCGGCTCACTCCGTGTACACCACACTCCCTATCCGTACCTGCGGGCCAGTTCCTTGACCGTCCCCGCGATTCGGGCGCGTAGTTCCGGTGGTTCGAGTACCTCGATGGCTGTTCCGAGGCGTAGGAAGTCGTCGTGGGCCTGGTGCAGGGATTCGACGGGGATCGTGGCGATGGTCCAACCCTGGGCGTCCGGGGTCCCGTTGGCCGCGGCCGCCTGGCTGGCGGGGCCGGGCAGGGTGGTTCCTGGTGCGATCCGGACGACCGCCTCCGCCCGGTGCAGTCGCTCGTGGAAGCCCCGTTGGTACTCGGTCCAGTACGCCGCCAGATCGAAGCCATCGGGCCGGGTGAACTCCGTTGGGGAGGGCTTGAGTTCGAGGATCTGGTCCACGCGGTAGGTGCGGGGGCCAGGGCCTGCCACGACGTACCAGCGGCCCGCCTTCAGGACGAGCCCGTACGGTTCCAGGCGGCGCTCCACGTCGGTGGGTTCGCGCCAGCGGCGGTAGCGGATGTCCAGGGCCCGGCCGTTCCAGACGGCGTCGGCGACCGCGGTGAGATACGGGGTCTCGTCGGCGTCCGCGTACCAGCCCGGCGCGTCCAGGTGGAAGCGGCCGCTCACCCGGTCCGCGTGCTCGCGCAGTTCACGCGGGAGGGCGGCTCGCACCTTGAGCTGGGCGGCCGCCAGCACCGCGCCGAGTCCGAGTTCGGCGGCGGGTCCGGGCACCCCGGCGAGGAACAGGGCCTCGGCCTCCTCGGTGGTGAGGCCGGTGAGGCGGGTGCGGTAGCCGTCGAGCAGCCGGTAGCCGCCCGCGTGCCCCGCGTCGCCGTACAGCGGGACGCCCGCCGCGCTCAGCGCCTCGACGTCCCGGTACACGGTCCGGACCGACACCTCCAGTTCCTCGGCGAGCTGGGCGGCGGTGAGCCGCCCGCGGGTCTGGAGCAGCAGCAGGATCGAGACGAGACGGCTGGACTTCACTGACATATGGTGTCAGGAAAGCGGGCCTAGCGTCCTGCCATGACTTCAGCCACCTCCGGGCCTTCCACGGCCCCCGCGGCCCCCGATGCCCCCGGCACCCCCGCGACACTGTCGGGCCGGGCCCCTTCCAGGGACTCCGCGAGCTCCGGCGCCGCCCCCGCCCCGGCCCTGGCCGGATTTCGGGAGAAGTTCCTGACCGTGCCCCCGCCCATCGAGGTGGCGGGACGCCGGATCAAGCGGTACCACGTCACCGCGGACCCCTCCGGCATCGAGCCGGAGGTCGAAGAGGCGGCCTACGCGATGCTGCCGCAGCTGCTTCCCGAGCCGGACGGCACCCCGCCGGCCACGTTCGTCGTCCTCCACCGGGGCGGCGACGACGGCGCCTACCTCAACGCGTACAGCTGGGTCTGGGACAACGTCCTGCACTTCCGTGGCGCCGCCGCGGGCCAGCCGGTGCTGGGCTGCCCCGACCGGGACCCGGCGAACTTCGTCCTCCCGGACCTCCCGTGGATCGGCTGCGTCTGGGAGCTGCCGCCGATCCTGCACGAGCGGGACGCCTGGGTACGGCATCTGCTCGCACCGGAAGTACCAGACCTTGAGGCCTACTTGGCCGACTCGCTTCCCGAAGGAACCACAGGAGACCGCGCATGAACGACGTCCGCGACAACGCCCCGGCCGCCCACGACTTCGCCTTCCTCCACGGTGACTGGGACGTCGCCAACCGCCGCCGCACCGACTTCCTCGACCCGGACAGCGCCTGGGAGGAGTTCCCCGCGGTCAGCCGCTGCTGGCCCCTGTTCGGCGGCGCGGCGAACATCGACGAGATCGACGTGCCTACCCAGGGCTGGACGGGCCTGACGCTGCGGCTCTTCGACCTGGAGACCGAGCTGTGGTCGCTGAACTGGTCGTCCAGCCGGAGCGGCCGGCTGTTCCCGCCGGTGTTCGGGCGGTTCGGGCCGGACGGGCGCGGCGAGTTCCACGGCGACGACACCCATGACGGGAAGGACGTGCGGGTGCGGTTCGTGTGGTCGGGGATCTCGGAGACGACGGCCCGCTGGGAGCAGGCGTTCTCCCTGGACGGGGAGAACACCTGGCTGACCAACTGGACCATGGACTTCACCCGGAGGAAGGCCGCCTGAAGCCCGGCTGAGGCCCGGTCCCGGCCCGCTCTCCACGAGTGCACCGCTCACGGAGGACCGAAGGATCAGACCCCGTTCACTGCTTGCGGAAAGCCCGCAGGGTGAAGTCCGGTTCGCGGCGCGGGACATCGGGTCCGGGCAGGGTCTCGATCCGCTCGGCGAGCCGAGGTCCGCCGGCCGCGTAGAGCCGGCCGTCGCGGACGTACTGGGCCACGCGGCGCGGAGTTCGGCCCTGGCCGTGGCCGCGGAAGAGAGCCGTGCCGCTCGGGACCAGGCCGTGCTCGGCGGCGCACGCCGTGACACGTTCGGCGCCGTCCTCGGCATGGCCGGTGCGACAGGGCGCGGTCAACGCGTCGATGTCGCTGCCGACATGGTGGGCCGCGGCCTTGTCGACGGTGGTGATGAACACACCGCCCGGGCGCAGGACACGCGCGGCCTCGGCGACGACGGGGCCGGCGTCGTCCAGCAGATGGAGCAGCCAGACGGCGCACACGGCGTCGAACGACGCCTCCGGGAAGGGGAGTCGGCGGCCGTCGGCAAGGACGACCGCTCCGGGGAGGCGTTCCGCCGCCCGGCACGCCATGCCGTGGGCCGCGTCGGCCCCCGTCACCCGCAGCCCCGGCCGCCGGGCGGCGATCGCGCTCGTCACGATGCCGGTGCCGCAGGCCACGTCGAGCAGGCTGCGGGCGCCGTCGGGGACCAACGCGAGGACCGCGTCCGCGGCCGCGGCCGCCCGTGGTTCGCCGCCGCGCGTCGCGTCGTAGGCGTGCGCTTCCTTGTCGTAGTCCAGCACGGAGGTCAGCTCGCCCCATGTCCGGGCGCGAGCGCCTCCACCCGGCGGGCGAGGTCGAAGTCGAGCGCCGTGACAGCGCCGCCGACGCTGTGCGTGTTCACGGTGAGGGCGATCGTGTTGTAGCCGAGGGTGAGGTCGGAGTGGTGGTCGAGCTCCTCCTGCACCTGGGCGATGTGCACCACCATCGCGGTCGCCGCGAAGTGCGTGCGGAGGCGATAGGTACGGGCGAGCCGGTCGCCGTCCAGCGACCAGCCCGGCAGCTCCGCCAGCCGCTCCTCGATCTCCTTGGACTCCAGCGGTTCGACGGCCATGGACGTGATCCCTTCGTACGGCGGGTGAGGCGTGCGGGGCGGTGGGTCCGGGTGTGGGGTGGGGGTCCGACCGGCGGCGAGGGCCTGCCGGAGCCGCCCCCTCGCCCAGCGTGCCACAGGCGTCACCCCGCGGCAGGGCACGGCGGGCGGGCCGGCTCGGCGGCGACGGCCGAACGGGCTACCCCGCCGGCGACAGCCCCCGGTTCACCGTCCGACAACGGCGTACCCGAGCGCGATCCTCGGCGTCGGCCTCCCGGGAGGGGTTCACGGGTCGTTCACGTGCCTCCCCTCGGCTACGGTCCTCCCATGAGCACCGACCCGCCCGGCCCGGCCCTCACCTCACGCGTCCCCGCCTCAAGCGCCCGCACCTCGACCGCCATCACCGCAAGCGTCCCCACCTCAACCGCCGCCGCTTCAAGTGGCGCCGCGAACAGGGGCGTCGGGCCGCTCCTGCGCGGCTGGCGGGAGCAGCGGCGGGTGAGCCAGCTCGAACTGGCGCTGCGGGCGGGCTCCTCGGCCCGGCACATCAGCTTCGTCGAGACGGGCCGCTCGCGCCCCAGCGAGGAGATGGTGCTGCGGCTCGCCGAACACCTCGACGTGCCGGTCCGCGAGCGCAACGCGCTGCTGCTCGCGGCGGGTTATGCCCCGCACTACCCGGAGACACCGCTGGACGACCCCTCGATGGACGCGCTGCGCGAGGGCATGGAGCGGCTGCTCCAGGGCTACGAGCCGTATCCGGCGCTGGTGGTCGACGCGACGTACGACGTGCTGGCCGCGAACCGCGGGATCGCCCTGCTGCTGGACGGTGTCCCGGACCGCCTCCTCGCGCCGCCGCTGAACGCGATGCGCCTCACGCTGCACCCGGAGGGTCTGGCCCCGCGCATCCGCAATCTGCGCACGTGGCGGGGTCACCTGCTCGCCCAGATGGAACGGCAGATCGCCCTGAGCCGTTCGGCGCCGCTGCGCGCGCTGTACGAGGAGGTGGCGGCGTATCCGGTCCCGGACCGGGACGCGGAGCCGGACGACGACGGGCTCTCGGGCCCGGCGCCCCACTTCGCGCTCCCGTTGCGGATCGAGCACGAGGGCCGGGTGCTGTCGTTCATCTCGTCGATCTCGACGTTCAACACCCCGATGGACGTGACGGTCGCCGAGCTGGCCATCGAGACGTTCCTCCCGGCGGACCCCGGGACGGCAAAGTGCCTCCATTCACTTCATTCGTGAGGGCTCGTCACCGCTTCCGACGGAGTGCCGTGACGACGGTGGGCGGTGGGCGCAAAGACACTTACGAGGCGTCATATCGCGCTGAATGAAGTCGGGTTGAGGCCAAACGATGATGGTTCGGCACCGGCATGGCACACTGCACGCATACTTCGGCCCGTGGGGAGGCGTGGCGTGAGCGAGCGGCGGCCGGCACCCACGGTGGGGCAGGTGGTCCTGGGGCGACGGCTGCAGGAGTTGCGCGAGGCCGCGGGCCTGAAACGGGAAGAGGCCGCGCACGTCCTGCGGGTCGCGCCGGCGACCGTGCGGCGGATGGAGACGGCCGAGGTCTCCCTCAAGATCCCTTACGTGCAGGTCCTGTTGACGACGTACGGCGTCTCCGACGACGAGGCCGAGACGTTCGTGGCGCTGGCCGAGGAGGCCAACGAGCCGGGCTGGTGGCAGCGGTACCACGACGTCCTGCCGGACTGGTTCAGCATGCACGTCAGCCTGGAGGGCGCGGCCCGGCTGATCCGCAGCTACGAACCGCACTTCGTGCCGGGGCTGTTGCAGACCGAGGAGTACGCGCGGGCCGTTCTGGAGGCCGGGACGGTCGGACAGACGGGGGCCGAGGCCATCGACCGGCATGTGGCGCTGCGCATGAAGCGGCAGGCGCTGCTGACCCGCGAGAACCCGCCCCACCTCTGGGTGATCATGGACGAGACGGCCTTGCTGCGTCCGGTGAGCATCCGGGGTGAGGTCATGCGCGACCAGATGGACCGGCTCCTCGAATGGGTCGAGCTCGATCACGTGACGCTGCAGGTAGCCGAGTTCGCGGCGGGGCCGCACCCGGGGACGTACACGTCGTTCGCGCTGTTCCGCTTCGCCGAGCGGGAGCTGCCGGACATCGTCTACAGCGAGTACGTGACCGGCGCTCTCTATCTCGACGCGCGTGAGGAAGTGGCCCTGCACCTGGAGGTGCTGGACCACATGTCGGCCCACTCCGCCTCCGCCGAGCGGACCAAGGAGATCCTCCGGGAGTTCCGCGACCGCTACTGAGCGGTCACCGGTCCCGGAGGCCCATCCCCGCAGGCCCACCCCCGGGGGACCGCTACTGGGCGGACCCCGGTCCCGGGGACGCGTCCCGGGGGCTCCCTCCGTCCCGTTCGCGGTCCTCGTCGACGATCTCCGCGTCCACGACGACGTCGTCGTCGACCGGGGCCTGCTCGGTGGACGGCCGGTCCTGCGGGGCCGACTGCTGCTGCGCCTGGGCGTACATGGCCTGGCCCATCTGCTGGCTGACGGTGGCCAGCCTCTCGATGGCGCCCCGCAGGGCGGCGGTGTCGGTGGAGGAGTCCTCCAGAAGCTGTTTCAGTTCACCGGCCGCCGAGGCGACCTGGTCCTTCGTGTCGGTGGGGATGCGTTCGTCGTTCTCGCGGACGAACTTCTCCGTCTGGTAGACGAGTTGTTCGCCCTGGTTGCGGGTCTCGGCCGCCTCCCGGTTGCGGCGGTCCTCCTCGGCGTACTGTTCGGCCTCACGCACCAGGCGGTCGATGTCGTTCTTGGGCAGCGCGGAGCCGCCGGTCACGGTCATCTTCTGCTCGCGTCCGGTGGCCAGGTCCTTCGCGGAGACGTGCGTGATGCCGTTGGCGTCGATGTCGAAGGCGACCTCGATCTGCGGGACTCCACGCGGCGCGGGCGGCAGACCGGTGAGATCGAAGACGCCGAGCTTCTTGTTGTACGCGGCGATCTCGCGCTCGCCCTGGTAGACCTGGATGCCGACCGAGGGCTGGTTGTCGGCGGCCGTGGTGAAGATCTCCGAACGCCGTGTGGGAATCGTGGTGTTGCGCTCGATGAGGGTGGTCATGATGCCGCCCTTGGTCTCGATGCCCAGGGACAGCGGGGTGACGTCGAGGAGCAGGACGTCCTTCACGTCGCCGCGGATCACGCCGGCCTGGAGTCCCGCGCCGAGTGCCACGACCTCGTCGGGGTTGACGCCCTTGTGCGGGTCCTTGCCGGTGAGTTCCTTCACCAGGTCGGTGACGGCGGGCATCCGGGTCGATCCGCCGACCAGGATGACGTGGTCGACGGCGGACAGCTTCACACCGGCGTCCTTGACGGCCTGGTGGAAGGGCGTCCTGCAGCGGTCGAGCAGATCGGCCGTCAGTTCCTGGAACTGGGCGCGCGTCAGCTTCTCGTCGAGGTGCAGCGGGCCCTGGGCGGTGGCGGTGATGTAGGGCAGGTTGACGTTGGTCTCGGTGGACGAGGACAGCTCGATCTTGGCCTTCTCGGCACCCTCGCGCAGCCGTTGCAGAGCCATCTTGTCGTGCCCGAGATCGATGCCGTGCGCGGCCTTGAAGCGCTGGGCGAGGTGCTCGACGATCCGCTGGTCCCAGTCGTCGCCGCCCAGCCGGGTGTCACCGTTGGTCGCCTTGACCTCGATGACCCCGTCGTCGATCTCCAGGAGTGAGACGTCGAAGGTGCCGCCGCCCAGGTCGAAGACGAGGACGGTCTGCTCCTCCCCGCGGTCGAGCCCGTACGCGAGGGCCGCGGCGGTCGGTTCGTTGACGATCCGTAAGACCTTCAGGCCCGCGATCTCGCCCGCCTCCTTGGTGGCCTGGCGCTGCGCGTCGTCGAAGTATGCGGGCACGGTGATCACGGCGTCCGTCACGTCCTGGCCGAGATAGGCCTCGGCGTCCCGCTTCAGCTTCTGCAGCACCCGCGCGGACAGTTCCTGGGCCCGGTAGCGGGTGCCGTCGACGCTGCCCTTCTCGGGAAACCGCCAGTTCACGTCGCCCATGAACCGCTTCACGGACCGCGCGGTGCGCTCGACGTTCGTCACGGCCTGCCGTTTGGCGACCTCGCCGACCAGCACCTCGCCGTTCTTGGCGAAGGCCACCACCGAGGGCGTGGTGCGTGCTCCCTCGGCGTTGGTGACGACCGTCGCCTCGCCGCCCTCCAGGACGGCCACCACCGAGTTCGTCGTACCGAGATCGATCCCGACCGCACGTGCCATGTCCGTCCCCTTCCGCACCGGCTCTGCCCGCCCTCAAGCACAAAACGTGTGTTCTCGCTTGTCAATGGCGCGGACGGCCGTACGGGGGCGGACACGCCGATGCCGCGCCCCCACGGGAGGGCGCGGCATCGGTGTCGGTGCGTCAGGCGAGCTTCGCCGACAGGGTGATCGTCGTGCCGGTCAGGGCCTGGCTGACCGGGCAGTTCTTCTTGGCGTCCTCGGCCGCCGCGACGAAGCCGTCGTTGTCGAGGCCCGGCACCGTGCCCTCGACCGTGAGGTGGATGCCGGTGATGCCCTCGCCGGGCTGGAAGGTGACGTCGGCGTTGGTCAGGAGCTTGGTGGGCGGCGTCCCGGCACCCGCGAGGGCGTGCGACAGCGCCATGGAGAAGCAGCTGGAGTGGGCGGCCGCGATCAGTTCCTCGGGGCTGGTCCTGCCGTTGGCGTCCTGGGCCCGCGACGCCCACGTCACCGGCTGCTGGCCGATGCCGGAGGAGTCGAAGGTGACGACGCCGTTGCCCTCGAGCAGGTTGCCTTCCCACACGGTGTGTGCGGTGCGCGTGGTTGCCACGATGATTCCTTTCGGGTGTGGTCCCGTTGCCGGGGTCCGTGCCTCCATCCGATCACACCTGGGCGCCGCGCACCCCGCGGTTCGGGTGGCGACCTGCCGGTGCGTGTCCGGGATTTCGTCGCCGGGCGCCTCGGGAGCATCTCCTGGGGGCGGCCCGGCGGAATCTCAGGTCACCCGGAAGACCGGTCCGCGCGCGGTGAACGGGAGGCGTGCGCCGTGCGGCACCAGATAGGCGTGCTCGCGCCGCACCCGCAGCACGTCGCAGTACCCGTCCGTGATCACCAGCACGGGCGCGCCCGGCGGGAAGTCCTCGGCGCGGTGCAGGAGATCGACGCCCGGCTGCAGCACGGTGCCGCCGCGCCCGTGCACCCGTACGCGTCCGGCGATCTCCGTGACGGGCAGATAGCCGGCGTCGTGCGGAGCCGCGTCGCAGAACACGACGCGGGCGGCCGGTACGTCACGCGCCTCGGCGTACGAGGCGATGGCGCCCAGTGCCTTGCCGAGCAGGGTGCGGTCCATGGAGGCCGAGGTGTCGAGGACGACGCCGAAGGTGCAGCGGGCGGTCTCCTCGGGCGGGAACCAGCGGCCCGCGCGCGGGATGGCCGGGGTGGCCGCCTGCCGGCGGGAGGGACGGGCGTACGACCGCAGCGGCTCGGGCCGGGGCACGAACTCGTCGAACCAGCGGGCGAGTCGGGCGTCCCAGGGCAGCGGGGGATGGCTGAGCGCGCGGATCTCCTCGACCAGACCGCCGGGAAGGAAGCCGCGCTCCTGCCGCTGGTGCAGATCGAGGCCCCGGGCCAGGCCGCGGCGGTAGAACTCGTCGAGGTCGACGTAGTCGCGCGCCGAGCCGAGCGGTCCGCCCAGGATGTCGCCCGTTCCCCTGCCGCGCAGCGTGGAGAGGCGGCGCACGCGGCGCAGATCGCCGGCGATCCTGTCGTACACCTCCTCGGCGGACAGGTCCTTCAGCTCCGGGTCGTACAGCAGGCCGTCGGGCATCGTGCCGACCCGCATCTCGCACAGCCAGCCGTTGATCACGTAGTCGGCGGCGACGTTGAAGAGGTACGGGTCCCGGGTGCCGCGCCGGTCGCCGTGGCGCAGGGCGGCGTGCAGCATCTCGTGGGCGAGGACGAACCGCCATTCCTCGTCGTCGAACCGGCGCAGCGGGTTGATGTAGATCTCGGCCGCCTCGGTGTCCACGGCGGCGACGGAGATGTCGTGGGCGCGGGCGATCTCGGCGTCGGCGACGAGGGTGATGCCGGCGGCGAGGCCGCCGAGCAGCGGGTAGGAGGACACGAACCAGTTCAGCGCCCGCTCCCAGGGCCGGAGCGGGGTGGGTCCGTCGCTCATGGAGGTGCGTCGTCCGCCGGCCACGTCCATCGCGGCGGCCATGGTGCGGGTCAGCGCGTGCGCGAACGACACCTGCCAGTCGGTCGGGTTGCCGCCGATCCAGGCGTTCCAGGACACGAGGACCTGGTCCGGACCGCCGCCCGCCGTGCCGCAGTGTTCGTACCGGGGCGGGATGCCGTCGCGGCGCCAGGCCGCGGCGAGCCGTTCCTCGTCACCGTCGGGGTAGGAGTCCGGAAGGTCCTCGGGCACCAGCCGCGCCGAGAAGCCGCGCAGGAAGCGGTTCACGACGACGCAGCGGGCGGCGAGGTCGAAGCGGTCCGGCTGCTCGCGCTCACCGGCCGCGGCCGGGAGGTGGCCGAAGCCCAGATGGATGACGGCGTGCGCCACCGCCCAGGCCCAGGTGACGGGGTCGGCGCGCCGGGTCGGGTTGACGTGCACGACCCCGTTGGAGGTGACGACCACCAGACCGTCGCGGGGCGCCCTGTCGCACGACGGCTCCCGGCAGACGCGGAAGTTCACGGCGTCCAGCGCCGGGTTGCCGTGTACCAGCCGCATCCCCTCGGCGAACGCCTCGGCGGCGGGATCGGGCTTGGCCGCGGCACCGGCCTTGCGGGTCCGGCTCACCGGCGCGCCTCCACCAGACGCGGCATGTCACGGGCCGCCTCCACCAGGAACCACGCGGGCAGGACCGGATTGCCGTCGGCGTCCGAGGCGATGACGCTCTGCGCGACCTCGACGGATATCTCCGCGAGCTGGATCAGCAGGGACTTGGCGCGGTACGCGGTCTGGCGGGCGTTCGCCGAGATGTGGTCCCGTCCGGCCGGGAGTTCCTTGATGAGACGGCCGCGGAAGGACTCCGCGAGGTAGTAGAGGAGGTCGCGGTCCTCCATGCGGGAGGGCCAGCGTGCGTCGCCCTTGAGGATGGCCTCGATGCCGAAGCGGCTGCGCACGATCTTGACGTAGCCGCAGAACGCGACGGCGTGCGACGGCGTCAGCGTGCCGTGGGCGATCACCTTCAGGGTCTCCTCGTCCAGCGCGTCGCCGAAGGAGCGCAGGGCGTCGGAGAGCATGTGCCAGGAGCGCGGCGTGGAGAAGGGCTCCTCGGTCTTCGGCGGCTTGGACCACAGGTGGTCGGGGCGGTCGGTGACGTGGTCGAGGACCCAGGGGTGGATGTCGTTCACGGCGGCCCAGGCGAGCCAGTCCTTCGGAGAGGCCTCCAGATGGACGTGGGTGAGACGGTTGACCAGCGCCGAGGCGATCGGACGGGCCAGCGCGTTGTCCGTCGCGCGGTTGCCCGCGCCGATGACGATGGAGCCCTTCGGCAGCTCGTAGTCACCGATGCGGCGGTCCAGGATCAGCGAGTAGAAGGCCTTCTGCACATCGGGGGACGCCGCGTTCAGTTCGTCGAGGAACAGGCAGTACGGCTCGTCGCGGGCGATGGTCTGGGGCGGACAGAAGACGGAACGCCCGTCGCGGATCTGCGGTACGCCGATCAGGTCCTCGGGCGCGAGCTGCGTACCCAGCAGGCTCACGCACTCCAGCCCGAGCGATTCGGCGAACTCCCTGACCAGGGAGGACTTTCCGATGCCGGGGGCGCCCCAGAGGAAGACCGGCCGCACGGTGGCGAGACCGAGAAGCAGCTCCGGGACGCGGGAGGGAGTGACGGTGACGGCTGCCTGCACAGGCGAGCTCCTTGAAAGCGCGGGAGTAGGGCGTGGGAGGGATGGCGGAGGGGTGCGCGGCGCGCGGAGACGCGGCGTGCGCTGCCCACAGTGTGGACATGGCGGTACGCCCGCCGCCTCCCCTTTTTCCGTCGGCACGACCCTCCCCCTTTTTACGTCGGCACGCCCCTTCGGGTTTCCGTCGGCGCGACCCTTCGGGCCGGTGAACGGGACGCCGTACGTCCCCCGGCCGTACGTCCCCCGCGCTCCGGAGTCCCGGCTCAGGCGGCCTGCTCGTCCGGGCGGGACGGCAGCGGGACCTGCGCGCCGTCGCACTCGCGCAGCCAGCGCCGCAGCACCTCGTGCACCCGCTCGGCGCCGACGAGTCCGGTGTCCGGGCCGGCCGGTGCGGACAGGGTCAGCGGGGAGAGCAGGAACGGGTGCCCCTGGGCACCGCCGAGCCCGCCGTGCGAGCCGATCTGCTCCTCGAAGGCGAGGACTTCGCCCCCGACGGGGTCGTACCAGGAGTTGACCATGATGTCGGCGGTGTGCGGGAACGTGTGCGTACGCCGCACGGCGGCGGCCGCGCCGGGGCCGAAGTCGGCCAGCGGGCCCGGGTGTTCGTCGTCGAGCCGGTCGACCGGCACCTCGACGCCGTGCGCGCCGAGCACGAGACCGCCGTGCTCCTCGCTGCGCACCAGGAGGAAGCCGACGCCGGGGTGGTTGGCGAGCGTGGACAGCAGCGCGGGGTGACGCCGGTCGATCTCCTCCCGGCTCATCCGGTGCGGAACGTCCGGGAAGGAGACGAGACCGAGGTTGCCGGAGGCCAGGACCAGGGGCTCGGAGCGCCGCCCCGCCGGTCCGCGCCGCTCCTCGCGCTCCTCCACCGGCCGGCGCAGCGCGGCCCGGACGGCGGTCCGGGCCTCGGCCCCGCTGTGGGTGCGCCGGGCCTTGCGGGGCACGGGCAGCCCGCAGCCGGCCCGGACCAGGTTGCCGAGGCTGAGGCCGTACCGGGTCAGGAAGGTCTCCCCGGGGCTCTGGCCGTGGTCGGAGAGCACGACGACGCGGTACGGCCGGGGGGCGTGCTCGGCGACCTTCTCGATCAGCGCGAGCGACCGGTCGAGCCGCTCCAGGATCCGCTCGGTGTCCCGGCTCCGCGGCCCCGAGTGGTGCGCCACCTCGTCGTAGGCGACCAGGTCCGCGTAGACCGCGCTGCGTCCGGCCAGCATGTCGCCGATCACCGCGGCGACCACGACGTCCCGTTCGACGACGGTCGCGAAGGCGCGGACGAACGGGTACAGCCCGCCGCGCTTGACGCGGGGCCGCCGCTGCTGGAGGCGGGCCCGGGTGGACTGGCCCGTCTCCCGGAGGACCTCGGCCACGAACGACATGGCCGTGCGGACGGCGTTGGCCGGGTCGGAGAAGTAGGCGAAGTACCCGGCGCGCGAGCGGTTGTCCCGGCCCCGGCGCGCGGCCACGGACAGCACGAGGGCGAGCTCGTCGGCACCGCCGCCGAAGAGGTTGCCCCGGCTCGCGCCGTCGGCGCTGAGCAGGCCGCCGTCACCGGTGTGCGCGACGGCCCGCCGCTGGAGTTCGGCGGCACTGGTCGGCCGGTTGCAGACCATGACCTCCTGGGTGTCCTTCTCGTACCAGCGGAAGGCGGGGACGTCGTGGTTGCTGCCGTGCAGGATGCCGAGCTGGCTGGCGCCGGTCTGGCTGGACCAGTCGGTTCTCCACGGGGTGAGCCGGTGGGTGGGACGGTCACCGCCGAGCCATCGGGCGGCGGTCGGCATCAGCCGCTTGCCGACCGCCTCGCGCAGCACGTCGTGCCCGACGCCGTCGAGCTGGAGGAAGACCACGCCGGGAGTCGAGGGGCCGGGCCGTCCGGTGGCACGTCTGCGGCGCCGGTCGGCGAGCCGGTAGAGGCGGCGGCGGTACGCGTCGTCGTCCCGTACGGCGAGGGCGGCGCCGGTGGCCGAGGCGACGGCCGACATGACGGCGGCCACCACCACCGCGGTCTCGGGGGCCGCCTCGCCGCGCCCCGAGGGGTTGAGCCGCAGGGCGATCAGCAGCAGCGAGCCGTTCAGGAAGAAGACGAGCAGGCCCAGCACGAACGCGGGGACGAGCAGCAGGGTCCGCACGAGCAGGGGCCACACCAGCGCCGACAGGAGGCCGAAGACGCCCGCGCCGGCCGCCGCGGTGACGGCGATCCGTGTCGCGCTGTCCCCGCTCTGGGACTGCAGCCGGAAGTCGGGCAGCGCACCGGCGAGGACGAGCATCGTGAGCGTGGACACGGCCCACACCGTGATGCTGCGTCCGGCCGCGCTGGCGAGGCGCCGCCAACGTCCTTTGTCCACGCCCAGCCCACCTCACGTCCCGGCCCGCCCGGTCCGCGCGGCCTGCTCCCACCCTGTCACAACGGCCGGAGGTCCCCAGAAGTCCCCAAAAGCCGCGGGAAGTGCCGTGCGCGGCGGCCCGGCGGGTCTCCCCGAGGACGGTGAGGTGTCAGCGGCCGTCGTAGCCGGCGGTCGGCATCGACAGCCTGCGGTGGACCCTGGCCTTCATCTGGGCGTCGTAGGACGGTTCGGCGGTGCCGACGGTCTCGACGCGCACGCCGCGGCGGGCGCACTCGGCGGTGAACTCCTCCACCGAGGCGAGGGCCCGCTCCAGCACCCGGCGGCTGGGCGCGACGAACAGGTCCACGAGACCGGCCTCGACATCGGCCCACAGGCTGCGGTGGTCGGGGCGCAGCCCGCGTACGAGCAGTTCCCGGGTGACGACGTAGCCGTGCTCGGCGGCCCAGCGGGCGCACATCGCGTGCTGGCTGCGGGAGTCGACGAGAAAGGGGTCCTCGTCCAGCTCCTCCAGAGGGGTCAGGCTCGCGATCGCCGTGACGCGCAGCGACGGGGAGGGCGGCCTGGGGCCGCGGCTCTCGTGCGGGCGTGTGCGGGCGTGCGCGCCGGAGGCACCGCGTGCGTCGCTCATGGTGTCCCCCTCACCTCCTGGTTTCGCCGCAGACCCTACTCCTGCCCGTAGGCTCGGGGGGAGTCGTGCGAAGGAGGCAAAGAGGTGCCGGTGGAGATCACCTGGTGGGGGCACGCCACCTGCACGCTGGAGGACTCCGGGACACGCGTGCTCACCGATCCCCTCTTCGCGCGCCGGCTCGCACATCTGCGGCGCAGGCGCGGGGCGCCGCCTCCTCCCCCGGCGGCGGTCGCCGACGTCGCGCTGGTCTCGCATCTGCACGCAGACCATCTGCATCTGCCCTCGCTCGCGCGGCTGGCCCCGGGCACCCGGCTGCTCGTGCCGCGCGGTGCCCCGCGTTCGGTGCCCGGGCTGCGCAAGCTGCGCCATCTGCGGCTCACGGAGGTCGCTCCCGGCGACCGCACCCGGGTCGGTGACCTGGCCGTACGCACGGTTCCGGCCCGGCACGACGGGCGCCGGCTGCCGATCGGACCGCACCGCTCCCCCGCCGTGGGATACGTGATCGAGGGAGAGGCGCGGACGTACTTCGCCGGGGACACGGGGCTGTTCGCGTCGATGGCCGAGGAGGTCGGTCCGGTGGACGTGGCCCTGCTGCCGGTGGGCGGCTGGGGCCCCTACCTCGGGGAGGGGCATCTCGACGCGGGGCGCGCTGCGGAGGCGCTCGCCGCGTTGCGTCCGCGCAGCGCTGTGCCGGTGCACTACGGCACGTTCTGGCCCATCGGGATGGATGCCGTGCGCCCCCATGAATTCCATGCGCCGGGTGAGGAGTTCGTGCGCCTTGCCGCCGAGCGTGCGCCCCAGGTGGCGGTGCATCTGCTGAAGCAGGGGGAGAGCGTGCGTCCGGAGGCCGCTCGGTGATCTTCCTGGCCGCGACCGCGCCGACCGTGCCTCCGGAGTCCACTCAGCAGGCGATCGGCTATCCGTCGTTGTTCCTGCTGGTGCTGATCGGCGCTCTGGTGCCGGTGGTGCCCACGGGGGCGCTCGTGAGTTCGGCGGCGGTGGTGGCCTTCCATCAGGAGTCGCCCTTCGCCCTGCTGATGGTGTTCCTGGTCTCCTCGGTCGCCGCGTTCCTCGGCGACATGTCGCTCTACTGGCTGGGGCGGCGCGGGATGGGCTCCAGGAACGGGTCGCGCTGGCTGGAGGCGATCCGGGAGCGTGCCCCCGAGGACCGGCTCGCCCAGGCGCAGCGGAAGCTCGACGATCACGGCATCGCCGTCCTCGTCCTGTCCCGCCTCGTGCCGGCGGGCCGCATTCCGGTGATGCTGGCCTGCCTGCTCGCGAAGATGCCGCTGCGCGTCTTCGCCCGCGGGGACGTCCCGGCCTGCCTCGCGTGGGCGGCCACGTACCAGGTCATCGGCATCCTGGGCGGCTCGCTGTTCCCCGAGCCGTGGCAGGGCGTGGTGGCCGCGGTGGCGCTGACCGTCGCCATCAGCGTGGCCCCGGCTGTCTGGCGCAGGTTCCGCCGCACGGGGGCCTCGTAGGGTCACGACCGCCCGCTCCTGTAAGAGGCTCCGGTGATCGCCTCTCGCGCGGGACGCGGGACGCGGGACGCGGGACGCGGGGGTCGGTGGGCGGAGGTCGGTGGGGGCGCGGAGGTAGGCGGGGCGCAGCGGGGGTCGGTGGGCGTGGTGCCTTCAGTCCAGTACCCGGGAACCTCCTACCGCCAGATCCCACAGGTTCTCCCGGGCCAGGCCCGCCCGGTCCCACGCCGCCCGCACCCGCCGCAGGGGTTCGAGGACCGGTTCGGCCGAGAGTACGAACGTGCCCCAGTGCATCGGGGCCATCCGCCGCGCACGCAGGTCGACGGCCGCCTGCACGGCCTCCTCCGGGTCGCAGTGCACGTCCCTCAGCCACCAGCGGGGGTCGTAGGCGCCGATGGGCAGGAGGGCGAGGTCGATCCCCGGGTGACGCTGCCCGATGCGGGTGAACCAGTGGCCGTATCCGGTGTCGCCCGCGAAGTAGACGCGCCGCCCCTCGGGTTCCGTGATCACCCAGCCGCCCCACAGGGAGCGGCAGGTGTCGGTGAGGGTGCGCTTGGACCAGTGGTGGGCGGGGACGAAGTCGAAGCGGACACCGCCGAGTTGGGCCGCCTCCCACCAGTCCAGCTCGGTGACCCGGGTGAACCGCCGTCGCCTGAACCATCGTCCGAGCCCGGCGGGCACGAACACCGGTGTGTCGCGCGGAAGTCGGCGCAGGGTGGGGGCGTCCAAGTGGTCGTAGTGGTTGTGGCTGATGACGACGGCGTCGATGCGCGGCAGCGCGCTCCAGGCAACGCCTACCGGGGTGATCCGGGCCGGCGTTCCCACGATGCGGCGGGACCAGACCGGGTCGGTGAGGACGGTGAGCCCGCCGATCCGGATCACCCAACTCGCGTGCCCCGCCCAGGAGACGGCGATCGTCCGGGCGTCCACGCCGGGCAGCGGTCCCGGCTCGAAGGGCAGCAGCGGGATGTCGGCGAGCCCTTCCGCGGACGGGCGCGGCGCACCCTCGCGGGCGAGCCGGGCGAAGGCCCGCACCCCGGGCAGCGGCGCGGTCAGCCGGTCCATGAAGGACCGGGGCCAGACACGCCGCTCGCCGAGCGGACGGGGTTCGGCGAGCGGCGGCGACGGAGGGGAGGGCGGAAGGACCGCGGGGCGCCCCGGGGCTGTTGGCGCCGTGAGGTCGCCGGCGCCCTGGGGCTTCGTGCTCGTGGCCGACTCGGACTGCTGCGTCATCGAGGAGGCTCCCGTCGATCGGCGTCGTCGCGGAGATCGTCGAAGGCCGACTCCAGGAGGGTCAACGCGCGGTTCACATGCGGCAGTTCCAGCGGGGCGGGCGCACTGAGGGATTCCTCCCGCTCCTCGTCGGTGGAGCCGAGCAGGGGGCCGGTGCCGAGCCGGAAGCGGAGGGAGGCGAGGTCGTCGCCGAAGCGGTGCCCGCCCGGTGTGGGCATGCCGAGCCGGGCGGAGAGCCAGTCCTCCAGGTCCTGCGCGTCACCGACACCGTGCGCGCCGAGGGCCGAGCGGAGCGGGTTGAGGTCGACGTACAGATGCCGGCCGGCCTGCGGGGGACGTACGACGGCTCCCGCGGCGCCCATCACCCGGTGGACGGCGTCGGCCACGCCCGCGTGCAGGCGTACGGCGGCGGTGAGCCGCTCGGTGATCGCGGCCGGCTCGCCGAGCGCGTACGCGGCGGCCGCCGCGACCGGTTCGGCGACGCGCGCGCCCAGCACGGTCAGCACGTCGAGGACGCGTGACCGCAGGGAGGCGCCCGCCTCGTTGTCGGGGAAGCGGGCGACGGCGGCGGGCCAGCCCTGCGGCAGGAAGGCACCGGCGAGGTCGGTGATCACGCAGACGTCGTCGGGGAGCATCTCGGCGGGGCTCAGCAGCACGGTGTCCCGCGGCTCGTGCAGGGTGTCGCGCCAGGTCTCGTCGCTGACGATGTGCAGCCCCTCGCCCGCGGCGGCCTCCACGGCCTCGTGGACCACTTCGGGCGGTGCGACGGTGGCGGTCGGGTCGTCGGCGACGGACAGCAGGAGCATCCGCGGGTCGCCGCCCTCCGCGCGGACCCTGCGGACGGTCTCCAGGAGGGCGTACGGATCGGGGACGCCGCCGCACTCGGCGGGCGTCGCCACGTGGAACACGGATCTGCCCAGCAGGCGTGCCTGCGGAGCCCACCACGCGGCACACGGGCGGGTCACGAGGATGTCGCCGCCGAGCGCGCCCGTCAGCGCCAGCAGCAGCGCGGCGGCTCCGGGGGCGGCCGCGACCCGGTCGGGCGCGGCGCGCAGTCCCCGCCGGGTCCAGTAGCCGCTGGCGGCGTCGAGGAGGACGGGACCGCCGCCGCAGGGCTCGGCGGCGGAGCGGTCCGCCGCGGCGGCCAGCACGGAGCGGAGTTCCGGCAGCACGGGCAGGCCCTCGTCGGGCAGGGGCGGACCGTACCGGACCGGTCCGTGGCCTTCGGGGTCCGTCCGCCGCATACCTGCCTCCGCACCGTGGTGCCGCCGTTCCCTGTTCCGGAGCCTGCCCCCCCCGTGCGGTTCCGGGTGTCCTCGTCCCCTCGTACGGCCCGTCGGGCACTGTTCGCCGGTCCGCGCGGTGTGCCGCTCAGTGGCCGGAGGTCTGCCGTCCCCCGCGCGCACGCGCGGGGGTGTCCGTCACATCGTCGGCCGTCGTACGGTCCGCCGCCACCGTGCCGCCCGCTCTCCTAGCGGAACCGCCGTCGGCGCGGTCTGCGCAGCCGGCTGCCCGCCGCGACCAGGGCCCCGGCGATCAGCAGTCCGCCGGCGACCAGGGCCGGCACGGAGTCGGTGAACACGCCGCCCTCACCGGCGTGCACACCCCGCTGGACGGTGGGCGGACGCCCGGCCGGGCCGGTGTCGGAGCCGCTGTCGGGCACATGGGTCGCCGTGGCGCCGCGGGCCACGGCGTACGACGCGGTCCACTGCTTTCCGTGACCGCCCGGGGGCGCGGGACAGACCCCGCCGACGTTCCACCGTCCGTCGGCGCCGCCGGTGCCGGGGGACGCCTCGTCCGGAGCCACCGTGCCGGGGGCCGTGGTGGCGGGACCCACGGCGTCCGGGCTCACCGGCTCGGGAACCGTGTCGGGCCCCACGCCGTCGGCGCCCAGGTCGTCCGGGGCGACCGCGTCGGGGCCCACCGCGTCGGGGCCGAAGGAATCCGGGCTGAGCGCGTCCGGAGCGACCGCGCCCGGGGTGTCGGTGCCGGTGTCGGTGTCGGGGATCAGCGAGTCGTGTGCGGCGGGGTCGTCGGCGCCGGAAGCGGGCGTCTGGGCGTCCCAGCCGGTGTCCGTGCCCCCCGCGTCACGGCTCACGGTCCCGGCACGCACACCCGTACCCGCAGGCACGCCCGTCCCCGCACGCACGCCGGCCGGCACGCCGCCGGGATTCTTCGCGTCGGACGTGGCCGACGCGCCGGAGCCGAGCACGCCGGGGACGACCTCGTCGGGGCCGCGCGCCGTGTCGGACCCCCGCGTGGCGGGGTCGGCGGCCTGGCCGGACTCGTCGGAGGAGATGTGGGCGGTGCCGGTGTAGGAGGCGGCGGCCGGGTCGGCGCCCTCGACGCGGTGCAGCTGGACCTTGCCGCCCTGGAAACCCTGGGAACTGGCGTCGATGGAGTCGGGCAGGGTCCCGCCGATCGCGTCGCAGCTGACCGTGACGGTGACGGTGCCGCCCGGTTCGACGGAGCCCGGACTGACCTCCGCGGCCGGATCCGCGGCCGCGCCCGACGCGGCGGCGCCGAGAGCGGCGCCGGCCAGGGCGGTGGCGTACAGGACACGGGCGGTACGGCGCATGAGCGGGGCTCCTTCGGCGGGCTGCGGTCCGAGGGCCACGGCCGTCGTGCCCCTCGGGGCCATCAGAGCCCGCCGTACCGCCCGGCGCGAACGGCCGGGCACCATTCGCGGGAAAGGAGGGGCCCGAGCGGGTGACATCGCGGGCGGGGTGCGGCCGGTCCCCCGTGCCCGCCGTGCGCCGGCACCCATGGAGTCCGCCTCCGCCGGGAGCCCGTACGCCCCCGGAGCCGGAACGAGCGGGCCTCAGGCCGCGTCGCGCATGATCTGGTCGCGCAGCCGGGTGCAGCAGCGGCTGATGAGGCGGGACACGTGCATCTGGGAGATGCCCAGCTCGTCGGCGATGCGGCTCTGGGTCATGTCGCTGAAGAACCGCATGTAGAGGATGGCGCGTTCCCGCTCGGACAGGGCCTGGAGCCGGGGTTTGACGGCCTCGCGGTCGATGACCGTGTCGAGGGCGGGATCGGGCGACCCGAGGGCGTCGCTGAGGGAGTAGCCGTCCTCGCTGCCCGGAAGTTCGGCGTCCAGGGAGAGCGCGGTGAAGCTCTCCAGGGCCTCCAGACCCGTGAGGACGTCCTCCTCGCTCATGCGGGCGTGCTCGGCTATCTCGGCGACGGTGGGCCTGCGGCCCGGAATGACCTGGGACAGGTCCTGGGCGGCGAACCGGACCCGGTTGCGCAGGTCCTGGACCCGGCGCGGCACGTGCAGGGTCCACATGTGGTCACGGAAGTGGCGCTTGATCTCGCCGGTGATCGTCGGCACCGCATAGCTCTCGAAGGCGTTCCCGAGCTCGGGGTCATAGCGGTCGACGGCCTTGACCAGGCCCAGCGCCGCGACCTGGCGCAGGTCGTCGAAGCTCTCGCCGCGGCTGCGGAAGCGGCCCGCGAGCCGTTCGGCCATCGGCAGCCAGGACTCGACGATCTCGGCACGGAGAGCGTCGCGCCGCTGTCCCGGCGGGAGCGTGGCGAGCCTGCGGAACGCCTCCCCGGTGTCGGGGGCGTCGTCGTGCGGATGGTGCGTCGCGCTCGCTTGGGTTCGCATGGTGCGTCGCAACTCCCTCGATGGTGCCATGTGATGGACAGTCATCGTGGGAACGCACCCGTACGCCGGACGAGTACACCCATGGCGCGGATAGCCGCTCCCACGGACGTGCCTCCTGTCCGAAGCACTGCAAGTGCGTCTGCCCCGCGCCCTGCGGGGCAAACACTCTTCGATTCTCCCCGACTACACGCCGCGCGTCCTCCCCGGGCCCCCGTTCCGGCTCGCCACCGGCTCCCACCAGCGGAAAGTCAGGGCCGGCGCCCGACCAGGCAGAGCAGTCTCGTCTGGACGTCGGCGCCGGGCGGGGGCTCCTCCGGGGCGGCGAACAGTCCGGTTTTCTCCAGCTCCGCCGCGTGCGGGGTGACCTCACGGACCGCGAACGTGAGGAGGTCGTCGGGGAGTTGTTCGTCGGCGCCGATGGCGCGGGACAGGTCCCAGGTGTGGACCGTCAGATCGGTGACGAGCTGCGCGCAGTAGTCGTCCGCGGACATGTCGCCGAAGGAGAGGTGGACCGTACGGTCGAGGGCCCCCGGCTCGGCGAACACCGCGCGGGAGGCGTCGGCCACGGCCTCCCAGGCGGCGACCGGGTCGGACCCGAGCAGGTCGCCGTCCAGACGGTCGCCGACCGCGTCGACGGTCGCGCCGTCGCGGACCAGCGCGGGCACCCATGCCTGCTCGGCGACGAGATGGCCCACGAGATCGCGCACGCTCCAGGCGGTGCACGGCGTCGGGGCCTGCCACTGGTCGTCGCGGACCGCGTGGACCCGGCGGCCGAAGAGCTCCAGGGCCTCCGTCTGCCGGGCCAGGACCGGATGCGGTTCGGCGGTCATGCCGGCGGCACCCCCGCGGGTCCGCGTTCCCGGGCGCCGTCCCGGGTGCGGGCCGCCGCGACGGGCCGCCGCGGGTGGCGGCGCAGATACTCGCCCTCCAGCTGGGCCATGCGCACGTTGTGGGTGTGCAGCGCGTCGTTCGAGCCGTGCAACAACGTGTCGTGGCGGGTGCGGTGGATGGCTTCCAGCTCTTTCATGAGCTGCTGGTCGTCCAGCCGGCCCGGGTCGACTCCGGTCATGGTGCTACCCCGCTCGTCGTGGCCGTCGGTGCGGTCCGGGCGTCCGCCGCGGGCAGGCACTGCCCCGGGCGGCGACCGGGAGGGAGCCGTGGATCGAGACCCACTCCCTCCACTCTACGAACATCCGGGGTGCCGGGCCTCCCCGGCGCGTACGGGGCACCCGGTGCCCGGCGGCCCTGGCGGGGCCGCCGGCGCGAGACCTGTACGCCCCCGCTCTACCGCTCGCGTTCCACCCGGCGCTCGTCCCACACGGGCTCCTGCGTCTCCCGCACGCGGCCGTCCGAGCCGAAGACCAGGTAGCGGTCGAAGGAGCGGGCGAACCAGCGGTCGTGGGTGACCGACAGCACCGTCCCCTCGTACGCCTCCAGGCCCTCCTGAAGCGCCTCCGCCGACTCCAGGTCGAGGTTGTCGGTCGGCTCGTCCAGCAGCAGGGCCGTCGAGCCCTCCAGCTCCAGGAGCAGGATCTGGAAACGCGCCTGCTGGCCGCCCGACAGCTTCTCGAAGCGCTGCTCGGCCTGGGCGGTCAGCTCGTAGCGGCGCAGCCGGGAACTCGCCGCTCCGCGGTCCTGCGCGTGCTCGGTCCACAGGATGTCCAGGAGCGTGCGGCCCTCCAGTTCCGGGTGGGCGTGGGTCTGCGCGAAGTGGCCGGCGACCACGCGGGCGCCGAGCTTCCACTCTCCGGTGTGCGCGACGTCGCCGCCCGCGAGCAGCCGCAGGAAGTGCGACTTCCCCGAGCCGTTGGAACCGAGGACGGCGACCCGCTCGCCGTAGAAGATCTCCAGGTCGAAGGGCTTCATCAGGCCGGTGAGCTCAAGTCCCTTGCAGGTCACCGCCCGCACGCCGGTCCGCCCGCCGTGCAGCCGCATCTTGATGTCCTGCTCGCGCGGCGGCTCCGGGGGCGGTCCGGCCTCCTCGAACTTGCGCAGCCGCGTCTGCGCCGCCGCGTAGCGGGACGCCATCTCATGGCTGACGGCAGCCGCCTGACGGAGGTTCAGCACCAGCTTCTTGAGCTGGGCGTGCTTCTCGTCCCAGCGCCTGCGCAGTTCCTCGAAGCGCGCGAAACGCTCCCGCCTCGCCTCGTGATAGGTCGCGAAACCTGCGCCGTGCACCCAGGCGTCCGCGCCGGCCGGGCCGGGCTCGACGCTGATGATCTTCTGGGCGGAGCGGGCGAGGAGTTCACGGTCGTGGGAGACGAACAGGACGGTCTTGCGGGTCTCCTTGAGCCGCTCCTCCAGCCAGCGCTTGCCGGGCACGTCCAGGTAGTTGTCCGGCTCGTCCAGGAGCAGCACCTCGTCGGTGCCGCGCAGCAGCGCCTCCAGCACCAGGCGCTTCTGCTCGCCTCCGGACAGGGTCCTGACCTGGCGCCACTGGGCCTTCTCGTAGGGGACCCCGAGAGCGGCCATCGTGCACATGTCCCAGAGGGTCTCGGCCTCGTATCCGCGGACCTCGGCCCAGTCGGAGAGTGCCTGTGCGTAGCGGAGCTGTGCCGCCTCGTCGTCCACGGTCATCATCGCGTGCTCGGCGGCGTCCACGGCCTCGGCGGCCTGACGGATGCGGGGCGGGGCCACGGAGACGAGCAGTTCGCGCACGGTCGTCCCGTCGCGTACGGAGCCCACGAACTGCCGCATGACCCCGAGGCCGCCGCCCACGTTCACGGTCCCGCCGTGGGGTTTGATCTCGCCCGAGATCAGCCGCAGCAGCGTCGTCTTGCCGGCGCCGTTCGGACCCACCAGGGCCACGACGGCGCCCTCCCCCACCCGAAACGACACATCGCCGAGCAGCGCCCTCCCGTCGGGAAGGTAGTACTCAAGATGTGCGGCTTCGAGATGTCCCATGGGCAGGCATTCTCCGGGGAGCGGGGGTGCGGGGCAAACGGGTATGCGAGGACGGGCCCGGAGCGGGGGGCGGGAACCGCCTGATCCGGGGGCGGGAACCGCCTGATCCGGGGTAGACGGAGCCGCATGACCACGACCCCGGATGTCGACCTGACCGCCCTCGTACCGGGCCGCCACGCCCTTCGGGACCGCCTGCTCGCCCTGGACTCCAGGATCTTCGAGGCGGTCGCGGCGCGGCACTGGCCGGGCGGGGACCCCGTACTGCCGCGGCTGAGCCGGGGCGCGAACCACGGTGTGCTGTGGTTCGCCACGGCCGCCGCCGTGGCGGCGAGCCGCACCCCCCGGGCCCGCCGGGCCGCCGCGCGGGGCGTCGCCTCGCTCGCCGTGGCCTCCACCGTCATCAACACCGTCGGCAAGCGCTCGGTGCGCCGCACCCGCCCCGGTCTCGGTCCGGTCCCGGCCGTGCGGCAGCTCAAGCGGCAGCCGTTCACCACGTCGTTCCCGTCGGGGCACGCCGCGTCCGCCGCCGCCTTCGCGGCCGGGGTGGCGCTGGAGTCGCGCGGGTGGGGCGCGGCCGTCGCACCGCTGGCCGCCGCGGTGGCCCTGTCCCGGGTCTACACCGGGGTCCACTTCCCGAGCGACGTCGTGGCCGGTGCGGCCCTCGGCGTCGGGGCCGCGTACGCCGTACGCGCGCTGGTGCCCACCCGGGACCGGCTCACGCCGCCCGGCCGTCCGCGCACCGACGCGCCCGCGCTGGCGGACGGCGAGGGCGAGGGGCTGGTCATGGTGGCCAACTCGGCCTCCGGGACCGTGGAGCGGGTCGGGGCGCTGGCCGGCGCGCTGCCGCGGGCGGAGATCGTGGAGTGCGAACCCCATGACGTGCGGGAGGAACTGGAGAAGGCGGCGGCCCGGGCCCGGGTGCTGGGCGTGTGCGGTGGCGACGGCACCGTGAACACCGCGGCCGAGGTGGCCCTGCGCCACGGGATCCCGCTCGCCGTCCTTCCGGGCGGCACGCTCAACCACTTCGCCCACGACCTCGGCGTGGAGGGCGAACGCGATCTGGTCCGCGCGCTCCAGGAGGGCGAGGCGGTCCAGGTGGACGTGGGCCGGTTCACGTCCGGCGCGAAGAACGGCATCTTCCTCAACACCTGCAGTCTGGGCATCTATCCGGAGCTGGTGCGCGAGCGGGAGAACTGGTCCAAGGTGATCGGCAGTTGGCCCGCGGGGGTGCTGGGCGCCCTGCGGGTGCTGCGCGCCGAGCACCACCCGTTGCGGGCCGAACTCGGCGGCCGCAGCCACCCGTTGTGGCTCCTGTTCGCGGGCAACGGCACCTATCACCGGATGGGCCTGGCGCCCGCCCGCCGCTTCGACCTCGCGGACGGCCGCCTCGACGTGCGGGTCGTGCACGGCGGCCGTCATCCCGCGGTGCGTCTGCTGGCCGCGGCCTTCGCGGGACCGCTGACCCGCTCGCCCGCCCACGCGGCCGTACGGGTCGGCCGCCTGCGTGTCGAGGGCGTCGCGCCCGGCACGCTGCTGGCCTACGACGGCGAAGTCACCGAGGTGAGCGGTGAGGTGACCCTGCGAAAGAGCCGCGAGGCCCTGACCGTGTACCGCCCGCGCCCCGCACACTGACCCCGCCCCCATGGGCGCCCTACCTCTCCCGCCCACGCCCACCAACCACGTTCGCGCCCCACCACCTCCGGCCACGCCCACGTTCGCGCCCCGCCACTCCCGCCCAAGCCCGCCAACCACGTTCGCGCACCACCACCCACATTGGCGCCCCACGACCCCCGCCCGCGCCCCGCACACTGACGCCGCCCACGCACGCCCCGCTCGCGCCCACCGCCCCCGCTCGCGCCCCACGACCCCGCTCGCTCGCCGCCACCCCGGTCAGGCACCCCGTCCGCCCATGCGATCCCGCACGCCGCGATGTTGTCCACATCACGAGATGCCGGTCTCATCATTCGGCATGACCGCGTACGGTGATGGCATCGCCTCGGGGAGTGCGTACTCGCCCGGGCGGCCCGTACGACGAGAAGGGGATCGGTCATGTCGCAGTCGAAGCCGCAGGAGACCGCCGTCTACACCCACGGCCACCACGAGTCGGTGCTGCGCTCGCACACCTGGCGCACGGCCGCCAACTCGGCGGCCTACCTGCTCGGTTCACTGAAGCCCCACATGAGGATCCTGGACATCGGCTGCGGACCGGGCACCATCACCGCCGATCTGGCCGAACGGGTGCCGGACGGCCGGGTCACCGGAGTCGACCACGCCCCCGGCATCCTGGACCAGGCACGCCGGACGGCGGCCGAACGCGGCCTGGCCAACGTCGAGTTCGCCGTCGCCGACGTCCACGCGCTGGACTACCCCGACGACACGTTCTGCGTGGTCCACGCCCACCAGGTGCTCCAGCACGTGGGTGATCCGGTGCAGGCGCTGCGCGAGATGCACCGGGTCACCAGGCCCGGCGGGATCATCGCCGTCCGCGACTCGGACTACTCGGCCATGACCTGGTACCCGGAGGTGCCGGGCATGGACGACTGGCAGGATCTGTACCTGAGGGTGGCCCGCGCCAACGGGGGCGAGCCCGACGCGGGCCGCCGTCTCAAGTCATGGGCACTGGCGGCCGGCATCCGGGACATCACGGCCACGTCGGGCACCTGGACCTTCGCCACCGAGGACGAGCGGGAATGGTGGAGCGGACTGTGGGCCGACCGCACGCTGGCCTCGGCGTACGCGGAGCGGGCGACCGAAGGCGGCCACGCGACCGAGGCGGAACTGCGGGCCGTGTCGGACGCCTGGCGGCGGTGGGGACGACAGGAGGACGGCTGGTTCTCCGTACTGCACGGAGAGATCCTCTGCCGGAAAGCGGCGTGACGTCGCCCCGGGAAGTCGGGGTAGTCCGGGTAGTCCGGGGAGAAGCGGCGGGGCGCGGCCCGGTGTCCGGGGCGGTCCCGGCCCCCGGACCGCGCCCCGCGCCGCTCAGCCCGTACAGCCACAGCTGGTGAGGCCGGTGAAACCGGTGACGCCCGCGAACCCGGTCAGGCCGGTGGAGCCGGTGAAGGAGTACGCCGCCCACGGTCCCGTCAGCTCCACGCGCGTCCCCGGCTCCTCGCCCACGCCGTTCACCCGCTCCACGAACGCCCCCGAGTCCGCGCGCGGCACCAGATAGGCCGCGTCGAGGATTCTGCGACCCCCTGCTCCGGGACACGCCTCGTGGGACGTGGCCGGGTCGCCCGGGGTCAGCACCCGGCTCTCCTCGGCGCCCCCGGAAAGGGTCTCGTGCAACCGGCGGGTGAACGCGTCCGCCTGCTCCCGGGCGCTCTCGGCGTACACCCGCACGTCCCACTCCACGCGTCCGTCGAGCCGGTCCAGCGTCCGCAGGAAGTCCTCCCTGCGTTCGTCGATCATCACGCGTACGCCGCTGTCGTCCCGCAGGACGGTGGCGAGCCGGAGCGGCAGCGGGCTGGTGACGACGGTGAGGGCGTCGATGACGCCCTGGTGGGCGCGGGCCGTCGCCTCCAGCCAGTGGACGTCCTCCAGCCGGCGGCGCAGCGGCTCGGCGTCGAAGTCCCGCTCCGGGACCGAGCCGACCACGGCGACCAGGTCGTCGTGGCGCAGCAATCTGGGCGGCACCCCGGCGACCCCGGTCAGCTCGGCCGACAGCGCCGCCGGGAAGGGGCGGCAGATCGCGTAGACGTAGCGCAGAGCGCTCATGAATCTCCTCCCGCGCTTCCACTCGCACCCCCCGCGGCGTACTGACCATGGTGCCCTCCGGACTCCCGCCGGCGCACCACGACGCCCCACCCGCGTCCGGCCGCCATACCCCGGCGACCCGCCCGCGTCCGGCCGCCATCCGACGACGACCCGTCCGCACCACGCGGACCTCCGCACCACGAAAACCCGGCCCCACCCCGACCAGGCCCACCATGACGAACCACCCGCGCCCGTCCCGGGGCCGGTCAGCGGACCACGGCCGTCTCCACCAGGAGACGGCCCGCTGCCGCGATCGACTCGGCGTCGATGCCCGCGGCGTGAAGCTGCTCGCGCGGGCTCGCGGAGCCCGGCATCGTCCGGACGGCGAGGCGCACCAGCCGGGGCACGGGACGGCCGTCGGTGAAGGCGTCGAGCACCGCGTCCCCGAGGCCGCCCTCCTCCCGGTGGTCCTCGACCGTGACCAGGCAGCCGGTCTCCTCGGCGGCCTCGCGCAGGGTCGCGCGGTCCACCGGCTTCACCGAGTAGAGGTCGATCACCCGGGCCTGGATGCCCTCGCGGTCGAGCGCTTCCGCGGCGGCCAGCGCCTCGTGGACGGTGACACCCGCGGCCACGAGCGTGAGCCGGTCGTCGGCGGACGCGCGGAGCACCTTGCTGCCGCCGACCGGGAACTCCTCGGTGGCGCTGTAGATGACGGGGCTGTCCCCGCGTGAGGTGCGCAGATAGCGGATGCCCTCCAGGCCCGCCATCGTGGCGACGAGCCTGCCCGTCTGGTTGGCGTCGCACGGGTACAGCACGGTCGAGCCGTACACGGCCCGGAACATGGCCAGGTCCTCCAGGCCCATCTGCGAGGGCCCGTCCTGGCCGATGGCGACGCCCGCGTGGGAACCGACGAGGTTGATCCCGGCACCGCTGACGGCGGCCATGCGGACGAAGTCGTGGGCACGGGTGAGGAAGGCCGCGAACGTCGAGGCGTACGGCACCCAGCCGCGCGTGGCCATGCCGACGGCGGTGGCGACGAGCTGCTGCTCGGCGATGTAGCACTCGAAGTAGCGCTCGGGATGTTCCTTGGCGAAGAACTCGGCACGGGTCGAGTCGCCGACCTCGCCGTCGAGCGCGACGACGTCGTCGCGGGCGTCGCCGAGCGCGGCGAGCGCCTTTCCGAAGGCGTCACGGGTGGCGACCTCGCCACCGGTCTCGTAGCGCGGCAGGTCGAGGTGCCCCGACCGTACGGCGTGCAGCATCCTGGCGGCGGGCGGCTGCCGGACCGCGACCCGCTGGTCGTGCACCCCGCCCAGTTCGGCGATCGCCGCGGCGGCGTCCGGCAGCGGTTTGCCGTGCATTCCCTCGCGGTCCTGGACCGACGCCACGCCCTTGCCCTTGAGGGTGCGGGCGAGGATCACGGTGGGCCGTCCGCTGACGGAGTCGGCCTCCGTGAAGGCCCGGTCGATCGCGTCCACGTCGTGTCCGTCGATCTCGACGGTGTGCCAGCCGAAGGCCGCGAACCGGCGCGCGTACGCGTCGAGGTCGTGGCCGTGCCGGGTCGGCCCGCGCTGGCCGAGGCGGTTGACGTCGACGATCGCGGTGAGGTTGTCGAGGTGCTCGTACCCCGCGTGCTCGGCGGCCTCCCACACGGAGCCCTCGGCGAGTTCGCTGTCGCCGCACAGGACCCGGACGCGGTATCCGGTGCGGTCGAGCCGCTTTCCGGCGAGCGCGATGCCGACCGCGACGGGCAGCCCCTGGCCGAGTGATCCGGTGGCGGTCTCCACCCACGGCAGCCGCCTGGGCGTGGGATGCCCTTCGAGCCGGCTGCCCGCCTTGCGGAAGGTGAGCAGCTCGGCCTCGTTCAGCGCGCCGGCCGCCTTGTACGCGGAGTACAGGAGCGGTGAGGCGTGCCCCTTCGAGAGGACGAAGCGGTCGTTGCCGGGATGCCGGGGGCGTTCGAAGTCGTAGCGCGTGTGGTTGGCCAGCAGGACCGCCATGAGGTCGGCGGCGGACATGGACGACGTCGGGTGTCCCGAGCCCGCCGCGTCGGCGGCCCGGACGCTGTCGACGCGCAGTTGCCGGGCCAGGTCGATGAGCCCGCGTGTGTTCATGATGCTCCTTCCCTGGGTCCGGCGGTCTCCGGACAGCCCGGTGCCCCGGCCTCACCCTCGCCGGCGCGGGTGAGGCCGGTCTCCGTCCGCCGTACGGACTTCCCGCGTCCCCCCGACCCGGGAGCCCAAACACGGGCACGCCCGGCGTTTCACGGCCCCGGTGCCCGAAGCACTTCCTCACCGCGCCCGCTGCGGCCACACCTCGGGGTCGCCGCGCGGACCGAGGTGGGGGTCCTCACCGGCCTCGGCGCCCATGTCGTCGCGGGCCCGGTGGAGACACCCGCGGGCCGCAACCTCATCGCCGTCCATCCCGACGGGTCCGTGTACGAGTACGCGGACCGCCGCGGCTGAGTCGTACCCGCCGCCGGACGCGAAGCGCCTCGGGCGCTCCACCCGTCGGTGGAGCGCCCGAGGCCGTGATTACGGAGAACCCAGGGGGCGGACGCCTCAGGGCGTGGACGGCGGCCGCATGCGGAAGTCGTAGCGGGCCGGCAGCGGCTCGTCGGTGATCCGGGACCACAGCCGGTCGATGGTCTCCGCTCCCTCCCGCAGGTCGGCGACCTCGAAGCCCGCGTCGAAGACCGCCCGGGCGTCCTCGCGGCGGCCCTCGGCGAGCAGCAGTCCGGCCTCGACGAGGCGGAACCTGCCGCGGTCCCGCGTTCCGGGGTGCAGCCGCTCCCACACGCCGCGCGCCTGCGCCGGACGGCGCGCCTTCAGCAGCGCCTCGATGGCCTCACGGCCGAGCGCGGCGGTCGCCGCGGTCCACCGTTCCCCGTCGTCGCGCCGCTCCCGGCACAGGTCGTCGAAGGCGTCGGCGTACCGGTCGGCGGCCCGCTCGTCGTTGCCCGCCTCCTGGTCGGCGACGGCGAGGCAACGCAGCAACGGCCACAGCGACGGCGCGAGTTCGAGGGCCCGCTCCCAGCTCCGCACGGCCTGGGCCACGTCTCCCGCATGCCACTGGGCGACGCCGAGGTGGTATTCGGCGGCCGGGGTGGCGGGGGCCGTCTCCAGCATGTCGCGCCAGTGCGGGGCCACCAGGGTCTCGCCGGGCGGCCCGACCCGCCGCAGCTCGGGGAACGCGCCGGAGCTCAGCAGTTCCCGCCACGGCTCCTGGTCCTCGCCGAGCGTGCTCTCCTCGAACGGGGTCCCGGGCAGCTTGTGGGCGGCGCGCAGCACCTCCAGCGCGCCCCAGCCGGAGCCGACGGCGAGCACCTCGCCGGGCGCGGTGTCGGCGTGCGGCAGCCACGCGGCGTACGCGGCGTCGACCGCCTCCCGGGAGAGGGCGCTCTCCAGACGGTCCTCGACCTCGGCCCGCGCGGCCTCCCAGTCCGCCCCGAGCGCCGCCTGCGTGCCGACGGACAGCGGCCCGTACGCCTCCAGCCAGGAGACGTCGCTCTCGGCCTCGAGCCGTACGTGTTCGAGCTGGGTTCGGGCGAGTCCGGCCTGGATCTCGCAGTACCCGCCGGTCCCCGGCTCGGTGAGCCATTCCTGCCAGCGTCTGCCGCCGGGCCCCGAACCCCAGACGAAGAGCTTGCGCCCGCGCAGGACGTCGGTGGACGTCTGGACCAGGCCCTCGCCCGAGTCGTCGACCGCGGTGATCCAGCGGCGCCGCCCGTCGGGCACCTCGTAGAAGTAGTCGGCGGGGAAGGTGCTGTTGAGCGGGTACGTCCTGTCCGTCCCGTCGTACGCCGGCACGGGCACCCGGCGCAGCCGCCGCTCGTAGCCGAAGTGCCAGGCCTCCTCGGCCGGGGCCAGCACCCTGCGCTCCTCGGGGACCGCGATGTTGGACCACCAGTACAGCGGGGCGGGCCTCTCGTGCGGGTTGCGGACGCGGACGCCGACGTACAGGAAGTCGGAGCCGTCCGGCAGCCACAGATCGACCTGGAAGGGGAGGTCGCGCAGGCGTTCCCACTCCCACAGGCGCAGCATCTCGCCGCCGTCCGGGGCGGGGACACGGGCCGCGTGGACGGGTGAGCACGACAGGGTGGTGTGCCCGGTGGCTCCGATGTTCCACTCGATGCCGCCGGAGAACCAGGCACCGTTGAGCGCGAAGCAGGCCGGCTGGAGCACCGGGTTGGTGTAGAGCAGTTCCGTCTCGGTGGGCTTGTGGAAGAGCGAGACGACACGGCCCCCGTAGCCGGGCAGCACGGTGGCGCGCAGCCGGTCGTTCTCGATCACTATGGTGTCGAGTTCGCGCGGTGTCCGTTCTCGCTCGTACCCGTCGCGTATGCGCTCGGGCAGCACGCTGCGCAGCGGCTCGTACCCGATCTGCCGGGCCATGTCGCCCGGCAGGCCGACGCGGTCGCGGTCGTCGATCTGGTGCATCTCGTCGAGGGTCCGCAGGGGCGGCAGCGGGTTGCTCGGGCCCAGTTGTGCCGCGGGAAGGGCCAGTACGTCACGTCGGATCGTCGTCACGACGACCATGGAACATGGTCATCGGCCTGCTGACCAGGGTGTCCGCTCATCGGAATCCGGTCAGGAGCGCGCAAAGGCGCGGCCGGTCAGCCGGGTTCGACCATCTCCGCGGTGATCGCCCACCGCTCGTGGTCCCGCCAGGCGCCGTCGATGTGGATGAACGCGGGCGAGAAACCTTCGAGCCGGAAGCCGCAGGTGCGGGCCAGCGCGATCGACGCCGTGTTGCCCGGCTGCGCGTTGATCTCCAGCCGGTGCAGGCCCATCTTCCCGAAGGCGTACCGCACGACGAGGTCCAGTGCCTCGGTCATCAGCCCCCGCCCGGCCGCGTGCGCGAAGGCGCCGTAGCCGAGGGCACCGCACAGGAAGCCGCCCCGGACGATGTTGTTGATGTTGATGAAGCCGGCGATGCCCCCGCCGTCCCGCTCGCAGACGAGGAACCCGGCCTTGGTCGGATCCTCGATGAGGCGCCCCGCGTAGGCGGCGTAGGCGTCGGTGTCACCGGGCGGGAAGAGCCAGGGGTGGTGCAGACTCCTGCTCTCCCTGGCCCGTGCGGTGAACTCCGCGCCGTCCGCGACGGTGAAGGGACGGATGCCCACACGGGGGCCCTCGGCGAGAAAACCGGCGGTCTCAGGCATCCGGTCACCCTACGCGATCACCGGCGTGGGGCCGGCTCCGCGGGGTCAGCGCAGCGCGGGCTCGTCCAGCGTCAGCGTCCCCGCGTCCGCGTCGAGTTCGGCGCGCAGTCCGAACGGCATCGTCAGCGCCCCCTCCGCGTGGCCGAACCCGAAGTGTTCGACGACCGGGACACCGAGCGGGGCGAGCCGGTCGGCGAACACCGCGCGGAGCCCGTCGTACGGGCCGCAGTCCTGCCAGGAGCCGAGCGCCACCCCGGCCACTCCGTCGAGCCAGCCGCCGCGCAGCAGTTGCGTCAGGATCCGGTCCAGCCGGTACGCCTCCTCCCCGACGTCCTCGATCAGGAGCAGACCGCCGTGGGCCCCGGCCCGGGCGTACGGGGTGCCGAGCTCGGCGGCCAGCAGGCTGGCGCAGCCGCCGAGCGTGACACCGCGGGCCTTCCCGGGCACGAGGGGCACGGCTTCGGCGGAGGCGATGGTCCGCACCGACTCGGGTTCGAAGAGGGTGGCCCGCAGATGCTCCTGCGACCGCTCGTTCTTCAGGAAGCCGAGGGCCGACACCATCGGGCCGTGCAGGGTCGCGAGCCCCACCCGCGTGGCGAACGCCTCGTGCAGTGCGGTGATGTCGCTGAAGCCGACGAAGACCTTGGGGCCCGCGGCCCGGATGGCGTCCCAGTCGAGAAGGCCGACCATGCGCTGGACGCCGTAGCCGCCGCGGGCGCACAGCACCGCGTCCACGTCCGGGTCGCACCAGGCCGCCTGGAAGTCGGCGGCCCGGTCCGCGTCCGTCCCCGCCAGGTAGGCGAACTCGCCGTGCCGGTCCAGGACGTGGGGTGCCACGACCGGGTCGAGGTCCCAGCCGCGCAGGATGTCGAGTCCGGCTTCGAGCCGTTCCTCGCGGACGGGCCCGCTGGGTGCGACGACTGCCACCCTGGCCCCGGCGGCGAGCCGTGCGGGCCTGGTCAGTGCGGCGATCGGTGCGGTCGTTCGGGTCACTCGTGGTGCTCCAGGTGCTGGTGATTCAGGTGCGGGCGGTTCAGGTGCGGGCGGTTCAGGTCCCGGTGATTCCGGTGCCGATGGTTCAGGTCCCGGTGATTCCGGTGCCGATCGTTCCCGTGCCGGTGGTTCTCATTTGGACAGCTCCAGGGTGGGGATGCCGGGCGGGTTCAGTCCGAGGACCTGGGCGTACAGGGAGAGTTCGGACTCCAGGGCGCGCACCATCGTCTCGGCGCGACGGAACCCGTGCCCTTCCCCCTCGAAGGCGATGTAGGCGTGCGGGACCCGGCGGCCCTGCTCCGCGACCCTGGCCAGGAACCGCTCGCACTGGACGGGCGGGCAGACGGCGTCCTCCAGTCCCTGGAGCAGCAGGAACGGCGCGGTGATCCGGTCGGCGTGCGTGGACGGCGACCGCTCGGTGTACCGGGCCGGCACCTCGGCGATCGGACCGACGAGCGATTCCAGGTACTGCGACTCGAAGTCGTGGGTCTCGCCCGTGGCCCATTCCGTCAGGTCGATCACGGGGTAGATGATCGTGCCGCAGGCGTAGACGTCGGTGGTGGCCAGCGAGGCGGCCGTGGTCCAGCCTCCCGCGCTGCCGCCGCGGACGGCGAGCCGGTCGCGGTCCGCGGTGCCCTCCTCGGCGAGCGCGAGCGCGACGGCCGCGCAGTCCTCGACGTCGACGACTCCCCACTGCTCCCGCAGCAGGTTGCGGTACTCCCGTCCGTGTCCGGTCGATCCGCCGTAGTTGACCTCGGCCACCCCGATGCCCCGGGAGGTGAAGTAGGCGATCTCCAGGTCGAGCACGAGGGACGACCTGCTGGTGGGGCCGCCGTGGACCCATATGACGTACGGCGGGAGTTCGTCGGCGGGGCCGACGTGGCCGGGGTGGTGCGGCGGGTAGATGTGCGCGTGGACCTCGCGTCCGGCGGGGCCGGCGAAGTTGCGGATCTGGGGTTCCGGGTAGTACGCGGGGTCGACCGGATCGTCGTGCGCGGCGCCGATCACCCGGGCCCGCCCGGTGCGGGCGTCCAGTTCGACGACCTCGTGGGCGCTGCGGGGGCTGGCGCCGACGGCGACGACCCGGCTGCCGTGCACGGCGAGCGTCGACGCGAACTCGGTCCAGGGCCCGGCGGTGTCGACGACCTCTCCCGTCTCGGGGTCCAGGATCCCGAGCGAGGTTGCGCCCCGTCCGTGCACGACGGCGACCAGGCCGCTGTCCAGCGGCGCGAACCACCTGAGACCGACCTTCCAGAGGGGGCCGCCGAACTCCTCCTCGCGGGGGCAGAGGGCGATCGCCTCGCCGTCCGGGCCGAGGCGGTGGAGATTCCACCAGCCGCTGCGGTCGCTCACGTACAGGAGCGTGCCGTCGGCCGCCCAGTCCGCCTGGACGACGGACTCCTCCGGGCCCCCCGCGACGGACCGCGCGGCGGCCGGTGTGCCGTCCTCGGTGAGGTCCGCGAGGATCACCTCGGTGCCGTCCCACGGCATCCGCGGGTGGTCCCAGGCGAGCCAGACCGCCTGCCGGTGGTCGGGCGAGAGCCGGGGTCCGGTGACGAACCGGTGCCGCCCGTCGGACAGTTCGCGCACGGCGTCCCGGTCCCGCGCCGCCGAACCGTCCAGCGGGACCGCGACGACGGCACGGCGCACATCGGTGGGTCCCTCGCCGGTGAACTCCTCCATGACACACCAGACCTCGCCGCGCTCCGGCCGCACCTGCGGGTCCACCCAGCGCAGTCCGCCCCCCACGGATGAGAGCGGGGTCAGCGGGCGCGGTTCGCCGCCGGGTTCGAAGCGGTAGAGACGCTGGTCGGCGAAGTCGACGAAGACGATCAGCGGCCCCTCGGGACGCATGACGCCCGCCCAGGGGCTGCCGCCGTACTCGATGACACGGCTGCGTACGTTCCAGGGGGCCGGGAGAACCGGCTCCTCGGTGCCGTCCTCCCTGCGCCGCACCAGTGTGCGCCGTCCGCCCTCGGTGGGCCGGGGCTCGGTCCACCAGGCCTCGTCGCCGACGAAACCGACGAACTCGGGATGGCCGTCGTGCGCGGCGGCGAGCCTCGCGTCGATCGGCGAGGGCCATGCGCCGTATGCCGTGGTCCGCATCTCGTCCCCCTAGGCCGTGCGCAGAAAGCGGTCGAGAACGCGGACACCGAAATGGAGCGCCTCGACCGGGACGCGCTCGTCGACTCCGTGGAACATGGCCTGGTAGTCGAAGCCCTCCGGGAGCTTGAGCGGCGCGAAGCCGTAGCCGGTGATGCCGAGGCGCGAGAACTGCTTGGCGTCGGTGCCACCCGACATGCAGTACGGGACGACATGGCCCTCGGGCGCGAACTCCTCGACGGCCGCGCGCATCCGCGCGTACGTCGGCGAGTCCAGCGGCGCCTCGAGCGCCACCTCGTGGTGGTAAAACTCCCATTCCACGTCCGGCCCGGTGAGCCGGTCCATGGTGGTGCGGAACTCGTCCTCGCCGCCGGGCAGATAGCGGCCGTCCACGTGGGCGACGGCCTCCCCCGGGATCACGTTGATCTTGTAACCGGCGCTCAGCATCGTCGGGTTGGCGCTGTTGCGGACGGTCGCCTCGACGAGCGCGGCGGCCGGGCCGAGCTTGCCCAGGAGGGTGTCCACGTCGTCCAGGCCGTCGTCCACGCCGTACAGGGCCGCGAGTTCGGTCAGGGCGGCCCGCACGGTCGGGGTGATGCGCAGCGGCCACTCGTGGGCGCCGATGCGGGTGACCGCCGCGGCGAGGCGGGTCACCGCGTTGCTCCGGTTCACCTTGGAGCCGTGCCCCGCCCGTCCCCGCGCGGTGAGTTTGATCCAGCCGGTGCCGCGCTCCCCCGCGGCGATCGGATAGAGCTGCCGTCCGCCGCCGTCGTGGAAGGTGAAGGCCCCCGATTCGCTGATGCCCTCGGTGCAGCCCTCGAAGAGCGCGGCGTGCTTGTCGGCCAGAAAGCCCGAGCCGTCCTCGGCGCTCGCCTCCTCGTCCGCGGTGAAGGCGACGACCAGGTCACGGCGGGGCCGTACCCCTTCGCGCGCCCAGGACCGGACGACGGAGAGGATCATCGCGTCCATGTTCTTCATGTCGACCGCGCCGCGTCCCCACACGACGCCGTCACGGACCTCCCCGGAGAACGGGTGGACGCTCCAGTCCTCGGCCTGGGCGGGCACCACGTCCAGATGACCGTGCACGAGCAGCGCGTCGGCGGACGGGGCGGTGCCCTCCAGCCGGGCCACGACGTTCGTACGCCCCTCGGTGCGCTCCAGGAGTGCGGGCTCCAGGCCCGCTTCGGCCAGCCGCTCGGCGGCGTACTCGGCGGCCGGGCGTTCCCGGCAGTCCCCGCCGCCGCGGTTGGTGGTGTCGATCCGGATGAGGTCGGAGGTGAACCGGACGACCTCGTCGAGTGCCCGTTCGTCAGCCATACTGCTCCTCCACCGCGGCCGAGACGATCGTGGTGACCGCCTTGAAGGTCCGAATCCCCTCGTACATCGTGTCGCTCGTGTACACGACCTTCCGCTCACCGGCGCGGCCGACGCCCGGGACCACGGTGGCGGCCATGGCCAGGTGCTCCGCGTCGAACTCCAGGGCGATGGTGAACGGCCCGCCGGCGACCGGCTCGTGGCGCACCGCCAGCGCGGCCGCCTCCTTGGCCGCGGCCCGGATGTCCGCGGCGGTCCTGGCCGGTGTGCGGCACACGGCCGCGTACCGCGAGACGTGGTCCTTCACGGCGACCTTCAGCGCCTCGGGCGCATACCCCAGGGCGTCCTCGCAGGCCACGTCGTCACCGGTGACCAGGACGACCGGCACGCCGTACTCCGCGACGACGCGCGCGTTGAGCAGCCCCTCGCTGGCCCGTACGTCGTCGATCCACACCCCCGTGATGGAGTTCGCCAGGTAGGTGTGGGCGAGGACGCCCTCCATGCCCGCGCCCGCGTGGTAGCCGACGAACGCGATGCCGTCCACGTCCCCGTGCTGCACGCCCTCGACCATGGACAGCGCCTTGTGCCGCCCGGTGAGCATCTCCGCTCTCTCGTCGAGCCGCTCCAGCAGCAGGTTCCGCATGGTCCAGTGGGCTTCGTTGATCAGCACCTCGTCGGCGCCGCCGTCGAAGAAGCCGAGCACCGCGGCGTTCACGTCCGAGGTGAACAGCGCTCGGCAGCGCTCCCACTGCGGAGTCCCCGGCAACACGTCGGCCGGCCAGGTCACACCCGTGGCGCCTTCCATGTCGGCGCTGATGAGGATCTTCATGCCGAAACCGTACGCGCTTCGGCCCGGACCCGGCAGAGCCTGTGGACAACTCCTGCCGGTCCAGGCCACCGGTCTCACCCGGGACGTCCGGCCACCAGCCACCTCGACGGAAGTTCGATGGGGGTGCCCTCGGCCGTGCGCTCGGTCGTGAACAGCGGGAGTTCACCGCTCGCGAGGACCGTGAGGCCGGCCCGCCGCAGATGCTCGGGGACCGCGGCGTCCTCGACCTCGCCCGGGGCGATGCCGTGCCGGAACACCGGGGCCAGCTTGGCCGGAGGGCCGTCCGGGCCCTGGGCGAGGCCGCGCAGGACCGGACCTGCGGCCTCGGCGAGCTCGACCAGGAAGACCCGGCCCCGTTCGCCCGCGAGGGTGGCCAGACCGTCCGCCAGCGGCTGCCGGTCGTCCGGTTCGGACTGGTGGAGCACGCCCCGCATGTAGATGTTGGCGTCGCCGAGTTCCGCGTGCAGCGCCTCGGTCTCGGTCTTGTCCGCCGCGTCGAGCAGCCGGTACCCCGCCCGGCCCGACGGGTCCGCGGTGCGGGCGTGGTCGAGCGCCGCGGGCGCGAGGTCGGCGCCGAGGACCCTCGGGAACCGGTCGGCCAGGAAGCGGGTCTGGGTGCCGTTGCCGCAGCCGAGGTCCACCAGAGGCAGCTCGGGCGTCGTCAGGTGCGGTTCGAAGTGGGCGAGGTGGACCGCGGCCGTGAGCGCCGGTTCGGCGTCCCACAGGACCCCGCCCTGTCCGCCGGGGGCCTCGCGCCAGAAGCCCTCCCAGGCTCCCCTGTACCGACTGCTCACGCTCATGCCCGCTCCCGGGGTCGCGACCGCGCCCGCCGGGACCCGGCGGGCCTGATCGGTCTACCGCGCCCGGCGCGCGCCGACAAGCCGCCGGCGTGTTCCTTCACCGCTCATTCGAACCCCGTACCCCCTTCGCGCGCGGGAGCCGCGCGGGCGTGCGGGAGCGGGGCATGCGGGAGCCGGCGTGCGGGAGCGGGCGTGCGGGAGCAGGAGCGGCCGCGCGGGACGCCGCGCGAACGGATCAGCCGCGCGGCAGCGTCAGTTCGAACCACACCGTCTTGCCCGCGCCGGTACGGCTGGAGCCCCACTCGCGGGACAGCGCGCTGACGAGCCGCAGCCCGCGTCCGAACTCGTCGCCCGGACCCGCGCTGAGCAGGATCGGGAGCGTGTGGTCGTCGTCGTCCACCTCGCACAGCAGGGTGTCGCCGCGAACGAGCCGCAGCTCGATCCTGCGGCTGTGCGCGTGCCGTACCGCGTTGGTGACGAGCTCGCCGACCATCAGCGCGGCGTTGTCGGCCAGAGGGGCCAGACCCCACGCGTGGAGCTGTTCACGGACCACGGCGCGCGCTCTGCCGACCTCCACCGGATCGAGCCCCAGGCGCCATTCGGCGACGGCCTCGGGCCCTATGCCGTTGAGGCGGGCCATCAGGAGGGCGACGTCGTCCTTGCGCCCGCCGCGCGTGTTCAGGGCGCGGATGATGGTGTCGCAGGCCTGGTCCATGGACGCGGCCGGGTGGGCGGCGGACTCGCAGAGGGTCGCCAGGCCGACACCGATGTCCTCGCCGCGCACCTCGACCAGTCCGTCGGTGCACATCACCAGCCGGTCCCCGGGCGCCACCCGCACGCGGACCGCCTCGAAGGGGACTCCGCCGACGCCGATGGGCGCTCCGGTCGGCAGGTCCAGCAGCTCGCTGCGGCCGTCCGCGGCGCGGACCAGGACCGGCGGGATGTGGCCCGCGTTGGCGAGGTGCAGCATTCCGGCGATCGGGTCGTAGACGGCGTACAGGCAGGTCGCGAGATAGGTGTCGCCCAGGCGCTGGGCGAGGTCGTCGAGGTTGCGCAGGAGCTGTGCGGGCGGCAGGTCGAGCGCGGCCATGGTCTGCACGGCGGTGCGCAACTGGCCCATCATCGCCGCGGAGTTGAGGCCGTGGCCCATGACGTCCCCGACGACCAGGGCGGTGCGCGATCCGGGCAGCTTCACCGAGTCGAACCAGTCGCCGCCGACGCGTCCGAGCAGTGTGCCCGGCAGATAGCGGGTGGCGATGTCGCAGCCGGCCATGCGGGGTTCGATGGTCGGCAGCATGCTGTCCTGGAGGGTCTCTGCGACGCTCTCCTGATAGGTGTACATGCGCGCGTTGTCCAGCACGAGGCCCGCGCGGGCGGCGAGTTCGGCGCCGGTGGCCCGGTCCATGTCGTTGAACTCGACGCGCTCGGGATGGCGCAGCAGGATCATGAACCCGAGCACCACCTGACGGGCCTTGAGGGGCACGACCAGCATGGAGCGGCCGGTGATGAGCGGCCTGATGTCGCGCTTCTCGAACTGGGCGGCGATCATGTGCCCCATCTGCTCGCTGATGCGCGGCACGAGGACGGGCTCGCCGGTGGTCATGCACTGGAAGAAGGGGGTGTGCGCCGGGAAGGGCATGGCCTCGCCGACCGGTACGACGTCGTCCCAGCGGCCGGGCTCGTCCGTGTGCTCCAGGGCGACCCGGTGCCACATGGTCGTCGTGTCCGGGACTCCCTCGGGGAAGCCCTCACCGGCGACGACCTGCTCGCGCAGATAGGTGCCCGCCACGTCCGTGAAGCGCGGCACGACGGCCCGGCTGACCTCCACGATGGTCCGCGACAGATCGAGGGAGGTGCCGATGCGCCCGCTGACCTCGTTCAGGAACTCCAGACGCTCGCGCACGGCCACGTACTCGAGGTCCTCGCGCTGGTCGTCCGGGAGGTCCCGCGGCAGGGGCGCTCCGGAGGCCGCCGCGCGCACCGCCCGCTCGCGGCGCGCCTTGCGCTCCACACGCCGGGGCACGCCCCAGTCGGGAGTGACCGGCACCCGGTCGTTCTGGCTGAACTCAAGGACGGGATAACCCAGTTCCAGCACCTGGGAGACGATACGGGCGCTCTCGCCGACGCTCATGCTGGGCAGGATGTCGGGGAGCCTGCGGGCCAGTTCCTCGGCGCCGGGGAAGTCGGTGTGCAGGGCGAAGCCGGGGGCGATGCGCTCGAAGGAGACGTCGTCGTCCTCGTGCCGCATCGCGGCCGCGTCGGCGGCGAGCACGAGCAGCCGCTCCGGGCCGGGACCCACCAGCGGGTACGCCCACCACAGGACGTCGATCCGCTCGGGACCGGCCGCGGTGAGCCGGGCCCGTCCGGCGGCGGGATAGGAGAGATGTCCGTCCAGCGAGGACTCCAGGCCGGGCCCGAGTCCGTCGTACGTGGCACGGCTCCCCAAGGGGGTCGCGCCGGCGTCCTCGGGAAGCGCGCCGGAGACCGGGAGCAGGTCCACCGCGTGACGGCCCAGCGCCTCGTCCTTCGAGGCCCCGAAGAGACGCCGCGCTCCGCTGCTCCAGTGCGAGACGAGCCCGTCGCGGTCCACGACCACGACGGCCAGCGGGATACGGCCGGCGCCGGCGTGATCCGCCGCGCCGTTCCCGGCTCCCGGGCTCGGAGCTGCGCCCGCTTCGGTGCCACGGTCCATGGCCCAGGCCCTCTCTCCCCACGGCTCCGCAAGATCTGTGCCGCCCCCACCACCGTACGGCGACGGCCCGTCACGATGTGCGGCAACGCGGGAATTGACGCCACCGGGGGCGGCTCCGGCGCGCGGCACGCCCGCCCGGGCACCCGTCGGGTCCGGCCGGCCCGTCGGTTCCGGCGGCGGCCGGAGCCGCGTCGGGCGCGGGTACGACGGCCGGCCGGTCCCGCACCGGCGCGGCCCCGCCCCCGCATCCGCTTCTGGCGCCCCACCCGCAGCGTCGCCCTACCCGCAGCGTCGTCACACCCGCGGCATCATCACGCTCGCAGCCTCGTCACACCCGCCGCATCAGCACGCCCGCCACGCGCCCGCCGCGTCGGAGCCTCCGGGAACCGTGCGGTCCCGGAGGCCGGGGCTCACTTCTCGGTGTGCGCGGCCAGGTTGGCCAGCAGGGTGTCGTAGATGCGGCCGAGGCCCTTGGGTGCGAAGGTCCGCTCGAAGAAGCCGCCGATGCCGCCGGCGCCGTTCCAGACGCTGGTGACCACGACACGCGACTTGCCCTCGCCGGCCGGCGTGACACGCCAGGTGGTGACCATGGAGGAGTTGCGGTCCTTCTCGACGAGCTCGCCGTCGGTGGGCTCGCTCACCTCGAGCAGGCAGTCGCGCACCCGCTTGCTGGTGGCCTGGAGCTTCCAGTGGACGAGGGTGCCCTCACCGTCGCCGCCCTCGCGCACCTCGTACTCGCTGAAGTGCTCGGGCAGCAGCTTCGGCCGCGTGCCGCTGTAGTCGGCCAGGGCGTCGAACACCGCCTCCGCGTCCGCCGCGATGACCCGCTCCGTCGTGGCCTCGACCTGCGCCATGGCACTTCCTCCAGCACTTGGTTCCCGGGATGTACGGCCAGCCAACCACCCGGCGGCCCGGCCGCCCAAATCGGGGTGCCCGCGGGTGTGCGCGGAGCTTCCCGGGAATCGCGCGGAGCGACTCGGGAATCAGGTCGCACGATCAAGGGAACATGTGTTCTATTCTCTGTCCAGTACTAGCTAGGAGGCGCCATGCGCTGGGAGAACCTGACAGCGGACCCCGCCGGGGCCCCCGCCCGGGACGCCGCCCTGTTCGGTGCGGACGCGGTCACGACGAGGACGTTCGACACTCCGGAGTTCCGGGGGATCACGTTCCACGAGATCCGGGCGCGGTCGATCGTGAACCGGGTGCCGGGGGCCTCCCGGATGCCGTTCGAGTGGACCGTCAACCCCTATCGGGGCTGCTCACACGCCTGTGTCTACTGCTTCGCCCGCAAGACGCACAGCTATCTGGACCTCGACACCGGACTCGGCTTCGACTCGCAGATCGTGGTGAAGGTCAACGCGCCGGAGCTGCTGCGCCGCCAGCTCGCCTCGCGCCGCTGGCACGGCGAGCACATCGCCATGGGCACGAACGTCGACTGCTACCAGCGCGCCGAGGGCCGCTACCGGCTCATGCCCGGCATCATCGCGGCCCTGCGCGACCACGCGAACCCCTTCTCGATCCTGACGAAGGGCACGCTGATCCTGCGCGACCTCGACCTGCTGAAGCAGGCGTCCGAGGTCGCCGACATCGGGATCTCCGTCTCGGTGGGCTTCACCGACGGCGAGCTGTGGCGGACCGTGGAGCCGGGCACCCCGGCCCCCGAGCGCCGTCTGGACGTCGTGCGCACCCTGACGGACCACGGCATCGGCTGCGGCGTCCTCATGGCCCCCGTGATCCCCTTCCTGGGGGATCACCCCGCCCAGCTCCGCGCCACCGTACGGGCCGTCGCCGCTTCCGGGGCCACCTCGGTGACCCCTCTGGTGCTGCATCTGCGGCCCGGCGCCCGCGAGTGGTTCATGGCCTGGCTGGAACACCACCACCCCCACCTCGTACGGCGCTACGAGCGGCTCTACGCGGAGGGCGCGTACGCCCCGAAGTGGTACCAGCGCCGGATCACCCGTCAGGTCCACGAACTGGCACAGGAGTACGGCATCGGCCCCGCGCGCGCGGGAATGCCGCGCCGGATCACCGCCCCCGGGACCTCGGCCGCCCCGGCACCCGCCGCGGCGGAACCGACCCAGCTGACGCTGCTCTGACGGCCGATGACGATCCGTCACGACGGCCCGTGGCGCGCTTCCGCGTCACCGCCTGGCCCCAGGGACGCGGGTACGGCTCCTGACGGCATCCGGGCGCATCGGGCGCTCCAATCGGGTCGAGTCTCGCCGAACCAGGTTCTTCCAGGACCCCCGCCCGGCACGATACGGCGAAGGCCGTGGCGTGCACGGCTCAGATTCCTCCGTCCTGGGAGGCCTTGTGAAGAAACACGCAGCCGCTCTGTGCGGGGCGGCCGTCGTGCTGGCCGGGATGATCACGTCGGTCCCCGCCGACGCGAGCACCGGCCCCGCCGCACCGCCCACCGCCCGGACCGCGAAACCCGTCTGGAAGAAGTGCGGCACCAGCGCCTATCCGACGCTCCAGTGCGCGTCCGTGAAGGTGCCGCTGGACCATACGAACCCCTACAGCGAGCGGATCACCCTCGCCCTGTCCCGTGTCCCGCACACCGCCAAGAAGTACCAGGGGCCGTTGCTGGTGAACCCGGGCGGTCCCGGCGGCAGCGGACTCACGCTGGCCGGCTTCGTCGCCTCGGCACTGCCCACGTCCGTGGCGGCGCAGTACGACGTCATCGGCTTCGACCCGCGCGGCGTCGGCAAGAGCAAGCCGGCCCTGGACTGCGAGCCCGGGCACTTCAAGCCCGTCCGCCCCGACACCGTTCCGGGCACCAGGGCCATCGAGAGGGCCAACCTCCTCCGCGCCAGGAACTTCGCCGAGGCGTGCGCCAAGAAGTACGAGAACCTGCTGCCCTACCTCGACACGGTGAGCGCGGTCCGCGACATGGACGCGATCCGGGCGGCCCTCGGCGCCAAGAAGATCAACTACTTCGGCTACTCCTACGGCACCTATCTGGGAGCCGTGTACGCCAAGCTCTACCCGCAGCGGGTGCGCCGGCTGGTCCTCGACTCCATCGTCGACCCCACCGGGGTGTGGTACGACGACAACATCAGCCAGGACTACGCCTTCAACGACCGCCACCTGGCGTTCCTCGCGTGGGTCGCGAAGAACGACGCGGCCTACAAGCTCGGCACCGACCCGGCCGAGGTCGAGACCAAGTGGTACGCGATGCGCGCGGCGCTCGCCAAGGACCCCGCCCAGAAGAAGGTGGGCGCCTCCGAACTGGAGGACACCTTCATCCCGGGCGGCTACTACAACGGCTACTGGCCCTACCTCGCCGAGGCGTTCGCGTCCTACGTGAACGACAAGAACTCGGACGCGCTCGTGGAGGCGTACGACAACTTCGGCGCCGTCGACGCCTCGGGCGACAACGGCTACAGCGTCTACACGGCGGTCCAGTGCCGTGACGCGTCCTGGCCGCGAGACTGGAGCCAGTGGCGCGAGGACAACTGGGCGGTGTACGACAAGGCGCCGTTCATGGCCTGGAACAACGCCTGGTACAACGCGCCGTGCGCGTTCTGGTCCACGGACTCGCTGCGGCCGGTCGACATCTCCAACCGCCGGCTCCCTCCGGCACTGCTCTTCCAGGCGACCGACGACGCGGCCACTCCCTACGAGGGAGGGGTGACCGTCCATCACCAGCTGCGCGGCTCCAGCCTGGTGGTCGAGCAGGGTGGCGGCAACCACGGCATCACGCTGAGCGGCAACGCCTGTCTCGACAAGTACCTGGCCGCCTATCTGACCGACGGCAAGGTGCCGCGGGGCAGCGGCGAGGCCGACGCGGTGTGCAAGGCGCTGCCCGACCCGAAGCCGCTGGCCAAGAAGGCCATGTCCTCCTCGACGCAGGGCGCGACCCTGCACGGACTCCTGGGCTACCGGGGCTGAACCCGCCCCGTCCACAGGCCCGTCGGGGGCGCTGTCGGAGCCATGGTCCACGATGGACCCATGAACGAGCCGACGACCGCCTCCGCTCCCGACGGGCCGCGGATCCGTGCGATGACCCTCGACGACTGCGAGCGCGTGGCCGAGATCCGGGTGGGCGGCTGGCGCAGCGCGTACAAGGGGCTGATACCGCAGTCGTACCTGGACCGGCTCAGTGTGGCCGAGGACGCGGCACGTCGGCGTGAGCGTCTCGGGCGGGGCGACGCCTCCGTCGTGAACCTGGTCGCGGAGCGCGCCGGACACGTGGTCGGCTGGGCCTGCCACGGACCGGGCAGGGACGACGAAATCCGCTCCGGGGACGCCGAGTTGTACGCCATCTACGTACACCCCGACCTGCTGGGGCAAGGGGTCGGGCAGGCCCTGCTGCGGGAGTCGGTGGACCGCTGCGCGGCGGCCGGGTACGGGCGCGTGCTGCTGTGGGTGCTCAAGGAGAACACCGCGGCCCGCCGCTTCTACGAAAGGGCCGGCTTCGGCCCGGACGGCGCCGAGGAGCCCTTCGAGGCGGACGGGGTCGCGGTACCCGAGGTGCGCTACGCGCGCGTGCTGACCGCGGTGAGGCCCTAGACCGGCTCCGGGTCCGCGGTGAGCCGGGCCAGGGCGTGCACGGCCGTCTCCGCGAGCGCCGGGTGGGCCAGCGCCTCGTTCAGGACCCTTCTGGCGCGAGCGTCGCCCAGCACGCCCAGACCCTCCGCGCACGCGAGGGCCACCTTGCGGTAGGGGTCGTGCGGGCGCAGCCTGCGCTCCAGGGTGGTGATCAGCGCGGGTACGGCCTCGGGTGCCCGCAGTTCGACCAGGAGCCGCACCGGCTGGAGCGCGTACGCGACCCGCAGCTCGTTGGTGGCGAGCGCCGCCGCGGCGCGGGCGGTGCGCGGGTCGCCGAGCCGGGCCAGGGCGTGGGCCGCGGACGCGCAGCGCTCGGGATCGCGGTGGTTGAGCAGCAGGACGAGTGCTTCGAAGGACCGCCGGTCTCCCGCCGTGCCGAGCCGGAAGGCGACCAACTCCCGCGCCCAGAGCGGCTGTCCCGGCTCGGTGAGGACCGCGGCCAGTACCTCGCGGTCCCCGGTCGCCGCCAGACGTTCGTAGGCCCCCGAGGCGCCGGGCCCCGCCTCGGCCCGTAGACGCTCCGTGAGTGATCGCAACGCTTCGTCCATGGGGCGAGCTTAGGCAAGCGGGTGAGGTGCGGGGACGTACATCACAAAGTCGGGGGCTGGCGCGCTCGTTACCGGCGGGTTAAGCTCAGACGAGCGAGTTACCCACTCGTGTCTCACCTCTCGGTGGCCTGGTGACGCAGCCACCGTGAGCGCAGTCGGTTCGGTACTTCAGGTACCTCTCAGTACGGCATGGCTCCGGGACAGGGCCGGTCGGCTTTCACCGCCCATGGGCGCCCGTTCGACGGCGCCCGGGGACGGCACCGGGCGTGTGCGCTCGTCAGCCCGGAAACACCCGCAACCTCCGCACGGTGTGCGCCTGTCGGCGTACCCGCGTGCGCTCCTCAGTCGTCACCTCTTCCAGGAGTCCCGCGATGGCCACTCCCCTGTCCGACACCCCTCTGTCCCCGCTGAAGACCGTCGCCGTCATCGGCCTCGGCACCATGGGCACCGGCATCGCCGAAGTCCTGGTCCGGGCCGGCCGTGACGTGATCGGCATCGACATCAGCGAAGCCGCGGCCGCCCAGGCCGTGGCCACCCTCGAAGCCTCCACCGCCCGCGCCGTGCGGCGCGAGCACCTGAGCGAGCCGGAGCGCACGGACGCCCTCGCCCGCTTCCGCACCTTCACCGACCTCGCGGCCGCCGCCGACGCCGACCTCGTCATCGAGGTGACCCCGGAGTCGTACGACATCAAGCAGCAGGTCTTCCGGGCGCTGGACGGCATCGTGCGCCCCGAGGCGATCCTCGCGACGGGCACCAACGCCCTGTCCGTGACGCGTCTGGCCGCCGACTCGGCCCACCCCGAGCGCGTGCTCGGTCTGCACTTCTTCAACCCGGCGCCCGCGATGAAGCTCGTCGAGGTCGTCTCCTCGGTGCTGACCGCGCCGACGGCCGTCTCTGCGGTGACCGACCTGGCGCTGGAGCTCGGGAAGGAGCCCGTCGCGGTGGGCGACCGCCCCGGTTTCGTCGCCGACGGACTGCTCTTCGGCTACCTCAACCAGGCCGCCGCGATGTACGAGGCGAAGTACGCCTCCCGCGAGGACATCGACGCGGCCATGAAGCTCGGCTGCGGACTGCCCATGGGCCCGCTCGCCCTGCTCGACCTGATCGGCGTGGACACCGCGCGGACGGTCCTGGAGGCCATGTACGCCGAGTCGCACGACCGGCTGCACGCCCCCGCGCCGATCCTCAAGCAGCTCAGCGAGGCGGGCCTGACCGGGCGCAAGTCCGGCCGCGGCTTCTACTCGTACGAGGCCCCGGGCAGCGACGCCGTCGTGCGGGACGCGCTGACGCCGCTGGACGGCGCCGTCCTCGCCGAGGGCCGCACGGTCCGCTCGGTGGGTGTCGCCGGCTCCGGCACGATGGCCTCCGGGATCGCCGAGGTCTTCGCCAAGGCCGGGTACGCGGTGGTCCTCGCCGCCCGTACGGAGGAGAAGGCGCAGACCGCCAAGGCCCGCATCGGCAAGTCGCTGTCCCGGTCCGTCGACAGGGGCCGTATGACGGCCGAGGCGGCGGCGCGGACGCTGGAGCTGATCACGCCGACCGGCAGCTACGACGACTTCGCCGACGTGGACCTGGCGCTGGAGGCGGTCGCCGAGGACCTGGAGATCAAGCAGCAGCTCTTCGGCACGTTCGACAAGGTCTGCAAGCCCGGCGCGATCCTCGCCACCACCACCTCCTCGCTGCCCGTCGTCGCCTGCGCCCGCGCCACCTCGCGCCCGCAGGACGTCATCGGCATGCACTTCTTCAACCCGGCCCCGGCGATGAAGCTCGTCGAGGTCGTGCGGACCGTGCTGACCGCGGACGACGTGCACGCCACCGTGCGCGAGGTCTGCGCGAAGATCCGCAAGCACCCGGTGGACTGCGGTGACCGGGCCGGCTTCATCGTGAACGCGCTGCTCTTCCCGTACCTGAACAACGCGATCAAGATGGTGCAGGAGCACTACGCCTCGCTGGACGACATCGACGCCGCGATGAAGCTGGGCGGCGGCTACCCGATGGGACCCTTCGAGCTGCTCGACGTCGTCGGGCTCGATGTCTCGCTGGCCATCGAGAAGGTCCTGCACCGCGAGTTCCGGGACCCGGGACTGGCTCCCGCCCCGCTCCTGGAGCACCTGGTGGCCGCGGGCTGCCTCGGCCGCAAGACGGGCCGCGGCTTCCGCGAATATGCCCGCCGCTGAGGGTCCGGGCGACTGGTTCGCGGACGACGCCGACTGGGGCGGACTGCTGGGCCCCGCCGGACACCCCCCGCCCTTCCGGGGCGGGGGGATCCCCGGTCATGCGCGCTCTCCTGCGCACATGCAGTACGTTCGGGGCATGTCCCAGCCCGCCAAGTCCTCACGTACGCCAGCCACGCCCGACGCTCCGGAGAGCGCCGCGGGCGGTCGCGCGGCGGCCCAACGCCTCAAGATGCGCCGGGAACTGGCGGCCGCGGCCATGGAGCTGTTCGCCGCCAAGGGGTACGAGGCGACCACGGTCGACGAGATCGCGGCCCAGGCCGGAGTGGCCCGCCGGACGTTCTTCCGCCACTTCCGCTCCAAGGAAGAGGCGATCTTCCCCGATCACGACGACACCCTGATCCGGGCCGAGGCGGTGCTCAACGCGGCACCCCCGCACGAGCATCCGCTCGACACCGTGTGCCGCGGCATCAAGGAAGTCATGAAGATGTACGCGGCCCAGCCGGAGATCTCCGTCTCGCGCTACAAGCTGACGCGTGAGGTGCCGACGCTGCGTGAGGCCGAGATCGCCTCGGTGGCCCGCTACGAGCGGCTCTTCACCCGCTATCTGCTGGGCCACTTCGACGAGCACGCGCACGACGACGACGCCAACGACGATCCGCTGCTCGCCGAGGTCGCGGCGTCGGCCGTGGTCACGGCCCACAACCACGTCCTGCGGCGGTGGCTGCGGGCCGGCGGCCAGGGGGACGTGGAGTCCCAGCTCGACCACGCCTTCGCCATCGTCCGCAAGACCTTCGGCACCGGGATCGGCGCGGGACGGGAGACCGCGCCGCGACCGGCACCCGCCTCGTCCTTCACCGAGGGGGACGTCCTGGTGACCGTCGCCCGTGTCGACGCCCCGCTGGACCAGGTGATGCGCACCATCGAGCAGGCCCTCAAGGAACGGTCGTAGGGGCCGGCCGCCCGAGGGCGGCCCCCTAGTTCCGACCACGCGCCGGACACGCTCTCTTCGAGCGGGTCCGGCGTTTTTTGTGCCCTGGTTTGAGTGTTTTGCGAACCAGTCTGATCGATCATCGCTCACGTGTTACGTAAAGATTTCACCTGAGCGCAACTTCTGGCACTCCGTGCCTTGTCAGGTGACACGGCGTGCCATACGTTGAAGGAGTCCGGGCGGCCGGCGTGCAGAGACCATGCGTACGCCGGCTGTCCCCGCAAGCCCCATGGCCTGCGCGCCCGGACGCCTGCGTCACAGGCAACCTCCCGCGCCAACCACAGCGCTGCCAGGCACCACCCCCGCCGGACCGACGGCACACCCCTCAGCAGCAGCACCGACGTACCCCTCAGCGTTCTCCCTCGGAACGCGCATCGCCGGAGGCAACACCGTGAAGGAAATCCTGGACGCGATTCAGTCGCAGACGGCCACGTCCGCCGACTTCGCCGCTCTTCCGCTCCCCGAGTCCTACCGCGCGATCACCGTGCACAAGGACGAGACCGAGATGTTCGCCGGGCTCGCCAGCCGCGACAAGGACCCGCGCAAGTCGATCCACCTGGACGACGTGCCGGTGCCGGAACTCGGCCCGGGCGAGGCCCTGGTCGCCGTGATGGCGTCCTCCGTGAACTACAACTCGGTCTGGACGTCGATCTTCGAGCCGGTGTCGACCTTCAGCTTCCTGGAGCGCTACGGGCGGCTCAGCGACCTCAGCAAGCGCCACGACCTGCCGTACCACATCATCGGTTCGGACCTCGCGGGCGTCGTCCTGCGCACCGGCCCGGGTGTGAACTCCTGGAAGCCCGGAGACGAGGTCGTCGCGCACTGTCTGTCCGTCGAGCTGGAGTCCTCCGACGGCCACAACGACACGATGCTCGACCCCGAGCAGCGCATCTGGGGCTTCGAGACGAACTTCGGCGGGCTCGCCGAGATCGCGCTCGTCAAGTCCAACCAGCTCATGCCGAAGCCGGACCACCTGAGCTGGGAGGAGGCCGCGGCCCCCGGGCTGGTGAACTCCACCGCCTACCGGCAGCTGGTCTCCCGCAACGGCGCCGGCATGAAGCAGGGCGACAACGTGCTCATCTGGGGCGCGAGCGGTGGACTCGGCTCGTACGCCACGCAGTTCGCGCTCGCCGGCGGCGCCAACCCGATCTGTGTCGTCTCCAGCGAGCAGAAGGCGGACATCTGCCGCTCGATGGGCGCCGAGGCGATCATCGACCGCAGCGCCGAGGGCTACAAGTTCTGGAAGGACGAGAGCACCCAGGACCCGAAGGAGTGGAAGCGCTTCGGCAAGCGCATCCGCGAGTTCACCGGCGGCGAGGACATCGACATCGTCTTCGAGCACCCGGGCCGCGAGACGTTCGGCGCCTCGGTGTACGTCACCCGCAAGGGCGGCACCATCACCACCTGCGCCTCGACCTCGGGCTACATGCACGAGTACGACAACCGCTACCTGTGGATGTCGCTGAAGCGGATCATCGGCTCGCACTTCGCGAACTACCGCGAGGCCTGGGAGGCCAACCGGCTCGTCGCCAAGGGCAAGATCCACCCGACGCTCTCCAAGACCTACTCCCTGGAAGAGACCGGGCAGGCCGCCTACGACGTGCACCGCAACCTCCACCAGGGCAAGGTCGGCGTCCTCGCGCTGGCGCCCGAGGAGGGCCTGGGAGTCCGCGACCACGAGAAGCGCGCCCAGCACATCGACGCCATCAACCGCTTCCGGAACGTCTGAGGTCCACCCATGACAGAGCGCCAGAAGGACCGGCCGTGGCTCATGCGCACGTACGCCGGCCACTCCACGGCCGAGGCGTCCAACGAGTTGTACCGGCGTAACCTCGCCAAGGGGCAGACAGGGCTCTCCGTGGCCTTCGACCTGCCGACGCAGACCGGCTACGACCCCGACCACATCCTCGCCCGCGGCGAGGTCGGCCGGGTCGGTGTCCCCGTCTCGCACCTCGGTGACATGCGCCGGCTGTTCCAGGACATCCCCCTGGAGCAGATGAACACCTCGATGACCATCAACGCCACCGCCATGTGGCTGCTGGCGCTCTATCAGGTCGTCGCCGAGGAGCAGGGTGCGGACATCACCAAGCTCCAGGGGACGACCCAGAACGACATCGTGAAGGAGTACCTCTCGCGCGGGACGCACGTGTTCCCGCCGGTGCCCTCCCTCCGTCTCACGACGGACATGATCACGTACACGGTCAACCACATCCCCAAGTGGAACCCGATCAACATCTGCAGCTACCACCTGCAGGAGGCGGGCGCCACACCGGTCCAGGAGATCGCGTACGCGATGTCCACCGCGATCGCCGTCCTGGACGCGGTGTTCGCGTCCGGGCAGATCGCCGAGGACCGCAAGGGCGATGTGGTGGCCCGCATCTCCTTCTTCGTGAACGCGGGTGTCCGCTTCATCGAGGAGATGTGCAAGATGCGCGCGTTCGGGCGGATCTGGGACAAGATCACGCGTGAGCGGTACGGCATCGAGGACCCCAAGCAGCGGCGTTTCCGGTACGGCGTCCAGGTCAACTCCCTCGGTCTGACCGAGGCGCAGCCGGAGAACAACGTCCAGCGGATCGTCCTGGAGATGCTGGCCGTCACCCTGTCGAAGGACGCCCGCGCGCGTGCCGTCCAACTGCCCGCCTGGAACGAGGCGCTGGGCCTGCCCCGGCCCTGGGACCAGCAGTGGTCGCTGCGCATCCAGCAGGTGCTGGCGCACGAGAGCGACCTGCTGGAGTACGAGGACATCTTCGAGGGCTCGCACGTCGTCGAGGCCAAGGTGAACGCCCTCGTCGAGGAGTCGCTGGCCGAGATCGCGCGGATCGAGGAGATGGGCGGCGCGATGGCCGCCGTCGAGTCCGGCTACCTCAAGTCGCAGCTCGTGTCCTCGCACGCCGAGCGCCGGGGCCGTATCGAGTCCGGCAAGGAGAAGATCGTCGGCGTCAACGTCTTCGAGTCGACCGAGCCGAACCCGCTCACGGCCGACCTCGACGCGGCGATCCAGACCGTCGACCCCGCGGTCGAGGCCCGGGTCATCTCCGCGCTGACGACCTGGCGCGACACGCGCTACCAGCCTCCCTTCAACCACCCGCGCCCGTGCAAGGCGCTGGAGCGGCTGAAGGAGGCCGCGAAGGGCACCGCCAACCTCATGGAGGCCACCCTGGAGTGCGCCCGCGCCGGTGTCACCACCGGCGAGTGGGCCGGGGCCCTGCGCGAGGTGTTCGGCGAGTTCCGCGCCCCGACCGGCGTCTCCTCGGCGCCCGTCGCGGTCACCGCGGAGGAGGGCACCGCGCTCGCCCTGGTGCGCCGCAAGGTGGAGCTGACCGCCAAGGACCTCGGCGCCGGCAACCTCCGGTTCCTGGTCGGCAAGCCCGGCCTGGACGGGCACTCCAACGGCGCCGAGCAGATCGCCGTGCGGGCGCGTGACGCCGGCTTCGAGGTCGTCTACCAGGGCATCCGGCTCACCCCGGAACAGATCGTGGACGCCGCCGTGGCCGAGGACGTGCACGCCGTGGGTCTGTCCATCCTGTCCGGCTCGCACGCCCAGCTCGTGCCGGACGTCCTGGAGAAGCTGCGCGCGGCCGGTGCGGCCGACATCCCGGTGATCGCGGGCGGGATCATCCCGAACGCGGACGCCGAACAGCTGCGGGCCGCGGGAGTGGCCGCGGTCTTCACACCGAAGGACTTCGACATCACCGGAATCATCGGCCGTATCGTCGACGAGATCCGGAAAGCGAACAAGCTCGACCCCCTGGAGGTCCCCGCATGACCACGCCCGTCAACCGTCTGCGTCCCAGGCGTTCCTGTCTCGCCGTGCCGGGCAGCAACCCCCGCTTCCTGGAGAAGGCCCAGGGGCTGCCCGCGGACCAGGTCTTCCTGGACCTGGAGGACGCGTGCGCGCCGCTGGCCAAGCCCGACGCCCGGCACACCATCGTCAAGTTCCTCAACGAGGGTGACTGGACCGGCAAGACGCGGGTCGTGCGCGTCAACGACTGGACGACCGAGTGGACGTACCGCGACGTCGTCACGGTCGTCGAGGGCGCGGGGCAGAACCTCGACTGCATCATGCTGCCGAAGGTGCAGACGGCCGAGCAGGTCGTGGCCCTCGACCTCCTGCTGACGCAGATCGAGAAGACGATGGGCTTCGAGGTCGGCAAGATCGGCATCGAGGCGCAGATCGAGAACGCCCAGGGCCTCAACAACGTCAACGCGATCGCCACCGCCTCGCAGCGCGTGGAGACCATCATCTTCGGCCCGGCCGACTTCATGGCGTCGATCAACATGAAGTCGCTGGTCGTGGGCGAGCAGCCGCCCGGCTACCCGGCGGACGCCTACCACTACATCCTGATGAAGATCCTGATGGCCGCGCGCGCCAACAACCTCCAGGCGATCGACGGTCCCTACCTCCAGATCCGCAACATCGACGGCTACCGCGCGGTGGCCCAGCGCGCCGCGGCCCTCGGCTTCGACGGCAAGTGGGTGCTGCACCCCGGTCAGGTGGAGGCCTCGAACGAGATCTTCTCCCCCTCGCAGGAGGACTTCGACCACGCCGAGCTGATCCTGGACGCGTACGACTACTACACGTCCGAGGCGGGCGGCAAGAAGGGCTCCGCGATGCTCGGCGACGAGATGATCGACGAGGCCAGCCGCAAGATGGCGCTCGTCATCTCGGGCAAGGGCCGCGCCGCCGGCATGCAGCGCACCACCTCGTTCGAAGCCCCGGAGGCCTGAGCACCATGCAGTTCGGACGCACCTACGAAGAGTTCGAGGTCGGGGCGGTCTACAAGCACTGGCCCGGAAAGACGGTCACGGAGTACGACGACCACCTCTTCTGCCTGCTGACCATGAACCACCACCCGCTCCACATGGACAGCAACTACGCGGAGAAGACGACCGATTTCGGCAAGAACGTCGTCGTCGGCAACTACATCTACTCGCTGCTGCTGGGCATGTCCGTGCCGGACGTCTCCGGCAAGGCGATCGCCAACCTGGAGATCGAGTCGCTGAAGCACGTGGCGCCGACCTTCCACGGCGACACGATCTACGGCGAGACGACCGTCCTCGACAAGACGCCCTCCCGGTCCAAGTCGGACCGCGGGATCGTCTACGTGGAGACCAAGGGCTACAAGCAGGACGGCACGCTGGTCTGCGTGTTCCGCCGCAAGGTGATGGTCCCCACCGAGACGTACATCAAGGAGCGCGGCGGCGAGCAGCCCGGCCGGCCCGAACTCACCGCCCCGGCGGAGAAGAAGACGGAGAAGTAGTCATGGCGCGACTCGCCCAGACCGCCGGTCTGACCGATGTCCAGCAGGAGATCCTCTCCACGGTCCGCGATTTCGTGGACAAGGAGATCATCCCGGTCGCCACCGAGCTGGAGCACCGCGACGAGTACCCCCAGCAGATCGTCGACGGACTCAAGGAGCTGGGCCTCTTCGGGCTGATGATCCCCGAGGAGTACGGCGGTCTCGGCGAGTCCCTCCTCACGTACGCGCTGTGCGTCGAGGAGATCGCCCGCGGCTGGATGTCGGTCTCCGGCATCATCAACACCCACTTCATCGTGGCGTACATGCTCAAGCAGCACGGGACGCAGGAGCAGAAGGACCACTTCCTGCCCCGCATGGCGCTCGGCGAGGTGCGCGGCGCCTTCTCGATGTCGGAGCCGGGCCTCGGCTCGGATGTGTCCGCCATCACGTCCAAGGCGGTCAAGGACGGCGACGAGTACGTCCTGAACGGCCAGAAGATGTGGCTGACGAACGGCGGATCCTCGACTCTGGTGGCCGTTCTGGTCCGAAGTGACGAAGGACACCCCGAGGGCACGGCCCCCCACAAGTCGATGACGACCTTCCTCGTGGAGAAGGAGCCCGGCTTCGGAGAGGTCCGCCCGGGTCTCACCATCCCCGGGAAGATCGACAAGATGGGTTACAAGGGGGTCGACACCACCGAACTCATCATGGACGGACTGCGCATTCCGGCCAATCGGGTCCTCGGCGGCACCACCGGCCGAGGGTTTTACCAAATGATGGACGGAGTCGAGGTCGGCCGCGTCAATGTCGCGGCTCGTGGCTGCGGCGTCGCACAGCGTGCATTTGAGCTGGGTGTCTCATATGCCCAGCAACGTCACACTTTCGGCAAGGCGATCGCCCAGCACCAGGCCATCCAGTTCAAGTTGGCCGAGATGGCTACCAAGGTCGAGGCCGCCCATGCAATGATGGTGAACGCGGCTCGCAAAAAGGACTCCGGGGAACGAAACGACCTCGAAGCAGGGATGGCGAAGTACCTCGCCTCCGAGTACTGCAAAGAGGTCGTGGAAGATGCGTTCCGGATCCACGGCGGCTACGGCTTCTCCAAGGAGTACGAGATCGAGCGCCTCTACCGTGAGGCACCGATGCTGCTGATCGGCGAAGGTACCGCCGAAATCCAGAAAATGATCATCGGGCGCCGGCTGCTCGAAGAGTATCGACTCCAGGGCTAGATGTCCGGGTTCGGGGTGTTTTCTTCGCGAAGAAGATCACACCCCGTCAGCTCTCTTCAGCCGTCGACTCCGCATCTTGGCTTGCCCAGTTGCGGTCTGCGACCGGTACGATCGCGTGAAAGCCGCCGTCCCCCGTTCGAGCGCGGCATCATCCGCTACGAAGGTCATCCATGCCCCACAGCCAAACCTCTGCACCTCGCGGCCGGGTCCGCCTCGCGCGCGGAGCATCGCCGTGGCTTCTCCCGACCGTTGCCACCGCAGCACTCAGCCTGGCCCGTTCGCGCCGTTCCGGCGCGGCCAAGGCCGTGGCCGTACCCGTCACCGCGCTCGCGGCCGGGATGCTGTGGTTCTTCCGCGACCCCGAGCGCGAGATCACGCAGGGCCGTGTCATCTCGCCCGCCGACGGTGTGGTGCAGAGCATCATGCCGTGGAAGGACGGACGCACCCGCGTCGCGATCTTCATGAGCCCGCTCAACGTCCACGTCAACCGCGCGCCCCTCTCCGGCACGGTGACGTCGGTCGAGCACATCCCCGGCGGGTTCGTTCCGGCGTTCAACAAGGAGAGCGAGAACAACGAGCGCGTCGTCTGGCACTTCGACACCGAACTCGGTGACATCGAGATGATCCAGATCGCCGGCGCCGTCGCCCGCCGCATCGTGCCCTACATCCCGCAGGGGACGAAGGTCGAGCAGGGCGACCGGATCGGTCTGATCCGCTTCGGCTCGCGCGTTGACATCTACCTCCCCGAGGGTGTCGAGGTCGACGTGGAGGTCGGTCAGAAGACCGTGGCTGGGGTGACTCGAATTGACCGTGATTGATCCCGAGACACAGGCCGGCTGGGTGCCGGAGGCCGACGAGGTGGACGACGAGGAGGAGATGCCTCTCTCGCTCCGCCTGTCGATAGCGGACACGCTCACGCTCGGCAACGCCACGTGCGGCTTCATGGCGGTGTACTACACCACCACCGGCATCCTGATCCCGCACCTCACGGGCAGCGACGAGTCGGGCATGGCCCGTCACTCCGCCGCGACGGCCGTGATCCTCATGCTGTGCGCCGCGATCTTCGACCTGTTCGACGGCCTGGTGGCGCGCAAGCTGCGCTCCTCCCCCATGGGCGCCGAGCTGGACAACCTGTCCGACCTGATCAGCTTCGGCCTCGCGCCGGCGTACTTCGTGCTGGTCTACGGCATGGTCGCGGACGACGCCTACCAGAAGGTGGCGGCGGTCGGGGCGATCGTGGTGCTCCTGGCCGTGGTGCTGAGGCTCGCGAGATTCTCCTGCGTCACGGTGAAGGACGGCACGTTCCAGGGCATGCCGAGCCCGTTCGGCGCGCTGACGGTGGTCTCGATCATCCTGCTGGAGCTGCCCTTCGTGGCCACGCTGCTGGCGATCATGGGCACCGCCTGGCTGATGGTGAGCCGGGTCGAGTACCCGAAGCCGCGCGGCCGCCTCGCGGTGGCGATGCTCTCGTGGATCGTGCTCTCGATGGCGCTCCTGGCGGCCTGGGCGTTCGACGCCCCCGGCGGCCAGCTCCTCCTCCAGACCGGCTGCGCGCTGCAGCTCGTCATGGGCGCGGTGATCCCGCTGTTCGCCACGGCCCGCCGGGTGAACAACTTCCGGGGCAACCGCCGTGAGGCACGGGCGGCACAGCTCCCGTAACACCCCGTACGACATGGAAGGGCCCCGAACCGGACGGTTCGGGGCCCTTCCGCTTGGGCGGGTCCTCCGCGGGTTCTTCCGCACCGTGCGCCCCCGCGCCGGGGCGCATGGGATCACGCGCCGGGCGTGCGCCGGGGTCAGGCGCCGGGTGTGTAACCCTGTGCGACGGACGAGGCCGCCGCCTCACGGACGACCTTCATGCCGCCCACGGCGTTCTTGTCGGGCCGCAGGATGACGCTCTCCTTCGACGAAGCCGACTTCGGGTCGCTGAAGTCCTGGGTGATGCCGAAGCCCGGGTCGAACGCCTTGACGGTCAGCAGGGCCTTGTCGACGCCCTCGCGGGTGAGGTCCTTGGCCGCGCAGGCCTTCTTCAGCGCCTCGCCGAACGCCGACGCGGCCGTCCAGCCCGCCACCACGCCGTTGTCCAGGGAGTCCTTCGGATAGGCGGCCTTGTAGTCCGCGACCAGCTTCTTCGCCTCGGGGGTGTCCGCGCCGATCGGCAGCGAGGGGCTCGCGACGTAGTAGTTCGCCTCCAGGGCCGGGGCCGCGGCGGTGGCCAGGAGCTGCGGGGCGAAGGCCGAGTTGTTGCCGATCACCGGCACGCCCAACTTGACGGCGGCCGCGACCCCGACGAGCGAGGCCGCCTGCCGCGGGCCCGCGCTGATCACGACCGCCTTCACGCCGGCCTTCTTCAGCGCGACGACCTGGCCGGTCATGTCGTTGTCCGTCGGCTTGATCTTCTGTTCCACGACCTTGAGCCCCGCCTGCTTCGCCATGTACCGGGAGCCGGTCAGGGCGTTCTCGCCGTAGTCGCCCTCGAAGTACACATGGCCGATGCTGTCGCCCTTCTTCAGCCCCTTCTCCTTCATCAGGAAGTCGATCGCGTTGATCGTCTCGATGTCGTACGTGGAGCCGATGGGCCGGATGTACGGGCTGCCCAGCAGGGTGGCCGACCAGGCCTGCGGCAGGACCAGGGCCTTGTCCTGGCCGTCGATGCGCTGCTTGACGGCCGCGACGAACGGCGAGCCGATGAACTGCGTGAAGCCCAGCACCTTCGGCGCCAGCTCCGTGTAGCCGGAGACGGCCTTCTGCGGGTCGTACCCGTGGTCGCGGACCGTCAGCGCCAGCTTGTAGCCGCAGACGCCACCGGCGGCGTTGGTCTGCTTCACATAGAGCTGCTGGGCCTGGGTCACGCTCTTGCCGAGCGTCGCGTAGACGCCGCTCATGTCGGTGAGGACTCCGAGACTGATCGTCTTCCCGGAGATCCCCTTGCCGGTCCTGACCCCGCCGGCCGCCCCCTCGCCGTCGTCGCCGTCCTTCGCCTTGGAGCTGCATCCGGCCAGCACGAGCAGGGCGGCCAGCGCCCCGGCGGCCACCCTCGCGGTGTGTGTCGTTCTCATCGTTCCTCCCCTTCAGTGGCCCCGGGACGGGGTGTGACGCGAAGCCGGGCGGCCACACTGACCAGGCCGCCCGGAAGAAAGAGCACCACCGCCACGACGGCGGCGCCGTACAGGTACCGGGCCGCCTCGCCCGGCGCGATCCCGCCCATGCCCGGGTCGGAGACCAGGGGAAGCGTGTCGCTGTAGCGGGTCAGCACCTGGGGCAGCAGCGAGACGAACACGGCCCCGGCCGCCGCCCCCGCCACCGAGCCGAGCCCGCCGATGACGATCATGGCGAGGTAGTCGAGCGAGAGGGTGATCCCGAAGTAGTCCGGCACCGTGCGCTGGAAGACCAGGGCGAGCAGCACCCCGGCCAGGCCCGCGTACATCGAGGACAGGACGAAGACGCCGGCGCGGTAGCGGGCGACGGGGACGCCGATCACCCCGGCGGCGATCCGGTGGTCGCGGATGGCGTTCATCGCCCGGCCGGGCCGGCCGCGCAGCACCCCGCGGGCGAACAGCCCGCAGCCGAGGAGCAGCAGCAGACCCACGTACCAGAGCTTCTCGGCCGAGCCGAAGGGCACGTTCGCGACGAGCAGCTCGCGGTCGTCGAAGGTGAGACCGAAGAGGCTGAGCGGCGGTACGTCGCGGCCGTTGAAGCCGCCCGTGAGATCCCGGGCGTTGAACAGGACGTGCTGTCCGATGAAGATCAGGGCGAGTGTGGCGATGCCCAGGTAGGCGCCGCGCAGCCGTCCCGCGATGGGGCTGAACAGGCCTCCGGCGATCCCGGAGACGGCCACGGCGAGCACGGCCGCGAGCCAGGCGGGCAGTCCGAGCCCGGTGAGCCCGTCGCCCCCGTCGCCGGCGAACACGCAGTAGCCGTACGCGCCGACCGCGAGGAAGAAGGCGTGCCCCATGGAGAGCTGCCCGGTCGCGCCGGTGAGGAGGTTCAGGCCGATGGCGCCGATCGCGGCGGCCATCGCGAACAGTCCGGCCTGCAGCCAGAAGCGGTCGACGTAGAAGGGCAGCGCGAGGAGCAGGACGATGCCGACGGCCCCGGTGGCGGTCCGGGCCGCGGGCAGCCGGACCGTGCGCCGGCGGGCGGGGCGGGCTGTGCTGCCCGCCTCGTCGTGGGTGAGGACCTCAGACACGGGCGAGCTCCTTCGTGCCGAACAGCCCGGCGGGCCGGATGAGCAGGATCGCGACCATGACCAGGTAGGGCGCGAGGTCGCCGAGACCGCGCCCGAGGAAGGTCAGGTCGCTCTGGTAGCCGGTGGCCAGGGACTCGGTGACGCCGACGAGGAGTCCGCCGACCAGCGCGCCGGTCGTCGAGTCGAGGCCGCCGAGGATCGCGGCGGGGAAGGCCTTGAGCGCGGCGAGCGAGGTGGCGCGTTCCAGCCCGGGTGTCGGGAAGACGGTCAGGAACAGCGCGGCGACGGCCGCGAGGCCGCCGGCCACCGCCCAGGCCCCCAGCGAGACCCGCCCGAGCCGGACCCCCATCAGGGCGGCGGTCTCCGGGCTCTCGGCCGCGGCACGCATCGCCACGCCCCAGGAGGTGTACCGGAAGGCCAGCAGGAAGACCGTGATGAGCAGGGACGCGGTGACGAAGGCCGCGATCCGGGTGTGGGCGACGGAGACGGGGCCGACGGTGAGGACGGCGGCACCCCAGGGGTCGCCGAGGGCCAGGACGTCCGTGCCGATCCGGCGGGTGAGTTCGGTGGTGAGCAGGATGTCGACGCCGATGGTGACGATCGCGAGGACGCTCTGGTCGGAACCCCGGTAGCGGCGCATCACCAGGAACTCGACGGCGGCGCCCACCACCGCGGCGCCCGCGACCCCGGCGAGCAGGGCGGGCCAGAAGCCGATGTCGTCGTGGAGGGTCGCGGTGACGTAGCCGCCCGCCAGGAGCAGGGAGGCGTGCGCGAAGTTGACGACCTCGGTGGCCCGGAAGATGACGACGAATCCGAGGGCCACGAGGGCGTAGACCGATCCCATGGACAGGCCGTTGAGCAGGAGTTCGACGAAGGTGCTCATGACGCGGTCTCCTCCGGTTCGGCGCGCTCGCCCAGGTAGGCCCGTACGACGGCCGGATCGTTCTGTACGTCCGCGGGGGCGCCGTCGGCGATCCGGCGCCCGAAGTCGAGTACGGTCACCGCGTCCGCGAGCCGCATCACCACCCCCATGTCGTGTTCCACGAGCACGATCGAGATGCCGAGGCTGTCGCGGACCCCCGCGACGACCGCGGCGGTACGGCGCCGTTCGTCGGCGGTCATGCCGGCGACGGGTTCGTCCAGGAGCAGGACCCGGGGTTCCATGCACAGCGCCCGGGCCAGCTCGGCGAGCTTCTGCTGTCCGTACGGGAGCGAGCCGGCGGGCCGGTGGAGCTGTCGCTCCAGGCCCACGAACGCGGCGATCTCGCGGACGCGTTCGCGGTGGCGCCGGTCCTCGCGGGCCGCCGAGGGCAGCCGCAGGCCGGCGGCGAGGAATCCGGCGCGGGTCAGCCGGTGCCGGCCGAGCAGCAGACAGTCCTCGACGGTGGCGTGCGGGGGCAGGGCGAGGTTCTGGAAGATCCGGGCCACGCCGAGCGCGGCGATCCTGTGGGGCGGCAGGCCGGTGAGCTCGTGCTCCCCGAGGCGGACGCTTCCGGCTGCGGGCCGGCACACACCGGACAGCACGTTGAAGCAGGTGGACTTGCCCGCGCCGTTCGGTCCGATGAGGGCGTGCACGGTGCCCGGCCGCACGGTGAAGCCCACCGCGTCGAGCGCGGTCAGCCCGGCGAAGCGGACGGTCACGTCCCGGACGTCGAGCGCCGGGATGCCGGGGGGCACGTCCGCGTGCACGGCCGGACGGGCGGCGGTCGCCGGGGCGTCCGTACGAGCGGCGCTCGCCGGAATGTCCGGACGGGCGGGGGTCTCCGGGGTGCCCGGACGGGCGGGGGTCGCCGGGGCGGCGGTGCGGGCCGCCTTGTCGTCGTGTTGCTCCACGCCGTGTTCACCCCTTCCAGCGGGACAGTGACGGAAGGCCGTCGGACGGGGCCGCGCCGTCTGCCGCGGCGTCCTCGTCGACCACGCCGAGATAGCGCCGGCGCACCTCGTCGGAGGCGGCGAGCTCGTCCGCGGGGCCGGACAGGGTGACCTCGCCGACCTCCAGGACGTGGGCGCTGGACGCGAGGCGCAGCGCGAGGGCGGCGTTCTGTTCGACGAGCAGGACCGAGGTGCCCTGTTCGTTGATCTCCCGCACGGTGTCGGCGATCCGCGCGGCCATCAGCGGGGCGAGCCCGAGGGAGGGCTCGTCGAGCAGCAGCACCCTGGGCGAGCCCATGAGCGCCCGGCCGACCGCGAGCATCTGCTGCTCACCGCCGGACAGGAGTCCGGCCCGCTGGCCGGCGCGGTCGGCGAGGACGGGGAACAGCTCGTGCACCCGCCGCAGGGCGCGCGCCCGGCCGGCCCGCCCGCCGGTGCCGCCGAGGGCTCCGGCGCGCAGATTGTCCGCGACCGTCATCCGGCTGAACACCCGCCGCCCTTCGGGGACTTGGGACACCCCGGCGGCGACCACCCGGTCCGGCGGCAGCCGGTCCAGCGGGCGTCCGCCCAGGGTGACCGTGCCGCCGGTGACCGCGCCCCCGTGGAAGGAGAGGGTCCGGCACACCGCCCGCAGCAGCGTCGACTTGCCCGCGCCGTTGCCGCCGAGGACCGTCACCACGGCCGCCTCGGGCACCTCCAGCGACACATGACGCAGTGCGCGTACGGGGCCGTATCCGACCGACAGATCCCGCACGAGCAGAGCGGAACCGCCCATGGCATCTCCCTTGTTCTGGCTCGGTGTGGCGCTCACCTCAGCACCGGAGGGCACCCCCGTCCACGGGCTGCCGCCGAAACGCGGCGGGAGCCCACCGGTGGCGCCCGCCCGTTGTGCACGCGCACAACACCGCGTGTCAGGGGCCTGTGCGACCCCGGGTCCCGGTGGCATCCTCCGGCCATGGGAGGGCGCAGACCGCGGACCGGTCATGACTGGAAGCTGCTCGCGGAGTCGTGCACGGCTCTGCTGGAACGGCTGCCCGAGCTCGTCGACGAGCACGTCAGGCAGCTCACCGAGTACTCCCCCGTCTACGGACAGGTGCTGCCGTACGACCAGCAGTGGCGGGAGGCGGAGACCGCGATGCGCATCGGCATCAAGGCGATCTCCGCGCCCCGGGACTCACCGCGCCGCGATCTGGAGCACGCCGAGGAGGCGGGCCGGCGGCGGGCCCACCAGGGGCTGCCCCTCGAACTCCTCGTGCACGCCTACCGTGCCGCGGGGTATCTGGTGTGGGACGCGCTGATGGAGAGCGCGGCGAGCCGTGAACCCGAGCGGCTCGCGGTGCTCATGCGGTGCGCCACGATGGTGTGGTCGGCGGTGGACGCGCAGGCCGCGACCGCCTCGGAGGCCTACCTCGCCACGGAACAGGAGCTGCGGCGGCGCACGGACGAGCAGTTGCAGGCCCTGCTCGACGCGCTGCTCGACGGTCATCAGGCCCCGGGGCTCGCGGCCCGGGCGGCGGCCGGTCTCGATCTGCCCGAGCACGGGCCGTACGCCGTCGTCGTGCTGCGCACGGAGCGCCACGACGGACGGGACGTCTGTGTCCGGCCGGTGCTGGGCGCGGGGCTGCGGTTCATCTGGCGGATGCGGGCCGACTGCGAGATCGCGGTGGTGGCACTGGACGCCGGACAGGGCCTCGACGGGGTGGCCCGGGTGCTGGACGGGCGGCGTTCGGGCCCGGGCGGCATCTCTCCCGTGGTGTCGGGTCTGGGTGAGCTGGGGCGGGCCCGGCGGTGGGCCGAACTGGCGCTGCGCACCTGCCCGCCGGACGCGACCGGTGTCGTACGCCTCGATCAGCGGATGCCGACGGCGCTCGTGGTGAGCCAGCCCGAGCTGGCGGGCAGGCTGGTGTCGGACGTGTTCGGCGCGTTGCTGGAGCTCGAACCCGGGGACCGGGCCGTGCTGATCGAGACGCTGGACATGTGGCTGGCCTGCGAGGGGTCCGCGGGACGCGCCGCAGGACGTCTGTACTGCCACCGCAACACGGTCTTCAACCGGCTGCGCCGACTGGAACAACTCACCTCACGCTCCCTGGCCCGCCCCCGCGACCTGATCGAGATGACCCTGGCCCTGGACGCCTACCGCCTGGCGGGAACACCGGCGGCCACCGGGGCGGGACCGGGCCGGTGAGCCGGGGGCCGCGAGGCCGCAGGCCCCCGGAGCGAGCGCCCACCAGCCCGCAGGCAAGCGGGCGCCGGCCCCCGGCGCCGGGCCGGCGGGGCTCAGAGCAAGAAGTCCCGGCCGATGTTCTCCGCCACTCGCTCCAGGATCGGGCCGGCTTCGGTGAGGCATCGGGTCAGGTCGGGTTCGGCCTCGGTCAGGGGGTAGGCCCGCCGGATGCCGGCCCGGCCGAGCGCCTCGGGCGCGAGCGCGAGACGGCCGCAGACCGCGACGACCTCCTTGCCCCCCGCCCGGGCGGCCGCCGCGACCCCGGCGGGCGCCTTGCCGTGCAGGGTCTGTTCGTCCAGCGACCCCTCACCGGTGATCACCAGCGTGGCGCGCTCCAGCGCGGACGCGAAGCCGAGGACGTCGAGCATCACCTCGATGCCGGGCCGGAAGCGGGCGCCGAGGACCAGAGCCCCGTACCCGACCCCTCCCGCGGCACCGGCGCCCGGCGCGGTGGCGTACCCGGCCGCCCGCGGCCCTAGCTCCTTCTCCAGGACGCCGGCGAAATGCGCGAGGGCGGCGTCCAGCACCGCCACGTCGTCGGGACCGGCGCCCTTCTGCGGGCCGTAGACGGCGGGCGCGCCCTTCGGACCGGTGAGCGGGTTGTCCACGTCGCTGGCGAGGACGAGGTCGACCCCGGCGAGCCGGCCGTCGAGGCCGGACAGATCGGCGCTGTGCACGTCGGCCAGCGCGGCGCCGCCGGGAGCCACCGGCTCGCCCCCCGCGTCGAGGAAGCGCGCGCCGAGTGCGGAGAGCATGCCCGCCCCGCCGTCCGTCGTCGCGCTGCCGCCCACGCCGAAGACGACGGTGCCGGCACCCGCGTCGAGCGCGGCGCGCAGCAGTTCCCCCGTGCCGTACGTGGAGGAGGAGAGCGGCGCGAAGACGCCCCTGGGCAGCCGCTGGAGCCCGCTGGCCTCGGCCATCTCCACGACCGCGGTCCGCCCGCGCAGCGCGAACGCGGCCGTCACCTCGTCGCCCAGCGGTCCGGCGACGCGCACCTCGTGGCGCTCGAACCCGGCCGCGACCGCCGCGTCGACGGTGCCGTCGCCGCCGTCGGCCACGGGCAGCGACTCGACCCGGGCGTGCGGGGCGGCCCGGCGCAGGCCGGCCGTCACCCGCTCCGCGACCTGCACGGCCGTCAGCGATCCCTTGAACTTGTCCGCCGCGATGAGCACACGCGGGGTCCGATCCACAGCAGCGTCCGCCACCTTGCATTCCCCTTGCTTCCGGGCCTTGCACACGTCAAGGCAGTCGCGCCGCTGCGACCATAACCGGACCGGACCCTTGCCGTCATGCCCCTGCCCAGCCTGCGGGACCGCCCGGAATTGGGTAGACCGGAGCCATGACCCCTGTGGGCAACGACCTCGCCGACCGCGTCCTCGGCGGCTGGCTCGGCCGGATCGCGGGCAACATGCTCGGCAAGCCGGTCGAGCAGGGCGACCACTGGACGCGGGACCGGATCGACCGCTATCTGCGGCAGGCCGCGGCCCTGCCGCTGACCGACTATCTCCCCGGGCCCGCCGACGACGGCGCGGCGGGCGAGTTCGAGCTGCGGCCCGAGTGGCGCGAGTGCGTGCGCGGCCGCATCCACGGCAGCTGCCGCGACGACGACGTGGACTACGCAATCCTCGGACTCGACCTGCTGGAGACGCACGGCTTCTCGTTCAGCACCGAGCAGGTCGGCGACCTGTGGCTGACGCGGCTTCCGTATCTCCAGACGTTCACGGCGGAGCGCGCCGCCTACCGCAACCTCGCCCACGGTCTGAAGCCACCGGTGACGGCGACGTACGAGAATCCGTACCAGGAATGGATCGGCGCGCTGATCCGCGCCGACGTCTACGGCTGGACGTCCCCGGGGATGCCGCTGCGCGCGGCCTCCCTGGCCCGCCGTGACGCCGTCCTGTCCCACACCGGCAACGGGGTGTACGGGGCGATGTGGGCGGCGGCGCTGATCTCCGCGGCCTTCACCACGCCCTGTGTCCGGGACGCGCTGGAGACGGCGCTGACCGTGGTCCCCGCGAGCAGCCGCCTGTCCCGCACCGTGCGCCGGGTGCTCGCGCTCCACGAGACGCGGATGTCCTGGGAGGACACCCTCACCACCGTGTCCGAGGAGAACGCGGGGATGGGCTGGATCCACACGGTCCCGAACGCGGCCGTGCTGACCGCGGGGCTGCTGTACGGCGACGGCGACTTCACCAGCACCATCGCGCTGACGGTCCGCGGCGGCCTGGACACCGACTCGAACGGCGCGACGGCGGGCTCCGTCGCGGGTGTCCTGTGCGGGGCGCGGGCGATTCCCCCGCAGTGGAAGGACCCGCTGGAGGACACCGTCCGCAGCGCGGTGTTCGGCTTCGACGGGGTACGGATCAGCGAGCTCGCGTCACGGACGGTCGCGCTGGTCGAGGTCTGAGCGGGGGTCTTCTCGTTACCCTTCCGGGGTGAGCACTTCGGACTATGCCGCATATATCGCCGGGCTGCCCCGCGTCCTCCTCGGGGCCGCCGCCCTCTTCCGCGACGCCGACGGGCGGGTGCTGCTCGTCGAGCCGAACTACCGCGAGGGCTGGACGCTCCCGGGCGGGACCGTGGAGTCGGACGACGGCGAGAGCCCCCGGCAGGGGGCGCGCCGCGAGACGGCCGAGGAGATCGGGCTCGACGTCGAGCTCGGACGGCTTCTGGCGGTCGACTGGATCCTGGGGCCGGAGCGCCCGCCGCTCGTGGCCTATCTGTACGACGGCGGGGTGCTGGACGACCGGGACCTCAAGTCGATCCGGCTCCAGGAGGAGGAGCTGCTGTCCTGGCGGCTGGTGCCGCGCGGGGAACTGACGGCCCATCTGGCGGGCGCCACGGGCCGCCGCGTGCTCGCCGCGCTCGACGTCCTGGCGGACGGCTCGGGCACGGCGGAACTGGAGAACGGTCACCGCGTGGGCTGACGAGGGCCACCACGACGAACGAAGACGGCGCCCGCGCGGGCCGGCACCCGAGCGGGCCGGCAACGCTCACCGGGGGCCGTCAGGGGCCGCGCACACCGCGGCGGCCGGGGGCTCGGCCCCCGGCCGCCGGGCCGGTGTCCGCGAAAGCGGTCCCGGTCGGGGCTCCTGGCCGGGGTTCGTCAGGGACCTCGACGAGAGACCTCGACCGGGCGTCTTGCGGGTCAGCCGAGGATCCGGGCCTTCTGCGCCTCGAACTCGGCCTCGGTGAGCACGCCCTGGGCCTTGAGGTCCCCCAGTTGCTTGAGCTGATCGATCTTGCCGGTCATCTCGTCGGCCGGGGCGGCGGGCGGGGGCGGCGGCGGAGCCTGCTGCTCCTGGTACTGGTACTGCTGCTGTGCTTCCTGCTGCGCCCATCGTCCCTGCTGACGACGTGAGACGCGGTTCGAGACGGCGGTGGCCGTACCGGCCACCACGGCGGTGCGGGCGACCCCGCGAAGGAGACCTGGCACGGTGGATTCCTTTCCGGCACGCGGCATACGGAACTGGCCCGGCAGGGTTTCGGACCCGGTTTCGGTCCCGGGTTTCCGACCCCTCGCGCGCGCCGAATCCGTCTCGGCGCACCGGGCACAACCATTCGAGCACCGAACCCGTTCCCCCGCACCTCGATCTCGCCCAGGGCGCGGTTTTCGACGGCTCAGGACCACGGTTTTCGAGTGCGGGAGCGCGGTTTCGACGGCGCAGGAGCGCAGTTTTTCGACGATCTGCCGGTCTGTCATTCCCATGGCAAGCTGAAATGTGGGCCGCCGACCGTCGCCCGGCCGGTGGCGAGGTCTACGCGGGAGGAGCTCGCAATGGCTACGACGGGAATGCACCGGGAGGGAACCACCTCCAGCGGTTCGGGCGCATGGGTGTCCGGCTGGACGGCCTTCGCCGGAGTCATGATGATCTTCGGGGGTGCGATGGCGATATTCCAGGGCATCGCCGCCATCGCCCAGGACGACGTGTTCGTCACCACCGGCAACTACGTCTACACCTTCAACCTCACGAGCTGGGGCTGGATCCACCTCACCCTCGGCGTCCTGGTCGTCCTCGCCGGTGTCGCCCTGTTCCGCGGGATGGTGTGGGCCCGGGTCGTCGGCATCACGCTGGCGGGACTGGCCATGGTCGCCAACTTCATGTGGCTGCCGTACTCCCCCGTGTGGGCCAGCGTGCTGATCGCCATCGACGCCTTCGTCATCTGGGCGCTGTGCGTCGGATCCGGCCGCGACGCGGCCCGTACCGCGTAGCCGTCCGCGACCTCCCCGGAATCTCCGGCCGTCGGCGGCCCCGCACCGAGGTGCGGGGCCGCCGAGGACTGTCCGACGCGAGAGCCGCCGCCCCCGCGTCACACGGATGCCGGTTCTCCGGAGTCAGGCGTCCGTCTCTTCGAGGGCGGCCAGCACGGCCGGCACCGGGATGCGCCCGGAGGCCACCATCTGGGCGCCGCCGCGTCGCAGCGCGGCGGCGAAGGGCGCCGCCCACAGGTTCTCGTAGACCAGGATTCCGGCGGAGTTGCCGGGCTCCAGCGCCTTCCCGGCCTCCTCGATGTCGTCCTCGCCGAGCAGGCCGGAGGACACGCCCTCGAAGACGGCGAGGTCGAGCGCTCCGTCGCCGTCGAAATCGGCGACCTCCATGCCGACCACGGAACCGTCCTCGTCCTTTCTCACGAACAGAAGGTCGAGAATCCGAATGATGCCGCGGTCGACCAGATCGACCAGGATCGGAAGTCCCTCGCCGGTCATCCGGTTACCGGGAAACTCCACGACGATATAGTCGATCGGTCCCATCTCGACGAATTCATCTTCGCTCACGGCTTCACCCCTGCGTGGTCATGGTTTTCCCCTGCCCCTGGTCCATGCCATTGCAGCACCGGTCGGATGCCGCCGCATTTCGGCTTCCCGCCGGATCGTGCCGAACCGTTCACGCGGTGAGCTGGTAGATGCTCTTGCCGACCAGCCACAGCCCCAGGAACAGGCACAGCGACACCAGCGCCTGGTCCTGGTGCCCCTCCATCCAGGCGCGCAGCCTCCCGAGCCGGATGTGGGCCGTCCGTGGGGCGAAGGTCGCGTAGAGCTCCATCGTCAGGATGCTGGAACTGGCCAGCAGCACATAGCCCATCAGGGCCGCGTACGACGCGGCGTGGTTGAGGTTCGCGTCCACGACGGTGGAGGCCCCGGCCGCGATCATTCCCCACGGCTGGAGGAGCAGTGCCAGGCCTGCCGCCGTCCAGGGGGAGATGTGCTCGATCCGGGACATGAAGCCGGAGGACTTGGGCCGCTTGCCGCGGTTGCGCCGTCTGCGTTCCGCGTAGAGGACGAGTCCGACGCCGATGGCCAGTTTCACGGCCAGCGCGGCCGTGGACGGCGCGGACTTGGGCGCCGGCGGCTCGCCGCCGGTCATGAGCAGGACGGCGGCGATGATCGCGACGAAGGAGGCCAGCCAGGTCAGGATGAAGGCGAGTCCCTTCCAGATGCCCCTGTCCGCGGAGAGCACCAGGACGAATCCGGTGACCGGCAGGGGGTCCAGGGCGATCGCCAGGGCGATGAGAAGCAGGTCAAGGACCATCGCCGCCCCCGCCTGGTCCCGCGCGGCCGAGCGCCGCGGTTTCGCGCATGCCCCAATCGTCACCTCCCCCACGGACGTCCACAAATCCGCTGCCCCGCCAGGAACGCCCCCGGCACGCCCCTGGCACATCAACGCTTGGCGCCACCCTCCCCGTACGGTCGTTCGGCGCCGTTCCCCTGCGCGGCCGGCCGGTCGCAGGGGCCACCACCCCGGGGACGGTCTTCGCCGCGCCGCCCCGGCTCGCCCGACCGACTCGACTCGACTCGACTCGACTCGCCGGACATATCGCCCAGGACTACCTTGGTGATCCGGGCCGGACGCCTCTCCACGGGCGGGCCCGCACCACGATCCGAGGACGGTGGCCGGCGGCATCGACCGCCGCGCGCCCTCACCGGCGCCAGCCGCGTCGGCGACCACATCGCGGAGCGTCCCCCATGACCCCCAAGCACCCGGCCGGCGGCCGTCACGCGCACCACACCCCGGCGGAGCGAGCCGCCCTCGGCAAGGCCGCCCGGTCCGCCGTACCGCGCTCCAGCCACGCCGACTACACCCCTTCGCCGAAGCGGGCCGACCCCGTGGACATCGTGGAGGCGCAGTCCGCCACCCGGGTGCCCGAGCTCGTACCGATCCGCTACGGCAGGATGACCGAGTCACCGTTCCGCTTCTACCGCGGGGCCGCCGCCATCATGGCCGCGGACCTCGCCGGCACGCCCCGTTCCGGGATCAGGGCGCAACTGTGCGGTGACGCGCACATGTTGAACTTCAGGCTGCTGGCCTCGCCGGAGCGCCGCATGATGTTCGACATCAACGACTTCGACGAGACGCTGCCCGGCCCCTGGGAGTGGGACGTCAAACGACTGTCCGCCAGCCTCGTCATCGCGGGCCGGGCGAACGGCTACAGCGGCAAGGAACGCGCCGACATCGTCCGTACGACGGTCAGGTCGTACCGCGAGTGGATGAGACGCTTCGCCGGGCTCGGCAATCTCCCCGTCTGGTACACGCACTTCGACGAGGACTGGGTACGGACCCACATCGCCGGGGAGCTGGGTTCGCAGGGCCGCGCCCGCTGGAAGAAGACGACCGACAAGGCGCGCAGCCGTGACAGTCTCCAGGCGTTCAACAAGCTCACGCACGTGGTCGACGGCCAAGCCCTGATCGCCGCCGATCCCCCGCTCGTCGTACCGCTGCACGACCTGCTCACCGACCTCCAACGCGGCGGGCTGGAGAAGCAGCTCCGCCGGCTGATCGGGAGCTACGGCCGGAGCCTGCCCTCGGACCGGCGGTTCCTGCTGGATCAGTACCGGTACGCCGACGCGGCGCGCAAGGTGGTCGGGGTCGGCAGCGTGGGCACCCGCTGCTGGATCATCCTGCTGCTCGGCCGGGACGACTCGGACCCGTTGCTGCTGCAGGCCAAGGAGGCGGACGAGTCGGTGCTGGCCCCCTTCGCCGGGGCGAGCGAGTACCGGACCCAGGGCGAGCGTGTGGTCGCGGGCCAGCGCCTCATGCAGGCCACCAGCGACATCTTCCTGGGCTGGGAGCGGGCCGACGGCATCGACGGCCGCCGACGCGACTTCTACGTACGGCAGTTGCGGGACTGGAAGGGCATCGCCGAACCCGAACTGATGGTGCCGGCGGGCATGCGGGCCTTCGGCGAGCTGTGCGGTGCCACGCTGGCCCGCGCGCACGCGAGGTCGGGCGACCGGATCGCCATCGCCTCCTATCTGGGCGGGGGCGACGTCTTCGACCGCGCGCTCGTCCCGTTCGCCGAGGCGTACGCGGACCAGAACGAGAAGGACCACCGGGCACTCGTCGACGCCGTCCGCTCGGGGCGCGTCAAGGCCGAATCGGCCTGACGGACACCCCGCGGCACGGGCCCCTGGGCCCTGCCGCGCCCGGCCCCGCCGCGCCCGGCCCCGCCGCGCCTGCCCGGCCCGGCCTTCCCGGCCCGAAGGAGACCCGCATGGATCGCTACCCGCCCATCGCCGACCACGGTCTGGTCGGTGACCTGCAGACCGCGGCCCTCGTGTCGTCCCGGGGCGTGGTCGACTGGTTCGCGGCCCCGCGCTTCGACTCCCCCAGCGTCTTCGCCTCGCTCCTCGACCACGACGGCGGCGGATTCTTCCGCCTCGCGCCCGACCATCCGGAAGGGACCTGGAAGCAGCTCTACTACCCGGACACCGCCGTCGTGGTGACCCGGTTCATGTCCCCGGACGGCGTCGGCGAGATCATCGACCACATGCCGGTCCTCCCGGGGCCGACGCCGACCGACCGGCACACTCTGGTGCGCATCGTCCGCTCGGTGCGCGGCACCGTGCACTTCGGTCTGGAGTGCCGGCCGCGGTTCGACTACGCGCGGGCCCGCCACGAACTCGAACTCGACTCCCGTGCGGCGGTGTTCAGATCCCCGGTGGCGACCGCGCACCTCCAGGGCAACATCCCGCTCGAACGCGACGGCGAGGACGTCCGGGGCGGCATCACCCTGCGGAACGGCGAGAGGGCCGCCGCCGTGTTCACGGTGTGCGCGCCCGGCGGCGAGGCCCCGCCGCCGCCCACCATCGACGGGCTCACCGAGGACCTGTGGAGCAACGTCGACTTCTGGCAGAAGTGGGTCCGCACCTCGAACTACCGGGGCCGCTGGACGGAGATGGTCCACCGCTCCGCGATCACCCTCAAGCTCCTGACGTACGCCCCGACCGGAGCGCCGGTCGCCGCCGCCACCATGGGGCTGCCCGAGCAGATCGGCGGGGAGCGCAACTGGGACTACCGGTACACGTGGGTGCGGGACGGCTCGCTGTCGGTCCGGGCGCTGCTCGACCTCGGCTTCGTGGAGGAGGCCACCCACTTCACCCGCTGGCTGGGCGAGCGCCTCCAGGAGCGCGAGGGGCCGGACGACGAACCCCTGCAGATCATGTACCGGGTCGACGGCGACCCGCATCTGACGGAGGAGATCCTGGAGCACTTCGAGGGCTACCGGGGGTCGTACCCGGTACGCGCCGGGAACGGAGCCGCGGGCCAGTTGCAGCTCGACATCTACGGCGAGGCCCTGTACGCGCTCGCCGAGGGCCGCACGATGGGCGAACAGGGCGGCTACCACGGCTGGAAGGCGCTCAGCGGCATCCTCGACTGGCTCGCGGTCTCCTGGGACCGCCCCGACGAGGGCATCTGGGAGACCCGCGGCGGGCGCAAGGACTTCACCTACAGCCGCGTCATGTGCTGGGCCGCCTTCGACCGGGGCCTGAAGCTGGCCGTGGAGTTCAGCAGACCGGCCGACACCGCCCTGTGGACGAAGGCGCGGGACGACATCTTCGAACAGGTCATGGCGCGCGGCTGGGACGACAAGCACCAGGCGATGGTCCAGCACTACGGCGGTGACGTCCTGGACGCCTCCCTGCTGCTGGCGCCCCGCGTCGGTTTCGTCTTCGCGCGGAGCCCCGGCTGGCTGCGCACCCTGGACGCGATGGAGCGCGTGCTCGTCTCCGACAGCCTCGTCTACCGCTACGACCCCGAGGCCTCCCCCGACGGACTGCGCGGCTCCGAGGGGACGTTCAGCCTCTGCACGTTCCTGTACGTCGACGCGCTCGCCCGCGCGGGACGGCTCCCGCAGGCCCGCTACACCTTCGAGAAGATGCAGACGTACGCCAACCATGTCGGCCTGTTCGCCGAGGAGATCGGCCCGAGCGGGGAGCAACTGGGCAACTTCCCGCAGGCCTTCACCCATCTGTCCCTCATCATGGCCGCGACGACGCTGGACGAGGCGCTCGACGCGCTGCGGCCCTGAACGGCGGGATGTCCGGGCCCTGCGGAAGCAGTTCCACGGTCACGAAGGACACCACGGCGGCGAGCACGATCACCGGCACCGTTCCCGAGTTGCCCACGAGGAGCACGACCAGCACGACACAGCTCACCGGCAGCCTGAGCGCGGCGGCGGACGCGGCGGCCATGCCCGCCGCCATCGCCGGCGCCACACCGAACCCCGGGAGCGGTGCCAGCAGGGCGCCCGTCGCGCCGCCGAGGAACAGCGCCGGAAACACCGGGCCGCCCCTCAGGGTGCCCAGACACAGCGCGTACGCCACGGACTTGAGCAGCACGACGGCCACCAGGCTGCCGACCGACCACGCGTGCGGATGGGCGGCGAGCTCGGAGAGGGTGCTCTGGCCGGACAGCGCCACCTCCGCCGGCGAACGCCCGGTGAGAGCCGCGTAGAGCGCCGCGCAACCGCCGGCGCCGAGCGCGCACAGCACCGTGGTCCGCAGGGTGTGGGCGGACACGGCACGGGCCGCGTACCGGCCTCCCACGATGATCCAGTGGACACCGAAGCCGATGACCAGCGCCATGAGCACCGACCAGACCACGTCCCCGGTGTCCAGGGTCGAGGGCGCGGGGATCCCGACCCTGAGGCTGCCGGTCTGCAGTCCGGTCCAGCTGCCGAACCCGGTGAACACGATGGCGCCGACCCCGCTGGCCAGCAGCGCGGGCAGCATCACCGCGAACAGCTGCGGCCCGCCGACACCGGCGACCTCCATCAGCAGCACGGCGGCGACCAGCGGGCTGCCGAAGATCGCCGAGATGGCCGCCGCGGCGCCCGCCGCCCCGAGCAGCGCCGTGCTCGCCGGGGTCGCGGGCGCCCGTACGAGATCCCGGAAGAGCAGCGCCAGGCCTCCGCCGAGGGCGATCAGCGGCGACTCGGGGCCGAGCACGGCTCCCAGCGGAAGGCTGGCCAGCGCGGCGAGCGCCACGCCCGGCAGAGCGGATGTCGACGCCCCGCCGGCGTGCAGGCCCGAGGCCGGGATGTGTCCGCCCCTTCCCGGGAACCACAGCACGATCAGGCCCACCAGCACCCCTGCCAGCAGCATCGGGGGAAGCGGCCACCACCACGGCGGATCCGACCACCCGAGGTCGTGCGGCCACTGCTCCCACATCAGGTGTTCCAGCTCGTGGAGGAGCACCAGGAACCAGAACGCGGCGAGCGAGACCGGGACGCCGATCACGGCGCAGAACACCAGCGCCCGCCGGTAGGCGGGCTGGACCAGCATGTTCCTGAGCTGCTCGGCCTCCGTGGGCTGGTTGCCCGGCGGGGACTCGGCCCCGGCGGACTCCCCCGGAGTGGGCCCGTTCTCCTCGGACTTCGGCTCGGTGATGGATCTTCTCCTGTGTCCGCTCGCAGGGATGCCGCCGTGAACTGCCGTACGACCGCCACGGGGTGGCCCTGCGGCCGCCGTGGACAGGCCGTGCGCGCCGGCCTCGGGACGGCGGCGTGACGGCCACCGCGACGGCCGGTGTCCCGGCCGTGTCGTGACCGCCCGGACGCTGCCGCCGGGGCGCGAGCGTACCCACGGCCTCCGCCGTTCCCGCGCGGCCCGCCCGCCGGACCCCGAAAACCCTCCGGGTGGACGCGCGATCCCCACTCCGTCGGCCCAACCCCCGCTCCCCGTACAACCTTTCGAGATCATCGGGAGTCTCCGAACCGTACGTACGTCACGGAGAGGAACCCATGTCCCGGTCGCACCACAAGCGCTCCCCGCGTTCCGTCGTTCTCGGCGCCACCGTCGTCGCGGCCGCCCTGGCCGGCGGTCTGCTCGTCACCCTGCCCGACTCCGCGAGTGCCGCGCCGTCGGGGCTCGCCGACGACTTCAACGGTGACGGCTACCGCGACCTGGCGACCGGCGCCCCGGGCGCCGTCGCCAACGGGACGGCGAAGGCGGGGGCCGTGGTGGTCAACTACGGCTCGGCGAGCGGGATCAGCGCCGCCCGTCACAAGACCACGTCGCAGAGTTCCTCCGGCGTGCCGGGCACCTCCGAGACCTCCGACCGCTTCGGCACCGAACTCGCGCACGGCGACCTCAACCGCGACGGCTACGGCGATCTCGTCGTCGGCACACCGCTGGAGGACGTCGGCGGCGACGTCGACGGCGGCTCGGTCACGATCCTGTGGGGCGGCGCGTCCGGACTGTCGGGCGGCACGACGATCGGCGACCCGAACGCCTCGGGCCACGACCGGTTCGGCCAGTCCCTCGCGGTCGGCGACTTCACCGGCGACGGCAAGGCCGATCTGGCGGTCGGCTCCACCGGCAAGGACGTGTGGATCTTCAAGGGCGGCTTCACGAAGGCCGGCGGCGCGGCCGGCAAGCTGCGCCTGGACGCCGCGATCGATTCGGGCGCGTACCCCGACGGCGCCGTGCAACTGGCCGCCGGGGACTTCGCGAACGACGGCACGGACGACCTGGTGGTGGGTTCCGCCGCGGGCAACTTCGTCTACCGGGGCGCCTCGACCGGACTCACGCTCCAGACCGAGGCGGGCCCGGGATACACGAGCGCGTTCGCCGTCGCCGACTTCGACCACGACGGGCACGACGACCTGGTCGTCGGCACCGACTTCGTCGGCATCTCGGCGCCCGCCAGGGGCGGCTACGCCACCGTCTTCTACGGCGGCACGGCCGGCGTCGACACCACGCGCAGCGCCGTCTTCAGCCAGGACACGGCCGGGGTGCCGGGGTCGGACGAGTCCAACGACTGGTTCGGCGCCTCGCTCGCGGCGGGCGACGTCAACGGCGACGGCTACCCGGACCTCGCGGTCGGCGCGGACAACGAGTCCATCGGCTCGACGGACGGCGCCGGCAGCGTCTGGGTGCTGCGCGGCGGCGCCTCCGGCCTGACGGGGACCGGCGCGCAGTCCTTCAACCAGGGCACCGCCGGAGTACCGGGCTCCAACGAGCAGTCGGACATGTTCGGCGACGCCCTCCACCTCGCCGACCACAACAAGGACGGCCGCGCCGACCTGTCGGTGGGCGCGGGCGGCGAGAACAGCGACGACGGCTCCGTCTGGGTCCTGCGCGGCTCCACCGGCGGTGTCACGACCACCGGGGCGGTGAGCTTCGGCTCGGGGTCGGTGGGCATCGGCGCGTCGGGCCAGGACCCGATGTTCGGTGACACCATGTCGGGCTCCTGACACACACCGCACGAGGCCGGCGACCGCGGCCTGCTCGACGGCCGCGGTCAGGCGGTGGGCAGCGGCTGCTCCGTCCAGACCGTCTTGCCCTCGTGGGTGTAGCGGGTGCCCCATCGTTCCGTGAGCTGCGCGACCAGGAAGAGCCCGCGTCCGCCCTCGTCCGTGCTGAGGGCCCTTCGCAGGTGGGGGGAGGTGTGGCTGGTGTCGGACACCTCGCAGATCAGGCACTGGGCACGGATGAGACGCAGGGTGACGGGGCCGTCCGCGTACCGGTAGGCGTTGGTGACGAGCTCACTGGCGACCAGCTCGGTGGTGAAGCTCAGCTCCGACAGGCCCCATTCGGCCAGTTGGGCCGTGGTCAGCTCCCTGGCGCGGGCCGCGGCGGTCGCCTCCAGCGGCAGGTGCCATACGGCGACGTTCTCCGGCGGCAGCACCCTGGTACGGGCCATGAGCAGCGCGATGTCGTCGATGGGGCGGCGGTCCGTGGGCAGCAGCGCTTCGACCACTCCGTCGCAGGTGCGCTCCAGGGGGTCGGCGCTGTGGGCGAGACATGCGTGCAGCTTCTCCAGCGCGGCGTCGATGTCGCCGTCGCGCGCCTCCAGGAGGCCGTCGGTGTAGAGCGTGAGCAGGCTGCCCTCCGGGAGGTCGAGGTGGTACATCTCGAACGGCAGTCCGCCCAGGCCGAGCGGTGGGCCCGCGGGCAGGTCGAGCACGGTCACCTGGCCGTCCGGCGTGGACATCAGGGGTGCCGGGTGACCGGCGCGCGCCAGGGAGCACTGCCGGGAGACCGGATCGTAGACCGCGTACACGCAGGTCGCGCCGACCACCTGCTCGATCGCCGCCTGATTGCCCTGGGCGTTCGTCTCCAGCTCGGCGGCCAGCAGACTGACCAGATCGTCCAGCCGGGCCACCACCTCGTCCGGTTCCAGGTCGAGGCTGGCCAGGGTGCGCACGGCGGCGCGCAGCCGCCCCATCGAGGCCGCGGCGTGGATTCCGTGGCCGACCACGTCGCCCACGACGAGGGCGACCCGGGCCCCCGACAACGGGATCACGTCGAACCAGTCACCGCCGATGCCCGGTTCACCGCTGGCCGGGAGGTACCGGCAGGCCACCTCTACGGCCGGCAGGTCCGACATCGTGCCCGGCAGCAGACTGCGCTGGAGCGTCAGAGCGGCGCTCTGCTGCTGGGTGAAGCGGCGCGCGTTGTCGATGCAGACGGCAGCGCGTGAGGAGAACTCATGGGCCACCGCGGCGTCGTCGTCCTCGAAAGGCTCCGAATGGCGTACGCGCCACAGGCTCACCACGCCCAGGATCTGGCCGCGTGCCATCAGCGGCACCGCGATCAGGGAATGCACGCCGAGGCCGGAGGCGACCTCGATCCGCCGCCGGTCCATGGCGTACCACTCGGGGCGGAGGGAGAGCAGCCGTTCGAGAACGGGGCGACGCTCGGCCAGGCACCGCGCCTGCGGAGAATCCGGTAGGAGCGGGACCACGTCCCCCTCCTGGAACGGGACCTGGGGTTCCGGGGGCGAAAAGGCCACGCGCAGGAGCGCACCTGCCATGTCCGGGGGCAGTTCGTCACCCAGTGTCACCGGCCTCAGGAGGTCCACCGAGCAGTAGTCGGCCAGGCCGGGGGCGGCCACCTCCGCGAGTTCCCGGGCCGTCTGCGTCACGTCCAGCGAGGTTCCGATCCGGGCGCTCGCCTCGTTCAGCAGGGTGAGCCTGCGGCGGGCACGGTAACGCTGGGTCACGTCCTCGATCGTCTCCGCCACGCCGAGGACCTGACCCTCGGAGTCCTCCATCCGGAACGCGGAGACGGACACCATCCGCTCCTGGCCGGGAGCGAGGCGTGTACGGGCCGACTGCTCCGTGAAGATCAACGGCTCGCCGGTCTCCAGGACGTGGCGCACCCGCTCCTCGGCCGGGCCCGCGTCCTCGTCGACCAGGAACTCACCGGAACGGCGGCCCACCGGCATCTCGGCCGTGATGCCGCTCGCCTTCTGGATCGCGCGGTTGATCCGGACGACCTTCCTGTCCGGGCCGTGGATGGCCAGACCGATCGGGGACCGGTGGTACAGGCCGTCCAGCAGCGCGCGGTCCCGCTGCCAGGCGATGACTTCCGCGGCGGGGGCACCGACCAGGAACCACTCCTGGCGATCTCCGTCGCGGGTGATCGCGCGGGCCCGGAAACCCATCTCCATGCGCCGTCCGTCGTGGTGCCGGACGCGCAGGACGCCGAACCAGCCCCCCGACCTCATGGCGTCCACGACGACGGCGCGCGCGACCGGGAGGTCACGGACGTCGACCAGGAGGTCCCGCCACGCCCGCCCGATCACTTCCTTGGCCGGGTAGCCCAGCACTTCCTGCGCACGTACGCTCCAGCCGACCACGGTGCCGTGCTCGTCGAGCACGGCCGAAGCGGCATGCCCGAGGGCGAACGGATCCTCCGGACTCTCGCTGAAATGCATCGACGGCGTCCCCATAACCACCACTCTGTCTCCGTGCCTCCGATGTTCCTCCTCCCACTCCGGGTCCGCGACTCTCCGTAGGCCGTGGCCCGGGGAGGCCGAGGTCGCCCGGGGCCGGGCGGAGGCACCTGATCATGGGGGGCGCCGAACAACCGGGAGGCGCGGCGGACGGACGACAGGGAACAGCGGCATCCGGCTTCACCGGCAACGCCGAGCAGAGCGACAGCCCGGCGACTGCTCCCTCTTATGTGTGCCGACTTATGTGTGCCGACTTATGTGTGCCGACTTATGTGTGCCGAATTTATGCGTGCCGAACGGCTTGCGCCCTCGCTCTTTCGACCGATGCCCGGCTGAACACATGCACCAGTGACAGATGGAACAATGCCGGCGCGAGCGGAGCCCATCGGTGAATCCGGTCGGGGCGAAGCATGTACTTGACCACGGTCGCGGGCCGGAAGGGTATGTAGTCGATGGTCTGATGCTCCCAGCGATCCGACACTCCTCTGCTCATGCGTTCCTGCAGATTCTCCCGGTTCAGGTCGTTCAGCCTGGCGTAGAAGTGGGCACTCCAGTGGCGCTTCTCGATGTCCAGCACAAAGGCGAGCAACTCAAGGGAATAGTCGATCGGTTCGAGGGACAGTTCCTCGCGCATCCCGCGCCGGGCGACCGCATACAGGTCCGGGGCACTCCTGCCGGACGAGTCGATGTGCCGAGACATGCCCTCGTTGACCGAGGAGTTCCAGACACCAGGTGCCATGCGGACCCGGTCACTGCGTTGGCTGACGACCAGCATGTCGTCGGCGGTCACCACCGCGACGTTGACGGCGAAACTGCATTGCAGGAACGCGGGCGCCGCCAGCGGATCGTCAGGGTCGAGGTAGCGCGAACGGGGACTTGTTCCGTCGGCCAGCCGACGGTCGAGTTGTTGAGCCGCGAGAAAGGTGTAGTAGTCCGTCGGGCGCAGACGCAGGTGGACTTCGGGCTGCTCGTCGAGTGCGGTCCGCGACACGTCGAACGACTCGACCGCGTAGCGAGGGCCGTTCCACAACGGTGTCCGGCCTTCTGCTCGTAAACGGGTGCTCTCCGCTTCGATTTCCGCCCGCCAGCCGACCATGTCCGAAGGCAATTCGATGGGCTGGTCGAGCACTTGGATGTAGACGGCTTCGGCGGGAATGGCGGATTCGCCGTCCCCTTCGACGATCAGGGCGGAGGTGTGCAGCGGGCCCAGGGAGAAGGTTCTCCACGCGGGACTGGACTCCTCCCGCTGTCTCAGGCCGCGTACCGCACGCGTCGAGCGGGATTGGAGCCTGTACCAGGTGTTCTGTAAGGGTTGCTGGAACAGCACCGCGAACAGCATCCCGAGCACAGCGCCGACGACTCCGTTGGCCACATCGATCCCGCCCATGTCAGGCAGGGTAGACAGGGGCACCGCGGCGCGTGTGCGATCTTGTCCCCTTCGTTACAGCACTGGTCACGGCACCCCGGGATCAGTTGGAGGTCCCAGGCGCCGGGACCCGACGCCGGCACCTGATCCTTGACCGTTGCCCCCACCGGTGTTCAGGCCGGCCGACCGCGGCCGTGGGCCCTGCAGTGCCGCGCGAGGTCACCTGCGTCGCCGCCACCAGCTTCGGTTCGGTCGGGCGAGGACCGGGTTCGTTGCGCGAGTCACCCCCACATGGACAACTCCTTTAGCTCGCAAGGGGGATGCGCAACCATCCGGCCAGGAGAAGCGGGGCCGGTGTCACAGCCGTGTGCCGTTGACCACCAGCGTCACGTCGATGTTGTCGCGCGTGGCGTTGGAGTACGGGCAGATCTGATGGGCCGTCCTCGCCAGTTCGACCGCCTGCTCCCCGGCGAGCGAGGGAAGCGAGATCCGCAGCTCGACGCCGAGCTTGAAGCGGCCGCCGTCGACCGGGATCAGCGAGACCCACGAGTCGATCTCCGCGTCGTCCGCCTTGAGCTCGCCTCGCTGCCCGACCAGGGCGAGCGTCGTACCGAAACAGGCGGCGTACCCGATCGCGAAGAGCTGCTCGGGGTTGGCGCCCTCGCCGTCCCCGCCCAGTTCCTTGGGCATCCGCAGATCCAGATCGAGCCTTCCGTCGGACGTGCTCCCACGGCCGTCCCTGCCCCCGGTGACGCGAGCCTGCGCCGTGTAAACCGCCTTGGACATCCTGAACTCCTTCAGTCGCTACCGTAGTTCGAACTTGGCACTTCAAAAACAAGAAGTCAACCACTAGGGTCGGGAACCCGCGACGACCGGGAGGGAAGATGCCGAAGCTGAAGGTCGGCTACCTGCTGCCGACACGTGATCAGTCCGTTCTGGGAGAGCACGACTTGAGGCGGCTCGTCGTCCAGGCACGGCGGGCGGAGGAGCTGGGGCTGGACTCGGTCTGGGCGGGCGACAGTCCCGTGACCAGGCCGCGCGCGGATCCACTGCTGCTGTTGGGCGCCGTGGCCCAGGCCACCGAACGGGTCACGCTCGGCACGGCGGTACTCCTGCCGGCGCTGCGCCATCCGATCCTGCTGGCCCACCAACTCGCCACCCTCGACCGGCTGTCGGAGGGGCGGCTGATCGCGGGCATGGGCGGCGGGTTCCCCAACCCGGCGACCCGGGCCCAGTTCGCGTCGATCGGCATCGGGTTCGCACGCCGCGCCGGCCGCATGGCGGAGTCGATCGAGGTCATGCGGAAGCTCTGGTCGGGGGACACGGTGTCCTGGCGGGGCGAGCACTTCGCCTTCGAGGACGTGCGGATCGCGCCCTCGCCGGCCCGCCCCTCGGGCCCGCCCATCTGGCTGGCCGGAAGCGGCGTACCGGCGCTGCGGCGCGCGGCCCGCCTCGCCGACGGCTGGCTCCCCTATCCGCCCGAGTGGACGACGTACGCGCAGGAACATCAGGTCATCGAGCAGGCGGCCGTGTCCCGCCCGGTCACCCCCGCCCTGTACGCGACGCTCTGCCTGGACCAAAACCCGGAGAAGGCACGCCGACGCCTGCGGACGAGCGTCGAGCGCTACTACAACGCGCCGTTCGACGTCATCGCCGGGATCCAGGCCCTGTTCGCCGGTACCGCCCGCCAGGCCGCCGACTGGCTGACCGGCTACGTCACGGCCGGCGCCCGCCACCTCGTGATCCGCCTGGCCACCGATGATCAGGACGCCGGCCTGGAGGAGTTCGCCGACCGGGTCCTGCCCCTGCTGCGCGAGGAGCGTCACCGATGACCACGTTCGTTCTCGTCCACGGCGCCTGGCACGGCCCGTGGGCCTGGGACCGGATCGTTCCGCCGCTGCACGCCGCCGGGGCGCGCACGCTCACCCCGGACCTGGGCGCGGTCGGCGATCGCGGGCTCCACGACGACGCCAGGACGGTCGTCGCCGCCATCGACTCCGTTCAGCACGAGAGCGAACTCGTACTGGTCGGACACAGTTACGCGGGTCTGGTCGTACGGGAGGCGGCCGACGCGCGGCCCGACGCCGTCGGCCACGTCGTCCTCGTGGACGGATGGGCCGGGCCCGACGGCTCCGGCATGTTCACCCTGGCCCCCGACGCCTTCGCCGACGCGATCCGCGCGAGGACCGAGACGTCCGGGAACGGACGGCGGGTCCCGCCCCCACCTCCGCAGGCGTTCGGCATCACCGACGCCGACGACGCGGCCTGGCTCGCCGCGCGCCTGCTCCCCCAGCCGCTGCGTACGTTCACCGAAGTCACCCGCCTGACCGGGGCCGTCGACAGGGTCCCCGGGACGGCCGTCCACTGCAGGCCGGGGACCTACCCGTTCGACCGGTTCGGTGAGGCCGTCGGGTACCGGACCCGGGCGCTGGACGGCCCGCACGACGTGATGCTCACCCGGCCCGGGCCGCTCGCCCGGATGCTCATGGAGACCGCTTCGTTCAAGAACGGGAAGCGCCGAGTCTAGAGTGATGAAGTGGAACAGCGAACGTACAACCAGTACTGCGCGACCGCGCGCACCCTCGACCTCGTCGGCGAGCGCTGGACGCTGCTTCTGATCCGCGAACTGCTGACCGGGCCCAAGCGGTTCGGCGAACTGCAGGCCAGCCTGCGCGGCCTCGGCACCGGACTGCTGGCCGCGCGCCTGAAACATCTGGAGCGCGAGGGCCTGGCCCAGAAGATCACCCTTCCCCCGCCCGCCCGGACCGCCGCCTACGCCCTCACCGAAGCCGGTGAGGAACTCGGTCCCGCGATCCTGGAGTTGGCCCGGTGGGGACTGAAGTGGGCGATGGGCGAACCGCGCCCGACCGAGACGTTCCACCCGGGCTGGGCCGTGCTCGGCCTGCGGGCCTGCTTCGACCCGGAGGCCGCCACGGGACTGCGCGCGGTGTACGAGTTCCGCATCGACGACGAGATCTTCCACGCCAGGATCGACGACGGGACGATCGAGGCGCTGCACGGCCCGGCCCAGCACCCGGACGCGACCGTCACGACCAGCACCGACGCGTTCCTCGGCCTGACCGGCCAGGGCCTCACCTGGGCCGAGGCGATCGAAACCGGTGCCGCGTCGACAACGGGCGACACCGAGGCGCTACGCAGACTGGGCAGCCTGTTCCGCATGCCTCCCCCACACACCCGACGACCGAACCAGCCCCCACGCTGACCACCCTCCCGACCCCACCGGAACGACCGCTGACCCGAGGCCCCCTCGCCGGAAGCGGTCTGCGAGCGCCGCTTGATGACCCATGTCAAGCCGGCTCTTGGTCGTGGTCAGGGTCGTACTCCCAGTGCCAGTCCGAACTCACCGGGTCGGGAGACCGACGGCCGCGTGGGCTTCATCGAGAAGCCGTCCGATCTCGGCGGCGGCCTGTCGCGCCTGCGCGGCGTCGCCCGCTTCGGCGGTGTTCTCCCAGCGGCGGAAATCCGCTGCCAAGGCGGGCTGGCGTTGGATGTGGACATAGACGGCCCATTGGACGACGAATCGCCGGAGAGGGGCAAGATCGGAGCCCTGCCGGGACTGGTCGGCCGCCTGGTCCAGCTCCCGTGTGAAGGCGGGGAGCGAGGCAGGCGCGATCTGACTGATGGCCTGCCGTAGCGTGGCGACCGTTGCAGGCGGCTGAGGAATGAGTGGCTGCTCAGCGGCTGGGGTGGTCATGGCTGCTCCCATGGGCGCGATTCTGTCCCACGCCTCAGCCTAGCGGGCAGGAGCACTTTCGCTCCGCTCGAACGAGTGAGGGAGAACCGATTCGGCTGTCGCCCGGACCGGCCCGGGGGCTCGGCCAAGGCGTGGATCACGTGGAGGGATGGGGTGACGTCACGGATGGCGACGCAGTGGACTGGTGGGCGTCGATCTCGGCGAAGCGGTAGAGGCGGCCGCGGGCTCGTACACGGATATCCGGTCGCTCCGGGCAGGTGGGCGCCGTACCTTCGTGTTCATGAACAGGCCACTCGTCGCCATCCTCAGTGGGGCAGGCATCTCGACCGACTCCGGCATCTCCGACTACCGCGGGCCCAACGGGCTGTGGCGGCGGGATCCCGAGGCCGAGAAGCTGGTGACGTACGAGTACTACATGGGTGATCCGGAGATCAGGCGACGGGCGTGGCTGATGCGGCGGGATGCCGGTGCGCTCCATGCACAGCCCAATGCCGCTCACCGGGCCGTGGCCGAGCTGGAGCGGGCCGGGGTGCCCGTGCGGGTCCTCACCCAGAACGTCGACGGCCTGCACCAGCTCGCCGGCATGCCCGCCCGCAAGGTGCTCGAACTGCACGGCACCGCAAGGGCGGTGGTGTGCACGGGATGCGACGCGAGGACTCCCATGGAGGACGCTCTCGCCCGGGTCGACGCCGGCGAGGACGACCCGGACTGCCCGGCGTGCGGCGGGATCCTCAAGCCGGCGACCGTCATGTTCGGTGAACGCCTCGATCCCGTGGTGCTCGGCGAGGCCGCCGCCATCGCCAAGGCCTGCCAGGTGTTCATCGCGGTCGGCAGCAGTCTGCAGGTCCACCCGGCGGCGGGCCTCGCGGGGGTGGCCGCCGACCACGGGGCCCGGCTCGTCGTGGTCAACGCGGAGCCGACCCCGTACGACGACATCGCGGACGAGGTGATTCGCGAACCCATCGGCACCGCCCTGCCGGAGCTGCTGCGCCGGATCGGCGCGGGCAGTGGGCAAGTGTCCTGATCCGAGGCGTCGTTCGGGCGACCGGTCGCAGGCTGTGCGCCAAAGCGTGTCCGCAAGGCCGCGCCTGCACGACCTAGGGGCGGATTCCGTCGCAGGTGATGGGGAGGTGGCGGGGGCCGCGCAGTACGGCGTTCTGGCGGTACGGGGGCACCTCCTCCAGCAGACGCGGGTTCTCCAGCCTCCGGGCCAGTTCCGACAGGGCGAACTGGGTCTCCAGGCGGGCCAGCGGGGCGCCGAAGCAGCTGTGGATGCCGCTGCCCAGGCCGAGATGCTGGATGTCCTTGCGGTCCGGGTCGAACCGGTCCGGGTCCTCGAAGCGCTGGGGGTCGCGGTTGCCCGACGCCAGGACCAGCCAGATGGGAGCACCCTTGGGGATGGTGACCCCGCGGACCTCGATGTCCGCCAAGGCGGTGCGCTGCGGCACCAGTTGCACCGGCGGCTCGAAGCGCAGCAGTTCCTCGACGATGGGCACCGCCAGCCGCGGATCGGCGCGCAGCCGCTGGAGTACTCCGGGGTTGCGCAGCAGGGTCAGCATCCCGTTGGTGATCAGGTTGACCGTGGTCTCGTGCCCCGCGATCAGCAGCAGCGCCGCGGTGCTGAGCAGTTCCATGGTGCTCATCGGGCCGTCCTCCCCCTCGGCGGTGGCCAGTTGGGAGAGCATGTCCTCCCCGGGGTTCTTGCGGCGCTCCTCGATCAGCCCGGCGAGGTACATGCCCAACTGCATCCGGGCGTCCTGCGCCCCCTCGCCCCGCTTGGCGGGATCGGCGTCCGGGTCGGGGTCCAGGCTCGCCGCCAGGGTGTCCGCCCAGACGTGGAAGCGTGCCTCGTCCTCGCGCGGAATCCCGAGCAGCCGGCAGATCACGGTCACCGGGAAGGGGTACGAGAACTGCTCGACCAGGTCGATGCGTTCGGGGTCGCCGATGCCGTCGATGAGGCCGGTGACGATGTCGCGGAGTTCGCCGCGCATCCCGTCGACCCGGTGAGGGGAGTGCGGCGGGCCGAAGGGACGGTTCGTCATGCGCCGCAGCCGGTCGTGCTCCGGCGGGTCGAGCCGCAGGAAGGCCGGCGGGAGGGTGGTCTCCTGCGGGGGCGCCTCGGAGGCCAGCGGATCGGCGGCGTTCGAGGCGAGGTTGCGGGCGTCGGAGCTGATCCGGGGATCGTGCAGCAGGCTGCGGATCTCGTAGTACGTACTGACCACATAGGGCCCGTCGGCCTCGTGGTGGACGGGCGTCTTCCGCAGCTCCTTGTAGATGGGGTACGGGTCGGCCCGGTTGGCGTAGTCCAGGATCTGGTGCAGCAGGGATTGCGTCATGGCGAGTCCTAGAGTCCTCGTGGCCGTACGGTCAGTGCGCCGGGGTGAACGTCATCCGGCGGTCGGCCGGCGAGTATCCGCTGAGGGTCACGGTGGGGCCGTGGGAGGGGACCGAGGGGTCGGGGAAGTCCGCGTCGAGCGGCCGCTGTCCGTCCGGGCGCCGGTCGACCGTGGCGAACGGCGGCGGGAAGGGCGCGGTGGCCTCGATCAGCTCCTGGTAGAACGGCAGCCATCGCCCGTGGTCGAAGGCGACGGCGCCGATGACACGCCCCTGGTACCCGTAGACGCCGAGGAACCGGTGATCCGCCAGGGAGCCCTGGGAGATGAGGATCTCCGTGCCCATCGACGGGATGCCGACGGACTTGATGTTGATGCCGAACTGCGAGGACCAGAACGCCGGAACCTCCATGTGGGGCAGCCGGTCGACGCTCTCGCTCAGCATGTTGTGCGCCGCGATCCGGGCCTGGGAGACGGCGTTGCCCCAGTGCTCAAGGGAGAGGAACTGGTAGCCGAACAGGGCGTGCGGGCTGCGGGCCACGTCGCCGGCGGCGTAGATGTCGTCGGTGACGATCCCGCGGATGTCGAAGGCGCGGCAGCCGGCGTCGCAGGCGATGCCGCGGGGACCGGCGCCGAGTCCGGACCCGGCGAGCCATTCGGTGTTGCGGAGCGCGCCGAGCGAGACGATCACCACGTCGGCCTCGACGGTGGAGCCGTCGGACAGATGCGCGGCGCGCACCCTTCCCGAGGCGTCGCCCTCCAGGCGGGTCACCATGACCCCGCAGCGCAGGTCCACCCCGTGCTCGCGGTGCATCTCGGCGGCGACCGCTCCGACCACCCCGCCGAGCGCGCCGACCAGGGGCGCGGCGCCGCGCTCGGTGACGGTGACGGGCAGGCCGCGTTCGCGGCAGGCGGAGGCGATCTCCGAACCGGTGAATCCGGCCCCGACGACCAGGACCCGCTGGGGGCCCTCCTCCAGCCGCCGAGCGAGCGCGGCACTGTCGTCCCGGCCACGCAGCACGAAGACGCCGTCGAGCTCCGCCTCTTCCTCGTGCGGCCACGGTCGCGCCCGGGTGCCGGTGGCGATCAGCAGCCGGTCGTACGGCACCTCGTCGCCGTCGGCCAGCCGCACCCGCCGGGCGGCCATGTCCAGGCCGGTGGCCGGGGTGCCGAGCCGCCAGGTCGCGTCGACGGCCCGGAGCCTGGGCAGCGCGGTCCGGTCGGCGCTCGCCCTGCCGAGCAGCACCTGCTTGGACAGCGGGGGCCGGTCGTACGGTTCGCAGGGCTCGTCGCCGATCATGGTCAGGGACCCGGCGAAGCCCTTCTCCCGCAGGGTCTCGGCCGCCCGCAGACCGGCCAGCGAGGCCCCGACGACGACGATGCGGCCGTCACGCCTGAGCCGTTCCAGGGTTCCGTCACCGGACACCGGACACCGCCTCGGCCGAGGCGTCCGCGGCGCGGCGCGTGCCGTCGGGTCCGGCCCCACCGGGTTCCACCGGGCCGGGTTCGACGGCGTCGACGAGCACGGCCTGGACCGGGCAGGCCGCGGCGGCCTGCGCCAGCTTCTCGCGGTGGGCGTCGTCGGCGTCCGGGTCGTACAGCAGCGCTTCCTGACCGTGCATCGCGAAGATCTCGGGGGCGAGGAACGCGCACTGCGCGTACCCCTGACACCGGTTCAGATCGACGGCAATCCTTACCACGGGATCGGTCCTCTCCAATGGCCCTCTCAACCCTCTGCGACCACTGTCGGTGGCGGTGGGGGAAGCCGCGACGAGGAGAAGACCGTTCGAGTGAGCGGTGCGGCCGGGCAGGCGGTACGGCCGGGCGGGCGGTACGGCCGGGCGGGCGGTACGGCCGGGCGGGCGGTACGGCCGGGTGAGGTCGGGGCGGGCAGACCCGCCCCGTCGGGTCAGGCCGGTGCCGCCGGCCGGGCCGGGGCGGGAGGCCGGCCCCAGAGGATGTTCAGGCTGAGGAGCAGAGCCCAGGCGGGGAACACCATCTCGGACCAGGGCACGCCCGAACCCGCCACGAGCAGGGTCAGTCCCGCCAGGTAGCCGACGACGACGAGCGGGCGCGGGAGGGCGCCGAGGCGGCGGCCGATGGTCGAGGTCGCGATGGCGAACACCGCCGCCATGCGCATGGAGTACGTCGTCAGCAGGGCGTACGCGAAGTGGCTGCCGAAGGTCGAGTCCTCCCGGCCGTCGCCGAGCACGGTCCCGGCCGCGGCGGCGGCGCCGAACAGGGTGGCGACGAAGACCACGCCGCTGCCGAGGAACACGGTCGCGACGAACCGGTCCTCGGCCCGGCCCGACTGCTCGCGGAGGGCGCCCATGAACCACAGGAACGCGATCCCGGCGAACGGCACCAGTTCCAGGGCCGCCCGGAGGCCGCTCCGCTGCCCGCTGTCGAGAGTGACGTCGTCCCCGCCGCCGGGCAGGGCGAGGCGCACCAGCGTGATCGCCGCGGCCATCAGGATCGCGAACACCACCCCGGCCACCCCGGCGGCCCGCCGTGTCGCGAGGCGCTTGTGCTTCCGCTCCATGGTCTCCCGCTTTCTGCCTGCTCTCCCTTCGTACAGACATCAGCGATCGCGGGGGCCCGCCACCGGGGTCACCCGGGAGGAAGGCCGCGGTGCGCCATACAGGTCATGACGTCGCGCTCACCTCGACCGAGAGGTCGTTGTCGACGGTGTAGTACGGGCGCAGGGCGGCACCACCGGCCTCGGCCGTCGGGTAGACGACGATCGCCTTGCGGTCCGCCAGGTCGTCGAGCAGCCGGCCGACGCGTACCGCGGGCGCGTCGGCCGAGGGACGGACGGAGACGTCCCAGACGCCCGCCCCGGACGGCGTCCCGGCAGCCAGCTCCGCGTAGTCGACGGTGAAGGAGAAGGTGCGTCCGTCGTCCTCGGTCAGCGGCTCCACGGTGTGAGCGACGGGGCCGGTACCCCGCAGACGCAGGCTCACGACCGCTCCCTCGTGGAGCGAGGCACCGTGCAGGGATGCGCTGACCGTGATCGAACGACCGGTGACATCGACGCGTTCGGCCTCCGCGTGGGCGGTGCGCAGCCAGGCGCGCACCGCGAGATGGCCGTCCTTGGTGACGTAGGGGATCCGGACGGCGAGCGGGGACTGCCGACGGCGACGGTGTCCGTCGACGAGTGCCCGAAGATCGCGCAGACCGGCGCGCGGACGCTGCCGCTCGGCTCCCGGTTCCCTGAGCAGGTACACGTCCCAGCGGCCTTCCACGAGGACCGGTCGCGCGTCGAGAACGGCGCACCGGCGATCACCCGCGGTCTCGAAGTCGAGGACGTGGACGGTCTTTTCGGGCTGTCCCTTCTTCGGGCGCAGGCGCAGCAGCAACTGGTGCTCGTCGGGCGACCCGGGCGGCAGGTCGAAGGTGATCCGGCCGCCCGCGTCGATGGCGCAGCCGACGTGCGGCTGCGTCTCAGTGTCCGTATCCGTATCCGTGCCCGTGAGCTGTTCCCTGTCCGTGAGCTGTTCCCTGTCCGCGCGCTTGTCCGTGTCCGCGCGCTGTTCCCTGTCCGTGAGCTGTTCCCTGTCCTTGTCCATGGTCACCGCTGCCTCCGCAGGGTGCGCAGCACGCCGTCGGTGGCACCGTGCGCGGCGTCGCGCATCGCGAAGCCGTGACCGACCAGGACGCCGTGCACGCCGGAGCGTTCCCGCAGCACCGGCCGGCCCGCCCTTCTCGCCGACACCGCCTCGGCGAACAGGCGTTCCGCCTGGGTGACGACGGGGCCCGGGGCGAAGCGCCGCGCGCTCTTCCTGGCCGCACGACCCGCTCGCAGGCGCCACTCGTCGTCGCGGACCAGTGCCCGCAGCGCCTCGCCGAGCGCGTCGCGGTCGCCGACCGGCACGAGCCGGCCGTCGACGCCGTCCTCGATGATCTCGCCCGGCCCGTGGGGGCAGTCGGTGCTCACCACCGGCAGACCGCAGCTCATCGCCTCGATGATGGTCATGCCGAAGGCCTCGTAGTCGGAGGCGGCCACCGCGATCGAGCCCTTGACCCACTCCGCCTCCATGGGGGTGGCCGCGCCCATCAGGAGGACCTTGTCGTAGAGGCCGAGTTCCGCGATGAGCTGCCGCAGCCTCTCGTGCTCCTGGCCCTTGCCGTAGATGCGCAGCCGCCAGTCGGGGTGCTCGGCGGCGACCATGGCGAACGCCTCGATGAGCAGGTCGTACCGCTTGACGGGGACCAGACGGCCGGCCGCGATGATCATCTTGGCGGCACCGTCGGCGGGCGCCAGCACGGGTTCCGGCACGCTGTTCGGAAGGGCCTCCACCCGGACTCCGGGCATCCGCACCTTGCGCCGATAGGCGGCGGCGTCCGCCTCGGTCACCGTGGTCAGCGTGTCGAGCCGGCGATAGGCCCGGCGCAGCGCGGAACGGAGCCGGGGCGGATGGCCGTCCAGGGTCAGGTGCTCCTGGCCGACGCGCGCGACGTCCCGCGGAGCCTGGAGGGCCAGATGCACGTTGAGGCCCGGCCTGGTCCCGACCACCACGTCGGCGTCGGTCTCGGCGAGACACGCGCCGATCCGCCGGTCGGTCAACTCGCTGTACTGCCGGTACCGGTACTCGGCGCGGGGGAACACCCGCGCCGGTATCAGGTGCGCCGGATGCTCCTTCTCGTGTCTCAGATCCACCAGCGACCGTAGCGAGACCCTGGGGTCCAGCGACAGGGTCGGCCGCTCACGGTGCCGCAGCACCGAGACGATCTCCACCTCGTTCCGTGCGGCGAGCGCACGGGCCAGATTGAAGGTGGTGGAGATCGTGCCCCCGATCCCGTAGGCGTTGTGGAGCAGGAAGGAGATCTTCATGGCTGTTCAGACTCTGTCAACTCCCCATGGGTTGCGGCCTGTTACCAATAAGTTTCGATCGCCTGCCACCGCACCCCGCCGTGCGGGAACGGTCAGAAGAGCGCCGATCCGCTTTCGAAGTCCAGGAGTTGCCGCTTGCGGTCCAGGCCACCGCCGTAGCCGGTGAGGCCTCCGCTCGCGCCGATCACCCGGTGGCAGGGCACGATGATCCCGATCGGATTCTTGCCGTTGGCGAGGCCGACCGCGCGCGAGGCACCCATGTTGCCCAGCGCTTCCGCCAGTTCGCCGTACGATCTGGTCTCGCCGTAGGGGATCCCCCGCAGCTGGTCCCACACGCTGCGCTGGAAAGGCGTCCCGGTCAGCCGCAGTTCGACGGTGAACTCCTTCAACTCGCCCTCGAAGTAGGCGTTCAGCTGCTCGGTCACCTCGTCGAAGAGGGTGTCGTCGCGCTCGCCGAAGGTCTCCTCCGCCGGACGGTGGCGCTGGCCGACCATGTGGAGGCCGCACAGGACCCCGTCGTCGTCGGCGACGAGCGTGAGGGGATCGTAGGGGCTGTCGATGACCGTGTGCCGTTTCACTGGGCGTCCTTGGTGCGTGAGGTGCGGGAGGTGCGTGAGGTGCGGGAGGCAGGTGCGGTGGCTTCCGGGAGGTACGGGGTGCCGCTCCGCGTCGGCATGAAGTTGATCGGATGGCCGTCCGTCGCCCACAGGTACTGGACCGCGTAGGCCCTCCACGGGCGCCAGGCCGCGGCCCGGGCCGTCAGCGCGGCGGGTGTGGACGGAAGCCCCAGCTCCCCTGCGGCGCGCCGGATTCCGAGGTCGGTGGGGAGGAAGGCGTCCGGGTCCCCGAGGGCGCGCATCGCGATCACGTCCGCGGTCCAGGGGCCGAAGCCGGGGAGCGCCAGAAGCCTGGCCCTCGCCTGTTCCCAGTCGCTCTCCACTCCCAGATGGAGTGTTCCGTCGGCGAGTCGGCCCACCAGCGTGGTGAAGGTCGTGCGCCGGGTGCGGGGCATGGCGAGCGATTCGGGGTCGACCCCGGCAAGCGCCTCCGACGAGGGGAACAGGTGGGTGAGGCCGCCCTCCGCGTCGTCGACCGGATCGCCGTACGCGGTCACCAGGCGGGCGGCGTGCGTACGGGCGGCGGCCGTGGAGACCTGCTGCCCCAGCACCGCCCGTACGGCGAACTCGGCCTCGTCGACCGTGCGCGGCACCCGGCGGCCGGGGGCCTTGTCGACCAGGGGCGCCAGCAGCGGATCCGTGCGGAGCTGGTCGTCGACCGCCACCGGATCGGCGTCCAGGTCCAGCATGCGGCGGCAGCGGCTGATCGCGACGGACAGGTCGCGCAGGTCGCTGAGGGTCAGCCGGCACGCGATGTGGTCCGGCATCGGTGTCAGGCCGACGACACCGTGCCCGTACGGCAGCCGCAGCGTCCGCCGGTACGCGCCGTCGCGCCACTCCTCCACCCCGGGTACGGCGGTGGCCGCGAGGTGCCCGAAGAGGTTGTCGGGGTTGAGCGGGGCGCGGAAGGGGAGCCGGAGGTTCAGGACCCCCGGCGCGCCCGGGGTTCCGGCCGCGGCGCCGGCCCGGTTCCGGGGCAGACGGGCGCGCAGCTCGCTCGGGGACAGCGCGAAGACCTCACGGACCGTGTCGTTGAAGGTCCGGATGGAGGAGAAGCCGGCGGCGAAGGCGATCTCGGCCATCGGCAGCGGTGTCGTCTCGATGAGCAGCCGTGCCGTCTGGGCGCGCTGAGCGCGGGCGAGGGCCAGGGGTCCCGCGCCCATTTCGGCGAGGAGCTGCCGCTCGATCTGGCGGGTGCTGTAGCCGAGCCGGGCGGCCAGGCCCGGTACACCGTCCCGGTCGACGACCCCGTCGCCGATCAGCCGCATCGCGCGGGCCACGAGGTCGGCACGGTGGTTCCATTCGGGTGAGCCGGGGCTGGTGTCCGGGCGGCAGCGCTTGCAGGCCCGGAACCCGGCCTGCTGGCAGGCGGCGGCGCTCGGGTAGAAGGTCATGTTCCGGGGCTTCGGCGGTACGGCCGGGCAGCTCGGCCGGCAGTAGATCTTCGTCGTCGTCACCGCGGTGAAGAACCATCCGTCGAAGCGCGCGTCCTTGGACTGGACGGCACGCACGCAGCGCTCCGTGTCCGTGTGCATCCCGTTCTGCATGCCTCAAGCATCGGGCACCCCGGAGGACCGGGCTGGCGAGAATCCGACATCAACGTCGCGCCGCCCGACACCCCGGCCAACCCGGGCCGGCTGGGATGGGCGGGCACGAGGACAGACGCCATCGGAGTCATCGAGCCGCCACGCGATCCTGCCGGCGAACACCTCGCCGTTCCATCGGCAGGCCGGCGCGAACGGGGTGGCCGGTTCGACCCGGGCGGCGGGCCCCGACCGACACGGCCGGCGAAGCCGTTCTCGTCCGTCGGCGAGCGGGGTTCGCGTGAAAGAGGAGGCCAGGAGCAGCGCCCCGTCAGGGGCGCGGGGAACTGCGCGACCAGCCACGACGGGCCCGGCGGCCCGCGTCCCACGAAGCGGGGCAGACGCGACACGGCGGACCCGACGGGGCCGAGCCACCCCAGCGAGGGACCCCATCGAGAGAACCCGCCGAGGGACCCCGCCTCCGGGAAACAGCCCCGCCGCAAGGGCCAGGCCCCTACCCCGACCCCTCAGCGAACCGCCTCGCCCTGCGCGACCTCCACCTCGTGGTGGAACTCGATGACACCCGCCCCCGACGCACCGGCCGACAGCACGGCACAGGCGGCGAGGAGGACGGCGATCCGGGCGGCGGCGCGGGGCCGCCGCCGGGGGGCGGAGAGCAGGGCGGCGACCCGCTGGGGCACGGGACCCGTGGTGGCCGCGGGCGCGAAGCCGGGGCGCTCGGAACGGGCCTCGCCGATGGCCAGGGCGGCACGGGCGATGGCCCGCGCGGTCAGCCGCCGGTCCCCCACGACGACGGCCGCGGCCTCGTCCGCGGCACGCTCCGCCGCGAGCGCGACGGTCGCGCGGACCGACCGCAGGCCCGGGTGGCAGTGCGCCGCGAGCTCGGCCACGACGAGGAAGCGGTGGTGGCCGGCCGCGTTGTGCGCCCGCTCATGGGCGAACAGGGCCTCGCGCTCGTCGGCGCCGAGGCTGCGCAGCATCGCGGTGGTGACGACGATGCGGTGCGGCCGGCCCGGGAGCGCATAGGCGTCGGGGTGCGGCGACTCGATGACGCACAGGTCGCCCGCGGCGGGACGGCGGTCGGCCTGGCTGCGCGCGGTGCGGAAGGCACGGAACTGACGCAGGGCCGAGCGGACGACCGTCCAGGCGCCGACGGTGAGCACCCCCGTCGCGGCGGCGGCCGCGGGCAGGACGACGAGGTCCGAGGCCGTGCGCAGCGGGTGGACGAGTTCACCGAGGCCGGCCAGGAAGGGCACCTTGAGCAGGCCCGTCAGGACGAGCGCGCCCAGCGAGGCCACGGAGGCCGCGGCCAGCACGACGAGCGCGAGGGTCACCGACCACAGCGCGGCCACCGGCCCCAGCCGGTCGAGGCTGCGGCGGGCGAGCGGTCCGAGCGCGAAGGGGACCAGCAGGGGGACCAGGAGCAGGATCATTCCCGACCCGGTTCCGGTCGCGTGCCGAGATCCGGCTCCAGCAGGTCCCGCAGCAGCCGCTCGTCGTCGGGGCTGAGCTGGGCGACGAAGCGGGCCAGCGCGGTCTCCCTGTCGTCGTCGCGGTCGAGCTCGGTGTGCATGCGGCGCGCGGTGAGGCCGTGCGGGTCCTGGACGGGGAAGTACGCGTACCCCCGGCCCAGCCGCTCGCGGCCGACGATGCCCTTCTCGTGCAGCCGGGACAGGATCGTCGTCACTGTCGTGCGGGCGAGGCCGGAGTCCAGCTCGGCCTGCACGCGTCCCGGCGTGAGCGGCACGCCCGCGGCCCAGAGAGCCGCCATCACGCCGGCCTCCAGCTCGCCCGCCGGCCGGCGCTCGTCCTTGTCCCTGCTCATGGGAACGATCCTCACCCCACCTTCGTCTACAGTTCAGTAGACCGTCTACAGAATTGTAGTCAGTCGGGCACGGGTTTCGTCCGTGCCTGCCCCTTCCAGTATGAAAGGGTCCGCGACGATGGCCGCATCATCGTTCACGGCGTCCGACCTCGCCGTGAATCTTCTCAGCGCGCAGTCCCTGCTCGCAGCGTTCGGTGTCCTGGGCGTGGGCGTGGTGATGTTCGCGGAGACCGGCCTGCTGGTCGGCTTCTTCCTGCCCGGGGACTCGCTGCTGTTCACGGCGGGCCTCCTGTGCACCGGGTCGGGCCAGGACGGCCTGAAGCTGTCACTCCCCGCGCTGCTGATCGCCGCGGCCACGGGCGCGCTGCTGGGCGCCCAGACGGGCTATCTGATCGGACGGAAGGCGGGCGGCGCGCTGCTGGGCCGCGGTACCTCCCCACGGCTGGCATCGGGGGCGCACCGGGCCGAGGAACTCCTGGAGCGGTACGGACACGCGAAGGCGATCGTGCTGGCCCGCTTCGTCCCCGTCGTGCGCACGGTCCTGAACCCGATGGCGGGCGCCCTCGGTGTTCCGGTGCGGACCTTCACCGTGTGGCAGGTGGCCGGCGGCCTGGTCTGGAGCCTCGGCCTCACCCTCGCCGGATACGCGCTGGGCTCGTCCATCCCGAACGTCGACCGCTATCTGCTCCCGGTCGTCGCGGTCATCGTCCTGGTGTCCCTGACCCCGCTCGCCGTGGAGCTGTACCGCTCGCGCCGCCGGGGCGCCCCGGGCGAGGAGGAGGTGCGGGGATGACCCTGGCGTACGACGGATCCCCGATCGACGGCTCCGCCTACCGGTACGTGACCGGTCTCGCGAAGTCCTCCCCCTCGTGGCTCGACAGCACGGTGTCCCTCTGGTCGACGTACGGGCTCGGCCTGTTCGGCGTGCTGATGCTGCTGACCTGGTGGCAGGCGCGCCGCGAGAGCCCGCGGGCCGCGCTGGCGGCGCTCGCGGTGCCGGTCGTGGTCCTCATGGCGTACGCGATCGACCTCGGCCTGAAGCTGCTGGTGCGCGAGGACCGGCCCTGCCGGAGCCTGCGGGTGGCGACGCTGGAGGCGTGCCCGGCCCAGGGCGACTGGTCCTTCCCCAGCAACCACGCGGCGATCGCGGCCGCGGCGGCCGTCGCGCTGTTCTTCGTCTCCCGCCGCGTCGGCGCCGTGGCCGTGGTGGCCGCCGGAGCGATGGCCGCCTCCCGGGTCTGGGTGGGGGTGCACTATCCGCACGACGTGGCGGCCGGTGTGCTCGTCGGGAGCCTGGTCGCGATGGCCGCGTCGTCGCTCCTGCGCGCGCTGCCCGACGTGTCCGGCCACCCCCTGGCCGCCTCGCGGCTCGGCGTCCTGCTCATCGCTCCCCGCCTCGCGAAGAGCGGGTGAGCGGGCCGTATGCGCCGGCGGATCCTGGTCGTCGAGGACGACCACGCGCTGCGTGACGTGCTGCGGCGGGGACTGCGGGACGAGGGCTTCGACACCGTCCCGGCTCAGGACGGCGCGACCGCGCTGCGGCTGGCCGGGGACGGCATCGACGCGGCCGTCCTAGACGTCGGCCTGCCCGACGCCGACGGACGGGACGTGTGCCAGGCGATCCGGGCGGGCGGCTTCCTCTCCCCCGTGATCTTCCTGACGGCCCACCACCACCTCACCGACCGGCTGGCCGGCTTCGCGGCCGGAGGCGACGACTATCTGCCCAAGCCGTTCCATCTGACGGAGCTGGCGGCCCGGCTGCGGGCGGCCCTCAGACGCGCGGGACCGGTCGTGTGCCGCACCGCGGGCGACCTGGTGCTGGACCCGGTCGCGCACAGCCTGACCGTGCGGGGCCGCCGGGTCGCGCTGAGCCCGACGGAGTTCCGTCTCCTGGCGGCGCTCATCGCGGCGGCCGGTGCGATCGTCGGCCGGCGGGAGCTGACCCGGGCCGGCTGGCCGGAGGGCGCGCAGGTCAGCGACAACACGCTCGACCAGTATCTGACCCGGCTGCGCCGCAAGCTCCGGCAGAGCGGCAGCGAGCTGACGGTCACGACCGCCCGGGGCATCGGACACCGCCTGTCATGAAACAGCGCCTCGCGAACAAGCGGCCGAGGACCGGGGCGGGCGCCTCGTCGCGAGCGCTGCCCTGGCGGGCACTCGCCTCCCGCTGGGCTCCGGGCACCCTCCGGGGCCGGCTCTCGCTGGTCGCGCTGACCACCGCCGCCCTGTTGATGGTGATCCTCACGGTGGCGTTCAACACGGTCGTACGACTGCGCCTCCAGCACCAGGCGGACGACGAACTGCGTACCAGGGCCACCGCGGTCGCCGCGACGGTGGACACCGGCGGCGCCCGGGTGCGCCTCCTGGAGACGCCGGGCGAGGAACTGCTCGACGCGAACGTGTGGATCTACGACTCCGGCCGCCTCCTGGAGAAGCCGCCGACGGCCGGCGCCACGGGCCCGCTCACCCGCGCGGCCGGCGCCCTGGCCGCCCGCGGCGGGCCGGGCTGCCTCACCTCCGGCGCGCACGGCCCGGTCCGGCTGTGCGCGCGCCCGGTGCCGGGCGACCGCACCGGCGCGACCGTCGTCACCGCCCTCGATCTGACTCCGTACCGCAGTTCGGCCGACACCCTGCTGCTGGCGTCGCTCGCCCTCGACGCCGTCATGCTCGCCTGCACGTACGCGCTGACGCGCCTGGCGGTGGGGCGTGCCCTGCGACCCGTGCGCACCATGACCGGCCAGGCCACCCGGTGGAGCGCCGTCGCCTCCGAGGAACGCTTCGGGAGTGCCGCCCGGCCCGACGAACTCGCCCGGCTGGGCGGGTCGCTGGACGCGCTCCTGGACCGCATCCGGGCCCTGTTGCGCCACGAGCGGCAGCTCACCCGGGAGCTGTCGCACGAACTGCGCAATCCACTCGCCCGGATCACCGCCGAGCTGGACTGGCTGCGGTCCCGGCCACGGTCGGCCGACGAGACCCTGGCCGCGCACGATGCCATGGCGGACGCGGCCCTCTCCATGCGGACGATCTGCGACACGCTGCTCGACGACGCCCGTGACAGCGCCGCCGCCGTACCGGGCACCGGCGAGGTCGTGTCCGTACTGCTCCGGCTCGCGGACCGGGCCGCGCCGGCCCGGCCGGAGGTGGAGATCACCGTCCGGGGTCCTGGAGAGGGTCTGGTGGCCGGGGTTCCGGACGCTCTGCTGGAGCGCATCGTCGGCCCGCTGCTCGACAACGCGCTGCGGTACGCCCGCTCCCGCGTCGAGATCCGGGCCGCAGCGCGGCCCGGTGGCGTCCGGGTGGAGGTCGGCGACGACGGACCGGGCGTACCGGCGTCGTTCGCGCCGCAGCTCTTCCTGCCGGGGCGCCGCGCCGATCCCGGGGACGGACACGGCGGAGCGGGCCTCGGTCTGCCGCTGGCGCGGCGCCTGGCCCGCTCCGCCGGCGGCGAGGTCCGTCACGAGGAGGCGGGCGCCCCGGGCGCGACCTTCGTGGTCGGGCTCCCCTCGGGGTGAGGGGCCCGACGACGCGCCGCCTCCGCGGACGGTCCCCCGTCAGCCCGACCGGAGCGCGGCCCGGTCGGCGCCGCTCACGTCGCGCCGGGTGATCGAGAGGTGGACGACCAGCCCGAGGATCACGGCCAGGAACAGCACGCTGGTCACGACGGTGCCGAAGCCCAGGCCGCCGTCGCCGGTCGGCTGCGAGAGGTAGTCGCCGACCGAGGCGCCCAGCGGCCGGGTCAGGACGTACGCGATCCAGAAGCTGAGCACGGCGTTCAGACCGAGGGCGAAGTGCGCGACGGCGACCGCGGCGATCGCGAGGGCGAACAGCACGGCCGAGACCCAGTACCCGAGGGCCATGCGCTCGGCGACCAGGTCACCGGCCGCGGTGCCGAGGGCGAACGTGAACAGCACCGCCAGCCAGTAGTAGGCCTCGCGGGCGAGCGTGTCGACGCTGTGGATGGAGAGCGTCCCCTCGCGGCGGTACCAGACGAGGAACGTCACCGCGAGGGCGACGGCGAAAACGGCGGTGCTGGTCTCCAGCGGCACGCCCAGGTTGTCGGTGAGGTTGTCGCTGATCAGCGTCCCGACGACGCTGATCAGCGCCACCGCGAGCCAGTACACGCCCGCCCGGTAGGCGGTCGTCCGGAACTGGACCACCAGGACGACCGCCAGCAGCTCGCTCATCAGCAGGGAGACACCGGTCAGTCCCATGCCCATGTTCTCGTTCAGGAGGTCCGCGGCGGTCTCGCCGACCGTCGTGCACAGCACCTTGATGATCCAGAAGTACGCGGTGACCTCGGGCACCTTGTTCCAGCGCAGTCGGTGTCCTGTCGGGTCCGGGACACCGGGGCGGCCTTGGGCCCCGGGAGTCCCGTCGGTCTCTGTCGTCTCGTAGCTCATGAGGCCCGAGGCTGTCAGCGGAAGCCTGAACGGTTCCTGACCGTCGTACGCCCCCGGGCCGGGCCCCTGAGCCTGCCGTTCACAGCACCCGGCGGCGGATCAGCACGCCCAGTGCCACCAGACCCGGGAGCAGGGGAAGCCAGACGGTGAGCAGCCGGTAGCCGATCACCGTGGACGCCGCCGCGTCACCCGGCGCTCCCGCGAGGGTGAGGGCCAGCGCGAGGGCGGCGTCCAGGGAGCCGAGGCCGCCCGGGGTGGGCAGCAGGACGGCGGCGCTGCTCGCGGCCAGGTAGACGAGGGCCACCCGGGCCGGGGACAGCGGCAGACCCACGGCCTGGGCGACGGCGACGACCACGGTGGTGTGCAGCGCGGCGAAGGCCAGCGAGCCGCCCCACAACGCGGCGGCCCGCGCGGGGAGTTCGTGCACGGCGCGGACGTCCAGGAGCACGCACCGCAGCGCCCGCCGCAGCGGTCCGGCGAAGAACACCGCGGCGACCGCGGCGACCAGGACGCCTGCCGTCCAGGCGGCCACCGTCCAGACGCTCGCCGTCAAAGCCGGGAGACGGAGCGCGCCGGGACAGGCGAGGGCGAGTCCGCCGATGAGGCAGCCGCGTACGACGGTCCCGGAGCAGGCCTTGACCGCGAGGGCGGTCGCGGACCGGGCGAGGGGAAGCCCGCAGCGGGTGAGGAAGCGCAGATTGACGGCTCCGGCGCCGAGGCCCGAGGGCAGCACGTGGTTCGCGGCGGCCGCCGCGAACTGCACCGCGACCAGCCGTCCGGCGGGCAGCGGCTGCGCCACCGCTCCCTGCTGGGCTAGCGCGGAGCACACCCAGGTCATGAGGGTCGCCGCGGCCGCCACCAGCAGCCAGCCCCGATCGGCGTGGGCCAGCCGGCCGACGCCCGCCTCGATCACCGGCCAGTGCCGGTGGGCGAGAAATCCGGCGCACACCAGCACGAGCAGCGAAAGGGCAGCGTGCCGCCCCACCCGCCCGCTCCTCCCGCCGAGTCGCCGCCCGACCGCCGTCCACCCGCCGCCGGCCGCCGCCGCGGAGCCGTCCGGCCCGAACGCCGGTGACGGCGTCTTCGGCCGTGGGCTCACGGCGTACGGCTCCCCGCTCCCGGAGCGACGTAGATGTCGACGGCACCGGCGCGGTGGGATGTCCAGGCGCGGGCGTATCCGGGCGGCTCGGTCCCCGGCGTCGCGATGAGGGCGACCGGCACGCGCCGGGCGGAGCGCACGACGTCCGCCGCGACGGCATCGGCGTCACGGCCGCCGGCCGGCACGGAGGAACATCCGGCGTAGACGGCGATGGGGACGGACCGGTACCCGGCCAGCGTGCAGGGCGGCCGTACGCCGAGCCGGTGCAGTTCCGCCGCCGTCGCCGCCCAGCCGCGGTGGCTGTCGGCGGTACGCCGCACCGTGTCCTGCAACACCGCGAACTGCGCGGCCAGATGCCCGGCGAGTGCGAGGGCCACCAGCGTCACGGTGACCGGCCGCCACCGCCCGCCCGGCGCGGTGACGAGGCGGACGATCGCGTCGGCGACGGGGATCGCGACGAGCGCGTACAGCGGCAGCAGGAAGCGCGGCGCCGCGTAGCCGATCATCAGCAGGTACGGGATCCCGGCCGTCGTGGCACAGGCCAGGAGGACCAGGGTGGGAGCCGGGCGGCGGGCCCGGACGGCGATCACCAGGCCGAGGGCGGCGATCAGCGGCAGGACGAACCACCACACCATCACCGCGGTGTCCGGCATCCCGCCCGTGCAGGGCCGGCACAGCACGCGTCCGCCGAGGCTGCGCATCTGGTCGCCGACCGCGATGTTCCAGCCGAGGCCGCCCTGGATGCGCGAACCGTCGGCGAGCCGCTGCCCCGGCCCGCCGTAGCTCACGTACGCCTCGACGATCCACTCGGCCGCTCCGGAGGACAGACCCGCGACGAGCGCGAGCAGCGGCCGGGCACGACGCCATCCGGGGACCGCCACGGCGAGGACGAGGAGCGGCAGCGTCACCCAGACCGCGTCGGTCGGCCGCATCCACGCCATCAGCGCGGCACCCAGTCCGGTCCCCCACAGCGCCGCCCGGTCCCGTCCGCCCGCCCGCGCCCGGACGAAACCCCCGACGCAGACCAGGGCGCCGATCGCGACCCAGTAGTTGGGCATGACCTGAGGGCCGTAGAAGACGGTCACCCACAGCGTCGCGAACAGGGCGCCCGCCAGGGCGAGGACCCGCACCGGGAACAGTCCGCGCCAGGCCCGCAGGGCCACGAAGAGGCCGAGCCCGGAGAGCAGGGAGAGGTAGATCCGCAGCAGGGTGGTGGAGGAGGACCAGGAGGCCACCGGCGCGGCGAGCAGGGAGACCCCGCGGGCCCGCGGCGCGCTGAAGAAGGCCGCGGGGGCGTGCGAGGAGACCTGGCTGACGTACACGGTCTCGTCCCAGCCGAGACCCATGTCCGGGTGCACGAGGACCAGTTGGGCCAGGGCGAAGGCGGCCGCGACCAGCGCGAGCACGCCCGTGCCACCGATCCTCCGGGGCGCCGGGGCCGTCCTGTCCGGCGGTCCGGCCCGCCGGGTGCCGACGAGCGGGACGTTCAGGGTCTTGACCATCGTCCACCCTTCAGCCCTACACGCTGTAGGGTTCCTTCACCCTACAAGACGTAGGGTGAGACGGGAGCCGGGGAAGCATGGACAAACTACCGCTCATAGGAGGAAGGTGCCGAACGGGACATTCATTCGACGCGCACCCGGTGGTGGTACGCGACCCCGCGCGACCCCGGGCGCACACCCCGGACCGGCTCCGTTCCAGGGTTGACTACGCGCTGTAAGGTGACGGGCATGGCTGGCACAGGTCCCCACGGAAGGGCGGAACGGCGGAGCGCGGGCGAGCTGGAGAGCGCCGTCCTCGCCACCCTGTGGGCCACCGACGACGCGCTGACACCCGCCGAGATCCAGGCCGACATCGGTGGCGGACTCGCGTACAACACCGTGCACACCATCCTCAAACGCCTGTACGACAAGGGACTTGTGCTCCGGGATGTTGACGGCCGGCGCGGCGCGTACCGCCCCGTCAAGAACGCGGCCGAGCTGACCGCCGAGGCCATGCACGAGGCTCTCGACCGCGGGCCGGACCCGATCGGCGCCCTCCGGCACTTCGTCACCGGGCTGAGCCGCCAGGAGGAGGAAGCCCTGCGCGAGCTCCTGGGAGGAAACGGCCGGTGACCGGGCCGGGCCCGCGACACCGCGCCGACCGGTGATCCCGTACGACCGGACTCCGCGCGCGGCCATCCCGTACGACCGGACATCGTGCGCGGCCATCCCGTACGACCGAACTCCGCACACGGCGTCGATCCCGTACGACCGAACTCCGCGCACGGCCATCCTGTACGACCGGACACCGCGCCCGGCCATCCCGCGCGGCCGGACACCGCGCCCGGCGATCCTGTACGGCCCACGACAGCACGACCGCCAGCGGCCACCCGGCCGGTGACACGGCACGCCGACCCTGTCCGACTCCTTGCCCGGCCCCCTGCCCGGCGCCCGGGCCGTCAGCGCGCCGGAAGACCTGCCGCCGCCCAGTGGCGCCGGCGGGTACGGTCGCGGCCATGACACCTTCCGAGACGGCCGGGCCCGGCACCTCGCGCTCCGGGCGGGTGCGGTTCGCGACGTTCAACGTGCTGCACGGACGGACGTTGGTGGACGGCAGACCCGTCTCCGTCCGGCCCGCGGGCGGTCCGGAGCTCCCGCTCGTGCGGGCCGTCGCGTCCCTGGACGCCGACGTGGTGGCACTGCAGGAGGTGGACCGGCTGCAGGAACGCTCGGGCGGGGTGGACCAGGCGTCCGCCGCGGCCACGGGGTCGAACGCGCCGCACTGGCGTTACGCGTCCGCGTTCCACGGCACGGCGAAGGCGGACGGAGGCTGGGTCCCGGCCCCGTCCGAACCCGGCCTGCGGGTGTACGGACCGCGCGAGGCCGGGGCGGACGGCGGTGTCCCCTCGCACGGCGTCGCCCTGCTGTCCCGGCTCCCCGTCCGGCACTGGAGGGCACGCCGGCTGGCCCCGGCACCGGTCCCCATGCCGCTGCGGACGCCCGGGCACCGGGGACTGACCCTGTCCAGGGACCAGCCGCGGGCCGCGCTGGCCGCCGTCCTGGAGGGAAACCGCGGACCGTTCACCGTGGTCGCGCTGCACCTGTCGTTCGTGCCCGGCTGGAACGTCCGCCAACTGCTCGCCGTCCGCGCCTGGATCGCCGACCTGCCCGGACCCCGGATTCTTCTCGGCGACCTCAACCTGCCCGGCGCGCTGCCGCGGACCGTCCTCGGCCTCGCGGGGCCGGTCGGCGGCAGCCGGACCCGGCCCGCCGGCACCCCGCAGCCGCGGCGCGGCTGGCGGGATCTGGCCCGTACGCCCACCTATCCGGCACACCGTCCCGTCGTCCAGCTCGACCATGTGCTGGCCACCGGGATCGCCGCGGACGCGGCCACGGGCGCGCACGCGCCGAGCACCCCCGTCTCGGACCACCGGCCGCTGGTGGTCGAACTGCCCCTGTGACCGGGCCTCGTCCGTTCACTCCCCGGCGTCCGGCCTCCGCGTCCGGCGCCTCAGCGCAGCTGCCCCGCGAACGCCTCGTACGCCCGCGCGTCGAAGAGCACGAAGCGGACCTCCTCGACGTCTGTCCGGGCGGCCCGGACGGTCTCCACCGCGATGCGCGCCGCGTCGTCCATCGGCCAGCCGTAGATGCCCGCGGAGACGGCGGGGAACGCGACCGTACGGGCTCCGAGCTCGTCGGCGACGCGCAGCGACTCCCGGTAGCAGGACGCCAGCAGCTCCGAGCGGTCGTCCTCCCGGGAGTAGCGGGGACCGACCGTGTGGATCACCCAGCGGGCGTCGAGGTCGCCCGCGGTCGTGGCGACCGCCCGGCCGGTCGGCAGGCCCTTGCCGTAGTGGCCGGCCCGCAGCTTGCGGCAGTCGGCGAGGATGGCGGGGCCCCCGCGGCGGTGGATGGCCCCGTCGACTCCCCCGCCGCCGAGCAGCGAGGAGTTCGCGGCGTTGACGACGGCGTCGACGCTCTGCCGGGTGATGTCGCCCTGTACCAGCGTGATCGTGGTCATGACTCCCTCAGTCTCCTCCACACGGCCTTCGCCGCGTTGTGCCCCGACATCCCGTGCACTCCGGGACCGGGCGGGGTGGCCGAGGAGCACAGGAAGACGGCGGGGTGCGGGGTGCCGTACGGGGACAGGGACGGTCTGGGGCGCAGCATGAGCTGGAGTCCGGAGGCGGCGCCGCAGGCGATGTCGCCGCCCACGTAGTTGGCGTTGCGGGCCGCGAGGACGGGCGGTCCGGCGGTCGCGCGGGCCAGGACCCGGTCGCGGAAACCCGGCGCGAACCGCTCGAGCTGGCGCTCGATCGCGTCGGTGAGGTCTCCGGTCCAGCCGTTAGGGACATGGCCGTAGGCCCAGAAGACCTGCTTGCCCTCGGGGGCGCGGGAGGGGTCGACGACGCTCGGCTGCACCGTGATCAGGAACGGCGCGTCGGGTGCCCGGCCCTCGCGCGAGGCGGCCCGCAGCGCGCTGCCGATCTCCGCCCGGCTCGCGCCGACCTGGACGGTCCCGGCGACACGGGCCTCCTCTGCGGTCCAGGGCACGGGTCCGTCCAGGGCGTAGTCGATCTTGAAGACCCCCGCGCCGTAGCGGTAGCCCTCGTAGTACCGGCCGAAGCCGGCGATGCGGGCCAGGGCCTTGGGCGAGGTGTCGAAGACGTACGCCCGCGCCGGCGGCAGGTCGTCCAGGCGTTTGACCTCGTAGTCGGTGTGGACGGTGCCGCCGAGATCCTTGAGATACGCGGTGAGCGCGTCCGCGATGGACTGCGAGCCACCGCGCGCGACGGGCCATCCCCGGGCGTGCGCGGCGAGCGCGAAGACCAGGCCGACGGCGCCCGTGGCGACTCCCTCGAGCGGCGCTATGACGTGCGCGACCAGACCGGCGAACAGGGCTTTGGCCCGCTCGTCGCGGAAGCGGCGCATCAGCCAGGTCGACGGCGGCAGCCCGGCCAGACCGAAGCGGGCGAGGGTGACGGGGTCCCGGGGCAGCGCGGTCAGCGGCAGCGACATGAAGTCGTGCGCCAGCGTGTCCCACTTGCTCAAGAACGGGGCGACGAGCCTGCGGTACGCGCCCGCGTCCCGCGGCCCGAAGGAGGCCGCCGTCTCGGCCACGGACCGCGCGAGGACCGCCGCCGAACCGTCCGTGAAGGGGTGCGCCATGGGGAGCTGCGCGTGCAGCCACTCCAGGCCGTACCGCTCGAGGGGCATCGCCCGGAAGGCGGGCGAGTTGATGCCCAGCGGATGGGCCGCCGCACACGGGTCGTGCCGGAACCCGGGCAGGGTCAGCTCTTCGGTGCGCGATCCCCCGCCCACCGTGTCCCGGGCCTCGAACACGGCCACGGAGAAGCCCCTGCGGGCCAGTTCCACGGCAGCCGTCAGTCCGTTCGGCCCCGCACCCACCACGACGGCATCGAGCATCGACGGCACCTTCGGACTCCTTTGTCAGCCGACGGCCACTGAGCATCAGGATATGCCGGTGGACTGACAGCCTTGACGGCACGGGGTGTTGGACCCGGGCACCCCGTGCCGGGCACCGGCCTCCACGAAGGGGAACCCGGGCCCGCGCGGGGCGTGGAACTCCCGCCCAGGGCTGCCGTGGCGCTCGCCTCTCAGGAGCTGCCATGGCGCTCACCGCTCAGGGCTGCCGCGGCGCTCACAGCTCAAGGGCGGCTGCCGTGGCGCTCCCGCTCAGGCGCGGTCATGGCGCTTCCGCTCAGGCGCGGGCCGCCACCCACTCCGGCTGACCTGTCAGCAGGGCGGTCACCCGGCGGGCCGTGGCCTCGTCCCGGGCCGCCGTGAACGGCAGCGCGTTGCCCCCGGTGACACGGAAGGGCTCACCGCCGAGCGTCCTGTGGGCGCCGCCCGCCTCCTCGACCAGGAGGAGTCCCGCGGCATGATCCCAGGCCGCCTCCCAGCTGAACGCCGTCGCGTCCAACTCACCGCGGGCGATGGCCAGATACTCCAGGCCCGCCGAACCGCAGGGGCGCGGGGCGACACCCTCGGTCCACAGTCCGAGGAGCGCGCGCTTCTGCTCGTCCGTGGTGTAGTCCGGGTGGGAGGTCGCGATGTGGAGGTCGCGGCCGGGCTCGGGCGATCCGGAGCGCAGCGGCACGCCGTCCAGCACGGCTCCCCGCCCCCGGACGGCGGTGGCGAACTCGCCACGCGCGGGCGCGTACGTCCAGGAGGCGCGCACCACGCCGTCCAGCACGAGCGCGACCAGTGTGCAGAACCCGGGGTCCCCGTGCACGAACTGCCGGGTGCCGTCGACGGGGTCGACGATCCAGACGGGCGCCGTGCCCCCGATCGCCTCGTAGATCTCGGGGTCGGCGTGCACCGCCTCCTCGCCGACCACGACCGAGCCGGGCAGCAGCGCGACGAGGGCCGCGGTGAGGTGCTTCTCGGCCAGGCGGTCGGCGTCGGTCACGAGGTCGTGCGGGCCGGACTTCTGGTCGATCTCGTCCGCGGAGAGCTGCCGGAACCGGGGCATGATCTCCGCGGCGGCGGCCTCGCGGACTGCGTGTTCCACGTCGGCCGTACGGTGTGCGAGAAACTCGTCGATGGTTTCGTTTTCTTCGATCATGGCTCCATGACAACACGCTCCACTGACAATCCTCACCCCTCCGGGGTACTCCAGGTGGAATCACCATGAATTCCCGGGGCCGCGCGATCACCGTTCCGGTCGCCGCGCCCTTCGCGGGCGGGCCTCAGCGGCCGACCGCGTACCCCTGCATCCCGCGCGGATTGGCCCCTGCCGACAGGATGCCGGTCTCCGGGTCGCGGGCCACCGCGCACAGCCGCCCCTCGGACCAGGCTTCGGCGACCGTGACGTCGTGGCCCCGGCGGCGCAGTTCCTCGACGACCTCCGGGTCCGTGCGGGACTCGACGGTGAGGCTGCCCGGACGCATGCCGCGCGGATAGAAGGAGCCGGGAAAGCTGTCGTTGTGCCAGTTCGGGGCGTCGATCGCGCCCTGGAGATCGAGTCCGCCGCGCACCTTCGGACGCAGCGCGACGGACAGGAAGAAGTGTGTCTGCCACTGGTCCTGCTGGTCGCCGCCGGGGGTGCCGAACGCCATGACGGGCACGCCGTCGCGCAGCGCGAGGGAGGGCGTCAGGGTCGTGCGCGGCCGTCGGCCCGGGGTCAGGGAGTTGGGCAGCCCCTCCTCCAGCCACGCCATCTGGAGCCGGGTGCCGAGCGGGAAGCCGAGTTCGGGGACGACCGGGTTGGACTGGAGCCAGCCGCCGCTGGGAGTGGCGGCCACCATGTTGCCCCAGCGGTCGACCACGTCCAGGTGACAGGTGTCGCCCCGGGTGCCTCCGTCGGGTGCCACCTCGGGTTCCGCGGCCGCGCGGGCCATGGTGGGCTCACCGGCGCCCGGCACCGCGAGCGCGTCGAAGCCGGGTTCGTCGGCGGCCACCACGCGCGCGTGTCCGCTCAGTCTCGGCTCGCGGCCGCCCGGAGCGCCGGGCCGCAGCTCGTACGACGCCTTGTCCCCGACGAGTGTCCGGCGGGCCGCGTTGTAGGGCTCCGACAGCAGGTCGCCGAGCGGCACCTCGGCGGCGTCGCCGTACCAGGCCTCCCGGTCGGCCATGGCGAGCTTGCAGCCCTCGACGAGCAGGTGGACGTACTCGGCGGAGCCGTGGCGGGGCAGCTCGGGCGGGAGCAGTGCCAGCTGCTGGAGCAGGACCGGGCCCTGGCTCCAGGGGCCCGCCTTGCACAGGGTCCAGCCGCGCCAGTCGTACGTCGCCGGGGCCTCGTAGGTCGCGGACCAGCCGGCCAGGTCGGCGGCCGTCAGGGTGCCGGCGTGGCGCTCGCCGCTGGTGTCCATGGTGGGCCGCCGGGCCTGCCGGACCAGGGCCTCGGCGATGAACCCGGAGCGCCACACCTCCCGCGCCGCGTCGATCTCGGCCACCCTGTCCCCGGCGCCGGAGACCTCGTCGAGCAGCCGTCGCCAGGTCGCGGCGAGGGCCGGGTTGCGGAACAGCTCGCCGGCGCGCGGTGACCGGCCGCCCGGCAGATACACCTCGGCCGAGGAGGTCCACTCCGTCTCGAAGAGCGCGCGTACGGCGTCCACCGTCTCGCCGACGCGTTCCACGGGCGCGTGCCCGTCCTCGGCGTAGCCGATGGCGTATTTCAGGACGTCGGCGAGCGGTTTGGTGCCGTGGTCGCGCAGGAGCAGCATCCAGGCGTCGAACGCGCCCGGCACGGCGGCGGCGAGCGGGCCGGTGCCGGGCACGAGGTCCAGACCGAGGCTCCGGTAGTGGGCGACCGTCGCTCCGGCGGGCGCGACGCCCTGTCCGCACAGCACGCGTACGGGGCCGTCCGCGGGGGCCAGGATGATCGGGACCTCTCCCGCGGGTCCGTTGAGGTGGGGTTCCACGACGTGCAGGACGAAACCGGCCGCGACCGCGGCGTCGTAGGCGTTGCCGCCGTCCTCCAGGACCGCCATCGCGGACTGTGAGGCGAGCCAGTGCGTGGAGGACACCATGCCGAAGGTGCCCTGGAGCGTGGGTCGGGTCGTGAACATGCCTGCCACCTCACGGTACGGAGCGATCGGCCGGTCCCGACTATGGCATCCGCCCCGGCCCAGGCGGCAGGGCGGGCAGGCGGGAGATCAGCGCACGGGCGCCCAGGCCGTTGTTCCCAGTGTGTTCTCGGGGCCGATGTCCAGCGGGTCCGGCAGCCGGAGGGTGACGGCGCGCTGCCCCCGCTGCGGCGCGATCCGCAGGTACACCCCGTCCTCGGCCGCCATCCGCCAGTACAGGGCGGCGTGCGCGCTCTCGCCCGGGTGGAGCGTGAAGGGCTCGGGGCCCGGGTCGGCGGGGGCCATGGGCACCCTGTCCGTCCCCGCCACGGCGTGTACGCCCGTGATCGGGGCACGGTCGCCGTCGAGCACGTCGACGACGGCGGGGCGGCCGTTCACCTTGTACGGGCGCTTGCCGCAGACGGTGAGCGTCAGGGTCATCCCGCGCAGGCCCATGGCCGCGTCGACCGGTCCGGTCGCGAGGCGCAGGCCGGACGCCGGGCAGGGACCGTCCTCCGCCGGCGCGGTCTGCGCCGGCACGGGCAGCTCGATGACGACGGAGTCGCTCGGGGTCCCGGACGGGTCCGGGAGATGGGCGGCGTCGGTCCCGACGACGCTCGGGACGGGGTCCGGGACGGAGGTCTGCCCGGGGTCGATCTCGTGGTCGATCTCGGTGGACAGGCCGCACCCCGCGGTGGCCGTCGCGACCAGGCAGGCGAGCAGGACCGGGCGCACCCACCTCTCCCGGAGGGCGGCGGCACGGGACGGGGTGCGCGCGGGTAAGGAGACGGTGGGGATTTCGGACCGGGCCCAGGGCCCGGCGGGGGCGGCCGCGCCGACGCGGCGCCGGTTCGTCGCGATCATGGGCCGATCATGGCACGAAAGCTCCACGGAGGGCATCGCTCCGCTCGCTCCGGCGTTCACCACCGGAGTCCGACCGGCTTGAGAGCAGGGCCAGTTGGAGACGGACCGGGGGCCGGACGGTCACGCCGTCGGACGGTCGGGGCACAGCGCCGCCCGGCACTCCGCGATCCCGTTACGGGCCGGTCTCGTCGCGTCTCGACGCGGAGGAAATGGCGATGATCGCAATTGTCGATCATTCGATCGAACAAATAAGACATCTTGCCGCAGCGTCAGTCAATCGACGCCAAGGTGAGTCACCGTCATCACACGGGCATGCCGCCGGTCGGCCCTTCCGCACCACGGCGTCTCATGTGACACTGGCGTCCCGTCCGCAGTGCGGACTCCTCCGCACCATCCCCCACGAGAAGTGCGCTTTGGGTTCTCTTCCTCTGCCGCTCGCGCTCGCCGCGCGCCTCCTGCCGGTCGCTCTGCTCGCCTCCGCGGGCTGGGCCCTGGCGACCGGCCCGTCCGAAGCGACCCCCAACGCCGAGGACAAATCGACGCAGAAACAGACATCGGACTCGCCGTCGGCTCCTTCGGCCTCCGCCGACGTCAAGACCTTCGCCGCCTCGCCCGCGCCCTGCGGCGGCATCCAGGTCGCGACGATCAAGTCTCTTGTCCCCGGCGCCAAGACGGCCGGGCAGGAGATCGCGTCGACCGACAAGGCGGTGCGCCGCACCTGCTCGTGGAACGCCCTGAAGGAATTCGACTACCGCTGGCTCGACGTCTCGTACGAGATCAAGGACACGAACGCCGCGGCGGAGAAGGCCTACAAGGAGCGTGTCGCCGACAAGAGCGGCGGCGGAGCGGTGCCCGGTCTCGGCGACTCCGCCTACTCCGTGGTCAACCTCAGCACCGAGGACAAGCAGGAGACCCGTGAAGGCGTGGTGATCGTCCGGGCGGCCAACGCCCTGGTGGTCGTCACCTACAACGGCAGTGACTTCGAGACCAAGAAGGCGCCCGGCACCGACGAGATCAACAAGGGCGCCATCAAGGCGGCCAAGGAGGCGGTGGCGACGCTGAAGGACGGCCAGAGCCAGAAGAGCTGACCGTCCTCCCGCCGCCGCGTTCGGTCCGCGGCCGTTCCGCTCCGGTCCGCGTCAGTCCGCGGCCGGTTCACTCCGGTCCGCGGCCGGTTCACTCCGGTCCGCGGCCGGTTCCCGCCCGTCCGCGAGGGCGTCCTTTCCGCGGGCCAGCATCAGGACCAGGTACAGCACCATCGAGGTGCCGAGGCCGACCGCCCATCCGTAGTCGGCGAGCGATTCCAGCGCCGGGACGGGCCGCCCGTCGATCAGCGGATGGAAGTCGGCGCCGCCGACGGCCAGGACGCCACCGGTGACGAAGGCGACCACCGCCCGCCAGTTCCAGCCGCCGTCGTACCAGTACCGGCCGCCGGTGCGATACAGGTCGGCGAGGTCGAGCCGGGTGCGGCGCAGGATCCAGTAGTCGGCGATGAGGATGCCGGCGACCGTCCCCAGCAGACCGCCGACCAGCCCGAGCCAGGTGAAGATGTAGCCCTGGGGGTCGGCGTACAGCTTCCACGGGAAGATCAGCACGCCCAGGACACAGGTGGCGAGCGCGCCGGTCCGGAAGTTGATCTTCCGTGGGGCGATGTTGGAGAAGTCGAAGGCCGGGGAGACCAGGTTCGCCGCGATGTTCACGGACAGGGTCGCGACCAGCACGGTGACCAGCGCGAAGAGGATGCCGACGACGTTGTCCGTCTTGGCGGCGAGCTGGACCGGGTCCCAGATCGCCTTGCCGTACACGGCCTGCGAACCCGAGGTGACCATGACCGACAGGAACGCGAAGAGCGTCATGGTGGTGGGCAGTCCGAGGGCCTGCCCGACGGTCTGCGCCTTCTGGCTCCTGCCGTACCGGGTGAAGTCCGGGATGTTCAGCGACAGCGTGGACCAGAAGCCGATCATGCCCATGAGCGAGGGCCAGAACAGCTTCCAGAAGTCCCCGCCCCAGCCGAGCTGCGAGGGCTGGTCGAGCAGCGGCCCGAAGCCCCCGGCCTTGTCGCTCATCCACCACAGCATCACGCCGGCGCCGACGAGCACGAACGGCGCGGCCCAGTTCTCGAACCGTCGGATCGTCTCCATCCCCCGGTAGATGATGGCGACCTGGAGCGCCCAGAAGACGGCGAACGACAGCCACATGGTCCAGGGGTGCCCGCCGATCTCGGAGGCGCCCGCCCAGCCGTCGCCGAAGAGCTTGCCCGCGAGGAAGTAGATCGCCTCTCCGCCGATCCAGGTCTGGATGCCGAACCAGCCGCAGGCCACCAACGCCCGTACGACGGCCGGGAGGTTGGCCCCGCGGACGCCGAAGGAGGCGCGGGCGAAGACGGGGAAGGGGATGCCGTACTTCGGCCCCGCGTGCCCGGTGAGCAGCATCGGGACCAGCACGATCAGGTTGGCGAGCGCGATGGTGAGGACGGCCTGCTTCCAGTCCATGCCGACGGCGATCAGACCCGAGGCCAGCGTCCAGGAAGCGGTGTTGTGGGCCATGCCGACCCACAGGGCCGAGAAGTTGTACGTGGTCCAGGTGCGCTTCTCGACCGGGACCGGGAGCAGGTCGTCGTTGGCGTAGGGGCCGGTGGGGGCGGGGGCGTCGGGCGCGATCTCCACCCGGCCGTCGGGGAGCGTGACTTGTCCCGCGGGCGGGCCGCCCGGGGAGACTATTTCTGTCATGAGCAGGCCAATCAATGAGGAGTGACGGGAAAGGCCGTGCGGGGACGACTCGGGGGGTGCGCGCAGTGCGCCCTGATCCCCTTCCCGGGACGGCGGGAAGGGGAGAATGAGGGGATGACCTTCGGTTACTGCCCGTTGATACCGGGGATGACCCGCGCTCCGTACGCGTCGATCGTGGCCTCCTGGGCGTCGTGCATGTCGTAGACGGCGAACTGGTCGACGCCCAGCTCGCGCAGCGCGTTCAGCTTCTCGATGTGCCGCTCGGGCGTGCCGATCAGGCAGAAGCGGTCGACGATCTCGTCGGGGACGAACGCGGTGTCGGGGTTGTCGGCCCGTCCGTGGTGCGAGTAGTCGTAGCCCTCACGGGCCTTGATGTAGTCGGTGAGTTCGTCGGGGACCGCGGCCGAGTGCTCGCCGTACTTGGAGACCAGGTCGGCCACGTGGTTGCCCACCATGCCGCCGAACCAGCGGCACTGCTCGCGTGCGTGGGCGAGCGCGCCGGCCGAGTCGTCCTCGGTGATGTACGCGGGCGCGGCCACGCAGATCTTCACCTCGGCGGGGTCGCGGCCCGCCGCGGCCGCCGCGTCCTTCACGGCCTTGACCATGTACTCGGTGAGGTAGAGGTCGGCGAGCTGGAGGATGAAGCCGTCGGCCTCCTCGCCGGTCATCTTCAGCGCCTTCGGGCCGTACGCGGCCATCCAGACCGGCAGTTCGGCACCCTGACTCACCCAGGGGAACCGGACGACCGTGCCGCCGAGGTCGGCCTCGTCGCCCCGGGCGAGGGCGCGGATGACCTTCATCGCGTCGCTGATCCGGGCCAGGGTGTTGGGCTTGCGTCCGGCGACGCGCATCGCCGAGTCGCCGCGGCCGATGCCGCACACCGTGCGGTTGCCGTACATGTCGTTGAGCGTCGCGAAGGTGGAGGCGGTGACCTCCCAGGTGCGGGTGCCCGGGTTGGTGACCATCGGGCCGACCGTCAGCTTCTCGGTGTTCGCGAGGATCTGACTGTAGATCACGAAGGGTTCCTGCCAGAGCACGGCCGAGTCGAAGGTCCAGCCGTACGTGAAGCCGTTGGCCTCGGCCCGCTTCATCAGGTCGATGACACGGGAGGCCGGGGGGTCTGTCTGCAGGACGAGTCCGAAGTCCATGGCGCCACTCCTGGTCGCTCAGAGAAGGTACTGACAGGTGGAACGGGGGGTGTAGACGCCGTGGCCCGCGCGCCCGGTGAACTCCCGGTCGGTGATGACCATTTCGCCGCGCGAGAGGACCGACTCGACCCGTCCGGTGACGCGCCTGCCCTCGTACGCCGAGTAGTCGACGTTCATGTGGTGGGTCTCGACCGACATGACCTGCTCGGCGTGCGGGTCGTAGATGACGACGTCGGCGTCCGCGCCGGGGGCGATGGTCCCCTTCTTCGGGTACAGGCCGAACATCCGGGCCGGTGTGGCGCAGGCGATCTCGATCCAGCGGCGCCGGGAGATGTGCCCGTCGACGACGGCCTGGTGGAGCAGGTCCATGCGGTTCTCGACGCCGGGAAGCCCGTTGGGGATCTTCGAGAAGTCGCCGCGGCCGAGTTCCTTCTGGCCGGTGAAGCAGAACGGGCAGTGGTCCGTCGAGACGACCTGGAGGTCGTTCGTGCGCAGGCCGCGCCACAGGGCCGCCTGGTGTTCCCGGGGGCGAAGCGGCGTGCTGCACACGTACTTCGCGCCCTCGAAGTCCGGTTCCGCGAGGTTGTCGGTCGACAGGAACAGGTACTGGGGGCAGGTCTCGCCGAAGACGTTCAGGCCCTCGTCGCGCGCCCGGGCGAGTTCGGCGACGGCCTCGGTCGCCGAGACGTGCACGACGTAGAGCGGGGCGCCCGCCACCTGGGCGAGCTTGATCGCGCGGTGGGTGGCCTCGGCCTCCAGGAGCGCCTTGCGCACCTCCCCGTGGAAGCGCGGGTCGGTCTCGCCCCGGGCCAGCGCCTGTTCGACGAGGACGTCGATGGCGATGCCGTTCTCGGCGTGCATCATGATGAGCCCGCCGTTCTCGGCGGAGCGCTGCATGGCGCGCAGGATCTGGCCGTCGTCGCTGTAGAAGACGCCCGGGTAGGCCATGAACTGCTTGAAGGAGGTGACGCCCTCCTCGACCAGCAGGTCCATCTCCTTGAGCGTCTCCTGGTTCACGTCGGAGACGATCATGTGGAAGCCGTAGTCGATGGCGCAGTTGCCGTCCGCCTTGGCGTTCCAGGCGTCCAGACCCTCGCGCAGCGAGCGGCCGACGCTCTGGACGGCGAAGTCGATGATGGTGGTGGTGCCGCCCCACGCGGCGGCCCGGGTGCCGGTCTCGAAGGTGTCGGAGGCGAAGGTGCCGCCGAAGGGCAGTTCCATGTGGGTGTGGGCGTCGACGCCGCCCGGGATCACGTACTTGCCGGTGGCGTCGATGGTGCGCTCGGCCGTCCACGACTCGGCCGCGGGCGTGCCCGTCGCGGCGAGGGCGGCGATCCGGCCGTCCTCGATCAGGACGTCGGCGTGGATCTCGTCGGACGCGGTGATGACGAGACCACCCCGGATGACGGTACGGCTCATGCTCCCTCTCCTTCCGGTCGTGGGTGCGTTGAGGGGGTTGTGGGGCTGTCAGGGGCTGGCGCCGGCGCTGCGTCCCGGTGAGGAGACCCATGGGCCCGGTGAGGAGGCGCATGGGGTGGTTCGCGGGACGGCGTGTGCCGGGTGCCTTGCCGCGGGTCCTGCGCTCGGATCGCGGGACCCGCGACACGGACGACCGGGGCGTGCCCCTTCCGGACGGTCAGGGCGCGGTCAGCGGCGCGTACGCGCCCGGGGCGCGGTCGCGGTAGAACTGCCACCGGTCGCGGACCTCGCGGAGCTTGGCCATGTCCAGGTCGCGGACGACGAGTTCGCTCTCCTTGTCGCTCGCCACCTCGCCGACGAACTGGGCCTCGGGGTCCACGAAGTACGAGGTGCCGTAGAAGTCGTTGTCGCCGTACTCCTCCTGCCCGACCCGGTTGATCGCACCCACGAAGTACTCGTTGGCCACGGCGGCGGCCGGCTGCTCCAGCTGCCAGAGGTAGCCGGAGAGTCCGCGTGAGGTGGCCGACGGGTTGAAGACGATCTCCGCGCCCGCGAGACCGAGGGCTCGCCAGCCCTCCGGGAAGTGCCGGTCGTAGCAGATGTAGACGCCGATCCGGCCGACGGCCGTGTCGAAGACGGGCCAGCCGGAGTTCCCGGGCCGGAAGTAGAACTTCTCCCAGAATCCCGGGACCTGGGGAATGTGGGTCTTGCGGTACTTGCCCAGGTAGGAGCCGTCGGCGTCGATCACGGCCGCCGTGTTGTACAGGACCCCGGGCTGTTCCTCCTCGTACATCGGCAGGACGAGGACGAGGCCCAGCTCCTTCGCCAGCGCCTGGAAGCGCCGGACGATCGGGCCTTCGGGGATCTGCTCCGCGTACGCGTAGAACTCCTTGTCCTGCACCTGGCAGAAGTACGGTCCGTAGAACAGCTCCTGGAAGCACAGGACCTGTGCGCCCTGCGCGGCCGCGTCGCGGGCCGCCTGCTCGTGGACCTGGATCATCGATTCCTTGTCGCCGGTCCACGCGGTCTGGAAGACGGCGGCGCGGATCACTCTGCTCATCGGGACCTCCGGTCGCTCGGTGTGCGAGGAGACTAGAAAGCCCCGGCCCCTTCTTTGAGTTGCACCGTGTCACGTCCGAAGTGCTGTGCCGTTCCACGGTGTCACCTCCGCGTCGTCCCGTGTTTCAGCCGGCTGATTCCGTGTTTCACGACTGTTGCCGCCGGTTCCCGACCGGCCCGCCGGTTCCTCGCCGCTGTCGCCGCCCATCGGCTCTCACCGTTGCTGTGCGTCGTGCGCGAGCAGGGCGATGTGGACGGAGGCGGCCTGCTCGAAGTCGTCGAGGTCGACGCCGAGGCGGGCCTGTATGACCTCCAGACGGCGGTAGAGCGCGGGCCGGCTGACATGGTGGAGCTGCGCCGTGCGCGACTTGTTGCGGCCGGTGGCGAGATAGGTCCGCAGGACGGGCAGGAGCCGCGGATCCGCCTGGGGACCGCTCAGCAGCCCGTCGAGTTCACGCTCCGCGAAGGACTGGACGTGCGGGTCGTCGCGCAACAGCCGGACCAGGCCGCGCAGATGGACGTCACGCAGCCGGACCAGCGCGGGCCGGTCCTCGTCGGCGGGCGCGTCGGCGGCGGCCTCCGCGACGTGGAGGGCCTCCCGCAGTCCGAAGGGCACGTCGTCCCAGACGATGCGGGGTGCGGCGGCAGCCACGGTGGAGGGGACCCCGGTCTCGTGCCGCAGTCGTACGGCGAAGTGCTCGGCCAGTGCCTCCGCGTCCTGGTCGCGCGGGAGGCTCAGCAGAAGGGCGGTGGCTCCGTCGGACAGTTCGGCGACCAGCCCCGGCAGCCCCAGCAGGCGCAGCACGCGGTCGAGTTGGGCGGCGTCGCCGTCGCGCACCACCAGCGGCACGAAGGTACGGCGGTTCACCGGCAGACCCGCTGCCCTGGCTCGCGGCAGGAGCTGGCGGGCCGGTACGACACCGCTCACGAGGTCGGTCAGCAGGCCCTGGGCGGACTCCGCCTCCCAGGAGTGGGCGGGACCCGCGAGCATGCGGTGCAGGACCAGCGCCTCGGCGGCCCGGTCGGCCAGGAGGCGCCCGGTCGCCGCGTCGCCCCGGTGACCGCACAGCACGATGCGGCCCCAGCGCTCCCCCCTGCCGCCCAGTTCGGCGCGGATCCATCCGTCGCCCGCGCTGCCTCCCCCAGTGCCTGAAGGGCCTGGGTGGTACCCCCATGCCTGCCGGGCGATGCGGTCCCAGTCGCGCAGCACGTCGTCGACGGCGGAGCGTTCTCCGGCGGTGGCGAGGACCCGGTGGGCGAGGTTGGTCACGACGACGGGGCATGCGGCGTGCACGGCGATCTCGTCGAGCATGCGCTGGAGCGACGCACCGGTGGTGATCAGTCCGGTGAGTGCGGTGCGTACGGCTTCGGAGAGGCTCACGGCCGCGAACTTGTGCCGCACCAGCCGGGACTGCACCTCCTCGGTCAACTCGGCGAACGGGAAGGGACGATGGAGCACCACCATCGGCAGCCCGCAGCGTTCGGCGGCGCGGCGCATCACGTCCGGGGGCGCGGGGAAAGCCCGGCCGAGCCCGAGGACGACGGCCGCCGCCTCGGCGCGGTGCAGCGAACGGATGTACTCGGCCTGGGCATCGGGGTCACCGGCGAGCAACACCCCGGTGGTGAGGACCATTTCGCCGCCGCTGAGCATGACGCCCACGTCGGCGGCCTCGGCCACGTGCACCCAGCGCACGGACCGGTCGAGGTGGCCGGCGCCGGCCACCACCTCGGGCTCCCCCGCCAGCACCCGGTCCAGGGCGAGGACCTGGCGGACCGAGAGGGCGGGTTCCAAGGCGGTGGTCATGGCGGCGTTCCCCTTCGTCCGTGGCTCGGTTCGCCTCCGGAGCGCTGCGGGCGGCCTCGGGGACCCGACGCGTACCCGGACCCCCGGGTCGTCGCGTGCCGGGTCCTCGAGACCACCGTCCCTTCGGCTCACCCGCCCTCGCTCATCTGTTACTGGGCCTGCCGCAAGGCGCGTTCCAGGATCGACGCGCCCTCCTCCGCCTCGGCGACGGTGAGTGAGAGCGGCGGGGCGATGCGCAGCACACTGGTGTCGTGGCCTCCGCCCTTGCCGATCAGCAGGCCCTCCTCGCGGGCCGCTTCGAGTACCGCTGCGGCTCCTTCGGGGTGCGCGCGGTCGGTTCCGGGCCTGACCAGCTCGATGCCGATCATCAGTCCGCGCCCGCGCACCTCGCGGACGCCGTCGAACTGCGCGGCGACCGCGCGGAGCCGTTCGATGAGGAGGCCGCCGACACGGCGGGCGTTGCCCTGGAGGTCGTGTTCGAGGAGGTAGGTGAGATTCGCGAGCCCCGCCGCCATCGTGACCGGTGAACCACCGAAGGTCGAGATGGAGTTGGAGTCCAGGCAGTTCATGATCTCGGCGCGGGCGACCACTCCCCCGATGGACATGCCGTTGCCGATGCCCTTGGCGAAGGTGAGCATGTCGGGCGGACCGGAGGCGGCGTGGGCCTGCCAGCCCCAGAAGTGCTCGCCGGTGCGGCCCCAGCCGGTCTGCACCTCGTCGGCGATCCAGAGGACGCCGTGCTGCTGGAGGACGTCGCGGAAGGCCGCGTACAGGCCGTCGGGGGGTGCGGTGAAGCCGCCCACGCCCTGGATCGGTTCGGCGATCAGCGCGGCGGGCGGGCGGACATGGCCGAGCAGGTCCTTCAGATCCTCGACGCAGGCATCGACGAAGGCGGTGTCGTCCAGGTCGGCGTAGGGACCGCGGGTGCGGACACCGCCGTGCACGTACAGCGTCTGGAGCGGCGACAGGGAGGTCGGTGACCAGCCCTTGTTGCCGGTGATCCCGACCGCGCTGAACGACCGGCCGTGGTAGCTGTTGCGCATGGCGAGGATCTGGTTGCTGCGCCGGTGGGCGGTGGCGAGCAACAGGGCCGTGTCGTTGGCCTCGGTGCCGGAGGTGGTGAAGAAGACGCGGGCGTCGGGGATGCCGGACAACTGGGCGACGCGTTCGGCGAGTTCGACCATCGGCCGGTTGAGGTAGAGCGTCGAGGAGTGGATGATCCGGCCGGCCTGCTCGCTGACGGCCTTCGTCACCTCGGGCAGGGCGTGCGCGGTCATCGTGGTGAGGATGCCGCCGAAGAAGTCGAGGTACCTGTTTCCCTTGGAGTCCCAGACGTGGCGGCCCTCGCCGTGGGTGATCTCGATCGGGTCCTCGTAGTACAGGGCGAGCCAGTCCGGCAGGACGGCCTGGTGGCGGGTGTACAGGTCGGTCATGGCCGCACCAGCCCTTCGTAGGCGTCGGGGCGCCGGTCGCGGTAGAACGCCCATTGTTGGCGTACTTCCTCGATGAGGCCGAAGTCCAGGTCGCGGACGACGAGTTCCTCGGACTTGTCGCTCGCCCGCTCGCCGACGAACTGGCCGCGCGGGTCGACGAAGTACGAGGTTCCGTAGAAGTCGTTGTCGCCGTACTCCTCCTGCCCGACCCTGTTGATCGCGGCGATGAAGTACTCGTTGGCGACGGCCGCCGCGGGCTGTTCGAGCTGCCAGAGGTAGGCGGAGAGGCCGCGGGAGGTGGCGGAGGGGTTGTACACGAGCTGGGCGCCGTTCAGACCGAGCTGCCGCCAGCCCTCGGGGAAGTGCCGGTCGTAGCAGATGTAGACCCCGACCCGGCCGACGGCCGTGTCGAAGACGGGCCAGCCGAGGTTGCCGGGCTTGAAGTAGTACTTCTCCCAGAAGCCCTTCACCTGCGGGATGTGGTGCTTGCGGTACTTCCCGAGGTAGGTGCCGTCGGCGTCGATCACGGCCGCGGTGTTGTAGTAGAACCCGGACTGCTCGACCTCGAACACGGGGACGACGATCACCATGCCGGTCTCGCGCGCGAGCTCACACATACGGGTGACGGTGGGACCGTCGGGGACCGGCTCCGCCCAGGCGTAGTGCTCCGGCTCCTGGACCTGGCAGAAGTAGGGGGCGTTGAAGACTTCCTGGAACCCGATGACCTTGGCACCCTGCCGGGCCGCCTCACGGGCGTGTTCCTCGTGCTTGGCGACCATGGATGCGGTGTCGCCGGTCCAGGTGGCCTGGACCAGGGCGGCACGTACGACGTTGCCCATGAGCTGCTCCTTCGACGGGACGTCAGAGAGCCTCTACGCCCGTAGACAAAGCTGTAGAGGCTCGAAAGTAAGCCCCCCGGACAGCCTTGCCAAGACCATCGTCGTTAACCCGCTGAGTCGATCACGTTTCTGACCCTCCCGGGTGAGTGACGTGGCCGGTGAAACGGGAGGTGCGGCCGATCGGGCGACCGCCCGGTCCGTCGCGCGCGAACGCACCCGAGGCCCGGCGCCTCACCGTTCGCGCCGCACTCCGATGTCACCTGTGCGCGTGCGCGCACGGGCAACAGCGTGCGGACGCCCACGCGCCTGCCGAGGGCAGGGTCAACCGTGACCGGTGCCCGGCGAGGTGTGCGTCAGGTCCCTCGCCGGAGGCATGTCATGCCGCGAATCCGGCCACGCGCAGAGCGTGGAGCAGGTCCCATCCGCATTCGTCGGACACTCCCTGAGCCGCCCGCAGGAGCAGCGGCACGAGGCGCTCCGGGTCCGTCTCGGCGCTTCGGGCGGCCTCCTCCGGGGTGCGCACGCGGACGTACGCGTCGAGGAGAGCGCCGACCTCGCGGCCGCGGCCCTCGTCGGTGAGGCCGAGGACGGCGGCCGCTATCTCGGGGGCGGGCCGGGTGACGCCTTGGCGCAGCATCTGCCGGCCGTCGGCGACGCGGCCGGCGGTGGCGAGCGCGTCGGCCGCGGCGACCAGTCGGTCGGCGGGCAGCGAGGCCGCCTCCCAGAGCAGGGTGGCCCAGTCCGCGTCGAGCCCGGCGCGGTGCAGTTCGGCGGCGAGCAGGGGGAAGCGGGCGGGGGGCCAGTACGCCGCTTCGACGAGCAGGACGTGCGCCTCGCCGCTGCGGCCCTCTCCGCGCAGCCGCGTCAGCGCCGCGACGCTCTCCCCGATGAGCCGCCGCGCGTCCTCGTCCGGCAGTTCCGGCCCGGTCGCCGCGTGGGAACGGGCGGGCTCCTCGGCGGCCCCCGCGAAACGCGCGCCGCGGGGCGTACTTGCGCCCCGCACGGTCGGGGCGGGCAGCACGGGACCGGTCTCCGGCACGGCCACGGGCGCCACGTCCGGCTCCACCATCCCGGCGAAACGGGCACTGCCTCGACGACGCCGCTTGGCACGCTTGCCCGGATGCGGGTCGCCGCCGGGGGTCGCCGTGTCGCGCGCCGGACCGGCCGCCGCCACGCGCCCGTGGTCGTGCCGGTCGTCCTGCGGAGTGCCGACGGACGCGCCCGTGGGGTGGACCTCGCGACCGCTCGGGTGATCCGTGGCGAAGGACCGAGGATCGGGACCCGGCGCACGGTCCGCATCGAAGGGCCGGGCATCGGGGCCCGGCGCCTGGTCCGCGGGCAGAGACCGCGCGTCGCGGCCCGGTGCGCGGCCCGGCGTATGGCCCGGTGCGTGGCCCGTTCCCGGTCCGGACGGGTCCCCCGCGAACAGGTTCCCGTCGGGCCGGCCCCCCTCCGAGGGGTGACGTCCGGGCCGGTGCCCCCCGGACACGTCCGGCCGGTTCTCCGGCCCCGGCCGCCACATTCCGTCCCCGGTGGCCGCGGCCGGCGGATGCGGCGCACTCCGCTCCCGGGCGCGATGGGCGTGGCGGTCGACGTTGTCCATGCGGTGGAGCAGTTCGGCGCACCGCGCGGTGGCCCGCTGGTGATCGTCCTGAGCCCAGGCGAGGTCCGCCCGGATCGCCTCGGCCTCCCCCTGGGAAGCGGCCGAAGGGAGCCGTCCGCTCAGTTCGGCCTGGCGTTCCGCGGCGTACCGCTGTTCGCGGAGCATGACGTCCAGGCGGTCGCCGAGCGCGTCACGGCCGCCCGGACGGACGTCGTACGCGGTCAGCGAGGCGGCGTGCAGCGCCCGGGCCCGTACCGTCTCCTGGGCGGCGGCACGTTCCCCGTACTGCCCGAAGACATCCTGGAGGAGTGCCTCCACGACGTCCCACGGTGGCACCTCCCGCCCTTCGAGGCACGCCTGCATGCCGTCGGGGTCCCGTTGCCAGAAGACCCCGCACCAGCCGCCGCCGCGGTCGAGCCGGTCCACAAGCCCGTTCAGATACCGCGCGAACTCCAGTACCTGTACCGGGAGTTGTCCTACAGCCATCACTCAACTCCCTGCCCGACGTGAGCGCTTCGACCCGACAGCGAACACGAGTCGTGTTACGGATCGACTACGGGGAGTTTTCGGCGGGGACGCAGAGATCTCGCGGCAGGGCGCACCGGAGCGCCCCCGCGCGGGCGTGCGCCCGGACGAAACCCGGGCGCACGCCGGTACGAACAGCCCACCGCGGGCCGCGCGAGCGGACCGGCGGACGTCACCGCACGCTCAGATGCGGCACGCCTCCACCGCCGCCGCGCGGGGCAGTACGAGCCGGACGAGAGCGGCGACGCCCTCGTCGTCGTTGCTGGGCAGCACGATGTCGGCGGCGCGCAGGATGTCCTCGTGGGCGTTGGCGACGGCGGCGGCGAGCCCGGCCGCGCGCAGCATCGGGATGTCGTTGGGCATGTCGCCGACGGCGGCGGTGTGTTCCGCCGGAATCCCGCCCCGCTCGGCGAGCGTCCGCAGCGCCTGACCCTTGTCGACGCCGGGGGCGGACATTTCGAGGAAGTCACCGGTGGATCTCGTGATCACCGCACGGTCCCCCACGACCGAGGCGATCACGGCGGCGAGTTCGTCCACGAGCAGCATCGGGTGGGCGGCAAGGATCTTGACCACCGGGTCCGCGTCCGCCGGCGCGGACACACCGTCCAGCGCCACATGACGCCAGGCGTTCGGCACCAGCCGCACGAAGGCCGTCTCCAGCCGGAGCCCGGACACGGAGTCGACCCCCAGCGCGACCCCGGGCACCGCGTCACGGACCGCGCGCAGGATCCCCGCCGCGTCGCCGGGGCCGAATCCCCGGCAGTCCAGCAGCCGCCCCGACCGGACGTCCACGGTCACCGCGCCGTTGCTGCACACCACGGGCCCGGTGAGCCCGTGGCGCCGGGCTAGGTCCAGGGTGTCGCGGACGGGCCGTCCGGTCACGCCCACCACGGCGATCCCGGCCCGCTCCGCCTCCGCGAGCGTACTCAGGGTGCGTTCACGGATGGCGCCGGACGAGTCGAGCAGTGTGCCGTCGAGATCGGTGCAGACGAGCCGCACGATCATGCGCGTACGGCGTCCACGTCTCGCCGCGCGCTCTGCGGGGATGGAAGGCCGCGCTCCGCCGGGCGCCGGCTGCTGCGAAGTCGCCACGCCGGAGCGGGCGTTGGTGTTCGACATGGCCGGAGGTTAGTGACTACGCGCGTAGACGACAAGGGAATGGTCAGTGAATTCAACAATTTCTCAGCACGAGCCGGCCAAAGCCGGACCGCGACACCCGGCACGCGGGGCCCGGCATCCGGCATCCGGCATCCGACACACGGGGCTCGGCACCCGGCACCCGGCACGGAACCCCCGGAGCGTCGGGCCCGCCCTCACGCCGCCGGCATCAGCGCACACCTGACGACCAACTCATCCATCGAGAGACCGAGGGCCCGTGCCAGCGCGGCGATCGTGAAGAAGGCCGGGGTGGGCGCGCGCCCGGTCTCGATCTTGCGCAGGGTCTCCGCGGAGATCCCCGCCACCCCGGCGATATCCGCCATGCTGCGTCCGCCGCGGGCCTCGCGCAGCAGCCGCCCTAGCCGCTCGCCGCGTTCGCGCTCTTCGGGGGTCAGAGGGGTTCGCACCATGACACCATTCTAATACCGGTATAGTAATTGGCATGGTGGAACTGAAGACCGACACATCGATCGACGAGATGTACGCGGCCGGCCAGGTCGTGGGCAGGGCACTCACGGCCGTGCGCGAGGCCGCCGGCGTGGGCGTCTCCCTGCTGGAGCTGGACGAGGTGGCGCATCAGGTCCTGCGCGACGCGGGGGCCACGTCACCCTTCCTCGGCTATCACCCCTCCTTCGCGCCCACACCCTTCCCCGCGGTCGTCTGCGCCTCCGTGAACGAGGCGATCGTGCACGGCATCCCGACGGGCTACCGGCTGCGCGATGGCGATCTCGTCTCCATCGACTTCGGCGCCGAACTGGGCGGCTGGGTGGGCGACTCGGCGATCAGCTTCATCGTGGGCGAGCCGCGCCCCGGCGACGCGCGGCTCGTGGAGACCGCGGAGCGGGCCCTGGCCGCGGGGATCGAGGCGGCGGTCGTCGGCAACCGCATCGGGGACATCGCGCACGCGATCGGCACGGTGTGCCGGGCGGCCGGGTACGGAATCCCGGACGGGTTCGGCGGTCACGGCATCGGACGCCGGATGCACGAGGACCCGGGCGTCCCGAACGAGGGCCGCCCGGGACGCGGGATGCCGCTGCGGCACGGCATGGTCCTCGCCATCGAGCCGATGCTCATCGGCGGCGGCACGGACGGCTACCACGCCGCACCCGACGGCTGGACGCTGCGCACGAACGACGGCTCCCGCGCGGCGCACGCGGAACACACGGTGGCCATCACGAACTCGGGCCCGCGCATCCTGACGGCCCGCTGACCCCTCCGACACCCGCGCCCGCGAGACGGACACACGCCCTTCGGGCACCCGCAACCACGGGACGGACGCGCACCACCTTCTCGGGCCCCCGCGACCGCCGGGCGGACACACCACCCCTCGGACACCGGTAACCACGGGACGGACGCACGCCCATCCGTCGGACGCCCATGGCCGCGGGGCGGGGCGCACCCCGCCCCGCGGTGCGGCGGTCTCGGCGCCGCCGGGGCCCGACGGCTAGGACGCGGGCCGTACGACCATGGCCGAGCCTCCGCCCCGGCGGACCTTCTCCGCGGCGGCCAGCCATGTGCCGTTCGCCAGGCGCTGGACGCCGGTGGCAGCGCCGATCTCCGGGTTCACCTTGAAGGAGTGCCCGATGCCTTCGAGCCCGGCCCTCAACGGGCTGTCGTACAGGCCCGGTTCGAGCTCGGTCTGGGCAGCGTTGCGCTGGCTGGCGCGTGGCGCGGCGATCGCGTCGACCAGCGGGAGACCTCGGTCGACGAACTGGGTCAGCGTCTGCAGCACGGTCGTGATGATGCTCGCGCCACCGGGCGAACCGAGGGCCACGACAGGCCTGCCGTGCCGGTCGAGGACGATGGTCGGTGAGATCGACGAGCGCGGCCGCTTGCCGGGACCGGGCAGGTTCGGGTCGTGGACGGCGGGGTTGGCCGGGGCGAAGGAGAAGTCCGTCAGCTCGTTGTTGAGGAGGAATCCGCGTCCCGGGACGGTGATCCCGCTGCCGCCGGTCTGCTCGATGGTGAGGGTGTAGGCGACGACGTTGCCCCACTTGTCGGCCACCGTCAGATGGGTCGTGTTCTCTCCCTCGTACGTGGTCGGGGCGGCCGTCCCGGTGCCGGCGCAGGCGGCGGGAGCGCTCGGGTCGCCCGGCGCGAGCGGACTGGTCAGCACGGCGTCGTCCTTGATGAGGCAGGCCCTGCTGTCCGCGTACTCCTGCGAGAGCAGGCCCTTGGTCGGCACGTCCTCGAAGGCCGGGTCTCCCACCCAGCGGCCCCGGTCCGCGAACGCGACCCGGCTCGCCTCGATGAAGTGGTGCAGGTACTGCGTCTCGCTCGCCCTGGAAAGGTCCGTCTTCTCCAGGATGTTGAGCGCTTCACCGACGGTGGTGCCGCCCGAGGAGGAGGGGGCGATCGAGTAGACGTTCAGACCGCGGTACGAAGTCCTGGTGGGCGCCTGGCGCTTGGCCCCGTAGGCCGCGAGATCCCTCAGGGACAGCTTGCCGGGCCGTGCGTTGTAACCGGACGCCGGGTTCACCGGCGGCCTGTTGACGGTGTCGACGATCTCCTGGGCGAGTTCGCCGGTGTAGAGGGAGCGTGTGCCCTTCCTGCCCAACTCCTCGTACGTGCGCGCCAGATCGGGGTTCTTGAAGGTCGAACCGACGACCGGCAGCGAGCCGCCGGGCAGGAACAGCCGCGCGGTGTCGGGGAAGTTCGCGAAGCGGGCCTGGTTCGACTCGGTCTGCGCGCGGAAGGTCGGGTCGACCGTGAACCCGGTGCGGGCGATGCGCTCGGCCGGCTCCAGGACGGTGCCCAGGCGCCGGCTGCCCCACGAGTCCAGTGCGGTCTGCCAGGTGGCGGGCGTACCCGGTGTGCCCACGCTCAGCCCGCTGGTGACGGCGTCGGCGAAGGCGAGCGGCTTGCCGTTCTCCAGGAACAGCCCCGAGTCGGCGGTCAGGGGGGCCGTCTCGCGCCCGTCGATCGTGTGCACCGCATGGGACTTGGCGTCGTAGTAGACGAAGTAGCCGCCCCCGCCGATGCCGGACGAGTAGGGCTCGGTGACACCGAGGGCCGCCGCGGTCGCGACCGCCGCGTCGACGGCGTTGCCGCCCTTCCTCAGCACCTCGATGCCCGCGGCCGAGGCGTCCGCATCGACGCTCGCCACGGCGCCTCCGTACCCCACCGCGACGGGCACCTTCGCGGCGGGCGTCCTCGCGGCCGTGCCCGCCCCCGGTGCCCCGGGCGGCGCGGCCGCACCCACTAATACCGTCGCGGCCGAAACCGCCAGGACCGTCAGATTCCGCGCAAGAGGGCGTCGCATCGATACCTCCAGTCAACAGTCGTCCGCGCAGCGTAACTTCACCGCGGTGACCACGTCAGGCCCCCTCGAACAGGGTTCCGTGGGCCCGCTAGCATGCGCGCACATGAATGACGACGTGCGCAACATCGTCCTCGGCGTCCTTGCCACCGGCCTCAGTGCCGCGCTCGGCTGGGTCGCCCGTACCTACCTGTGGAAGCGCAAGCTCCGCCGCAAGCAGGCGTTCTTCGGGCTGCCCGACAACTCCGAGTCCCTCCTCGTGGTGAACCGTGAGGCGGGCGGTCCGGAGCTGACGGTGATGCGGCACGACGTGTTCGCGCTTCTCGAACTGTCCGCGCTCATCAAGGACTGCGGCGCGCACGCCCAGGTCATAGCGCACGACGCGACCCAGCAGGGCTTCGGCGAGCGTACGGAGTTCTGTGTGGGCGGGCCGGCCTCGAACCGACGCATGGCCGCGCACCTGCAGTCCCTGCTGCCGGGCGTGCAGGTCAACGTCGACTCCGGGCGCGGGCCCGACCGGGGCGCCTTCCAGATCGGCAGCGAGCGCTACCGGCTGGAGTCGGGCCAGGCCGAGTACGTGATCCTCGCCCGGCTGACCGCGGGCCAGAGCCGTGACGTGAGACCGGTCTTCCTCTTCTGCGGCCAGCGTGCGATCACCAACCAGGCGGCGACGCGCTATCTCGCCCGCAACCACGCGCGCCTCGCCCGCAAGCACGGCGGCAACAGCTTCGTCCTGCTCCTGAAGGTCGTGAACTCCCAGGCGTACGGCCCCGATGTCGTCGAGGTCGTCGCGGACGTCACCCGCGCGGCCCAGGCCCCGCTGCCGACGCCGCCGGCCCTGGACCCGGCACCGGACCCGGCGTCCGGCTCCGGTGAGGACGGGGAGGCCGCGGCGAAGACGGCCGCGCCCCGGCAGCGCCGGCGTTCGTGACGCCCGGTTCGCGGGGTGCGGCGCTTTCCGGCCGTTCGTGGCGGCACTGCCCGTCGAGGTTTGAACGGATGGAAATGAACACTTCAACAATCGTTACTCCCACGTAACTTACCGACGGGTTACTTCGAGTAAGCCGCCGCGGTTACCGTCGGGTCACCTTGCACTGACCAAGTGAGGAGTGACCCGTTGGGAAACGGTCGCAACCCCCTGCGCACGTCCGCCGTCGGCGTCGTCTCGGCGACGGTGATCGCCGCCGCGAGCCTCGGCCTGGCCCCCGCGGCCCAGGCCTCAGACAGCTCCGGAGGTGTCCGCTTCGTCGACATCTCCGGTGACGGCGACACCATCCTCAAGGCCAACGTCGTCACCCCCGCGGGAGCGGACGGCACCCGCGCCTACCCGCTCATCGTGCTGCCCACCAGCTGGGGCCTGCCACAGGTCGAGTACCTCGCACAGGCCCAGAAGCTCGCGAACTCCGGTTACGTGGTCGTCGGTTACAACGTCCGCGGGTTCTGGCAGTCGGGCGGCGAGATAGACGTCGCCGGCCCCCGCGACACCGCGGACGTGTCCAAGGTGATCGACTGGGCACTCGCCAACACCCCGGCCGACGCACGGAAGGTGGGCGTCGCGGGCGTCTCGTACGGCGCCGGGATCAGCCTGCTGGCCGCCGCCCACGACAAGCGCATCAAGGCGGTCGCGGCCTTGAGCGGCTGGGCGGACCTGACCACGTCGATCTACTCCGGCCGCACCGAACACGTCCAGGCGGCCGCCCTGCTGGACGGCGTCGGGCACATCACGGGCCACCCCAGCGCCGAGACCCAGCAGGTGTTCAAGGACTTCTTCTCCGGGAACCTCGCGAAGGAGCAGAACCTGCTCGACTGGGGGAAGAAACGTTCTCCCGGGACGTACCTGAACCAGCTGGACAAGAACGGCCCCGCCGTCTTCATGGCCAACACCTGGGGCGACACGATCTTCTCGGCGAACCAGTACGCCAAGTTCTACGAGGAACTGACCGGCCCCAAGCGGCTGGAGTTCCGTCCCGGCGACCACGCCACCGCCGAGATCACCGGTCTGCTGGGGCTCCCCAACGACGTATGGACCGACACCGCCCGCTGGTTCGACCACTATCTGCGGGGCGAGGACAACGGCGTCGACCGCGAGCAGCCGGTACAGCTCAAGTCCCGCTCCACAGGCGGCTACGAGGGTTACCCCGACTGGAAGTCGGTCGGCGCCACGACGAAGAAGATCGGCCTCGGGGGCACCACCCGGATCCACACGAACGTCGACTCCGGCGCGGACGGCGGGGTCATCTTCCTGTCCAGCATCCTCGACCAGCTCACCCGGATCCCGCCGATGGCCTCGATCCCGCTGCTGCCGCGCTACTGGACCGCGGTGTGGCAGTCGGAGAGGTACGCGAGCACCCAGCGCGTGCGGGGGACCGCCAAGCTGCACACCACGGTCACCGGCACCGAGGAGAGCGGCACCTTCATCGCCTACCTCTACGACGTGGGCCCGCTCGGCGTCGGCAAGCTGGTCAGCAACGCGCCGTACACCTTCCACGGGCAGACGCCCGGCGAGCCGTTCGGCGTCGACCTGGACCTGTTCTCCACGGCGTACGACGTCCCGGCCGGGCATCGTCTCGCCCTGGTCGTCGACACGGTCGACCCCTTGTACATGGAGCACAACCCGTCCGGCGCGCAGCTGACCTTCTCCTCACCGGAGCACGACCCGTCCTACGTGTCGGTACCCCTGCGCGAGCAGTGATCTCCGGCTGGCGCCGGCCGGGCCTGGCCCTGTGAGCTGCTGATCCCCTACGGTCCCGGGGCTGTGGGGGGTACCCCACCCGGCAGCAGCGTCCCTGGTTCGGCCGGAGCCACGTCAACGGCCTCGGTCTCGGGACTGTGCCGCTTTCGCCCGTACGCCCGTGGGGCGGACCGGGAGAGCGGCACACACATCCCGATGCGGATCGGCGAGATCACCGTCGTCACGGGGATGAACGGCAAATCGTAGTCGAGGATCGCCGCGATCGGCCTCCCGGGCCCGGGGAAGCACCCGGCGAGGGGCACGCGCCGGCGCCCCCGCCGGGGAAGCGGCGGGTCCGGGCACGGACGGCCGCGCCTCACGCGGCAGTTGACGAGATGTTCGACGGGCCGGTGATCACGACCACCTCCGCCGTGCCGTCGGCGAGGTCGTGGTCCTGCGGAACATGCGGCTCCCCGAAGTGCGTGGTGACGTCGTACAGGTCGGTCAAGGGATCGACGGCCATGCCGGTCCGGCCTGTCGCCGACCGGGCAGTCACCGCAAACTATCGATGCAAATCGCCGCATAAGGGGCGACACGCACGTCAGGTCATTAGCCGTATTTGAGGCTGGATGACGAGGTGATCACGACGGTGCATCACGCCACCCCGGTCCGGTCGCCGGGACGTCCGCTCGCGCCCTTCCGTCAGGCCTCCGTGGCTTCGGCGTACATCTGGGACAGCTCGGGGACACCCTGCACGGCCCAGTCGAGGCCGGCTTCGACGACGGGGATCTCACGACCCGAGGGGAGCCGGACGGCCGGACTTCCGCCCGGCCAGACGTGCCAGGAGGCACCCGGCACGGTGCGCACCACGACGGTGCCGAGATAGAGACCGGCGTCGTTGCCGAGCCAGGGAAGCGCCTCGGGGTCGTCGCGCCACAGCGGCAGAAGCTGGTCCAGCGCCACCAACGAGTCCGGGGTGTCGTCCAGTTCGAGGCCCACGGCCGCGGCCTGGGAGCGGAGCAGTTCGCACTCGGAGAGCAGTTCGGCCACACCCACCGGGTCGTCCTCGAACGCCTTGGCGAGGGGACGCCCCTGCCGCACCGGATGCCGCTTGAGCAGCTTGTCCAAGAAGGGGATGTTCATGACCGGCCTCTCCGTGGGTGAGATCGTCGAAGCTCCGTGTTCCCGGTATGTGAACAAAATGTAGCTCGCGGCATTTCATCACGGAATCAGGCGAATCGTGACGCCCCGGGAAACTCCTCGGGTCATCACCGGTTCCCGAGCCGCCCATGAAGAAGGGTGCCCGCAATCGCCGGGCCGAACGCCTGCCGACGGTCACGGGCACCCGGGGAAGGTCCAACGGCCTGTCCGACGGATCAGGCGCCGGACGGGCCCCCTAGACGTCCAGGTCCACCACGACCGGTGCGTGGTCCGAGGCGCCCTTGCCCTTGCGCTCCTCGCGGTCGACGTATGCGTCCTTGACCGCCGTCGAGAACGCCTCGTTGCCGTAGACGAGGTCGATGCGCATGCCGCGGTTCTTCGGGAAGCAGAGCTGGCGGTAGTCCCAGTACGTGTACGGGTGCTCGTACTTCAGGGGGCGCGGGACCACGTCCGTCAGACCCTCCCCGCGCAGGGCCGCCAGCGCGGCACGCTCGGCCGGCGTGACATGGGTCAGCCCCTCGAACGCGGCCACGTCGTACACGTCGTCGTCCGTGGGCGCCACGTTGTAGTCGCCCATCACCGCGAACGGGCGGCTGCCTCCCGCGTCACCGGCCACCGCCGCTCGCAGGGCCTCGAACCACTGGAGCTTGTACGCGTAGTGCGCGTGGTCCACCTCGCGGCCGTTCGGTACGTACACCGACCAGACGCGGACCGGACCGCAGGTCGCCGAGACGGCGCGGGGCTCCTCCACACCCTCGTACTCGGGGCCGCCGGGCAGGCCCCTGACCACGTCCTCCAGGCCGACCCGGGAGATCACCGCCACGCCGTTCCACCGTCCCGTGGCGTGCACGGCCGCCTCGTAACCCAGCTCGCGGAGCTGTTCGGCGGGGAACTGCTCGGCGGCGACCTTGGCCTCCTGGAGGCACAGCACGTCCGTTCCGCTGCTCTCCAGCCAGGCCAGCAGCCTCGGGAGACGGGCGGTGATCGAGTTCACGTTCCAGGTGGCGATACGCATGCCTCACAACCTACCCGGCGGGTACGACAACGGGTCCGCCGAAGACACTCCGCGGCGCCCCTCACCGCCGGGACGGCACGGCTGCCGCGGCCGCCGGCGCCGACGGCTCAGACGTCCGCCGACGCTCCCGGCGCGAGCCGCAGATGCTCGGAGCCGCCGAGAGCCCCGATCTGACGGTCGTAGATCGGCCGGGCGAGGTCCGTGAGCAGGGCGTCGTGGATGTCGTACGCGCGTTGCGGCTTGACCTCGCGCACGTAATCGATGACCTCGGAGATCTTGTTCCACGGCGCCATCACCGGGAGCATCAGCGTCTCGACCGGCCGGTCGGGGACGGTCAGGGCGTCCCCGGGATGGAAGAGGCGGCCGCCGTCGACGAGATAGCCGACGTTGGTGATGCGCGGGATGTCCGGGTGGATCACCGCGTGCAGTTCGCCGTGCACCTGGACGTCGAAGCCGGCGGCGGTGAAGGTGTCGCCGTGACCGACGGTGTGCACCCGGCCGGGGAAGGCGGCGGAGACCTTCTCCGCCACCGACCGCAGGGTCCAGATCTCGGCGGCCGGGTTGGCCTCCATGGCCGCGCGGAGCCGCTCCTCGTCGAAGTGGTCGGGGTGCTCGTGCGTGACGAGGAGGACGTCCGCGCCCACGGCGGCGTCCTCCTCGCTGAAACCCCCGGGATCGATGACGAGCGTCCGCCCGTCCTTGTCGAGACGGACGCAGGAGTGCGACTTCTTCGTGAGCTTCATGAGTCCATCCTGCCCCCGTGCCCGTCCCGGAGGTCACTCCTGTGGACGAGTCCGCCGGACGACTCCGCCCGTTCACTCCTGGGGGGTCGTCTCCTCACGGATGATCTTCTGGGCCACCCGGAAGGCGCTGTTCGCCGCCGGAACACCGCAGTAGACGGCCGTCTGGAGCAGCACCTCCTTGATCTCCACCGGGGTGAGACCGTTGCGCAGCGCGGCCCGGGTGTGGACGGCGAGCTCGTCGAGATGGCCGCCCGCGACCAGGGCCGTCAGCGTCACGCAGCTGCGCGAACGCCGGTCGAGTCCGGGACGGTCCCAGATCTCGCCCCACGCGTAGCGGGTGAGGAACTCCTGGAAGTCCCCGGAGAACTCGTCCGCCGAGGTCAGCGCTCCGTCGACGTGCGCGTCCCCCAGCACCTCGCGGCGCACCTTGATCCCGATGTCGTACGGGTCCTGCCGCCCCGCGGGCTCGGGCGCGACGGGGGCCGGGGCGATCTCGGCGAAGGGGGCGACGGGCGGCGGGGCGGCCTGCACGGGGTACGCCTGCGCGACCTGGACCGCCATCTGGCCGGTGGACGACTCGAAGGCGGGCAGCCAGGCGCTGGAGAAGTGCCGGACGAGCAGATCCGTCACGGCGGCGGGCTGCTCCACGGGAACCAGGTGCGAGGCGCCGGGGACGACCGCGAGCCGGGCGTCCGGTATCCCCGCGACCAGCGTGCGCGCCTCCGCGGGCCCGGTGACCTCGTCGTCGGAGCCGGCCAGGACGAGGGTGGGAACGCCCACCATGCCCAGTTCGCCCCGTACGTCGAAGGCGGCCAGCGCCTCGCAGGCCGCGATGTAGCAGCCCGGGTCGGTGGTGCGGACCATCTGCACGGCCCACTCGGTGATCGCGGGCTGGGCCGCCGCGAAACCGCTCGTGAACCAGCGTTCGGGCGAGGTGCGGGCGATCGGGTCCAGACCGTTGGACCTCACGATCACCCCGCGCTGGCGGAACTCGTCGGCCGTGCCGAAGCGGGGCGAGGCGGCGATCAGCGCGAGGGACGCCATGCGCTCGGGGCACCGCAGCGCCAGTTCGAGCCCGATGGCGCCGCCGAACGCGCAGCCCGCGTACCCGAAGCGCTGGATGCCCAGCCGGTCGAGCGTCGCCAGCAGCCGCCCGGCGAGTTCGGCCACCGATCCGGCCGGATGGGCGGGAGCTCCGCCGTGTCCCGGGAGGTCGAAACGGAAGATCCGCCAGCTCTTCGAAAGCTCGGGAATCTGCCTGTCCCACATGTGCCAGGTGGTGCCGAGCGAGGGTCCGAGTATGAGGACCGGGGCGTCTTCCGGGCCGTCAAGGCGGTATTGCAGGGTATTCGTCGGTGTCTCACTCACGCCCTGCACGCTCTCACATCACACGAATTTTCACGTGATCGGGCCTGAATCCCGTGCGAGCTGTCCCCCGATGGGGTGGTGTCGCGAGGATTCTCCGGACCGGCTTCACGAATATGTTCGCCTATGTTCGCCGGACCTCTATGCCCAGCGCGCACCAGAGCTCCCGCTCCACCTCCGTCGGCGGGACGTGCGCCGCGGGACGCTCCGGGTGGCCGGCCGGTGGCCGGCAGCTCGTGTCCGGCGTCCGGTCCGGCTCCTCGCTCCGCACGGAGGGCTCGGGCAGCGGGCATCCCGACAGCATGGAGCCGACCGCCAGCAGACCGGAGGTCCACCGGGCGAACACGTCGGCCCATCGGCGCGCGCGGCGCATGTCGGTCATGTCCTCGCCGCCCCTTCGCCGAAGGCGTCCACCGCCCTGTGGGAACGGAGGGTATCCCGGTCGTCCCGGCCGGCGGGAGGTCAGATCCCGTCGACGGGCCCGCCGGACCGGGTCAGAGCTCGTCCGGTGCGCCGAGGCCCGTCAGGGCGCCGACCGGGTCGAGGTCCGGGGTGCCACGGGGCCACCAGTCGTCGTGGCCGGGCTCGGACTCGTACGCGTACCACAGGCCGTTGCGGCCGAGGCGGAGCTGGGCGTGGCCCTGCGGGTGGGTCAGGTGGTTGCGCCAGGGGCGGAAGGCCGGGAAGTCGGCGGCCATCAGCAGCGGCCGGGCCCGGTCGAACCGGCCCGCCGGAGGGTCCCACGGTTCCTCCAGCACGGCGAGCGCGTCGTACCCGCCCTGCCGCCAGGCGGCGACCGCCCGTGCCAGGTCGACCGGCGTACGGCTGGTCGCCGACGCGAGCGAGGAGTAGAGGGCGCGGGTGGCGGCCGTGAGACCCGATCCGGGGCGCGCCGCGGCGACGCGCACCGCGTCCTGCCAGAGTGTCAGTTCCGCGACCGGATCGCGGCCCGAGGTGAGCAGCGCGTGCGCGCGGGCGGCCGCGTCCGTGGCCAACTGGTCCAGCGCGAAGGCGTCCGGGCCGCCCGGTACGCCCGGATACGCCGGCGGCTGCCCGGGATGCGCGGGCGGCGGCAGCGGAGCGGGAAGGGGCGGCAGCGCGCCTCGGGCGAGGACGTCACTGGCGCGCACGCCGGCCGGCTGTGTCGGTTCCCGGTCCTGGGCGGCGCGGGCCGCACGGGTGGCGTTGCGCCGGGACAGCGCGTCGAGCAGCTCGCGCTCGCCCCGGCCGCGCAGCAGGAACAGGACGAACGGGTCCTGGTCCAGCAGCCGCGCCGTCTGGTAGCAGAGGGCGGCCGCGTGTTTGCAGGGGTGTCCGAAGTCGGGGCAGCTGCAGTGCGGTTCGAGTTCGCCGGGGCCGGGAAGCAGCTCGACACCACAGTCCGCGAGCGACCTGGGCATCTCCTTGTCGAGGAGCGCCGCGATGTGTCCGGGCCGCTCGGCCACGGCGTCGAGAAAGCGGTCCCAGTCGTCGTCGGTCAGCGTCCGCACTCTGACCTGGACGCGGTACGGGCGCGGCCGGCTCCCGTGCACGTACGCGAGCACCAGACCGGGTGTGACGGTGACGGCGTCGACGTGGCCGTGCCCCGCGTACGTCCGCCCGCGCGCGAGCCGGGCCGCGTCCAGCGCCCCTTCCTCCAGCGCCGCGACCCACGCGTTGCCCCACCATGTCTCCGCGAACCCGTCTTCCTCGGGGACCCGCGGGGGGAAGGCGGGGAAGGTCCGGCGCAGCTCACCGTCCCGGCCCGGGGAGGCCATGGAGCGGGGGCGCCGCCCGGCGGGAACGGAGGTGACCGGATCGCCGGTGGGCCGATCGGTCTCCGGGGCCTCCGGGGACTTCGCGCCGGGCCCGCGGCCGAAGAGCTCCGGGACGAGAGAGCCGAACCGGAAGGGCTCGGATGCCGATGCCTCCCACTCGGGCGCGGGGGGCGTGGAGTCCTCGGGGTGGTGCGGGTGTGTCGGGTCCTCGGGGTGTCGGGCGGGCGCGAAGTCCGCAGGAAGTGGGGAGTGTTCGGGCTGCGTGGAGTCCTCGGGGTGTCGGGCGGGCGCGAAGTCCTCCGGAAGTCCGGGGTGCGCGGAGTTCTCGGGGCGATGTGGGTGTGCTGAGTCCTCGGGGTGTCGGGGGTGTGCGGCGTGCTCGCCGTGTCGCGGACGCTCGGGGTGTTCGTCGTGCTCGGTGTACGGGGCGCCTGCGAGCCGGCCGGGGTTTCGGTCTCGCGTCGTCTCGCCGGCGTCGGTGTGCGCGTCGGGGTCCGACGGCTGTCCCGTCTCGGCGGCCACGTCGGGGGGCAGCCGGAAGGCGTCCGCGAGCAGATCGTGAAGCCGGCGCTGCTGGGACAGCCGGTCCGTGGTCACGGGGTGCGCTGGGCTCCGTCGCCCCCCGGCCCGGGCCGGGGACGTCCTGCCGGACCGGCGCCTCGGTCCGGCTCCCTCGCTCCCGCCCTCCGTCGGCCGTTCGCCGCCGTCCGCCTCCTCGGACCGGAGCCGCCGTGCCTCGTCCCGCGCCGCGCGCAACGCCTCACGGGCGATGTCACCGGGGCGCGCGCCGGCCCCGGCCGCCGCGCCGGAACCTCCCGTCGTGGACGGCTCCGCCGCCGTCGTCCGGCGCAGGGCCTCGCGCGCGGCGTCGCTCGGCCTCGCCGCCGGGGTGGACGCCCTCGGCGGCGCCTCCGGCGCACCTGACACGGTGGACGGGGGGGAAGGAGCCGTCGGCACGGGCGACTCGCCGGTCACCGCATCCCGATCGGCACCCTCACCCGTGCCAGTGCCCGCACCCGTGTGCTCGTCGGCCGCGGCGGCCTTCCGCGCGGCGCGCAGGGCCCGGCGGGCCTCGTCGGCTGGGCGGTCGCCGCTGACGGGTGGACGCGGAACGGCGCCGCCGGCCGGTTCCTCGGCTCCGGTCGCGGGCACGCGGGGCTCCTCGTCCCCGGTTCCGTTCATGACGGCCTCCGAAGAGAGACGAGGTCCGACAGCTCGCGGTCGGTGAGCTCCGTCAGGGACGCCTCTCCGGAGCCGAGGATCGCGTCGGCGAGGGCCCGCTTCGCTTCGAGCATCTCGGCGATCCGGTCCTCGACCGTGCCCTCGGTGATCAGGCGGTGCACCTGGACGGGCTGGGTCTGGCCGATGCGGTAGGCGCGGTCGGTGGCCTGCTCCTCGACGGCGGGGTTCCACCAGCGGTCGAAGTGGACGACGTGACCCGCGCGGGTGAGGTTCAGACCGGTGCCGGCCGCCTTGAGCGACAGCACCAGGACGGGCGTCGCCCCGCTCTGGAAGCGGTCCACCATGTGTTCGCGGTCGGCGACCGGCGTACCGCCGTGCAGGAGCTCGACCGGGACGGCACGGGCGGTCAGATGGGCCGTGATGAGGCGGGCCATGCCGACGTACTGCGTGAAGACGAGTGCGGAGCCGTCCTCGGCGAGCAGGGTGTCCAGCAGCTCGTCGAGCAGGGCCAGTTTGCCCGAGCGGGCGGAGGTGCCCCGCGCGGCCTCCCGGGCGTCCTCCTTCAGGAACAGGGCCGGGTGGTCGCAGATCTGCTTGAGGGAGGTCAGCAGTTTGAGGACCAGTCCGCGGCGGGCGATGCCGTCCGTGGTCTCGATCGCCAGCAGGGACTCGCGGACCACCGCCTCGTACAGAGACGCCTGTTCGCGGGTGAGCGGGACGGGGTGGTCCGTCTCCGTCTTCGGCGGCAGCTCGGGGACGATGCCGGGGTCGGACTTCTTGCGGCGGAGCAGGAACGGGCGGATCAGCCGGGCCAGCCGGGCCACGGCCTCCTCGTCCTCGCCGTTCTCCACGGCGCGGGCGTGCCGGGCGCGGAAGGACTTGAGGGGGCCGAGCAGTCCCGGGGTCGTCCAGTCCAGCAGGGCCCACAGCTCGGAGAGGTTGTTCTCCACGGGGGTGCCGGTGAGCGCGACGCGCGCGGGGGCCGGGATCGTGCGCAGGGCCTTCGCGGTCGCCGAGTAGGGGTTCTTGACATGCTGGGCCTCGTCCGCGACGACCATGCCCCAGCGCTGTTCGGCGAGGTGGGCGGCGGCCGACCGCATCGTGCCGTACGTCGTGAGGACGAAGCCGCCGCCGAGGCCGTCGAGGCTGCGGTCGGAGCCGTGGAACCGGCGCACGGGGACGCCGGGCGCGAAACGGGTGATCTCCCGCTGCCAGTTGCCGAGGAGGGAGGCGGGGCAGACCACCAGCGTCGGTTCGCTGCGGGCCCGCTTCAGGTGGAGCGCGATGAGTGTGACGGTCTTGCCGAGACCCATGTCGTCGGCGAGGCAGCCGCCGAGGCCGAGGGAGGTCATGAGGTCCAGCCAGGCGAGGCCCCGGAGTTGGTAGTCCCGCAGGCGGGCGTCCAGGCCGGGCGGGGGTTCGACGGGGGTCACGCCCGCGGTGAGGCGGTCGCGCAGGGTGGCGAGCGCGCCGACCGGCACGGCCTCGACGGTCTCCCCGTCGACCTCGGCGGTTCCGGTGAGCGCGGCGGACAGGGCGTCCACCGGGTCGAGCAGGCCCAGTTCGCGCTTGCGGGCCTTGCGGACGAGGGCCGGGTCGACGAGGACCCACTGGTCGCGCAGCCGGACGACGGGCCGGTGGGCCTCGGCCAGGGCGTCCATCTCTGCCTCGCTGAGCGGATCTCCGCCGAGGGCCAGCTGCCAGCGGAACTGGAGGAGTTCCTCGCTCTCGAAGAACCCGGTCCCGTCCGTCGCCGATCCGGGCGCGGGACGGACCACCGCGGCGGCGCTCAGGTCGTGCGCCAGGTCCCGGGGCCAGTGCACGGCGACGCCCGCGGCGCCGAGCCGGGTGGCGACGACTCCGAGCAGGTCCGACAGCTCGTCCTCGGAGAGGGCGAGCACGTCCGGCACGTCCTGCTCGGACAGCCGGTCGAGGGGCGGCCAGACCCGGGCGGCGCGCCGGACGGCGAGGGCGGCGTCGACGCGCGCGCGGGGTCCGAACACCGTGTCGGCGTCCCCCGCCCACAGGGCCGCCGCGTCCACGACGAGCGTGGGGTCGGCGAGGCTGTGCACCTGGACGACGGCGGCGCCCGCGCGCCGCGCTCCCTCGCCGTCGTCGAAGAGCTGGTGGGCGGACAGGTCCAGGCGCAGCGAGATCCGGACGCCCGCGTCCATGCCGGCGGCGACCTCGGCGGCCCAGTCGTGGGCGCCGGTGAGCCGCTGCGGTTCGCGGGCCGCGAAGGGCATGCCGGAGGTGTAGGGGGCGGCGGGGGTGCGGGGCAGGGTGTCGGCGACGGCGTCCAGGAAGGACCGCACCAGGGCTTCCGGCTCGGGCAGCCGGACCGGTCCCCTGCCGGGAAGGGGGACGGCGTGCCCTTCGTACGGAAGGGCCTCGGCGACCGACCTCAGGTGGGCGATGTCCTCCGGGTCCAGCGGGCCCGCGCGCCAGGCGTCGAAGCCGTCGGGGGTGAGCCCGGGCAGGAGGCGGCCGCGGGCGACGAGACGCAGGGCGTGCAGCGCGGCGGCGCCCCAGCAGACGGTGGCGGGATGCGCCGCGGGGTCGCGCCGGGCCCCGGCCAGCAGCGGGAGGGCTTCGCCGACCGGGAGGGTCACGGCGGGGACGGTGCTCCTGCGCACGCCCGAGCCGTGCGGTCGTACGACCGTCAGTTCGGTGTGCTCAGGCGCGGGCGCGCGCGTGCCGGGTCCGGGCGGCGCGGCACCGCCGGGGTGCTCACCGGGTCGCGGGCCGTCTTCGTCCCCGTCCTCGGCGGGCAGGGGTTCGCCCCGCGGGTCCCAGAACGCGACGCGTCCCTCGCGGGGCAGCGGCGCGGGCAGGAAGACGGCGGCGAGGCGCGCGGAGGGCAGCGGACCGGCCGGCGGCCGCGCGAGCCCGCGCGGCCGGGGGTCCGTCGTGGACGCGGAGCGCGCCCGGACCGGGGACGCGCTCGTGGAGGACACCCGCGTGGTCGTCGCTTCCGCCCCGTCCCGCATACGCCCGGTCACCTCCCGCCCTCGTGTCGAATCAGTTGTCTTCGACTCTACGGGCGGGGTCTGACAATCGGCTCCCACGGCCGCGGCGGGCGGCGGCGGGCCTCGTCACCGGGCCCGGCCCGGCGTGGCGGGGCCGGGCGCTACGGGATCGTGCGCGAGACGACGTACACCATGGGGTGGCCGGTCTCGGAGCCGTTCACGACGATGTCCTGGGTGGGCGCGGGGTCCTTCTGCTTGTGGACGAGTCCCCACCAGGGGCCGGGGCCGGTGAACTCCCATCCGACGACCTTCTGGTTGCGGTCGCTGATGGTGATGTGGTCCTTCTTCAGGGCGGAGCGGCTGGTGCCGACGCCCTTGAGGAACGCGTCGAGCCCCGCCTGCGTGGTGCCGAACTGGACGTAGAGCCGGCTGGTCTTCCAGTTGTTCGTCTCGTAGTACGCGACGTCGGTCGACTTGGGCGGGATGGGCACCTGGTAGAGGCGGCGCTGGACGCGCGAGGGCCAGCCCGAGGTGAGGCCGGTGGCCGAGTACTTCTCCTCCTTGTCCTTGCCGCTGTTGCGGCTCTGGTCGGCGGAGATCACCAGATAGCCGGCGGGTACACCGATGAGCAGCACGATGATCAGCAGGGTCAGCGCGCGGCGGCGGAACTTGTGGCACGGGTCCTCGGGCGGCCGCTGCGGCTCGTCCGGGGACGTGGCCTGACGAGGGAGCGAGGCGGTCACCGCGACTCCTGCTGCGTCGTGCGGCGGGTCTCGGCGTAGCGCTCGTACCGCTCGTAGCGCTCCACGCGGCGCCGCTTGGCGCGCCGGAAGCGGCGGGCGACGAGCCGCGCGAGGTCGGCGGCGCCGACCATGCCGGCCTCGGGGCCGAGCTGGGCCCGCGCGATCCGCGCCTCGGGGCGGTAGCCGCGGCCGGTGAGGTGCCGGCGGAAGGCGTCGCGGGCGGGACCGATCAGCAGGTCGTCGGCCGCGCTCACCCCGCCGCCGATGACGAAGCAGGACGGGTCCAGGGCGGCGGCCAGGTTGGCGATGCCGACGCCGAGCCACTGGCCGATGTCCTGGAGGAGTTCGACGCACATGGCGTCGCCCTCGCGGGCCAGCTCGGTGATCATCGGGCCGGTGATGTCGCCGATGTTGCCCTTGACGTGCTCGATGATCCCGAAGGCCACCGGGGAGTCGGCCGCGGCGAGCTCACGGGCCTCGCGGACGAGCGCGTTGCCGGAGCTGTACTGCTCCCAGCAGCCGCGGTTGCCGCACGGGCAGCGATGGCCGCCGGGCACGACCTGCATGTGGCCGAACTCGCCGGCGACCCCGAACTTGCCGCGCTTGACCTGGCCGTCCTCCAGGATCGCGCCGCCGATGCCGGTGCCGAGGGTGATCATCACGAGGTGGTCCTCGCCGCGCCCGGCGCCGAAACGCCACTCGGCCCAGGCGGCGGCGTTGGCGTCGTTGTCGACCAGGACGGGCACCGCGAGCCGTCCGGCGAGGCGGTCGCGCAGCGGCTCGTTGCGCCAGGACAGGTGCGGGGCGAACAGGATGCGGTTGCGTTCGGCGTCCACCCACCCGGCCGCCCCGATGCCCACCGCGTGCACGTCGTGCCGGTCGGAGAGGTCCAGCACCAGTTCGACGATGGTGTCCTCGACGACCTTGGGGCTCTTGGACTTGTCCGGCGTCTCGGCGCGGACCTTCTCCAGGATGTTGCCGTCGGCGTCCACCACGCCCGCCATCACCTTCGTGCCACCGATGTCGATGCCGACGGTGGGGACGCGGGGTGCCGTCAGATGGGAACGGCGCTCGCGTGTGCCCACGGTCCGCAGGACGGTGGCCCGCGCGGAGCCGATGGGGGTGCCCCCCGCGCGAGCGGAGCCGAGAGCTCGGGGCAGCGCGAGGTCGCGGTAGGTGCTCATCGCGCCGATTCTGCCCTACGCCGCACCGGGGCCGCACCGTGGAAGCGCGGTGACACAGGTGACCTGTGGGCCGTCTGTGGCCTGTCCCGGCCGGCCCGCGGGGCCGTCCGGGTCACGGCCCCGCGCCCCTCACAGGGCACGGTTCTCCAGCTCGTGGCGCAGGTCGTCCAGCTCGCTCCCGCCCGCCATCTGGCGCGTCAGCTCGTCGAGGGTGATCCCGTCCCGGGTGTAGCTGCCCGACATGGTGCCGCGCTTCAGCAGGACGAAACGATCACCCACGAGATAGGCGTGATGCGGATTGTGGGTGATGAACACAACACCCAGTCCGGCGTCTCGTGCGGCGGCCACATATTTGAGGACCACACCGGACTGCTTCACGCCGAGAGCGGCGGTGGGCTCGTCGAGGACGAGGACCTTGGCGCCGAAGTGGACGGCGCGGGCGATCGCCACGCACTGGCGCTCGCCCCCGGACAGGGTGCCGATCGGCTGGTCGACGTCCCGCAGGTCGATGCCCATGCGCAGGAGTTCCGCGTGGGTGGTGCGCCGCATGTGGTCGACGTCGAGGTGCTTGAACGGGCCGAAGCCCTTCCGGGGCTCGGAGCCCAGGAAGAAGTTCCGCCAGACCGGCATCAGCGGGACGACGGCGAGGTCCTGGTAGACGGTGGCGATGCCCCGGTCCAGGGCCTCGCGCGGGGACGACAGCCGGGTCTCCTCGCCCTCGACGCGCAGGGTGCCCCCGTCGTGCCGGTGACGGCCCGCGATGATCTTGATGAGGGTGGACTTGCCGGCGCCGTTGTCGCCGAGCACACAGGTGATCTCGCCCGCGTGGACCTCCAGCGAGACACCTTCGAGGGCGCGGATGTTGCCGTAGTACTTGCTGACGTCGTCGAGCTCGACGAGCGCCGGGCGCTCCGCGGCGGCGACTTCCCCGGTCATGTTGCTCTCCGTCGTCACTTCGTGGCCTCCGCGCGCTTGCGGACCCAGTGGTTGAGCAGGGTCGCGAGGAGCAGCATCACGCCGAGGAAGAACTTGAACCAGTCCGGGTTCCATTCGGCGAAGACGATGCCCTTGCTGACCATGCCGAAGATCAGCGCGCCCACGGCAGAGCCGATCGCGGAACCGTAGCCGCCGGTGATCAGACAGCCGCCGATGACGGCCGCGATGATGTAGATCAGCTCGTTGCCCACGCCCTCGCCGGACTGCACGACGTCGAACGAGAACAGCAGATGCTGCCCCGAGATCCAGGCGCCGAAGGCGACGCCCATGTAGAGGCCGATCTTGGTCCTGTCGACCGGGACGCCGACCGCCCGGGCCGCCTCCTCGCCGCCGCCGACGGCGTAGATCCAGTTGCCGACGCGGGTGCGCAGCAGGATCCAGGTGGCCACGGCGACCAGGACCAGCCACCACAGGATGGTGATCTTGAAGTCGACGCCGCCGATGGTGATCGTCGAGGCGAAGACGTCCTTGGCGGAGGAGAAGCCCTCCATGTCGGAGATCGACTTGGTGGAGACCGTGCCGCTGATCAGCTTGGTGAAGCCGAGGTTCATGCCGGTCAGCATCAGGAAGGTGCCGAGCGTGATGATGAAGCTGGGCGGGTCGGTGCGGGTCAGCATGACGCCGTTGAAGACGCCGATCGCGAGCGTGGCGAAGAGCGAGACGACCACGCCGACCCAGACGTTCGCCGTCATCTGGTAGCTGAACATCGACGAGATCAGCGCGGAGCTCGTCACCATGACGCCCGCGGAGAGGTCGAACTCGCCGCCGATCATCAGCAGGGCGACCGGGACGGCCATGATGCCGATGGTCGACGCCGCGTACAGGACGGTGCTGAGGCTCGCGGCGCGGACGAAACTGTCCGCGAAGAGCGCGAAGAACACGAACACCGCGAGCGCGCCGACCACCGAGCCGAGCTCGGGACGGCTCATGAGCCTGCGCAGCGGCGAGGTCTTCAGGAGGCGTTCGTCCGTCTCGGGGCCGGGCGCCGGCGCGGGTGCCGTGGCGGTCATCGGGTCCCCCGCTCCGCGTACCGCTCCAGCTCGGAGGCCTGGTCCTTGGTGATGATCTGCGGTCCGGTCAGGACGGGCTTGCCGCCGCCGAGGACGTCCGCGTTGTACTTGTAGAGCCAGAGCAGGTCCACGGCCTCGTAGCCCTGGAGCCAGGGCTGCTGGTCGACCGCGAAGCCGAGGGTGCCGTCCTTGAGCCCGGCGGCGACCTTCGCGTTCAGGTCGAAGGTGTCGATCTCGGCCTTGCTGCCCGCGTCGTTCCTGGCCTTGACCGCGGTGTCCGCGAAGGGGGCGCCGAGCGTGACGACCGCGTCGACCGACGTGTCGGCCTGGAGCTTGGCGCCGATGGAGGACTGCACGTCGGGCATGTTGGTGCCCGTGACGTAGAGGTTCTCGACGGTCCCGTCGAAGGTCTTCCTGATACCCGCGCAGCGCTGCTCGTGGCCGACGTTGCCCTGCTCGTGCAGGATGCACAGGGCCTTCTTCCTGCCCCGCTTGTTCAGCTCCTCGCCGACGGCCTCTCCGGCGATCGTCTCGTCCTGCCCGATGTGGGTCAGCGCGCCGAAGTCCTTCGACTCCTCGGAGCCCGAGTTCACCGTGATCACCGGGATGCCCGCCTTGCGGGCGCGCGCGACGGCGGCCTTCATGGCGTCGGGCTTGGCCAGCGTGACGATGATGCCGTCGACCTTCTTGTCGACGGCGGCGTCCACGAGCTGCGCCTGCTGCTGGGCCTCGTCGTCGTGCGAGTACAGGAAGTTGATGTTGTCCTTGACGGCGGCCTGCTTGGCCCCGTTCTGGACGATGTCCCAGAAGGTGTCGCCGTCGCCCGAGTGGGTGATCATCGCGAAGGTCCACCGGGGCGTGTTCACCGCGGCCCTGCCCTGGGCCGCGGCCGCCTTGCGGGCATCCTCGGCTCGTTTCCCCCCGGTGCTGCTGCATCCCGCGAGGGACACCGTCAGCGCCCCCGCCAGCGCGATGCCCACCCAGGTCCGTGTCCGTGCCACGAGGCCGTGCCCTTCTTGCCGTGCTCTTGGTGTGCCGGGCCGTGAGGACCGGCCCGGGGGCCCTCCGGCGGGCCCTGAGGGACCGATGTCGTACCGGCCCAAACGGCCAAGTATCGATCATTGGGATCATCCGCCCAAATCACGGTCCCTGCGCGCGGGGCTACGGCCTTCCCGGCCGCACCACGGAAGGCTGGGGCGGAGTCGCGTCAGGGCCGCACGAGGAGCTGGAACTCGAAGGAGTAGCGCGAGGCGCGGTAGACGTGGGTGCCGAACTCGACGGCGCGGCCGGTGTCGTCGAACGTGGTGCGCTGCATGGTGAGGACGGGGGTCCCGGCCGGTTCGCCGAGCCGCTCGCCCTCGTCCGCGCTGGCCGCGCGGGCACCGACGGACTGGCGGGCGCTGTGGAGGGTGATGCCGGCCCCGCGCATCAGCCGGTACAGGCCGGTGGCCTCCATGCGGTCACTGTCGAGCTCCAGCAGCTTGGGGGGCAGGAAGTTGCAGAGGTACGCCATCGGCTCACCGTGCGCGAGCCGCAGCCGTTCGACACGGTGGACCTCACTGCCCTCGGGCACCCCGAGGGCGGCCGCGACCTCGGTGGACGCCGGCTCGACGGTGTTGACGACCACCTGGGTCGCGGGGCGCTGGCCCGCCGACTCCAGGTCGTCGTAGAGGCTGCTGAGTTCCATGGGGCGCTTGACCTGGCTGTGCACGACCTGCGTTCCGACGCCCCTGCGCCGAACGAGCAGTCCCTTGTCGACGAGGGACTGGATGGCCTGGCGGACCGTGGGGCGGGAGAGACCGAGGCGCGCAGCGAGCTCGATCTCGTTGCCGAGCAGGCTGCCGGGGGTCAGCGCTCCGTGCTCGATGGCGGCCTCGAGCTGCTGCGAGAGCTGGAAGTACAGCGGGACCGGACTGGTGCGGTCGACGCCGAGCTGGAGCGACACGGTCGGATCCACAACTGGTTTGCCCACGGATCGAGCGTAGCTCCGTGAGATGTTGACGGGAAGTTGTGAAGTTCGATTGTCCGGACAAACCATTGACAGCGTCGCGGGTCGGCCCCCAGTTTGTTCCCATGCGCATCGGACTCATCGGAGCAGGTCGTATCGGTACATTCCATGCGGCCACTCTCAGTCGTCACCGTGAGGTCGGGGGCTCGCTCATCGTCACGGACGCGGATCCCGCGCGGGCCCAGCGGCTGGCGGACCGGCTGGGCGCGACGGCGGCGCCCACCGTGAACGAGATCTTCACCTGGGGCGTGGACGCGGTGGTCATCACGGCCGCCACCTCGGCCCACTCCGAACTGATCGGCCGGGCGGCACGCTCCGGGCTCCCGGTCTTCTGCGAGAAGCCCATAGCGCTCGACCTGGCGGGCACGCTGGCCGCGCTCGCCGAGGTCGACGCCGCCGGAACGGTTCTGCAGATGGGTTTCCAGCGCCGTTTCGACGTGGGCTACACCGCTGCCCGCGAGGCGGTGCGCTCGGGCCGGCTCGGCCGGCTGCACACCGTACGGGCCATGACCTCGGACCAGTCGCCGCCCCCGGCCGACTACCTCCCGCTCTCCGGCGGGCTCTACCGCGACTGCCTGATCCACGACTTCGACATGCTGCGCTGGGTCAGCGGCCGCGAGGTGGTCCAGGTGTACGCGACTGGCTCCGACGCCGGGCCCGCGATGTTCCGCGAGGCGCGTGACATCGACACCGGCGCGGCCGTCCTCACCTTCGACGACGGCATGCTCGCGACGGCGACGGCCACCCGCCTGAACGGCGCCGGGTACGACGTGCGCATGGAGCTCTCCGGGGAGCTGGACCAGATCGCCGTCGGCCTGGACGACCGTACGCCGATCGCCTCGACCGAACCGGCCGGACCGCCGCCCGCGGACAAGCCGTGGACCGGCTTCCTGGAACGCTTCGGACCCGCCTACGAGGCGGAACTCGCCGCGTTCGTCGAGGTGGTCCGCGGTGAGCGGGCCAACCCGTGCGACGGCCGTGAGGCACTGGAGGCGCTGCGGATCGCCGAGGCCTGCGAGCTGTCCCGGCGCGAGCGGCGCCCGGTCTCCCCGGCGGAGATCCCCGGCGGCAGGCTCTGACGTCCGGCGGGTTCGGACCGGCCCGGGCACGGCCGCGTCCTCCCGCGACCCGGCTCGTTCGGGCTGCCGGACGCCCCACGCGAACGGACCGCCGAGGACCGCCGGCGCACCGTGCCCGGGAAGGCGGCCCCGAGCCGGACCCTCATCCCAGGAGCCGGACGGCGGGCGTCTCGCTGTCGACTCCGAGCCGCCGGTCGCAGTGCTTGCACGTCAGGGAGTGCGGCCGCACCTGGTTGCTCTGGATGCTGCCGGTCCCCGACTCGTTCGCCTCCGGGCAGTGGTAAGCGAGGAGCAGCCGCACCCAGGGGTGGCTGGTGGGCGCGGCGGCCGTCCGGCGGTCCCGGCTGTCGGTGAAGGGCGCCCACCAGAAGTCCACCAGCGCCCGGACCGCCAGCCGGTCCCGGCCGCTCGTGATGTCGAACCCCGCGATCCTGCCCGCGGTGCGGTGGCGCTGGAACCCGCTGCGGCTGCCTGAGCACAGCGCCTGCTCGGCCCCGCGCTCGAACACCGTGGTCCGTCCGGTCCGCTCGCAGACGAAGCAGTCGAGGCTGAACTCCAGCCGGGAGCGCCAGTAGAGCTGATGGCGCGTGTCCTCGACACCGGTCAGCTCCGCGGTGATCTCCGCCGTACGAAGCACGGGAAACGCTCCTCACTCGGCACCGGGCCGCTCACCAGCGCACCGGCATACGGCGCACGCCTCGCATCAGCATGCCGGGCAGCCAGCCGCTCGGCGGTCCGTCGAGCGCCAGGTCCGGGCACCGCTCCAGCAGGGAGCGGAGGGCGACCTGGGCTTCGAGCCGGGCCAGCGGCGCGCCCAGACAGTAGTGGATGCCGTGCCCGAAGGCGAGATGGCCGCGGGTCTCCCGCCGGAGGTCGAAGCGGTCGGGTTCCGGATAGCGGGCCGCGTCACGGTCTGCCGCGGTGAGGCCGATCATCACCTCTTCCCCCGGCATGATCGCCGTGCCACCGATGTCGAGCGGTTCGGCGGCATAGCGGAAGGTCGCGTTCTCCACCGGGCCGTCGTGGCGCAGCGTCTCCTCGATGGCGGCGTCGAGCAGGGTCATGTCCGCCCGGACGGCGGCGAGTTGGCCGGGATGGCCGAGCAGGGACCGCACTACGCCGGTGATGAGGTTGACCGTCGTCTCGTGTCCTGCGACGAGGAGCAGGAACGCCATGCCGTGCAGTTCCCGCGTCGAGAGACGGTCGCCGTCCTCGGCCGTCGTGCGGATGAGACCGCTGAGCAGGTCGCCGGTGGGACCCGCGCAGCGCTTGTCCTCGATGAGTTCGGCGAGATATTCGGCGAGTTGGGCGAAGGCCTTCTGCTCGCTCTCGGCGCTCGTGGGAGCCACCGTCTCCGTGGACAGGGCGCGGAACGCGGCCCGGTCCGGCTCGGGGACCCCGAGCAGCTCGCAGATGACGGTCAGCGGGAGCGGATAGGCGAAGGACTCGACGAGGTCCGCGTGCCCGCGCGGGAGCATCGCGTCGAGCAGGTCGTCGGTGATCTCCTGGATCCGCGGGCGCAGCGCCGCGACCCGGCGGCCGGTGAACTCGCCGGTGATCAGCGTCCGGAGCCGGGTGTGCTGCGGCGGGTCGGCGAACAGCATGTGCTGGCCTATCAGTTCCTGTCCGTAGAACAGGAACCCCGCGGTGTCCGGGTTCTTGGCCAGCCGTGGATCGGCGAGCGCGGCCCGCGCCTCCTCGTACCCCACGACGAGCCAGGTCTCGTGCGCCCCGTCCGGCGGTGGCAGCCGCACCCGGTGCACGGGACCGAGCGCGCGTAACTCGGCGTAGACCGGATGCGGATCCTCGGCGAACCGCGCTCCGTACTCCCCCAGATCGATCACGACTCTCCTCCCGTCACCCCGCTCAACGCGCGAGCGCCCCGCTCAGTGCCCGTCCTCCTCCAGCAGCCCCGCGTCGTACGCCAGCAACGCGATCTGCACACGGTTGTTGAGGTCGAGTTTGGCGAGGATGCGGGAGACGTGGGTCTTGACCGTGGCGACGCTCATGAACAGTCCGGCGGCGATCTCCGCGTTCGACCTGCCCCGGCCGACCTCGACGGCGACCTCGCGTTCGCGGTCGTTCAGGACGGCGATCCGGGAACGGGCTCCGGACCTGCGGGTGTCGGCCGCGGAACCCGCGGCATGCGCCATCAGCTGGCGGGTGACGGTGGGCGACAGCACCGGGTCTCCGGCGGCGACCCGGCGTACCGCCGACAGGATCTCCGCGGGTGGTGTGTCCTTGAGGACGAATCCGGCGGCGCCCGCGCGCAGCGCCCTCAGCACCTGTTCGTCGGCGTGGAAGGTCGTCAGGACCACGACCTGGGGTGCCTCCGCGCGTCCGCGCAGGCGCTCGGTGGCGGTCAGTCCGTCGACGCCGGGCATCCTGATGTCCATCAGGACGACGTCGGGCCGGGTGCGGTCGACCAGTTCCTCCACCTCGGCGCCGTCGGCGGCCTCGCCGACGATCTCGATGTCCTCGGCGCCGCCCAGCATGAGCGCCAGTCCCGCCCTCACCAACGGATCGTCATCCACAAGCACCAGCCGAATCCCAGTCATCCCCTCACCCAACCAGCTCCACAGACCTACGTTCGCCCCCTCCGCCCCTACCCGACCCACCCCGGGGCTCCGCCCCGCCCCCCCGCTCCTCAATCGCCGGAGGGGCTGCAAGGTGCACCCACACCCGAAAGGTCACCCAAACGGAACCCACCCCCGGGGCTCCGCCCCAGCCCCCGCTCCTCAAACGCCGGAGGGGCTGAAACTTCCCCGGCGCCTGAAGTGTCTGGCGCCCGTAGGGATGGATCCCGCACCCGCAGTCGGGATCCGGCGTGAGGGGACGTGCCGGTACATCGATGGCCGTCGCCACTAACGTTCACTTCTCTGTCCGACAGCGGCGGCCTGATGCACCGGCACGGCCCCGACCCACCCACCGGACCGAACCCGCGACCACCGGCAGGCACCGGCTACGCCGCCCACGGCAACCACGCCCGAACCCGGAACCCACCCCCCACCACCCCATGCTCAAGCCGCCCACCCGCCAAGAGCGCCCGCTCCGTCAACCCGATCAACCCCTGCCCGGACCCCGGCACCTTCGGCACCGGCCCGGGCGGCGCGGCATTGGCGACGGTCACGGTCAGCCCGGCCCCGGCGGCCCCCCGCACCGTCACCGTGACCTCCGCCCCCGGCGCATGCTTGCGCGCGTTCGTCAGCCCCTCCTGGACGATGCGGTACGCGGTACGCCCCACGGACGCGGGCACGGCGGCCGGATCGGCGACCCGGTTGTCGAGGACGACCTTCGCACCGGCGGAACGCGACTCGGCGACCAGCCCGTCGAGCGCCGCCAGCGTCGGCTGCGGCCGCCCCGCCTCGTCGGAGTCCCCGGCCCGCAGCACCCCGATGATCTCGCGCAGATCCTGCAGCGCCTCGTGCGCGCTCTCCCGGATCACCCCGGCGGCCCGGGCGACCTCCTCCCGCGGCGCGTCGGGCCGGAACTCCAGCGCTCCCGCGTGGACGCTCAGCAGCGTGAGCCGGTGCGCGAGCACGTCGTGCATCTCGCGCGCGATCGCCTCCCGGGCGAGCCGCTGCGCCTGCTCGGCCCGCAGCGCCGCCTCGGTCTCGGCCCGCCGCGCGCGGTCCCGCAGACTCAGCATGAGCTGGCGCTTGGACCGTACGAACATGCCCCAGCCGACCACCGCGGAGGTGAGCAGGGCGGTGACGGCGAGGGCGGCGAGGTACGGCAGATCGGGGTCGGGCCGCAGCCAGAAGAAGGCCGGAAGCAGCGCGAGCTGGACGCCGCCGACCCAGGCCACGTACCGGAAGGGCCGGTGCACGGCGAGGGTGAACAGGGCGACGAGTCCCGCGCCGCCCGCGGTGGTCGAGACGAGGCCGACGGGGATCATGGCCACGGCCAGCCCCAGCGGCCAGCGCCGGCGCAGCCAGACCGCCGCGCAGGCGAGCACGCCGATGAGCTGGTCGGCGACCGCGAGGCCGTGCGGGACGTCCGGGTCGTCGCTCAGGGTGTTCGCGGCGGCGAGCCCGATGACGACGGCCAGCAGGAAGCAGCCGAAGTCGACGACCCAGTCGCGCACGGTGCGCCGGGGCCGCCCGGAGGGCCCGGCGCGCCCGGCGTCGGGATCGAGGTCCGCGGCCACGGCCGACGGCAGCAGCCAGCGCCGCGCGGGCAGGACCTGCGTCGGCACGTCACGCGGCTCGGGCACCGGATTGTCACCACTCACGGTCGACAAATCTACGCAGCCGGACCCGCCGCCACCTCTCCGCGAGCCCCGCCGGCGACCAAAGTCGGCACGCTTCAGACTTTCGTCCGGCAGAGCGCCGGCAGTCCCCGTCTTCGGTCGGACATGCCTCGCCCCGCGGCCGATGTACGCGGGGGGTCCGCGGGGCGAGGGTCGTCCCATGAAGCAGCTGCTGGAGGTGCTCGGTTTCGTCGCCCTCGTTCAGGGCGTCCTCGGTCTGATCCAGGAGGTCACGGGCCGGCTGCACGGGTGGGGACTCGTGCGGCGGCTCGGTTTCCTGGACGGTCACGAGCTCTACGCGAGCGCCACGCTCGTCGTCCTGGCGCTCGCGCTGTTCGCGGCCGCCGAGAGCCGGAGACCCCGGTGACACCGGCTCAGTAGCTGCCGTAGGTCGGCCGGCCCTCGCGCTCGTACGAGTTGATCGCGACGCCCGAGCCGGTGATCGTGCCGCCGGTTCGCCGGAACGCGGTCGGGGCGGCACCGTCGGCGAAGAGGCGGCGGCCCTCGCCGAGCACGACGGGGAAGGTCATCAGGTGCAGGACGTCGATCAGGCCGAGCGCCAGCAGGGACTGGGAGAGGACGGCGCTGCCGTGGATCTGGATCTCCCCCTCGGTGCGCTCCTTGAGGGCGGTGACCTCCTTGCCGAGGTCGCCGGTGATCACGGTCGTGCCCTCCCAGGCGGGGTCCGTGAGCGTGGAGGAGGCGACGTACTTGGGCAGCGCGTTCAGCTTGGAGGCGATCGGGTCGGACGGGTCGGTCATCTTCGGCCAGTAGCCCGCGAAGATCTCGTACGTCCGCCGGCCCAGCAGGAACGCGTCCACGTGGGAGAAGTTGTCGACGACGAAGCGCCCGAAGTCGTCGTCGCCGAAGGGAACACTCCAGCCGCCCTGGTCGAAGCCACCGCTGCGGTCCTCCTCGGGACCGCCCGGCGCCTGGTGGACTCCGTCGATGCTGACGAACGCGGTGAGGGTGAGCTTGCCCATGACGGTGCCTGCTTCCTTGCGGTGGGGTCTGCTGTCATCAGGTCAGACCCCACCGGCGCCCGCAACTCATCGGTCCCCGGCCTATTCACCCGGTGCGGTGACCCGGCGTTCGCGCGGGCCGGGGGCTCAGCCCGCGTTGGTCGAGAACAGCCCGCCCGTCGGACCCTGCTTGTCGCCGCCCTGGGCCTTCCTCAGGGCATTGGCGAGGCTCTCGATGGTGAGGGACTGAAGGATCACCCGTCCGTTGCCCTCCAGCGTGGCCAGCGACAGACCCTCGCCGCCGAAGACCGCGTTCATCAGGCCCTGCCGGTTGAGGCCGCCGATGCGCTGGACGCCGTACTGGATGCCCTCCTCGAAGGCGACCACGCAGCCCGTGTCGACCTCGATACGGCCGCCGAAGTCGGCCGGGTTCAGGTCGATGAAGTTACCCGCTCCCGCGATGATCACCGTGCCGTGACCGGTGAACTTCTCCAGGACGAAACCCTCGCCGCCGCTGCGCCCGGTCCGGCCGCCCTGGAAGGCGATGCCGAACTGCACGGTCGACTCCGCCGCCACGAAGGCGTCCTTCTCGGCGAACCACGCGCGCGTGCCGTCGAGCTCCAGGGCGCGCATCTCGCCGGGCAGCACCCCCGCGAAACCGACGGTGCCCTCGCCGCCCGTCGACGTGAAGTACTGGAACGCCAGCGACTCGCCCGCGAGGGCACGCTGACCTGCCTGCATGGCGGTCCCCACGGCCTGGCGCAGCATGCCGCCCATGCCGCCGCCACCGCTCGGCTGCCCGCCGCCACCACCGCCCGACGGCCCGGAGAGCCGCGTCTCCATGGTCACGTTGGTGGTCTTGAACAGGAACTTTCCCGCCTCGCAGTACACGGTCTGGCCGAGGCTCAGGTTGACGACGGCCATCTGCATGGCGTTGCCGACGATTTCTTGCTGAAGAGTCACGCCGTGAGAACGCGGGAGACGGAGCAAAGAGTTCCGGCCGTCCGGAGGGACGGACGCGGCAGGGCCGCCCCGGATGTCCGGGGCGGCCCTGTACCGGCTCTGTGTGCGTGTACCGGCTCTGTGTGTGGCCGGGTCAGACTCCGGCGGTCGCCGGCTCCGGCGTCGCGGCCGGAGCCGCGACGGCCGTGCGCCGCCGGTGGTAGGTCCGCAGCCGCAGCGTGCACCAGATGCCGATCACGGAGGCCGCCATCAGGGCGACGGCGGGCGGCCAGTACGCGCCGCCCGCCAGCGAGGACAGCCACACGGCGGCGACCGGCGCGAAGCCTCCGAAGACCAGGTTGCAGACCTGGTAGGAGAGCGAGATGCCGGTGTAGCGGACGTGCGGGGCGAAGCCCTCGGCGAGGATCGCCGCCATCGGCCCGTACAGCGCGGACATCACGAACCGCATCGCGAGCATCATCGCGTAGATCAGCGCGACGCTGCCGGTGTCCATGACCATGAACTGCGGGATCGAGAGGAGCACGACGCCCGCGAGGCCGCCGACGACCACCTTGTGCGAGCCGATCCTGTCACCGAGCAGGGCCAGGAACGGGGTGACGAGGAGTTCCAGGAACGCGGCGAGCGAGAGGCCGTTGAGGAGCATCGACTCGGACAGGTGCTGGTCGTCGGTGCCGTACGCCAGGAGGTAGCTGGTCACGACGTAGTAGCCGCCGGTCGCGGTGGCCAGCGAGAAGACACCGACCAGGACCGTCCGCCAGTCCTTGCGCAGCACCTCGGCGACGGGGAGCTTGCTGACCGCGCTCTGCTTGCCGCCCTGCCCTCCGGCCTGCTCGATCCTCTTCTGCTCGGCGTGGATCTCGTCCATCACCGGCGAGTCCTCCAGCTTGGTGCGCACCACCAGGCCGATGACGACGAGGACGGCGGAGGCCAGGAACGGCACGCGCCAGCCCCAGGAGTCGAAGGACGCCTCGCCGAAGAGGTTCATCAGGCTGAACATGCCGGTCGACAGCAACGCGCCCACGGACGAGCCGAGCTGGGCGAAGGAGCCGAAGAAGGTGGCCTTGCCCTTGGGGGCGTTCTCCACCGCGATGAGCACGGCGCCGCCCCACTCGCCGCCGATCGCGAGGCCCTGGATCAGCCGCAGCACGATCAGCAGGACCGGGGAGAGGACTCCGACCTGTTCGTAGGTGGGCAGCAGGCCGATCGCGAAGGACGCGAAGCCCATCATCAGCAGGGTGATGACGAGGGTCTTCTTGCGGCCGACGCGGTCACCGATGTGACCGAACACGATGCCGCCGAGGGGGCGCAGCAGGAAGCCGACGGCGAAGGTCGCGAAGGCCGAGATCGTCTTCAGCGAGGCCGGCATGTCGGCCGGGAAGAAGACGTCGTCGAACACGATGGCCGCGGCCGTGGCGAAGGCGTAGAAGTCGTACCACTCGATGGACGTTCCGGACAGGGCGGCGAGGGCCGTTCTGAACGGGCTCTGCGGGGTGCGCGGGGTGGTGCGGTCCGGCACGGGGACCTCCGGCGGAAGAGTGCGGTCGGGGACGGGAACTGCGGCGGTGTGGGGGCGGGTTCCGGGATGGTTACCGGACCCGGCGACCGGGCCACGAACGGGATCGTCCGGCCGCCGGGAGACGAGGGGGCGGGTTGTCGGGGCCCGCCGGTTTCGGGGGGCCGCCGGACCAGGCGGGGCCGCCTGGATATCGGGGGTCCGCGGGATGTCGGGGGTCCGCCGGGATGTCAGTGGTCAGCCGGGATGTCGGGGCCCGCCCGCGTGAGGAGGGCGGCCCGCGGGTGACGGGGGGCGGGGTGTCGGGCGGCCCGCGGGTGACAAGGGGGCGGGGTGTCCGGGACCCGGTGACGAAGGCGTGGGTGACAGGGGTGTGGGTGTAGGTGACGAGGGTGTGGGTGGCAGGGGTAAGGGTGGCGGGAGTGTGCGTGACGAGGGTGGGGGTGACGGGGGTGGGGGTGACGGGGCCCGCGGCCGGACGGGGCCGCGGGCCGGTGGGTCAGCGGCCGGGGGCGGCCCAGGCGCGGCGGCCGCCGACCCAGGTCTCGCGCACCCGGATGCCGGTGAGTTCGTCGGCCGGCACGGTCAGCGGGTCGGCGTCCAGGACGCAGAAGTCGGCGAGCATGCCCGGCGCGAGGGCGCCGACCGCGTGCTCACGGTGCAGGGCGGCGGCCGCCGCGCCGGTGTGGGCGTGCAGTCCGGCCTCGACGGGCAGGCGCAGCGACTCGTCGCCGAGGACCGTGCCGAGCACGGTGCGGCGGGTCGCGGCGGCGGCGACCGCCTCCAGCGGGGCGGGCGGGGCGACCGGCGCGTCGGAGGAGAAGACGACCGGGACACCCGCCTGCGCGCAGTGGCCCGCCGGGTTGTAACGGTGGCCCGTCTCGCCGATCGCGGTCAGCGTGCCGTCACCGGTGCGCAGGTGGTGCTGCGGCTGCATCACGGGGACGACGCCGAGCTCGCCCATGCGCGCGATCTGCTCGTCCGTCGGCAGCCCGGAGTGCTCGATGCGGTGGCGCATGTCGTCGCGCGGCCGGTCGGCCTGCGCCTTCTCGATCGCGTCGAGCACCATGCCGATGGCGTACGGGGACTGTGCGTGCGTGGCGGTCTGGAGGCCGGCGGCGTGGGCGCGGCGGACGATCTCCGCGTACTCCTCGACCGAGTGGTAGAGCTGGCCGTGGTGGCAGCAGTCGGCGGCGTATCCCTCGGGGAAGTACGCCGTCCAGCCGCCGAGGGTGCCGTCGGCGTAGAACTTCACGCCCTGGACGCGGAACAGGTCGTCGCCGAAGCCGCGTACCGCGCCGAGTTCGAGGGCGGTGTCGAGCAGCGCGGACGTCAGGTAGGCGGAGACGCGCATGCGCAGGCTGCCGTCGGCGTGCGCGCGCAGGTAGGTCTCCATCTCGCGGCGCGAGACCTGGGCGTCGCCGATCGTGGTGACGCCCGCGGCGAGGAAGACCTCCTGGGCGCGCAGCAGGTGGTCGGCCATGATGTCGTCGGGCTCGGAGAGGTGGAAGTTCGGGCCGTGGTTGCCGATCTTCACGCCGGACGGGCCGGTCAGCAGGTCGCAGGCCGCGTCCCAGAGCTGTCCGTCGGGCTCCCCGTTCGCGAAGTGCCCGATGCTGCCGCCCTCGGGAGAGGGGGTGCCGGCGGTGATGCCGCAGGTGCGCAGGGCGTGGGAGTTGACGACGCCGCCGTGGCCGGAGGCGTTCATGACGTAGACCTCGCGGTCGTCGGCGACCCGGTCGAGATCGTGGCAGTTCGGGTGGCGGCCCTCGGCCAGGCGCCGGTGCTCGTAGCCGAAGCCGCGGACCGGGACACCCGCGGGCAGGTCGCGTCCGGCCTCGCGCAGCACCTCGACCATCGTGTCGATGTCGCCGACGCGCTCGGGCCGCAGGTCGACCCAGGCGAGGGCCTGTCCGTACATCACCGGGTGGCAGTGGGCGTCGACGAAGCCGGGGTGGACCAGCCCGCCGTCCAGGACGAGTTCGGTGTCGGCGTGGCCGCCGAGCACCACTCGGGCCTCCTCGGCGGTGCCGACGTGCACGACGCGGTCGCCGCGGACGGCGAGCGCTTCGGCGCGGACGGGGGTGCCGGGGACGGCCACGGCGGCACCGGTGACGAGCAGGGTGCGCTCGGGGGATGCGGACGGACGGGGCATGACTGGCCTGCTTTCGACCGGGGAGGTACGGGGGTACGCCGACAGACGATTCGACTTGGAGAACCATAGATAGCGAACGACCGGTTGACCAGAGGGTCACATGAAGAATGTTTGGGAAGTCGAATCGCTGGATGGCTTACGTATCGACTGCGGGGCCCTGCTTGCGGGTCGCCGACCGATCGCTGGGGCCGGTCACGCGGACGGGTCGCCCGGCGGTCACGCGGGCCGGTCGCTCGGCGGTCACGCGGGCCGGTCATGCGAGCCGGTCACCCGGGCGGCTCCCGCGGCGGTCACGCGGGCCGGTCACGTGCGGCGGTCACGGGGACGGCCGGAACGGGGCGGTCACGCGGGCCGGTGAACATGGCGGTCACCCCCCGCCAGGCCCCGTATCGACGCTCACACCGAGCGTGCTTCGGCGCTCACACCGCGCGCTTCGGCTCTCAACCGGGCACGCTTCGAAAGGCTCACACCGGGCGCGGCCCCATGTCGTACCGCTCCTTGATCAGCTCCAGGTGGAGCCAGCTCTCCACCTCGCGCACCTCGGGCAGCTCCCGCATCTCCTCCAGCGTGGCCCGCACGGCGGCGAACGACTCCGCCGTGATGGTGCCGACCAGCTCGGCGCGCCCCAGGCACGTCGACAGGAACGTCACCCGCTCCAGGCCGGCCACCCGCTCCGCCACGCGAGCGGCGGCCCCGGCCACGCGCAGGCTGAACCCGCACAGATAGCCCATGCCGAGCACGTCGGGGCGCACGAGGGCGACCACCTTCGCCACGCCGCCGTCGAGGAGGCGCAGGGTGCGCGCCCGGGTGGCGCCGGGCGACAGTCCGACCCGCCCCGCCAGTTCGGCGAACGGCAGCCGTCCGTCCTCCTCCAGCTCCGCGAGGATCCGCCCGTCGAGCTCGTCCTGGAGGGCGACCGTCGGCTCCTCGGCCAGCAGGTACGGGTCCTTCACGTGCCGGGTCGCGACCAGCGGGTCCACCGTGCGCACGCCGTCCATGGCCCGGACGCGCTCGATGGTCCGCTCCAGTTCCGCGAACCCGGCGGTGCGCAGTTCCGCCATGATCGACCGGCGCCCGCTGGTCAGCGTCACGAAGGGCGCCTGGGGAAGCGCGGCGATCGCGCGTGCGACCGGGGCGGCGGCACCCTCGGTGTCGATGGCCAGATGCGCGGACGCGGTGAGCCGGTGCACGGCCGGATGGGCGATGGCCACGATGCGCACGGCCCCGGACTCCTGCAGCCGCTGCACCCGCATCCGGGTCGCCGGACGGGACAGGCCCACCCGCTGGGCCAGCGTCTCGTAGGTCAGCCGGCCGTCGGCCTGAAGCCCACGCACGATCGCCAGGTCGGTCTCGTCGAGATCCACGGACAGGTCCCCTCGGTCCTCGGTCGGCCCGGTCGTGGGTCCGGCCGGGTCCGTGCTCATTCTCGGGCAGCGCGCGAGGACCCCGGACGGCGGCTTCGCCGACCCGGCACATGGGGCCTGGCGCGATCATCTCGTCGATACTGGACAAGGCGAACAGTCGAAACGTAAGTTGCGTGCCGTTAGGGCAATCGAATCATCTAGGGAGCGTGGCGTGTCGCGACCCGTGGCTGTCATCACCGAGACGGAAGAGCTGGACCCCGGTCCAGGACTGAGACTGCTGTCCGAGGCCGGTTTCGACGCCAGGTTCGTCGGCAGCCGTGACCCGGAGGCCATCGCCGCCGCCGCGCACGACGCGGACGCGCTGATCGTCGGGTACGCGTCGGTCGACGGGGCCCTGCTCGACCGGCTGCCCAAGGTGCGGATGCTCGCGACCATGTCCGCCGGATACGACATGATCGACACCGCCGAGGCGGCCCGCCGTGGTCTGTGGGTGGCCAATCTGCCCGACTCGGCGACCGAGGACGTCGCCGTGCACGCCCTCGCCCAGGCACTCGCGCTCCTCCGATGCCTCCCGCAGGCCGACGCCGCGGTCCGGGGCGGCGGCTGGAACGGCGACTTCACCGAAGTCCCGCGCCGAGCCAGCGAGTTGACCCTCGGCCTGGTCGGCTTCGGGCGCATCGCCCGCACCCTCGCCCGGATCGCGGCCCCCGTCTTCGGCCGGGTCGTCGCCCACGACCCGCACGCCGCCGACTGGCCCGAGGACGTCGAACGGGCCGACCTGGACACGCTGGTCGCCGAGGCGGACGTCCTCTCGCTGCACACCCCGTCCACCGCGCGGACCCGGGGAATGGTGAACGGCCCGCTGCTCGCCCGCATGCGGCCCGGCGGCATCCTGGTCAACGTCTCGCGGGGCGACCTGATCGACGCCGACGCCGTGCTCGACGCCCTCGACAGCGGCCGGCTCGCGGGCGCCGCGCTCGACGTCTTCCCCACCGAACCGCCCGCCGCCGACGACCGGTTGCGCCGTCACCCGCGGCTGCTGCTCTCCCCGCACAGCGCCTTCCGCACGGACGCCTCCCTGCGCGCCTACGTCTGCGGACCCGCGCGGAACGTCATCGCCTGGTGGACCACCGGACGCCCGAACACCCCGGTCGTCACGCCCGGGACACCCATCGTCCCCGCTTCCACCGCCCCCGCCCTCCGCATCGCCCCCACACAAGGAGTCCCCGCGTGACCGACGTCCTCACCCACCCCGCCGGCTCCGTCACCGCGGACGCCGCAGCCGCAGCCACAGCCACCGAGGAACTTCGGCTGCGCCGCGAACTCGCCGCCGTCTACCGGCTGGTGGCGCACTTCCGGATGACCGACCTGATCTTCACGCACATCTCGCAGCGGCTGCCCGGCCCCGAGAACCACTTCCTGATCAACCCCTACGGGCTGCTCTTCGAGGAGATCACCGCCTCCAACCTGGTCAAGATCGACCTCGACGGCAACCCCGTCGAGCCGGGCCCGCACCCGGTGAACCCGGCCGGCTTCGTCATCCACAGCGCGATCCACCGGGCACGCCCCGACGCGCACTGCGTGCTGCACACCCACACCCGGGCGGGCTGCGCCGTCGCCGCGCAGCAGGGCGGCCTGCTGCCGGTGAACCAGATGTCGATGGAGTTCCACAACCGCGTCGGCTACCACGACTACGAGGGCGTCGCCCTCAACCTGGACGAGCAGGAGCGCCTGGTCGACGACCTCGGCGCCCACCCCGCGCTCATCCTGCGCAACCACGGCCTGCTGACCGTCGGCGACAGCGCGAAGCAGGCGTTCCTGCGCATGTACTACCTGGAGAAGGCCTGCGAGATCCAGGTCACCGCCCAGTCCGGCGGCACCCCGCTGATCCTCCCCTCGGACCAGGTCGCGGAGTACACCGCCCGGCAGCTGACCGGCGAGGGCGAGGCGTCCTCCGACTTCGAGGACCACGACGCGTACGACCTCGCCTGGGCCGCCCTGCTGCGCCTGGTGGAGCGGATCGCGCCGGACCACAAGGACTGAGCGCCGACCGCGCACATCCCCGTACGGCATCGCGACCGACCGTGCACGAAGCAGGAGCGGCCGGACTCCCCCGGGGCCCGGCCGCTCCTGTTCTGGTGACGTCGAGTCAGCCCTTGCGGGGCCGGATCAGCACCGGCCCGCCGGGCGGTCCCGCTTCACGAGGTTCGTGTAGCCGGTGGTGCCGTCCAGCCAGAGCACGCGCTGCCCGCTGTCGGCGGCCGCGTACACCTGGTCGCCGCGGTCGCAGGAGACGCGCTGTGCCCCGCCCGTGCCGTCGGACGCCACCTGGTACAGCTTCGGCAGCGTGTCGTTGGCCCACGTCGTGGCCGGGGGCAGCGTGGTCACGGTGACCGCGTCGTCCGAGGCCGTCAGGGAGTAGGCGTACAGCGAGCCGTCGCCGGACTCCGGGGTGAGGGTCGCCGGTCCGGAACCGTCGAGCGCGGCGCGCCTGACCGCGGCCTGGCCGGAGTCGGTGATGTCGTCGTCCTCGATCCAGGTGACGCCGTCGTCGGTGAGGGCGGTCTGGCCGACGCCGGCCGTCGTGGACTTGTCGACCGGCATCGGCGTGGTCTTGCCGGTGGCGGTGTCGAGAACTTCGACGCCGAGCTTGTAGCCGTCGGACTCGGGCCACATCTTCGCGTAGGCGATCCTGCCGTCACGGACCGAGGCCAGCGCGGTGGCGACGACGTAGCTGTTGTTGACCTGCTTGATCTCGCCGGTCCTGATGTTGAGGTACCAGACGTGCTGGAGGCCGTAGTACGGGTCCGGCACCGTGTAGGCGAGGATGTCGCCGTTCAGCACGAGTCCGGAGACGTTGGCGGCGGTGCCGCCGACGACCTTGTCGACGCCGCTGCCGACCGGACGGACGTGGAAGTAGACCGCGGTCGAGGCGAATTCGGCCCAGGCGACGTTCTTGCCGTCCGTGGTGGCGTAGACGTTGTAATTGCCGTTGTTGGGGCTCTTCTGCACCGGCGTGCCCTTGCCGCTGGTGTTGCCGACCCACACCGAGTACGGCTCGCTGCCGTCCTCGTTGGAGCGGGAGAGCGCGTACGTGCCGTTGCCCGCGCTCACACCCGTGCCGGCCACGTTGACCTTGGACAGGATCGTGTCGGTGTCGACGCCGAGCGCCTTCTCCCAGCCGGGCACGATGCCGTGCGCGTCGAAGGAGGTCTTGACGGTTTTCAACTGGGCCTTGGTGGCTCCCAGTTCCTGCGCGGCGGCGACGACCGCGGCGCGGCCCTCGGTGAAGCCGTCCAGCGGGGTCATGTACGCGGACAGGGCACGGTAGACGATCCGGTCGGCGAGGTCGCCGCCGAGGTCCTGGCGCATGTCCCACAGAGCGCCGGAGAAGATCGTGGAGTTGAGGTGCACGCCGCCGTTGTCACCTCGGTAGGTGACCCCGATGAAGTCCTTCGACGTGGTGGCGCCGTCGTTGAGGTCGCGCAGGGCGCACTCGCGCGGGCTCTTGGTGGTGCACAGGTCCTCGCCGAGCAGCCCTGCGTCCGGGTCGTCCATCGACTGGTGGTTGGCCTCCAGGTCGATGGCGTTGCCGAAGTAGTCGGAGATCGCCTCGTTCATCGCGCCGGACTGGCCCGCGTACACCAGGCCCGCGGTGTGCTCGGTGACTCCGTGCGTCATCTCGTGGCCGACGACGTCGGTGTCGGCGGAGAAGGTGCGGTAGTCGCCGCTGCCCTGGCCGTACACCATCTTGGTGCCGTCCCAGAAGGCGTTGTCGTACGGCTGCCCGTTCGACGTCACGCCGACCAGGGAGTAGACGTAGCCGTCCTTGCCGTCGATGCCGCTCCGGCCGAAGTGGTTCTTGTAGTAGTCGTAGACCTTCCCTGCGGCCCAGTGGGCGTCCACAGCGCCGGAGTCGGTGTAGTCCTCGCCGAGGTCGGTGGTGGCCGACTGGAAGGTCTTGATGCCGCTCGGCCACGCGCCGGACGCGGTGGAGACGTCACGGCCTCGGGCGTCGTACGTGGCGATCATCTCGCCGTTGTACGGGCTGTCCGCGGGCCGCTTGCTGTAGTCGATCGTCTCGTAGACACCCTTGGTGTCCTTGTACAGGTTGAGCTCGGTCTTCTCGCCGTTGTAGCGGACTCCCGTGCCCTTGACCACCAGTTGGTCGGCGGCCGAGGTGGCGGCCTCGCCGGCCGGCGGGGCACCCTCGGTGGAGCCGGTGGCGGTGCCCGTCGTGCCGAAGGTCTCGATGCCGCTGTACTGCAGCACCGGGAAGCCGGAGCGTGCGTCGACGTACACCTCCTGCCGCACGGGCGTGCCGTCCGCGGCGCCGACCCCGGTGACGGTGATGTGGCGGGTGAGTACGCCGGTGCCCCGCGGGAGGATCGTCAACCCCCGCTCCTCACCCGCCAGTCGCGCCTTGCCCGCCTTCTCTCCCTTGGCCGGGGCGCGCAGCAGACCATCGCCCTGCTGCGCGGTGACGGCACCGATCGCCCGCTCGATCGCGGTCTTCTCGGAGACCTTCGGGGCGAGCGAGTCGAGCTTCAGCCCGGTGAAGTAGCTGCCCGAGGTGCCCGTGACGGTGCGCCTGCCGTCCTTCGCGGTCATCCGGACGACGTACTGGCCGCCTAGGACCGGGACGCCCTGGTACTTCTGCTGGAGGCGGACCGTCTCCTTGCCACCCTTCTCGGTCGTGGTCCCGGCCGAGGCCAGGCCCTTCGCCGAGGTGTCGGCTATGTGGTACCGGCCCTTCCTGGCCCCGAGGTGGCCGCGGGCGGCGTCGGCGGCGGACCCGGTGGCGGCGGCCTCCTCGTGCAGCCCGGTGACGAGCGAGGGCGTGTCGGTCCCGGCGCCCGGCGTCACGTCGGACGTGGTGGCCGCGGTGGCGGTGTCCGCGTGGGCGGCCGGCACGGCCGTCACCAGCAGGCCCGCGGCGGCGAGCAGTGCCGCCGTGCCCTGGGCGACGGATGTCCCGCCGTGCCGCTTCCTCGCTGTGGCTGATCTCCTGCGTCCTGCACTCCGCACGGTGCCCCTCCGGTGTCACAGATGCGTGAACGGATATCGGATGCGGACATGCAAATGCCGGAGCGGGGGTGTGAACAATGCGTTCCAGGTGGGCACTTGTGTACGTGCACACTTGTGTGGCCTGCGGGAACACCGCCTTGTGTGGCCTGCGAGAACGGGTGAGAATCCCGGTGTGGGTCGGGACACGGTGGACGAGCGGTGGCAGGCCCTCGGGCTGGGAGCGGAAGAACTCAGGCTCTACGAGGCCCTGTTGAGTGTCCCCGAGCACCCTTCCCAGGCGGCACTCGCCCGGTCCGCGGGGCTCTCCGCGCCCCGCCTCACGGCCGCCCTCGACCGTCTCGCCGAGCACGGGTTCACCCGGCCCTCCCGCGACACCCCGGTGCCCGTCGCGATCGCCCCCGCCACCGCGCTGCGCAACCTGATCCATGTCCATCAGGCCGATCTGCTGCGCAGGTCGGCCGAGTTGGAGGAGCTGACCGGGACGGTGGACCGGATGGCGGCGCATCTCCTGGGCTCCGCGCACGGTGCCCCCGCGCTCGGCATCGAGACGGTCCGGGGCGGCGAGGCGATCGCCGCACGGGTGGCCTCACTGCTGGTCTCGGCGCGCGCCGAGGTGGCGCTGCTGGACCGGCCTCCCTATGCGGCGAGCGAACCGGACGGGATGCCCTCCCCGCTCGACGTGACCGAACCCGTACGGCGCGGGGTGCGGGTGCGGACCGTGGTGGACCGCGAGGGTCTGAGCTTCCACGGCCGCGCCCGGGGCCTGGGCGACCTGGCCGCTCAAGGGGTGCAGATCCGGGTGGGTACCGATCTGCCGACGAAGCTGATCACGGTCGACCGGAGGGTCACGCTGCTGCCGCCGACGGACGCCGCGGACCCCACGGCCCAGGCGCTGGTGGTGAACGACTCGCTCCTGAGCAACGCCCTGGTACCGCTGTTCGAGGCGATCTGGGAACGGGCCGTGCCCATCGGGTCCTCGTCGGACGGCCAGATCACCGACCAGGACCGGGAGTTGCTGACCATGCTCGCGTCCGGGCTGAAGGACGAGGCGATCGCCCGGCGTCTCGACATCCACGTCCACACGGTCCGGCGCCGCATCACCCGTCTGATGCGGTCCCTGAACACGCAGACCCGCTTCCAGACGGGGGTACAGGCGGCGCTGCGGGGCTGGCTGACGGTGTGAGCGCGTAGCACCTGGCGCAAGGGGCAAGGCGGGGCCGGCGCGGCCACATCGGCGGGCTGAGCGAAGTCGGTGTCCGTTCGCCGCCGGCGTCGGGGGGCTTCGGCGGCTGGGATGGACGCATGACTTCTCAGCGAGACTTGAACGGCAAGGTGGCCCTCGTGACCGGCGGGAGCCGGGGCATCGGGGCCGCGACGGCGCTGCGTCTGGCCCGCGAGGGGGCGGACGTGGCCCTCACCTACGTGAGCGGCAAGGAGGCCGCGGAGGACGTCGTACGGAGTATCGGGGCGCTGGGACGCAGGGGGCTCGCCCTGCGTGCGGACTCCTCCGACCCGGCGGAGGCCGGAGCGGTGGCGGACCGGGTCGTCGCGGAGTTCGGGCGGCTCGACGTGCTCGTCAACAACGCGGGGGTGGGTGTCCTCGGTCCGCTGGAGTCCCTGACCCTGGCGGACGTGGACCGGGTGCTCGACGTGAACGTGCGGGGGGTCTTCCTGGCCTCCCGGTCGGCCGCGCCGCACCTCGGGGACGGCGGGCGGATCGTCACGATCGGCAGTTGCATGACGCAGCGCGTCCCCGGTGCCGGAGGGACGCTCTACGCGATGAGCAAGTCCGCGCTGATCGGCCTGACCAAGGCGCTGGCACGGGAACTCGGCGGCCGCGGGATCACCGCCAACATCGTCCATCCCGGCCCCATCGACACGGACATGAATCCGGCCGACGGCCCGTACGCCGCGGGCCAGAGCGCCCTGACCGCCGTGGGCCGCTTCGGCGCCGCCGACGAGGTCGCCTCGATCGTGGCGTACCTGGCGGGGAGCGAGGCGGGGTACGTCACGGGCGCGGAGTTCGCGGTGGACGGCGGCCACACGGCGTGATCGTCATGAGGGGGGAAGGGAGAGAGGGCTGGCCGCCTCAGCATGACGGAACGGCAAGGCTCCGCGGGGGTGCCCGCGGAGCTGTCCCGAGGCAGACCGTGAGACGCCGGGCACTGCGGGCGGGCGGCGACAGCTCGCAGGTATCGCCATGGGGCGGTCCGAGGCAGACCGTGAGACGCCGGGCACTGCGGGCGGGCGGCGACAGCTCGCAGGTATCGCCATGGGGCGGTCCGAGGCAGCCCGTGAGACGCCGGGCACCGCGGGCGGATGGTGACAGCTCGCAGGTGTCGCCATGGAGCTGTCCCTAAGCAGCCCGTGAGACGCCGGGCACCGCGGGCGGGCGGCGACAGCTCGCAGGTTTCGCTGTGGGGCTGCGGTCCGAGGCGGCTCGCGGGGAAGCAGGGTGCCGCGGGGCGGACCGTGGCTGCTCAATGGCCTCGCCGTATGGCGCGGCCTGAGGCGCTTCGCAGGGGGCGCTGCGGGCGCCCCCTGCGAGGCGCCCCGGCCGTGTGCGTACAGCCGGGGCGGAGCCTGGCAGGTCAGCCGCCCAGTTCCTGGTGGCGTGCCGTCAGGCGTGACGCCCCCTCCTCCGTCAGGGAGCCGAACAGCCGCAGGCGGGAGATGCCGCCGTCCGGGAAGATGTCCACCCGTGCGTGCGTGGCGGCGGCGGGTGCGGCCAGGGTGAAGCGGTGGTTGGTGTCGGGCTGGAGGCGGGTGCGGGGCAGGATCTCCGTCCACTCCCCCGCCTCGCCGTCCCGCACCGACACCGAGGCCCATCCGGCGCTGTTGCCCTTCAGGTAGGCCGTGTCGATCTCGACGGCGCGGATCTCGGACCGGGCGACGAGCCGGTAGCGGATCCAGTCGTTGCCGTCGTCGCGTCGCCTGCGGGTCTCCCAGCCGTCGTCCATCTTGCGCGAACGGCCGGGCTGGATGGTGTTGGTGGCGGGTGAGTAGAAGAGGTCGGAGGCGTCCTCGACCTGGCCGCCGTTCTCCAGGGCGACCACGTCGAAGGTGCCGAGGGCGGACAGCCAGCGCGGGTCGGGCACGACCTCGCCGTACACCCGCAGTCGCGCGATGCCCCCGTCGGGGTGCTGGTTGACGCGCAGGTGGGTGAAGCGCTGTTCGACGGAGACGGTGAATCCGTTGGCCGCGTGACCTCCGACGGGCGTACGCGGAACCAGAGTCGTCCACTTCACCTCGCCGCCCAGAAGTTCCTCCGGCGAGGGCGAACCGGACACCGAGGCGCCCTCGACCGAGACCGCCTGCGGGTAGTTGCCGCGGAAGTGGGCGGTGTCGACGACGATCCCGCGGATCACGCCGGGGGCGCCGAGCCGCACCAGGGCCCAGTCGTGGTCCTCGGCGGTCGGCCACGGGTGCTCGGCGGAGGCACCGCGCCGCCGCCGGGTCTCCCAGCCGTCCATGATCTTGCCCTTGTGGCCGAAGTGCTCGGGGTCGAACTCGGCGGCCCCGGCCACGAGAAGGTTCTCGCGCTCGGCGAAGAACTCGTCGTTGGCGGCGACGACGCCCGCGCCGAGCTGCCGGTCCGCCAGGTTCGCGTACCGGGTGAAGGGGAAGTCGGCGGTGCGGTAGTCCGCGTACGGGTCACCGCCGCCGTAGGGGTTCGCGTCGCCGGTGAATCTCTGGATCGCCGTCACGGTGCTCAGGGGTTCCTTTCGGGAGTCGGCCGCCGCGGGGCGGGATCAGGTGGTACGGGTCAGCAGGTGACCCTTCGGATCGGTGAACTCGCCGTCCACGAGGATGCGTTCGCCGCGCAGCCAGGTCGACTTCACGACGCCGTCGAGGGTCCTGCCCGCGTACGCGGTCACCCGGTTGCGGTGCTGGAGCGCGGCGGGGTCGACGGTGAAGGTCTCGTCCGGGGCGAACACCGCGAAGTCGGCGTCGTGGCCCACCGCGACGGCACCCTTTCTGCCGCTCAGGCCGACCAGTTCGGCCGTGCGGGAGGACATCCAGCGCACCACGTCCTCCAGGCCGTGGCCGCGCCTGCGGGCCTCGGTCCAGACGGCGGACAGGCTCAGCTGGAGTCCGGAGATGCCGCCCCACGCCGTCGCGAAGTCGTCCGTCTTGAGGTCGGCGGTCGACGGGGAGTGGTCGGTGACCACGCAGTCGATGGTGCCGTCGGCCAGTGCCTGCCACAGCAGGTCCTGGTTGGCGGCCTCACGGATGGGCGGGCAGCACTTGAACTCGCTTGCTCCGTCGGGGACTTCCTCGGCGGTCAGGGTGAGGTAGTGCGGGCAGGTCTCCACGGTGAGCCGGACACCGTCCGCCCTGGCCGCGGCGATCAGCGGGAGCGCGTCGCTCGACGACAGGTGCAGCACGTGCACCCGTGCGTCCAGGCGCTTGGCCTGCGCGACGAGGTTCTCGATGGCGGTGTCCTCGGCGTCCCGGGGCCGCGAGGCGAGGAAATCGGCGTACCTGCGACCGCTCTTCTGCGGGGCCGCGGCCAGGTGGTGCGGGTCCTCGGCGTGCACGATCAGCAGGCCGCCGAAGCCGGCGATCTCGGCGAGGGACCGGGCGAGCTGTTCCTGGTCCAGTTCGGGGAACTCCTCGACCCCGGAAGGCGACAGGAACGCCTTGAACCCGAACACCCCCGCGTCGTGGAGGGGTTGGAGGTCCTTCACGTTGCCGGGCAGCGCGCCGCCCCAGAAGCCGACGTCGACGTGCGCCCTGGAGCGGGCGACGTCCTGCTTCGTACGGAGGCCCGCGACCGTCGTCGTCGGCGGAAGGGAGTTGAGCGGCATGTCGATCAGGGTGGTGATGCCACCGGCGGCCGCGGCGCGGGTCGCGGTCCAGAAGCCCTCCCACTCGGTGCGGCCGGGGTCGTTCACATGGACGTGGGTGTCGACGAGCCCGGGCAGCAGGACGTCGTCACCGAAGTCCTCGAGCCGGGCACCGGACGGCACCTCGGTGTCGTACGGCAGCACGGCCGTGATCTTCCCCGCGGCGACCGCGACCGAAGCGGCACGCGTCCCTTCGGGCGTGATGACACGCGTCGAGCGCAGCACCAGTTCGGCATCGGACACCCGGACCCCTCTCTCCGCCGCCGTCGACTCCCGTTGCCGCCGGGTTGCTTCCGCGTAACGGAATTCAACTTTCTGTTGAAGAAGTCTTCACTCCGGCCCCCGCCCCGTCAAGGGTCCATTTCTCCACCCTCCCCCGACCCGGTCGCGCCATCGACCCCGGACGCAACAGACCGGCTCGATTTCGCTATACGGAAGCAACTTTCCGTCAGGTAGAAGTAGTCTTACCCTACCCGGTGGCCCGTCGGCTGCCGGGTAGGCTGCGCTTCTGCCCGCCCGCCACCCGCCGCCGCCCCCTTCGAGAGTCTTCGGGTCACCCCGCTCGAAACCGCGCCCCGAAAGGACCGCCGCCGTGCCGCCGTCCAGCGCCAGCACCACCGACTCGAGATCGTCCGCTTCCAGTGGCGGCGTCCAGTCCCTCGAGCGCGCCTTCGACCTGCTGGAGCGCATGGCGGACGCCGGGGGCGAGGTCGGTCTGAGCGAGCTCTCCGCGAGCAGCGGGTTGCCGCTGCCCACCATCCACCGGCTGATGCGCACACTGGTGGCCTGCGGGTACGTACGGCAGCAGGCCAACCGCCGGTACGCCCTCGGGCCCCGGCTGATCCGCCTCGGCGAGTCCGCCTCCCGGCTGCTGGGCACCTGGGCCCGCCCGTACCTGGCGCGTCTGGTGGAGGAGACCGGCGAGACCGCGAACATGGCGCTGCTCGACGGGGACGAGATCGTCTACGTCGCCCAGGTGCCGTCCAAGCACTCGATGCGCATGTTCACCGAGGTGGGCCGCCGGGTGCTGCCGCACTCCACGGGTGTCGGCAAGGCGCTGCTGGCGCACACCCCGGACGACGAGGTGCGCGCGCTGCTGGCCCGTACGGGGATGCCCGCCGCGACGGAGAAGACGATCACCACGCCGGACGGCTTCCTCGCCGCGCTCGACGAGGTGCGCCGGACCGGCTACGCGATCGACGACAACGAGCAGGAGATCGGCGTCCGCTGCCTGGCCGTCCTGGTGCCCGACTCCCCGACCGCCGCGGCGATCTCGATCTCCGGCCCGGCGGGCCGCGTCACCGAGGCCGCCACCGAGCGGATCGTGCCGGTGCTCCAGCAGGTCGCGGTGGAACTGTCGGAGGCACTGGCCAGCACGGGCCCGAACACCGGCTGACCCACGCACCGAACGGCTCCCCGCCCGCGTGGACGGGATGCCGGGGGCGTCCCGCGGACAGGGACGCGGAAGCGCAGGCATCCCGCCTGCGTGGAAACGCGGAGCCGCGGGCATACCGCCCGGACAGGGACGCGGAGCCCCAGGCATCCCGGCTGCACGAAGACGGGGAGCCGCAGGCATGGCGCCTGCACGGGTAGGCGGAGCCGTAGGCATCACGCCGGTCCGCGACCGGGTCACTCCGTGGTCGGCACCACGGCAGGTGTCCCCAGGCGCCCGTCCCTCATCTCCCGCACCGTGTCCACCTCGCCCAGGTGGGCGTGGTCGTGCGTGACGAGGACGGTCGCCGTCGCGCGTTCCCTGGTGAGCCGCAGCAGCAGGTCGAGCACCACCGTCCCGCGTTCCCGGTCGAGGGCGCTGGTCGGCTCGTCGACCAGCAGCACCGACGGCTCGTTGACCAGCGCGCGGGCGATGTTCACCCGCTGCCGCTGACCGCCCGACAACTGGTGCGGCCGCCGGTGCGCCAGGCCGTCGAGCCCGACCTCGGCGAGCAGCTCCCGCGCACGGCCCGTCACGTGACGGCGTCCGTCCAGGTGACCCATCACCTGGAGCTGTTCCAGCGCGGTCAGCGAGGGCAGCAGGTTGGGCTGCTGGAACACGATGCCGATCTCGCGCCGCCGCAGCACGGCACGCTCGGCCGGGGTCAGCGCCCCCGTCTCCGTACCGCCGACGAGAACCCGCCCGCGGTCCGGGGCGACCAGGGTCGCGGCGACCGCGAGGAGGCTGGATTTGCCGGACCCGGAGGGGCCCACGACGGCCGTCGTCGTTCCGGCCGGCACCCGGAGGGCGACACCGTCCAGAGCGGTCAGACGGTCGTCGCCGTCGGGGTAGGTGAGGGTGATGTCATCGAGGGTCAGGCTCATGCGGCACTCTCCTGCGGGTCGGTCCGGTCGGTCCGAGGCCCGGCCGGTCCGTTCGGTTCGGTCGGACGAGCCGGTCCGGTCGGTTCCGTCGGACGAGCCGGTCCGTTCGGTTCCGTCGGGCGGACCGATTCGGTCCGGTTCGGTGCGACCGGTTCGGTGCGACCGGTTCGGTCCGGTTCGGTGCGACCGGGTTCGGGGTCTCGGCGTGGGCCCGGCGAGCCCCGCCGGATCCTCATCGGGCGCTCGCCAGCGCGGTCAGCGGGTCGACGGCCGTGACGCGGCGGACGGCCAGCCCCGCGCCGAGGGCCCCCAGGGCGATCGTCACCGCGGCGGGTCCGAACACGGTCGTGACGTCCAGGGCGTACGGAACGTCGCCGCCCCGCACGAGCGCGCCCGCTCCCGCCGCGAGTCCGGTGCCGAGCAGGGTCCCGACGGAGAGCATGAACACGGCCTGCCCGAGCGCGTCGCGCAGGAGGTACGGCGTGGAGGCGCCCAGCGCCTTCAGGACCGCGATGTCGGGCGAGCGCTGGATCGTCCAGACCGTGAAGAACGCTCCGGTGACGAGCGCCGAGATGACGAAGAGGAATCCGCGCATGAGCTGCAGCGAGCCGTTCTCGGCCTGGTAGGAGCCAATGGCGGCGAGGGCGTCGCCCCTGGTGAACGACTTGGTGCCGGCGGCCCGGTCGCCCGCCCGAAGATCGGCTCCGTCGGTGCGCAGGGCGAGCACGGTCGCCGGACCGGAGAGGTCGGTCCACACGACGGGGGTGTGGCTGTACGAGGCGTGCCCGGACACGGCGGCGACGGTGAGCCCGGCGCCGCCGAGCACCACCCGGTCCCCCGGCCCCGCACCGAGCGCGGCGGCGGCCTTCTCGGACAGCACGGCACGCCCGGGGGCGACTCCCGGCGGGGCGATGCCGGAGCCGGGCCGCACGGCGAAGGAGGACACCGCGGCCGTACGGTCCCCGGCGGAGGCGTTCAGGGTGCGGATGCCGATCGGCTCGGCCGAGGTGACTCCAGACCTGGCGGCCCAGGTCTCCCGGGCGCCGGCCGGTATCGGGGAGCCGGTGAAGGACACCGGCTGTCCCGCGGCCGGCGCGGCGAAGGCCAGATGGTCGGCGGGCAGGCCGGTGACCGCCGAGGTGTTCTCCTCGGCGAGCCCGGCGGTCAGCCCGGACAGCAGCCCCACGAGCAGGGTGATCAGTACGACCACGGCTCCCATCAGGGCGAACCGCCCCTTGGCGAAGCGTAGGTCTCTCCATGCGACGAACATGCCCAGAGCCTGTCGCCCGGACCCCGTCCGGGGCATCGCTCCGCCGCATGCTTCGGGCGGGCCGAAGGAGGGGCGCCCGGACCGCCGGGGGACCCATCGGGCGGAGCCGCGGGAACGACGGCTCACGGACCCGGGAGGGAGGCCGCGCCGGCGAAGGGTGCGGCCCTCTTTCAACCTTTCGGTTGACCGGGGCCGGCGCTGTCCCGCCTACCCTGGAACGACCATGAATGTCCCCCGCCGCTCCCCCGTCGTCGCCGTCCTGCGTCTGTGCCTGTACGTCCTGCTCGCCGGCCTTCTCCTGCTGGCCGCCGTCCGTTCCGGGGACACCCGGCACCCGACGGCGGTCGTCGTGTCGGTCCTGGTGACGGGCGCGGTGCTCGTGGCGGGTGCCGTCTCCCCGGCGGTGCGACGCTCCCGGCGGGCGTCCGCCCTGTGGGTGGCCGCCCTCAGCGCGAGCTGGCTGGCACTCGTCGCGCTCTCACCGGACGGGCTGTGGGTGGCGTTCCCGCTCTACTTCCTGCAGCTGCACCTGCTGCCGGTGCGCTGGAGCCTGCCCGCGGTCGCCCTGACCGCGGGGGCGGCCGTCGCGAGCTTCGTGGCGCACGGCGCGCCCCTCACGCCCGGCGCCTTCATCGGGCCGCTGCTCGGGGCGGGGGTCGCGGTCGCGACGGTCCTCGGGTACGAGGCGCTGTACCGGGAGAGCGAGCGCCGCCGCGAGCTGATCGACGAGCTCATCGAGGCCCGCGCCGAGCTGGCCGAGGCCGAGCGCGCGGCGGGCACGCTCGCCGAACGGGAGCGACTGGCCCGCGAGATCCACGACACGCTCGCCCAGGGCCTGTCCAGCATCCAGCTCCTGATGCGGGCCGCCCAGCGGCTGCTGCCCGGGGACTCCCCCGCCGCCCCGTACGTGGAGCAGGCCCGGGCGACGGCGCAGGACAACCTCGCCGAAGCCCGCCGCTTCGTCCGCGCGCTCACCCCTCCCGGCCTGGAGCACGGTTCGCTCACCGGCGCGCTGGAACGGCTGTGCCGGTCGGCCGCCGTGGACACACCGAAGGTCCGCTTCTCGGTGAGCGGGCCGCCGGTCGCGCTTCCGACCCCGTACGAGGTGGCCCTGCTGCGGATCGCGCAGTCGGCGCTCGGCAACACCCTGCGCCACGCGCACGCGGACCGCGTGGAGATCACGCTCAGCTTCATGGACACCTCGGTCGCCCTGGACGTGGTGGACGACGGCATCGGGTTCACCCCGGGCGACGTACGACCACCGGACCGGAACCACACGGACCGTGACCACCGGAACCGGAACCGGGACCGCCGGGACGGCGACGCCACTGCGAGCAACGTCACGGCCGGAGACACCGCTGACGGGGAATCCCTCGGCGGAGACGCCGCTGGCCGGGAGTCCGTCGGCGGAGACACGGCGGACGGGGGCTTCGGTCTGCCCGCGATGCGTTCGCGCGCGCGGTCGCTGGGCGGGACGTTCACCGTCGAGTCGGCTCCCGGGCAGGGCACGGCGGTGGCGGTCACGCTGCCGTTGCCCGTGGCTGTGCCCGCGACCGGGGAGCCGGCCGGGACGGACCGCGGTGTCGTGGGGAGCCGGGCATGAGCGTCCGTCTGCTGCTCGCGGACGACCATCCCGTCGTCCGTGCCGGACTGCGCGCGGTGCTGTCCGCCGAGCCGGACTTCGAGGTCGTCGCCGAGGCGGCGACGGCGGAGGCCGCGGTGGAGCGGGCCGAGGGCGGCGGTGTGGACGTCGTCCTCATGGACCTCCAGTTCGGCGCCGGAATGCACGGGGCCGAGGCGACGGCGGCCATCACGGCACGCCCCGGCGCACCCCGGGTCCTCGTCCTGACGACGTACGACACCGACGCGGACATCCTCGCCGCGGTCGAGGCGGGCGCGTGCGGCTACCTCCTGAAAGACGCCCCTCCCGAGGAGCTCTCCGCCGCCGTGCGCACCGCCGCCTCGGGTCACTCGGCGCTCGCCCCGAAGGTCGCCGACCGGCTCATGGACCGCATGCGCACCCCGGCCGCGGCCCTCAGCCGTCGCGAACTGGAGGTCCTCGAACTGGTCAAGGACGGTCTCTCGAACCAGCAGATCAGCAAGAAGCTGTTCCTGAGCCAGGCGACCGTGAAGTCCCATCTGGTGCACATCTACGCCAAGCTGGGCGTGGACTCCCGTACGTCGGCCGTGGCGGCGGCCACCGAGCGGGGGGTCATCCGCAGAGGGCGCTAGGACCTGACCGGCGGTTCAGTGGCGGGTGCGGTACGGGGGTTCAGTGCCGGGTGCGGTGCGGGGGTTCGCCGAAGAGTTCGACCGCGCTGCGGACGTCCGCGAGGCGGGTGGCGAGAGCGCTCACCGAGCCGATCGCGCCGGCGACGAGGAGGAGCGAGCGGCGCAGCCGGGGGATCTCCGGAAGGCCTCCGGCGGCCATCGCGGCGAGGGACGCGAGCTCGTCCTCGGCGATACCCCGGTCGGGGAACTCGACGGGATGGACGGCGAGTTCACGGCGCAGCCGGGCGACGGCGGTACGCAACTCCGCCACCCTCGGATCCTCGTCGCTGCCCGTCACCGGTCTCTGCCCCAAGCTCCGCAACACAGCTCTCCCCCTCGCACACGCTGTCGTGCGTCGGTCCCGCCCATGTCGGCTCCAGCTCCCCGTGGCGGTGGTCAGGCGCCGGGGGACGCGGGCCAGTAAACGCCACCCGGTGCGCCGTGCGCCACTGCGCGGACCGAAATTCAGCCCGGGGACACCGCGGTGACGGCCGGCGTTCCGGGGCACGGCCGGGCCCGGTCGGGTATGCAGGGGACATGACGGAGAACAAGGGCGAGGTGGCGGGGCTGGTGCTGGCGGCCGGGGGCGGACGGCGTCTCGGGGGACGCCCCAAGGCACTGCTGCCCCACCGGGGGCGGCCCCTCGTCGAACACGCGGTGGAGGAGCTGCGGGCCGGCGGCTGCACCCGCGTCCACGTCGTCCTCGGCGCCCGGGCCGACGCCGTACGGGATCAGGCGCGGCTTTCCGGGTGCGTCCTCGTGGACAACCCTCACTGGGAGGAGGGCATGGGCTCCTCGCTGCGGGCCGGACTCGACTCGCTGGCCGGCTCGGGGGCCCAGGCGGCACTGGTGTCGCTCGTGGACCAGCCGGGGATCGGCCGTGCGGCGGTGGCCCGGGTGCTGGCCGCGTACGTCTCCCCGCTGACGCTCGCCGCGGCGGCGTACGGGGGTGAACGCGGCCATCCGGTGCTGTTCGGGGCCGGCCACTGGGCCGGGATCGCGGCGTCCGCCACCGGCGACCGGGGAGCGCGCGCCTATCTGCGGGATCACGGGGAAGCGGTCACCCTCGTCGAGTGCGGGGACGTGGCGCGGGCGTACGACATCGACACGGAGGCCGACCTGGTCCACCTTGAGTGAACGGGGTGGCACCGGGAGCCACTCTCCGTCGCGCTGGAGAATCTCGACATCAACAAACCATTGAACTTCCACGATGAGGAAATTAGTATCCACTGATCAGAAGCGCCTCGCCGTACCGAGGGCGCCCGGCCCGGGCCGCGCGCGCCACGGCACCGGGTGCCAGGCGTGGTGACGCCACCCATGGTTCGCTCGTGCGACCGGCCCGCGGCGCGCCCGCAGGCCCCGTACGCGGATCGCAACCAGCTCGCCCGCACGCAGCTCGCTGAAGGAGTGACAGCTCATGTCCGCACCAGCGCCGTCCCCGCTGGCCATCGTCGACGCCGAGCCCCTGCCCCGGCAGGAGGAGGTCCTCACCGAGGCGGCCCTCGCCTTCGTGGCCGAGCTGCACCGGCGGTTCACGCCCCGGCGTGACGAGCTCCTCGCCCGCCGCGCGGAGCGGCGCGCCGAGATCGCCCGCACCTCCACGCTCGACTTCCTCCCGGAGACCGCCGCGATCCGCGCGGACGACTCCTGGAAGGTGGCCCCGGCTCCGCCCGCGCTCGAGGACCGCCGGGTCGAGATCACCGGCCCCACCGACCGCAAGATGACCATCAACGCGCTCAACTCCGGCGCCCGGGTCTGGCTCGCGGACTTCGAGGACGCCTCGGCGCCCACCTGGGAGAACGTCGTCCTCGGCCAGCTCAGCCTGATCGACGCGTACACCCGGAGCATCGACTTCACCGATCCCGGCTCCGGCAAGTCGTACGCCCTCAGGCCGGACGCCGAGCTCGCGACCGTCGTGATGCGGCCGCGTGGCTGGCATCTGAACGAGCGTCACCTCATGGCCGCCGACGGCACGCCCGTGCCCGGCGCGCTCGTCGACTTCGGCCTCTACTTCTTCCACAACGCGCGGCGGCTGCTCGACCTCGGCAAGGGCCCGTACTTCTACCTGCCCAAGACCGAGTCCCACCTCGAAGCCCGCCTGTGGAACGAGGTGTTCGTCTTCGCGCAGGACTACGTCGGCGTCCCGCAGGGCACGGTCCGCGCGACCGTCCTGATCGAGACGATCACGGCCGCGTACGAGATGGACGAGATTCTCTACGAACTCCGCGACCACGCCTCCGGGTTGAACGCGGGCCGCTGGGACTACCTGTTCTCCATCGTCAAGAACTTCCGTGACGGCGGGACCAAGTTCGTCCTGCCGGACCGCAACGCGGTCACGATGACGGCTCCGTTCATGCGGGCGTACACCGAACTCCTCGTCCGCACCTGCCACCGGCGCGGCGCCCACGCGATCGGCGGCATGGCCGCGTTCATCCCCTCGCGGCGCGACGAGGAGGTCAACAAGGTCGCCTTCGAGAAGGTCAAGGCCGACAAGGACCGTGAGGCGGGCGACGGTTTCGACGGCTCGTGGGTGGCCCACCCCGACCTCGTCCCGATCGCGATGGCCTCCTTCGACGCCGTCCTCGGCGACCGGCCGAACCAGAAGGACCGGCTGCGCGAGGACGTGTCGGTCGCGGCGGGCGACCTCATCGCCGTCGACTCGCTCGACGCCCGGCCGACGTACGACGGCCTGGTCAACGCCGTGCAGGTCGGCATCCGTTACATCGAGGCATGGCTGGGCGGCCTGGGCGCGGTCGCCATCTTCAACCTCATGGAGGACGCCGCCACCGCCGAGATCTCGCGCTCGCAGATCTGGCAGTGGATCAACGCGGGTGTCGTCTTCGAGCACGACGGCAGGACCGTGGCGGCCACCCCGGAGCTGGCGCGCGAGATCGCCGCCCGGGAACTCGCGGCCATCCGCGCCGAGATCGGCGAGGAGGCCTTCGCGGCGGGCCGCTGGCAGCAGGCGCACGACCTGCTCCTGAAGGTGGCACTGGACGAGGACTACGCGGACTTCCTCACCCTGCCCGCCTACGAGCAGCTCACCGGCTGACCCGGCTCAGTCCGCAGCTTCCGCCGTACGGTCCGAGTGGCCCAGGGACTTCTCCGGGGCCACTCGGTCGCGCACCAGGCGCTTGACCGCCGTCGGCTCGGGGAAGCCCTGCTCGCGGCGGTCCCAGATCACCTCGTCGTTGACCCGGACGACGAAGACGCCGCCGGTGCCGGGCTTGAGGGACAGCTCGTCGAGCTCCGCCTCGAAGGTCGTGAGCAGTTCCTGGGCCAGCCAGGCCGCACGGGGCAGCCAGCGGCACTGGGTGCAGTACTCGATCTGGACCCGCTGGACGTCCGTCATCCCAGATGCACCGACCAATCCTGTTCCGCCGCCGGTTTGCCGTGCAGGTCCGGGACGCGCTTGAGCCAGTCCGGGCGCCCCCGCTGGGTCCGCTCCGCGCGGTCGGCGTCCTCGGCGGCGAGCTGTTCGCGGCTCGGGAAGTCCGTGGGGAGCCAGGCGGCGGAGGCGCGGACACGGGCGAGGAGGTAGCCGGCGTACACCTCGCGGACCGCGTCGGGGCCCGCGAAGCCCGGCTCGTCCATGAGCCAGGCGTCGGGCACCTGCGCCAGAATCGTGCGCAGCAGTTCCCCGGTGACCATCGGCGCCAGTTCGGCGTCGGCCGCGCGGGTGTCCGGGCCGTGGCCGCCGAGCGCGTGGCTCCTGAAGTCGTAGGCCTTCTCCGGCGCCGAGGCGTCCCAGCGGTGGTGGAAGACGAGGGCGGCGCCGTGGTCGATCAGCCACAGGCGGGGCGGCGCGATGCCGAAGGTGGGCCAGACCATGAGATTCGAACTGTGCACCGTGCGGTCCACGTTGACCGTGAGGGCGTCCAGCCAGATCACCTTGCCCGCCTCCAGCGGGTCGACCGGGAACGTCCGAGCGACCTCGGGCGTGAAGTCCTTCGCACCCGGGAGGTAGTCCATGCCGAGGTTGAGCCCGGCGCTGGCCCGCAGCAGGTCCTGGATCTCCTGATGGGGTTCGTGCTCGCCCGAGGCCGGGTCGAAGTCGACGAGGACCAGTTCGGGGAAGCGCAGACCGAGGGCGCGGGCCAGCTCACCGACGATGATCTCGGCGACCAGCGCCTTGTGCCCCTGGGCGGCTCCGGTGAACTTCACGACGTAGGTCCCCAGGTCGTCGGCCTCGACGAGCCCCGGCAACGAGCCACCCTCGCGCAGCGGCGCGACATAGCGGGTTACAGCGACCTTCCTCAGCATTTTCCAATGCCCCACGGTTCTTTCGCCATACATTCCACGGCACGCCTGGGACTTCCGGCCTCCGTCATGAAGGAACATAGTAACCAAGCGTGACAGCCGGGGCCGAACGCCGCCGTGTGAGGGCGGTCAGCCGACGACGGTCCAGGTGTCGCCGCCGGCGAGGAGGGCGGCGAGGTCGCCCTTGCCGTTCTGTTCGATGGCGGTGTCGAGCTGGTCGGCCATCTGGGTGTCGTAGACCGGCCGGTCGACGGAGCGGAACACTCCGATGGGGGTGTGGTGCAGGGTGTCGGGGTCGGCGAGGCGGGACAGCGCGAACGCGGTGGTGGGGGAGGCGGTGTGCGCGTCGTGGACCAGGACGTCGGCCTCGTTGTCCGGGGTGACGGTGACGACCTGGAGGTCGCCGGTGCGCGGGTCGCGGACCACGCCGCGGGAGGCGTCGGCGCCGAAGCGGATGGGCCGGCCGTGCTCCAGCCGGATGACCGCCTCCTCGGCGGACTGCCGGTCCTTGAGGACCTCGAAGGCGCCGTCGTTGAAGATGTTGCAGTTCTGGTAGATCTCCACCAGGGCGGTGCCGGGGTGGGCGGCGGCCTGGCGCAGCACGTCGGTCAGGTGCCCCCGGTCGGAGTCCACGGTGCGGGCGACGAAGGAGGCCTCCGCGCCGATCGCCAGCGAGACCGGGTTGAAGGGGGCGTCCAGGGAGCCCATCGGCGTCGACTTGGTGATCTTGCCGACCTCGGAGGTCGGGGAGTACTGGCCCTTGGTGAGGCCGTAGATGCGGTTGTTGAAGAGCAGGATCTTCAGGTTGACGTTGCGGCGCAGGGCGTGGATGAGGTGGTTGCCGCCGATGGACAGGGCGTCGCCGTCGCCGGTGACGACCCACACCGACAGGTCGCGGCGTGAGGAGGCCAGGCCGGTGGCGATGGCGGGGGCGCGGCCGTGGATGGAGTGCATCCCGTAGGTGTTCATGTAGTACGGGAAGCGGGAGGAGCAGCCGATGCCGGAGACGAAGACGATGTTCTCCTTCGCCAGGCCGAGTTCGGGCATGAAGCCCTGCACGGCGGCGAGGATCGCGTAGTCACCGCAGCCGGGGCACCAGCGCACTTCCTGATCGGACTTGAAGTCCCTCGCGGTCAGGCGGACTTCGGCCCTCATCGGTGCGGAGAGTTCGTCACTGGGCATGGATGGCCTCCGAGAGAGCCCGCGCGAGCTGTTCGGCCTTGAACGGCATGCCGTTGACCTGGGTGTGGCTCCGGGCGTCGATGACGTAGGCGGCCCTGACGAGGGTGGCGAGCTGGCCGAGGTTCATCTCCGGGATCACCACACGGTCGTAGGAGCCGAGGACGTCACCGAGGTTGCGCGGGAAGGGGTTGAGGTGGCGCAGGTGCGCCTGGGCGATGTGTTCTCCCGCGGTGCGCAGCCGGCGGACCGCGGCGGTGATCGGCCCGTAGGTCGAACCCCAGCCCAGGACAAGGGTGGTGGCCGCGGTGTCGGTGCCGGCGGTGGGGTCGTCGACCTCCAGGTCCGGGACGTCGATGCCGTCGATCTTGGCCTGGCGGGTGCGGACCATGAAGTCGTGGTTGGCGGGGTCGTAGGAGATGTTCCCGCTGCCGTCCTGCTTCTCGATCCCGCCGATCCGGTGCTCCAGCCCCGGAGTTCCGGGAACCGCCCACGGACGGGCCAGGGTCTGCGGATCACGCTTGTAGGGCCAGAAGACCTCGGTGCCGTCCTCCAGCGTGTGGTTCGGACCCTGCGCGAACTGCACGCGCAGGTCCGGGAGTTCGTCCGTCTCCGGAATGCGCCACGGCTCGGAGCCGTTGGCCAGGTAGCCGTCCGACAACAGCAGGACGGGTGTCCGGTAGGTCAACGCGATCCGCGCCGCCTCCAGCGCCGCGTCGAAACAGTCGGCCGGCGTGCGCGGCGCCACGATCGGCACCGGCGCCTCACCGTTGCGCCCGTACATCGCCTGCAGCAGATCCGCCTGCTCGGTCTTGGTCGGCAGACCCGTCGACGGGCCGCCGCGCTGGATGTCGATGACCAGCAACGGCAGTTCGAGGGAGACGGCCAGTCCGATCGTCTCCGACTTCAGCGCCACACCGGGACCCGACGTCGTCGTCACGGCCAGCGAGCCGCCGAACGCCGCGCCCAGCGCCGCGCCGATGCCCGCGATCTCGTCCTCGGCCTGGAAGGTGCGCACCCCGAAGTTCTTGTGCTTACTCAGCTCATGCAGGATGTCGGAGGCCGGGGTGATGGGATAGGAGCCCAGGTACAGCGGCAGATCCGCCTGCCGGGACGCCGCGACAAGGCCGTACGACAGAGCCAGATTCCCCGAGATGTTCCGGTACGTACCCGTCGGGAACGCCTTCGACGCCGGCGCCACCTCGTAGGAGACCGCGAAGTCCTCCGTCGTCTCACCGAAGTTCCACCCCGCCCGGAACGCGGCCGTGTTCGCCGCGGCGACGAGGGGCTTTCGTGCGAACTTCACGGTCAGGAACTTCTCCAGACCCTCGGCCGGACGGTTGTACATCCAGCTCAGCAGCCCCAGCGCGAACATGTTCCTGCAGCGCTCGGCCTCCTTGCGGGGCAGGTCGAATCCGGCCAGCGCCTCCACCGTCAGCGTGGTCAGCGGCACCGGATGGACGCGATAGCCGTCCAGCGAACCGTCCTCCAGCGGTGACGCCTCGTACCCGACCTTCCGCAGCGCCCGCCCGGTGAACTCGTCGGCGTCGAGGACGATCTCGGCGCCGCGCGGCAGGTCGCCGATGTTCGCCTTCAGCGCGGCCGGATTCATCGCCACCAGCACGTCGGGGGCGTCACCCGGCGTGAGGATGTCGTGGTCGGCGAAATGCAGCTGGAACGAGGAGACGCCCGGCAGGGTGCCTGCGGGCGCGCGGATCTCGGCGGGGAAGTCGGGCAGCGTCGAGAGGTCGTTGCCGAACGAGGCCGTTCCCGCGGTGAAGCGGTCGCCGGTGAGCTGCATACCATCCCCGGAGTCCCCCGCGAATCTGATGACCACCCGGCTCAGCCGGCGGACCTCTTTCGCTTCCGACGAATGATCATCCACGGCCTGCACTGATGACATGTTCACGCTCCCCCTATTCGGAATGGCGTCAAGATCGAGCCAGTGAGTGCGTCGGCCACAAGGTGGCCGATTCATCCCTGCTTATTCACAAAGTGTCTCGATAGTGTGTTCTTTTGGGCAGGACCATGTGCTCCACCTCCGAGGGGAGTGACTTGTCGCACGTATACGTCGTACGCGGGCTCGTGTACGATGTATCGCGAGAGTCTGGAGTAGCTGTACACGGGGGTTGACGAAATTGGCCGAGCGACAAAGAGGCAGGCCGGAAACGGCAGCATCTGCGGGTTGAGTGATCACGAAGAGCCGGTCGCCGCACAGCGGGACGTCGGCGCGCGATTATTCCCCGATTTCTTATTGTTGCGACCGCGTTTCCAATTTCGTTTATTCATCGATTGTCAATCATTGATCTTTGACGGATCGACTAACTGGTCTGTACCCTCGGAGAAGGACCTTCTATTGCTTGGTGCGACGCCGACTTAAACGGATGAATACAGGGGGAATCACGGATGGGGCATCATTCCATAAAGTTTGTCCAGCCCGACACGCCGCACCAGGTCGCCGTGCGGAATGCGCAGGTCAGGCCCGAAGCGAGGCGAGCGCGAAAGGCGTTACGCGTGCTCTCCGTCGACAGCGAGCCGCAGGTGGCGAAGTCGCTCATCCGCAACCTGTTCCGGCACGGCTTCCAGGCGGAGAGCGTGCCGACCGGCGCTCAGGCACTGCAGCGTTTCCGGAGCGCCGACCTGTTGCTTCTCGACCTCGATCTGCCCGACCTCGACGGGGTCGAACTCTGCCGCAGCATCCGGTCCGTGTGCGACGTGCCGATCATCGTCGTCACGGCTCGTGACTCGGAGTTGGACCGGGTGCTCAGTCTGCGCGCCGGCTCGGACGACTACGTGACCAAGCCGTACAGTCTCGCCGAGCTGATCGCCCGCATCGAAGCCGTCATGCGCCGGGTCTCCGCTCAGCCAGTCTCTGCGGAGGAGGCCATCACGGTCGGTCCCCTCGGCATCGATCCGCGTGCCCGGGAGATCAGCCTCGACGGCCGGCCCGTGGACGTGACGCGCAAGGAATTCGATCTGCTGTATCTGCTGGCCTCGCAGCCGGGCAGGGTGGTCACCCGCCGGCAGATCATGGCTCAGGTCTGGAGGGACTCCCGGTCCGCGCCGGGGCGCACCATCGACACACATGTCAGCAGCCTGCGGAGCAAGCTGGGATCGAGCGACTGGATCGTCACCGCCCGCGGTGTCGGCTTCCGCCTGGGGCATGCCTGACCCACCCGGACCAAGGTCCGAGTGCGGACCCGTTCGGTCAACGGCGACCGGCCGGTCCTCCGCCTCCCTTCCGGGCCCGTCGTGGCATCGCCGACGGGACGGCCCGCCCTGCGGGCGAGGCCCCCGTCGAGGCTCCGCGCCGACCGCCGGAGGAGTCCCCTCACGCGGCGCCGCGCCAGCCCGGCCCGGGGTCGGCGGCCCATGACGTGGCCGTCCCGCGCCGTGCCGAGAACGGCGTCCATCCGGCGCCGGTCCGCGAGTCCTCACCCGTCTCCCGCGACGCCCGCGCGGCGCGCGCGGACAGAACGGCGGAGAGCGCCACCGCGACCGCGGCGACCTCCTCGGCCGTCGGAGAGCCGCTGACGACACGCCAGGGGTGGTCGGTCGGCGTCGGCGAACCGTCGCTCGTGCCGTCCTGCCCCGTGCGGTCCTGCCGGACGTCGTCCTTCCGTACTGCCATGGTTCCTCCCCGAAAGACGTCGGCGGCCCTCCGGAACCCGTTCGGGTTCCGGAGGGCCGCCGGGCGAACCCCGTGCGTCAGGCGCGGGACCTGCGGATCGCCTCCAGCGCGGCGACCGCGACGAAGCCGACGAACAGGTGCATCGTGATCAGAGTGGCGGCGGTGCCGCCGTCGGTGTCCTGGGTCAGCGGGCCGATGGCGGTGAGCAGCGCCGCGGCACCGCCCACGAACTGGCCCACCCGGAGGAACACCGGCTTCCAGCGGGCCAGCAGCACGGTGGCCGTGATGCCGATGACCGGCGCGGCGACGGACATGAAGATCACGTCACCGGCGCCGATCTCGTCGGGCTTGCCGTTGAGCTCCAGGACCAGCGAGGCGCCGGCGGCGTCACCGATGAACAGGACGATGAGATCGACGACCGCGGCGAGCACGGCGGCCCCCGCCGCCGCCTGCCACGCGGGCAGCCCTCGTCGTCCGGGAGCGGTGGAGTTGGCAGCGGGGATACTGCTGGTCATGAAGCCCTCCGGGCTGTCGTGCCGTGCCGGGACCGGGAGTGCCCCGGTCCCGGCAGGGTGTGTCGTGAAGATGAGGCGTTCGCCTCCGGCGCGAGGACCTGACGCCCGGGCGGTTCGTCAGTTGGGGTCCAGGGACAGGGCGTGCCGGAAGACGTTCTTGGGGTCGTAGGTGTTCTTGACCCGCTGGAGCCTGGGGTAGTTGCCCTTCCAGAAGAGCGAGTACCAGGGCACCCCGGACAGGTTCTGCGCCGGGTCGCGCATGTCGATGTCGGGGTAGTTGATGTAGCCGCCGTCCTGCTGGGCGTTGGGCGCGGGGAAGCCGCCCGTCTCCGCGTGGACGTTCTTGCGCAGCGTGCGCAGCCATTCGACCTCGATGTCGTCCTGCGAGGCCTCGGACCAGTTGTTCGAGTACCAGAGCTTGATGACGGAGTCCCGCTGCGGGATCGCCGTCGCGGACGACGACACCGTGTTGATCCTGCAGCCGTAGGCCGCCAGGTACACCAGGCCGACCCCGTAGTGATTCGGGTCGGTCAACGAGCGGTAGACCGCGCCGACCTGAGTGACCGTCAGCGGCTTGCGCAGATGCCCGCCCATGGACTTCTGGCGCGAGTAGGCGCCGTAGCTGGCGGTCGGCTCCAGGGCGATCTCCAGCCAGGTGCCTTCCGTGACGTCGACCGTCGGCTGCACCCCGACGCCCGCGTTCACCGCTCCGATGTAGTCGTCGTGGAGCTGGGCCGTGTTCGCGAGCGTGGCGTCCATACGGATCTCCAGCTGAACCGTGCCCGCGATCGACGAGTGCAGCTGCAGCGAGCTGTGCATCACCGCGTACGGAGATCCCGGAGCGCTGTTCGCCGCGTGCCAGGCGCCGTGGTTCAGCACCAGCCGCGTGAAGCCCGCCTCGGTGAGCTGTGCCCAGGGCCAGGTCACGATGGTCTTGCGCATCCGCGCGGGCGGCTTGGGCAGCAGCGAGGACGCACCGCCCGAGGTGCCCGGGGTACGGAACCAGAACCGCGTCACGATGCCGAACCCGCCGCCGCCACCGCCGGTGTGCGCCCACCACAGGTCGCGGTGGGGGTCGTTCTCGTTGCGGGTGGCGATGACCGTACGGGCTCTGCCGCCCCTGTCCGCGACGACGACCTCGACGGCGTACAGGTGGTCCACGACGAGTCCGAAGCGGCGGGACAGCGGGCCGTACCCGCCACCGGAGACATGACCGCCGACGCCGACCTCCGGGCACACACCGCCCGGGACCGTGACGCCCCAGCCCTCGTACAGTGCCTTGTAGACCTCGCCCAGCCGTGCGCCGGCCTGGACGGCGAAGGCGTTCATCGCCGGGTCGAAGGTGACGCCCTTCATCTCCGACAGGTCGACGAGCACGCGGAACTGCGGGTCGTCTACCAGCTTCTCGAAGCAGTGACCGCCGCCGCGCACGGTGACGCGCCGGTTGTCGGCGATGGCACGGTTGACGGCCTTCTCCACCTGGGACGCGCAGTGCACGAGCCAGATCTCGTCCGGCGTGGCCCTGAAGCGGCTGTTGTAGCCGCGGCCCGCGAGCTCGGCGTACCGGGCGTCACCCGGCCTGACGATCACCTCCGGATCGACCTGGGCGGCCGCGCGGGCGGCGGCCTCGGCCGCGGTCGAATTCAATGCGGTGAACCCCGCAGTGGCACCGGCCACCGCAATCGCGGAGCCCAGGAACCTGCGTCGCGAGAACATGATGAGCCCTATCTGTGCTGGGATGCCGACAAATCACCGCATCGGCGGATGCGGACCGGGGGTGGACTTCAGCCAACCAGGCCCCGTGGCACGGCATCACGCGCTTGACATGGATCTGTCGTGCCTCGGTGGGAAAGCTGAGGTTCCGGACACCCGGGTTCAGCCGTGGGGGGCGGATCGCGCCGCCTCGCGCAGTGCCGAGAGCAGCACGGCCTCCGGCTGGGATCCGGTCAGCGGCGGTGCGCCGTCGACGAAGAACACCGGCACACCGGTGACGCCGAGCCCGCGCACGCGGTCGAGTTCGGCGTGCAGCCGGCCGGTCTCGGCGGTCGCCTCCGCGGCCGTCTCCGGGGCGGATTCCGCCGCCCCCGGGCCGGATTCGCCCGGCATGACGCCGACTTCGCCGGCGAGGCGGGCGAGGGTGGCCGGGTCTCCGATGTGCAGTCCGTCGGTGAAGTGGGCGCGGAAGAGACGCTCCACCATCTCCTCGGCCCTGCCCTGCCGCGCGGCCCGGGCGATGAGCCGGTGCGCCTCGAACGTGCCGGTGGCCAGGGCCCGTTCGTAGTGCAGTTCCAGCCCCTCGGTGGCGGCCTGCTCGGCGAACCGGAGGGTCTGCCGGACCGCCTGCGGGCCGAACACCCGCTCCAGGACCGGGAGCAGAGGCTCCGCCTCGGTGCCCGCGCCCGGCGCGAGCTCGAACGGCAGGAACTCCACCTGGACGCGGTGGCCCTCGGCGCGGAGCCGGTCCGCCGCGCGGGTGAAGCGGGTGTAGCCGAGGTAGGAGTGGACGCAGATCACGTCGAGCGCGATGCGCACGCGCACGGTCGCACTCCTTGCCGGTTGCTGCTGCATGTGTGGTGTCTCCATCGGGACGACAGGGTCGACCGCCCTGTCACTGGGGCTGGTTGCCGTGTTTGCGGGAGGGCAGCTCGGCGTGCTTGGAGCGGAGCATGGCGAGCGACTTGATCAGGACCTCGCGGGTCTCGGCGGGGTCGATGACGTCGTCGACCAGCCCGCGCTCGGCGGCGTAGTACGGGTGCATCAGCTCGGCCTTGTACTCCTTGACCATGCGCACGCGCATCGCCTCGGGATCGGCGGCGTCGGCGATCTGACGGCGGAAGATGACGTTGGCGGCACCCTCGGCGCCCATCACGGCGATCTCGTTGGTCGGCCAGGCGTAGGTGAGGTCGGCGCCGATGGACTGGCTGTCCATGACGATGTAGGCACCTCCGTAGGCCTTGCGCAGGATGAGGGAGATCCGCGGCACCGTCGCGTTGCAGTAGGCGTAGAGCAGCTTCGCGCCGTGCCGGATGATCCCGCCGTGCTCCTGGTCCACGCCCGGGAGGAACCCGGGCACGTCCAGCAGCGTGATGATCGGGACATTGAAGGCGTCACACATCTGCACGAACCTGGCCCCCTTCTCCGAGGCCTCGATGTCGAGGACGCCGGCCAGGGACTGGGGCTGGTTGGCGACGATGCCGACGACCTGGCCGTCGAGGCGGGCCAGCGCGCAGATGATGTT